>DASXVN010000007.1:0-25362 GCA_036504235.1 Armatimonadota bacterium | reverse complement strand
CGCCCCCCCGCCCTACAAACGGCAACGGCCTTTCTCCCTACCCTCTCCGCATCGAAGGCGCCAACGCCAGGTTGATCTCCATGTCCCCGAACTCCGTGATGATCGGCACGATCAGGGCGGGCACGCTGGTGGTTATTTCGGTGCCGATGCCCCGCAGCATCGAGGGCGGCGTGATGTCGCAATGATAGCCGTTCTGCTCCAGCTCGGTAGTAGCGTTGCCGGTGATCATGTTGGCCACCTCGGCGATGGCGCTGGAGGCTAGCTCGTCAAACTCCGTCAGCGCCATGCCCAGCAGCTTCCCCGCGATCTTCTGCGCCGCGATCAACGACATCCCGTAGAGCGCGACCCCTTCGATGTCCCCGTTGACACCGATCAGCGTCGTCAGCTCCTGGGAGGTAAAGGTGTTGCCGGTGCGCAGGGACAGCGGCCCCCGCCGCGGGCTGGCCTGCACCGTCTCGCGCAGGACCCGAAAAGCTCCCTCCACGAACGGGTGCACAAATTCCACTTTCATTGTCGCAATGCTCATGCGGCGCGCCTCACTTCCTCAGAATCATTTTCCTCCAGATGGCGGGCGACCGCGGCCAGGACCTGATCCGGCTGGAAGGGTTTGGTGATGAAGTCCTTGGCGCCCGCTCCCAGCGCCTCAATAACCATCTGCTGCTGGCCCAAGGCGGAGCAGATGATGATCCGGGCCGTGGCGTGCGCCGCGCAGATCGCCCGGCAGGCGCTGATGCCGTCCATCTCCGGCATGGTGATGTCCATCAGCACCAGGTCGGGCTGCTCCTGGGGAAAGCGCTCGACGGCCTCCCGGCCGTTGGCCGCCTCCACCAGCTCGTACGGTCCCCCGCCCAGCACTTTCTTGAGCAGGGTGCGCATATACAGGGCGTCATCCACAATCATGATCTTAGCTGGCATGGTAGGTTCTCCGTGCCTCCTCGGGTGAGTCGGTACACTCACCGGTGTCTATCGGCATCCGCGGCGGCGACTTCAGGCCCACTCCTTCTGGTAAAGCGCCGGCTCCAGCTGCCGCAGCCCGACCGCGGGCGCGGCCGCCAGCCGCTCCGTCGCGCCCACGAACAGCAGTCCCCCGGGGCGCAGCGAGGCGCTGAGCAGCGCGTGGACCTGCTCCTTAGCCGCGGGTGTGAAGTAGATAGTCACATTGCGGCAGAGAATCAGATCACAGGAGCGCGGCTGGCGGCCTAGCGGCTTGAGTAGGTCCAGTTCCGCGAAATCCACGCGCCGCCGCAGGGCGGGCTGCACCTCGTGCCCCTCCGCCGCGGGCCGGAAGAAGCGCGCTAGCCGCTCGGGCGACACGCCCTGCAGCTCCTCCGGCGCATACTCCGCCCGCCGCGCTCTCGCCAGCGCCAAAGGGTCCAGGTCGGTGGCCGCGATCCGCCACAGCCCGACCGGCGCCAGCTCGGACATGAGCATGGCCACGCTGAACGGCTCCATTCCCAGCGAACACGCGGCGCTCCAGATCCGCTTGATCGGCTGCTCCCGGTGGAGTTCCGCCAGGCGTGCTTCGAGCCGCGCGAAGGGTCGCCGGTCCCGGAAGAACTCGGTCACGTTGATGGTGAACCGGTCGCGGTAGTCCGCGGCTAGAGCGGAATCTGCTTGCAGTTGCGCCAGGAACTCCGCCCCCGAGCCGGCTCCCGCGCGGGTCATCATGTTCGCCAGGCGGCGCTGGAGCTGCCCCGGCGCATACCCGCGCAGGTCCACCTGCCACAGCCGGGACAAGCCCCGGCAGAGTTGCTCGTATTCGTCCAGTGACAACAGGGCCGCCATGTACGCCGACTCTCCTTACGCCGCCAGGGGCGGGGCCTCGCGCCGCGGGGCCGTCACCAGCCGCGTCAGCGCCGGGCCGATCTCCGGCAGGGGCAATTCTCGATCACAGGAACCGGTCTCCCACGCGGCTTTGGGCATGCCGTAGATCACCGCGGTCGCTTCCGACTCGGCCAGGCAGGTCCCGCCGGCTTGCTTGATTGCGCGAATCCCCTCGGCGCCGTCCCGGCCCATCCCCGTGAGCACTACCCCGATCAGGGGGCCAGTCAGGTGCTGGGCGGCGCTGATCATCATGCGGTCGGCTGCCGGCCGCACCCCCCATAGCGGCGGGTCCGCGGACAGGTGCACCACGCCCTGCGGCCCCAGCAGCATGTGGCGATCCCCGGGCGCCACTAACACGCACCCCGGGCGCAGCAGGTCGCCCTCCCGGGCCTCGCGTACCGACAGCGCGCAATCGTCGTCCAGGCGGCGGGCCAGGGCGGCGGTGAAAGCGGGGGGCAGGTGTTGGGTAATGGCGATGGCGGCGGGGAAATGCTCCGGCAGTGCGGACAGCACGGTGTGCAAGGAGCCGGGCCCGCCCGTCGAGGAGGCGATCAGCACCGTGGTCATCGGCCCCGCGGGGCGAGAGCTAAGCGCCGGTCGGAGCCGCGGGGTCGGTCGCGGCGGGGGCACCCCGGCAGGCGGGACCCGCACCCGGGCCCCGGCGGCCGCGCGCACTTTGGCGACCAGTTGCCGGCGCACCGACTCCAGGTCCGGGACGCCCGCGCTCCCCGGCTTGCCCAGACAGTCCACCGCGCCCAGCCGCAGCGCCTCCAGGGCCACCTCGGCCCCGTGCTGGGTCAGACTGGAGAGCATCAGCACGGGGATGGGACGCCGGGGCAGCAGGCGGGCCAGCACCTCCAGCCCGCTCAGCTTGGGCATCTCCACGTCGAGGGTCATCACGTCCGGCCGCAGGTTCTCCGCCGCGACCAGGGCCTCCGCGCCGTCGGCCGCCTGGCCGACCACCACAATATCCGGCTCACCCGCGAGCAGGCGCGTCAGCACCAGACGTACATAGGCGGAGTCATCAACAATCAGCACGCGAATCGGGGTGGGCATTGCCTAGAGAATCTCGGTCGTCGCGGGTCGGACTGTAAGGGGTACGGTGCTCATTCCAGCCCGAGCGCCGCCAGGATCACCTGCAGGCTGTTCTCCCGCGGGATCATGACCAGCCTCAGGCCCAGCGGCGGCGGCGTTTGCTGCCCCGCCACCCCGGCCGAGATGCGCAGGTGGATAACCAGGCTCCGGTCGTCCAGTTGCCCCAGAAAGGCCCCGATGGAGCCCAGAATGGCCCCACTCATGCCCACGGCCACTCCCGGTGGCAGCGGAAATAGGTGCAGCCCGGCAAACTGCGCCAGGGCGTTGAGGTAGGAGGAGGCCAGGATGTTGCCGATCTCGCTGACCGCGGATTTCTCGAGGCTGGGCAGGTTGAAAATGTTGGTGGGGCAGGGCAAATCCAGCAGCCGCAGCAGCGCCCGCGCCTGCGGCTCGGTGAACAGCAGCAGCAGGCAGCCCTGCGCGGTCCCCTGGAAAGCCACGTACACCGACACCAGCGCCTCTTCCGGGTGGTCGGCGGTCAGCCGCGGCAGCTCCTCCAGCGCCACCAGGTGCGTCTCCGGCACGGACAACTCCAGACGCTGCCGGGTCATTATCGCCAACGCGTTGGTGGCGTTGCCCGCGCCGATGTTGCCCACCTCGCTGAGCGCATCCCGTTGCAGTTCGTTCAGCACCGCGTCCACCATGATTGTCTCCCCATGACCCGGCGTTAGGCCGCCGCGCGGGTCCGCGTGCCCGTCCCGCGGGCTGTCCGCAGCAGCGTAGGAACATCCACTACCAGCGCCAGCCGGCCATCCCCCAGAATGGCCGCCCCGCCCAGGATTTTGATCCCCGCAAAGGTCTTGCCCAGCGACTGGATGACTAGTTCCTCATTCCCCAGCACGGAGTCAATCATCAGCCCCACGTGGCCCTGGCCGGAGCTGACTAGCACCACATGCGGCGATTCCTCGCCACGCACCAGGGCCGTTCCCGACTCTGCCTCGCGTAGCCCGCAGACCTCGGCCAGGCCCAGCAGGGGAATCGCTTCCCCCTCGATGGTCACCGCCGGCGAACCCTTCAGGTAGGAGATTTCCTCGCTCTTCAGGCGGAGCGCGCGCTCCACACACGCCAGCGGCAGCGCGAAGATCAGCCCGGCCGACTCCACCAGCAGCCCGCGGATAATCGCCAGAGTCAGCGGCAGCCGCAGCTCCACCTTCGTGCCCTGCCCCAGTTCGCTGGTGACCTCCACCTCACCGCCCAGTTGCTCGATGTTGCTCATGACCACGTCCATGCCCACGCCGCGCCCGGACACGTCGCTGACCTCCAGGGCGGTGCTGAATCCGGGGGCGAAGATCAACTGGCGCGCGGCCTGGTCGGTGAGCGCCGCGGCCTGAGCCGCGTTCATCAGCCCCTTGCGCACGGCCGCCTCCCGCAGGGCCTTCGGGTCCATCCCCGCCCCGTCGTCGCTGACCTCGATGACGATGCTTCCCCCCTGCTGGCGGGCCGCCAGGCGCACCAGACCCTCCTCCGGCTTGCCCCGCGCCCGGCGCTGCTCGGGCCGCTCCACCCCGTGCCCCACCGCGTTGCGCAGCAGGTGCTTGAGTGGGTCAATGACGCTCTGCGTAAGGCCGGTATCCAGCTCCGTGTCCCCGCCCTCCAGCACCAGCTTCACCTGTTTGTTCTCGCGGCGCGCGGCGTCCCGCACCAGCCGCGGGAAGCGGGCAAAGACCTGCTCCACCGGCACCATGCGCGTTTCCATCACGCGCTCGTGCAGCTCGGTGACGATGCGTCCCAGGTTGTCGGTGGTCTGCTCCAGGCCGTTCAGCAAGGCGGGCAGCTCCCGCGGCGCGGCGAGCTTGAGTTGCTGCTTGAGATTGGACAGCCGCGTGCGGCTGATGACCAGTTCGCCCACCAGGTTCATCAGCGCGTCGATGCTTTCCATGTTGACGCGCACCGTCTGCTGCTCCGTTGCGGCGGTGGGGGAGGGGCCGGCGGTAGTGGTCTGCGCGGCTGGCGTGCTGACCTCCACCCGGTCCACCTCGGGCAGCCCACAGAGTTGCTTGTGCAAATCGGCCTCCGCGAGGCTGCATCGCACCCGGGCCCAGAGCTTTCGCTCGGCGAAATCCGCCTGGTTGAGTTCCTCCGCCCGGGGCCGGGACTCGAGCACCTCGCCCAGTTCCTGGAGCCGCTGGAGCACCAGCCAGAGTCGGGCGGCGGGCAGGAGGCAGTCCTCAGACAGGGTCAACGACACGTGGCAGCCCGGCCCGGGCCTTTCCGGGCGCGGTGACTCCGGTGCCGGGGGAGGGGAGGCTAGCGTCTGCGGAGCCAGCGACGAGGCGTCAGACTTCTCCGCCGACTGGTGCAGCCGCTGCATCAACTCTTCGTCGTCGGGCGGCGCGGAGGCCGTCTGCGCTGCGGCCAGATGCCCGCGCAGGGCGTCCACGCCGGTGAGCAGCAGATCAATCAGCTCCGGGGTGACCTCCCGGGCCCCACTGCGGACCTGGTCAAAGAGGCTCTCCAGCGCGTGGCTGATCTGCGACATCCGCTCCAGTCCCTGGCTGGCGGCGGAGGCCTTCAGGCTATGCGCGGCTCGGAAGATTTCCGTGATCAAGCCGGTATCTTGTGGGTGGCGTTCCAGACCAACCAGCGCCTGATCCAGCGCCTCGATCTGCTCGACCGCTTCCTGCACGAAGATGGCAAAGAATTCGCTGGCATCGAAATCGGCGGACATGGGGACGTCACCTCAACAGCGCCGGCGCAGAATGGGCGAAACCGGGCGAGCCGGCGCTGCTTAAGGGGGCTGCAAGAATCGCGCCAGAAACTACGACGCGGGGCCAGACTCGGGGACAGCGGTGACCGCGCCCAGCAGGCGCACGGCCACCTGCCCCTCATGCACGCCGGTCTCCCCGGCGAACTTGGCCTGCCCTTGCACCTGGACCGCCACCGCCGCTTTCCCCTGGCGCGTGGGGGCCTGCAGGGGCAGGACCTGGCCCACCCGCAAGCCGGATAGCTGCTCGACCGGGACCTGCGTCTGCCCCAGAACCACCCGCACTCGCAGCGGGCAGTGGCGCAGTGTGGCGTGCAGGCTCTCGCGCGGCGGGTCCTCCGCCACCAGGACGGCCTGCGCCGGGGCCAGCAGCTTGCGCACCGCGCTGCAGGGGAAGGTACAGGTCAGGTAGCCCGCGCACTGGTTGACCTGCATCAGGTAGCTGGCGCACAGCACCCAGTCGTGCTTGCTGCGCACATCCACGTTGCTCAGGCGGTAGTAGACCTCGCCCACCCGCCGGGGCAGCCGCTCGGGAAACCGACTCATCGTGCGCCAGGTGGCCAGGACCTCGTCGGCCAGCACCCGGAACAGACCGGCCTCCACCGGCGTCGGCTCCCGGGCCGGGATGCCCGGCGGCAGTCCCGGTCCGCCCAGCATCGCGTCAAAAGTGGTGTAGGCCAGCGGCCCGTCCAGATGCAGGAGCCCCTCCGGCACCCCCGGTCCGCAGGGCACCGCCGCCAGAAACCCGCGCTCCGGCAGGGAGCCCAGGTACTGCTCCAGCTTCATTTTGTTGAGCGCCTGAAACTCCACCTGAGCGGTGCCGTTGAGGTAGATGCCCAGCGTGCGATTGAGCGCCTGCCCCAGCCGCTCCGTCTCCTGGGCCATGACCCTCACCTGCTGCGGGGATAGCCCGAACGCGTCGCGGAAGTCATACAGCGCCACGGTGACCTCAGTCCGCCGCGGCTGGTGTTCCTGGTAGGCGGAGAGACTGGCCTGCAGAACGTCCAGCTCTGCCTGTGAAACGGGTTGCTCCATGGTTTGCCTCCTCGGGGGGCGCGACCAGTCGTCGTTTGTAGGGCGGGGGCTACGTCCCCCGCCGGCCGTTAGCCTTTGCCGTTCCCGTGACCGGTAGCCTCTAGGCGGCAGTTGCGGCGGAGGACGTAGCCCCCGCCCTACAGCGCGGGCGGCTCCAGCCGTTCCCGCAGCGCCCCGGTAGCGCGGCGCAGCAGGCTGTCCACGGCCGCCTCCGTACAGCCTAGCCGCTCGCCGATTTGCGCATAGGACCAGCCCTCGCCGTGCCGCAGCAGCAGCACCTCGCGCTGGCGCGGCGGCAACGCGCGCACCGCGGCGGCCAACTCGGCGCCCCCCTCCCGCCGCAGCAGCCGCGCCTCCAGCGGCGGCGCCGTCTCCGCCAGCTCCGCCACCTCGCGCGCCTCCAGCCCGGGCCCGCGCCAGCGCTCCCGCGTCTGCTCGCGGTGCTGCTCGTTGAGGCACAGGTTCACCACGACCCGACGCAGCCAGGTGCGAAAGCGCGCCCGGGGCCGGTAGCGCTCGCGCGCCTGATAGACCCGCAGGAAGGTATCCTGGGTCAGATCCTCCACCAGATCGGGATCGCGAAAGAACTGCCCGATCAGCGTCTGCACCCAGCGCTGATGCCGCTCCCGTAGCGTCGCCAGGGCCCCCTCTTCGCCCCGGGCCAGAGACAGCATAAGTCGGACATCCTGGTCGTCGCGGGAGGCCTCGGGGCTAGGCATGGGTTCTGAAAATGGTTGGGATACGCTTACTGCCACCTGTGACTAGCTTAAACCGGGGAAGGGTCTCCGCCCGTCGTTTCTGCACCGGAAATACGCATTTCCGCTCAATTGATCGCCTCCCTGCTTGCCCTCAGCTTTGGCATGAGTATTGCGGCTGGCCCCTCGTCACCGGCGGGGCGCTCTTCGGGGCTACTGGCCGGAATAATGGGACGTCTATGGGAGGAAGAGAATGAAGCTGCAGAATCTCAAGATCGGGAGCAGACTGCTACTCGGGTTTGTCCTGGTGCTAGTGCTGTGTACCGCCGTGGGTCTGATCGGCTGGCGCGCGATGACGACGATGGGAAGCCGGATGGATGACATTGCTCAGGTCGCGGTACCCCGGGGTACCGCTGCCCAACAAGCGCTGACCAGCTTCATGGCCGCCCGGGGCGATGTCTTCCGGTATCTGTCCCTCACTGACCCCCCCGCGCTGGCCGCGCAGCGGAAGCTGTTCGATCAGAATTCGCAACTCGTGGGACAGTGGGTCACCGCGATCAGCAAAGGCGGCGAGAAGGTCGCCGGCTCGGAGCTCACCGTCGTCGCCGTCAAGGACGAGGAAACGCTCAAAAAGCTCGAGACCTGCCAGCAGTTGGTGCAGAGCTACCAGCAACTGGGTGGCGAGATTCTGACTCTCCACGATCAGAAGCTGCAGGCCACCGGCGCCGCTCGCGAACAAGCGGCCGCCGGCATCAGCGCCAAGCTCGCGGAGATAGCCAAAGTCCGCGAGGAGGGCCAGACCGCTCTCGAGGACGTATACCAGCAGACGCAGAAGGAAGCGGGGGTCGCGGCGGTCGCGGCCGCCGCCTCCAACGCCAGCGGAATCCGCATGATGTTCGGCGCGACCGGGCTGGCGATTCTCCTTGGCCTGATCCTGGCCATTACCATCAGCCGGGGCATCACCGGCCCGACCAAGAACATGGTGGATCGGGTCAACCGGGTCATCGAGACCAACGATCTCACCGTGCGCGTGGAGGTCAAGTCCACTGACGAGATCGGGGAGCTGTCCACCGGGATCAATACCTTCCTGGAGTGGACCGAGCAGTTGGTCACCCAGGTCAAGCACGCCTCGGGCGAGGTGGCTTCGCTCTCGCAGCAGGTGGGCAGCGCCAGCCAGCAGCTCGCCGCGGGCAGTGAGGAAATGGCCGGCACCGTCGAGCAGATGGCGAGCGGCGCGCAGAGCCAGGCGCAGCAGGCCGAGGTCGGCACCGGCTCCATGCACAACCTCAGCGCCGCCATCCAGCAGGTGGCCACCACCGCCCAGCAGCAGGCGCGCCAGGCGGCGGACAGCCTCGCCCTGACGGAGGAAGTCGGCACCGCCATCACCCAGGTCTCCGCCAACGCCCAGAGCGCCAGCCAGGTGGGCCAAGAGTCCCGGCAGGTCGCCGAGGATGGCCAGGGCGCGGTCGTGCAGCTGCGCGCGGGCATGACCGGTATCGAGGAACGCAACGAGGTCATCGCCGCCAAGGTCAGCGGCCTGCTCGACGCCTCCAAGCAGATCGGCAAGATCGTGGACGCCATCGGGGAGATTGCCGAGCAGACCAACCTGCTGGCCCTCAACGCCGCCATCGAGGCGGCCCGCGCCGGCGAGCACGGCAAGGGCTTCGCGGTGGTGGCGGAGGAAGTGCGCCGCCTGGCGGAGCGCTCCGGCCAGGAGGCCAAGCAGATCGCCGAGCTGATCGGCGGCGTGCAGGACATCATCGGCGCGGTGAACCAGGCCCGCGAGGCTGCCAGCGAGGCCATCCAGGCGGGCGGCGAGCTGACCGAGCAGACCCGCGAGACGCTGGAGCGCATCATCGGCACGGTGGATCGCGTCGCCGGCGAGGTTGAGGAGATCTCCACGGCCACGGGCCGCATCAACACGCTGAGCGACCGGGTGCAGCAGTCGCTCCAGGACATCTCCGCGCAGACCCAGGAGTCGGCGGCCGCAGCGCAGCAGATGTCCGGCAACAGCAACGAGACGGTCGGCGCGATCGAGAGCATCGCCGCCATCAGCCAGGAGAACGCCGCCCAGAGCGAGCAGATCTCGGCCGCGGTGCAGCAGCAGGCCGCCTCGGTGCAGCAGGTGGCCAGCAACGCGCAGCAGATGGCGGCCATGGCCCAGGAGCTGACGGCGCTGGTGGACCGCTTCAAGGTCAGCCAGACCGAAGGCCTGGTCCGCCTGGGCTCCTCGTCCTCCGAGGCGTCGTCCGCGTCCCGCCCGCATCTGCGCGCGGCTTAGCAGAGCTCCCGCGGGGGGCCGCGGCCTGGTCCTCGGCGCCCCGCACCCCGCCAAGGAGGCGATCTTGTGGCCGGTCCTGTTGAGACTAACATGGGAAGACACGACCAGGACGAGCAGCAGTTGGTGCTCTTCCAGGTGTCCGGAGAAGACTACGGAATCGATATCTGCGAAGTCCAGCGTCTGATCGAGGTGCCGGAGATCACCCGGGTGCCGCGCGCTCCGGACTTCGTCGCCGGGGTCATTGATGTCCGCGGGGACATCATCCCGGTGATCAATCTCAAAAAGCGCTTCGGCTTCGAGAACACCGATATCGGGGAGAATGGCCGCATCGTGATCGTCGAGATCGGCGATCAGATCGTGGGCTTCCTCGTGGACGGCGTCTCGGAGGTCACGCGTCTGGCCGGGGAAGACATCGAGCCGCCCGGCGAGGTGGTGGAGGGTACGGACAGCGACTTCATCGCCGGCATCGGCAAGCAACTCAAGGACGGCAAGCACCGGCTGATCGTCGTCCTCGACCCCAGCCGCATCCTCACCCGCGAGGATTTGCAGACGATCCACGCGGGCGCGCCGGAAGCGCTCGCGGCCTAACCGCGGTGCCTAGGTCGTGGCCGTACTGTAGGGCGGGGGCTATGTCCCCCGCCGGCCGTTTCCCGAGGGGCGAGGCGCGAGCCTTGCCCCTCGCTCTCTACGCCGCCCGGGCGTGGTAGCTGTGCCCCAGGACCACCAGGCACTTCTCCTCGCCCTCCGTGCGCACGATCACCTCGGCCTCGGGCAGGGTCAGCGTCACGGTGCGCCCCCGGCTGCCGCCGAGGTCCTCCGCGCGCAGGCGCAGCCGATGGGTGCCGATGATCTCCCGCGCCATCGCGATATTCTGGGCACCCACGTCCATGATCTGCGGGCCGGTGAACTCGAACATAGCCGCCCCGCCCACCAGCACCACCTGCAGGGCCTCCGGACGAGAGCCGTGGCGGTGCATCTCCTCCAGCAAATAGGGGAGCCCGCTCTCCACGGTCAGCACCGGCTTGTCGCCCGCGGCGCGCGGCTTGCGCTGCCGGGGCAGCATGCAATGCGCCAGCCCCGCCGCGCTACGGGTCTCGTCAAAGAGGATAACCGCCACGCAGGAGCCCAGGCCGACCGCCGTCAGACTGTCGCCCGGCGTTGCGCTGTACGCCGCTTCACCAATGCCAGTTACCCAACGCGTCATGCCTAGATAAATCGGGCGGCGCGGGGGCGACTGTAGACAGGCCCTCGGTCTCGGCGGCTCGCGGCGAGAGCGGTGTCTCCTCAAGTTTCATCCGCCCCGCCCGATATACCAGGTACGCTACCTATTGTCGGTGGGAGAGGCCTATGCTCAGGGGAATTTACGCCGCGGCCAGCGGCATGGCGACGGAACTGGAAAAGGCTGATATTTACGCCAACAACCTGGCCAACGCCAACACCGCCGGCTTCCGCCGTGCGGAGGTCGCCCAGCGCTCCTTCCGCCAGGACCTCCAGGCGGCCACCGACTCCGCCGAGACCGACCGCGGCGGCGGGACCCTCGCCGGCCAGTGGTTAGACCTCCGCCAGGGACCGATCCGCGAGACCGGCGGCTCGCTGGACGTGGCGCTTAATGGCCCCGGTCTCCTGGTGGTCCAGACCCCCCAGGGGCAGGCCTACACCCGCGCGGGCAATCTCACGCGCAGCCCGCAGGGACTGTTAGTAACCGCCGCCGGCCAGCCGGTGCTGGGCCAGGCAGGCCCGATTCAGCTTACCGGGACGCAAGTCACCATCACGGACAGCGGCTCGATCACGGTAGACGGCCGTCCGGTAGACCGGCTTCGCGTGGTGGAGCCCGCGCCGGGGGCCACCCTCCGCGCCTCCGGTGGCAACCTGCTGCAAGTCAGCGCCACGGTCCCCGCCGCCACGACGCAAGTCCGGCAGGGCTGCCTGGAGGGCGCCAACGCCAATGCGGTTCGCGAGCTGGGAGCCATGACGCGCGGCATGCGCCAGTACGAGGCCAACGCCGAGGTCCTCCGCACCCAGGACGCCGCCGTGTCCGACCTCGCCCGCAGCCTGGCTGACTAACTGCATTTCTCCCACCGCCGCACGTTCTGTAGGCGGGGGAGCCCTTAGCCGTTTGCCTCTGCCGTTGTAGGGGCGCGTTTTGCGGAGCGCAGCGGAGCAACACACGCCCGTTCGCTGAGTACGAGTAAGAGACCGCCTTCTGCATGATCGAGCCCTTAGCCGTTGCCGTAGCCGTTCGCCTTTCCCCCCTCTCCCGCAGGGAGAGGGGCCGGGGGTGAGGCGCCGTTGCCGTAGCCCCTCCCGCACCGGGAGGGGTGCCCGAGGTCCCCCGAGGGCGGGGTGGGCCGCCGTTCGCCGGGTCTCAAAACCAACTCTAATCCGCCCTCTCACCCTACTTTTGCCTCGAGGTGATTCCTCTCATGATGCGCGCCCTGTGGTCCGCGGCGACCGGTATGATCGCCCAGGAACTTAACGTAGACACCATCGCCAACAACCTCGCCAACGTCAACACCGCCGGTTTCAAGCGGCAGCGAGTGGATTTTGAGGACCTCCTCTACGAGACCACCCGCATGCCCGGCTCGCCCTCCGCCGACGGCGTGCAGATTCCCACCGGCATCCAGGTGGGCCTCGGCACCCGCGCCGCCTCCACCTCCAAGATGTTCGACGAGGGGACCTTGCAGGAGACCGGCAACCCGCTGGACTTGACCATCGGCGGCGACGGCTTCTTCAAGGTCACCCTGCCCAGCGGCAAGTCGGCCTATACTCGCGCCGGCAATTTCAAGCAGGACAGCACCGGCAGTCTGGTCACCTCTGACGGCTACGCGCTCGATCCGCCGGTCATCATCCCCCCTGACGCGCAGTCGCTCACGGTCGGGGAGGACGGCACCGTTTCCGTCATCCAGGGCACCAGCACCGCCCCCACCAAGGTCGGCCAGATTCAGATTGCGCGCTTCATGAACCCGGCCGGGCTGCTCAGCATCGGCCAGAACCTCTTTACGGAAACCGCCGCCTCCGGCACGGCCGCCGCCGGCACCCCGGGCCTCAACGGCCTGGGCCAGATTTCCCAGAACGTGCTGGAAATGTCCAATGTGAAAGTGGTCCAGGAGATGGTCCAGATGATCACCGCCCAGCGCGCCTACGAGGCCAACTCGGAAGCCATCAAGATCGCCGACCAGATGCTACAGACCGCGAACAACGTGCGGCAGTAGCGCGCCTCGGTAGGACGGGCGTCTCGCCCGTCTGCCGTTTCCGGCACGCGCGAAAGGCAACTTATGAACCGAGTCACCCCGATCCTGCTAGCTCTGCTGCTCGCCGCCGCCGCCGCGGCCGACGAGCCCGCGCCGCGTCCGCAAGTGACCCTGCGGGCGGCGGCCACCGCCTCCAGCGGCGACCTCACCTTGGCCCAGGTGGCGGAGATCGTCGCCGACCCCGCGGTGCGCGAGCGGCTCGCGGCCGTGTCGCTCGGCCCTGCGCCGCTGCCCTCGGGCCTGCGGCTCCTAACGCGCGGCTATCTGCGTCTACGCCTGCGCTGCGCGGGTTTCGACCCCGATCAGCTTACCCTGAGCGGGGCCGAGCAGGTGACGGTGAGCGCCCCGGCCCCCGCCCGACCGCCGACCGCCGCCGCACCGGTCGCGCCTGCCGCGGACCTCCCGCCCGGCTCGCCGGCGGCGCCCGCCCCGCCCCCCGTGCGCCTCGACTGGGGCGCCGCGGTCACCGTGGTGGCCTGCTGCGGGTTGATTGAGGTCCGCGCCACCGGCCAGATTCAGGGCCGCCCCACGGTGGGGGAGACGGTCAAGGTCCGCCTCGCCGGCAGCAACGCGGTGGTCGAGGGCCTGCTGCTCAGCACCTCGCTGGTGGAGGTCTCGTCTCTGTCGTAACGACTGCGCCCCGCTCGCGGGCGCGTGATTTGGAGGCGCCGATGAAGAACCCGACTCACCTGATTATCGCCCTGCTCCTGCTGTGTGTGGCCTCCGCGGGGGCCCAGCAGCCCGCGGCCCCGAGCGCCGGCTTCTTCGCGGGTCTCTTTGTCACGCCCCTCGCGCATCAGGTGGGGGACCTGGTCACGGTCATCATCTCCGAGTCCACCACCGCCAGCCACACCGCGGGCAACGGGCACGATCACAGCGACGCTACCACCGTGGGGCCCGGCCAGGGCTGGCTGGCGGGTATCCCGCTTTTCGGCTGGAACGGCCAGTCCAGCGGCAGCGCCAAGACCACCGCCTCCCGCCAGGAGACGCTCAACACCCGCGTGGCCGCCCGCATCGTGGCGATCACGCCGACCGGCAACTACCTGCTGGAGGGCCAGCGGCAGATACAGGTCAACCGCGACCAGCAGAGCTTCACCCTCCGCGGGGAGGTGCGGCCGCTGGACCTGACGTCCGACAACACCGTGGCCTCACAGGACCTGGTCAACGCGCAGATCACCTACTCGGGCAGCGATCCGAGCCAGCCCACGCGCAGCGCGGGCTTCCTGACGCGCGTCCTGAATTGGCTGTTCTAGTGAGGGCTCCCGGGGGTAACCGCTACCGATGCTCAAACTCTGGCTCAGTGTACTGCTACTGTTCACCACCGTCCTCGCCGAGGCGCAGGCGCCCGCGCCCCTTTCCGTGCGGCTCAAGGACCTCGCCTCGCTCAGCGCCGCGGCGGGGTACCGCCTGCTCGGCTATGGCCTGGTCGTGGGGCTGGACGGCACCGGCGACTCCGACCGCACGGCCTTCACCCAGGCCGCGCTGAAGAACATGCTCGAGCAGATGGGGCTCCGGCTGCCCGCCGGGCAGCTCCAGGTCAAGAACGTGGCGGCCGTCATGGTCACCGCCGAGATGGCCCCCGGGGCCGTCCGCAATGCTCGCTTTGACGTGCTGGTCTCCTCGGTCGGCGACGCCGCCAGTCTCCAGGGCGGCACCCTCCTGGCCACCCCGCTGCGGGGCAGTGACGGTGTAGTGCGCGCCCTCGCGCAAGGGCCGCTCTCCATCGGCGGCTACGGCGCGGGCGGCGGCGGCTCCTCGCAGGTCAACAATCACCTGAGCGTCGGCCGCGTGCCGCAGGGGGGCTGGATCACGCAGTCCCTGGCAGCGGACCTCGCGCCCGACCAGGCCCTGACGCTCACCCTCTACCAGCCGGATTTCACCACCGCCGGACGGTTGGCGGAGGCCCTCAACGGCCAGCTCGGCCCCGGTCGCGCGCGGGCCAGTGACGCCGGCACCGTCGTCCTGTCGCTGCTGGCCGGGGAGGACCCGGCGGCGTTGCTCGCCCGCGTGGAGGACCTGCCTGTGCAGCCGGAGGCTCCGGCCCGCGTGGTGGTCAACGAGCGCACCGGCACCGTGGTGATGGGCGAGAACGTGCGCATCCTGCCGGTGGCCGTGGCCCACGGAGGCCTCACCGTCCGCGTCCGGGAGCGCGTCGCGGTCTCCCAGCCCCCGCCCCTGAGCGGCGGGTCCACAGTGGTCGTGCCCGAGAAGAAGCTGAGCGTCGAGGAGGCGGGCGGCGCCCTGTGGGAGGTGCCCCCGCAGGGCACGCTGGGCGATCTGGTCCGCGCGCTCAATGCGCTGGGCGTCAAGCCCCGCGACCTGATCGCCATCATCCAAGCCCTCAAACAAGCGGGTGCCCTCCAGGCGGAGCTAATCATCATGTAAGCGGACGGTCCCTATGCTCAAGCCCCTCACCGCCAATTCAGCGCCGTCTCAGCCCACCTCAGCGCCCCGCGACAAGCGGGCCTGGGAGGCGGCTGTCCAGTTCGAGGGCCTGCTCGTCAGTGAGCTGCTCCGCCAGATGCGGGGCGCTCCCTCCGACCGAGGACTGCTGCCTGCCAAGAGCGGCGAGCAGGTCTTCTGGAACCGGTACTGTCAGGCCGTGGGGGACGAACTAAGCAACAGCACCCCCCTCGGCGTGGCGCAGATGCTCTATCAAGCCTTAGAAAACGAGTACTCAGGAGGCGCGGATGCGCATCTCAGCGGTGAACCACCCGTCGCAATCGCTCCCGACCCGTCCGGCGACTGAGCCCCTCCGGGAGTCAAACAGCCCCTCCGAGAGCCTCCAACTCTCGGAAGCGGCACAGTTCTTGCAGGAGTTACCGGCAGCACTGCGCCAGATTCCGGCAGTGCGCCCGGAGCGAGTCTGCGCGGCGCGCGCCCGGCTGGCGCAGGGAGAAGCGATCAGCCCGCCGGCGGTAGCGCGTAGCCTCATGAGCGCGCTGCGGCGCGGCGAGTAGCTTCCGGCCATGGTCGCCGGTACAACCGTCAAGGAGCCTCCTATGGTGCAACTCGAATCACCTCCGATGAGACAAACCGAGCCCGACGAGGACGCCCTCGCCGCCGCCCTCCACGCGGAGGCTGAGACGTGCGAGCGACTGATTGACTTGCTCCGCCGGCAGCGCGCCGCGGTCCTGGGGCCTCGGGAGGAGGACATCTGGACCAGCACCTGCCACCTCGGCGAGGAGCTCCAGCGTCTGGAGCGTCTCCTGCAGCCGGACGCCTCGGCGGACCTGCGCCCCTTGCCGCCCCCCCCGATCTCTCTCAACGCCCTGCGGCGTCGCCTCCAGATGAGCCAGGAGCGGCTGCGTCTGGAGAGCCAGGTCAGCCAGGAGATTCTCGCGGACCTGCTGGCCTACCTGGAGTTCTGCCGCCGCTCGCTGGGCCTCGAGGTGCCGGTGAGCTACAGTCAGGGCGGGGCGGTCAACCTGGCCTCCCTGTCCGGAGAACGCTGCAACCAGGAGGCTTAGCGACATGGCCGGAGACTTGCTGTACGTTGCCGAGAACGCGCTGGTCGCCCATCGCGCCGCCCTGCAGGTGATCGGCAACAACATCGCCAACGCCCAAACCCCCGGCTATGTGCGCGAGCGCCCCGAGTTGGCGGTTGTGCCGGGAGCCTTCAGCGGCTCCGTGACCGGGTCCGCGCTGGGTCACGGCGTGGAGCTGGTGACCGTGCAGCGGCTGCAGGATCGCCTGCTGAGCGGCCAGATTGAGCGCCAGGCCGGGCGTTCCGGCTATTTCTCCGGGCGCAGCAGCTCCCTGGGCCAGGCGGAGGCCCTCTTCTCCGATCTGCAGGGCCAGGGGATCTCGGACGATCTGGGGCGATTCTTCAGCACCTGGAACACCCTCGCCGCCAGTCCCGGCAATCAGGGCGCCCGCGTGGAGGCCCTTCAGGCAGCCGGCTCCCTGGCCGATAGCTTCAACCAGCGGGCCGCCGAGCTCAACAACTTACGCGATAAGCTGGACCAGCAGGTCCAGGATCAGGTGACCCAGGTCAACCACAAGTTGACGAGCCTGGCCGAACTCAACCGCCGCCTACCCGAGTGCGCCACCTCGGCGGCCCGCGCCGGCTTGTCCGACCAGCAGGACGTGCTGCTCAGCGATCTGGCCGGCCTCACCGGCGCGGAAGCCCTCCGCTACGATGACGGTACGGTGGATTTGGTGCTGGGCGGCCAGCGCCTCCTGCAGGGCGGGCAGGCCCACGAGTTACGCACCGAGCCGGACCCCCTCCAGCCGGGGCGGGTCCAGGTGGTCTTGGCTTACAGTGGCCAGAGCGCTCCCCTTAAGGGTCAGATCGGCGGCGAGCTGGAGGTGCGAGACCAGGCTATCACCCAGTACCTGAGCCACCTGGACACGCTGGCGCAGACCCTGGCCGACACGGTGAACCCGATTCACCAGCAGGGTTTCGATTTGGCCGGCAACTCCGGACTGCCGCTGTTCACCTACAGCGCCGCCGCCGCGGCCCACACGCTGACCGTTAACCCGCTCCTGGTCGGGCATCCCGAGTCGCTCGCGGCCGGGCTCGACGGCACCGCCGGCGATGGCAGTAACGCCCTGGCCCTCGCGTCCGTGCGCGATAGCAAGCTCCTCCAGGGCGGGCGGGCCACGCTGGAGCAGGACTACGCCGACCTGGTCAGTGAGATTGGCAGCGACACCGCCGCCGCGGAAAACCTCCAGGAGGCCGCCGACTCGGTGCAGCGGGGCCTGCAGAACCAGTACGACTCGGTCAGCGGCGTGAACCTGGACGAAGAAGGCGTGGATCTCATCCGCTTCCAGCAGGCCTACCAGGCGGCCTCGCGGGTCGTCACCACCGCCCTGGCCCTGATGGACACGCTGCTGCAAATCAAGTAGGCCACCGCCCACTCTGCCCGTTTTTTGGGGACCTCACCATGCGCCTATCCGACCAAGCTTTTCTTTCCGCCCTGCAGCGCAATCTCTCCGGCGCATCGCAGTCCATGCAGCGCCTGAGCGTGCAGTTGTCCTCGGGCAAGCGCCTCCAGCGCCCCTCTGACGGACCCGTGGCGACCACCACCATTCTCAGTGCCCACGCCGACCTGCAGCGCTGTCTCGATCAGCAGGAGACCATCAAGACCGGCCTGGCGCTCAGCTCCGCGGCGGACCAGCCGCTGGCGGAGATCACCACCGGCCTCAACAGCGCGCAGCAACTGGTCCTGCGCGCCCTGAACGCCGCCACCAGCGACGAGGCTCGCGCCGCGATGGCCTCGCAGGTGGAGGGCCTCGCCGCCCAGATCGCCGATCAGGCCAACAGCCAACTGGGGGGCCGCTATCTCTTCGGCGGCAGCAAGGACAACGCGCCGCCGCTGGTCCAGGATGTCTCCGGCGTTTGGCAGTATCAGGGCAACGACGGCCAGTTACTCTTCCCGGTCGCACCCGGCCGCACCGCCCCCGCCAACGTTTCCGGGTTGAGGGTCCTCAACTTCCCGGACGCCGGCGGCGCGCGCGCGGTGCCCGGCGTGAACACCGATGTCCTCAGCCTGCTCCAGACGGTCGCGGCGCAACTGCGCAGTTCCGACCTCACCGGGCTGGCCGCCTCGGCGGATCAGGTGCAGGCCCTCGGCGCCCAGGTCGTCCAGCAGCGCGCTCAGCTAGGCGGGTACAGCACCCGCTTGACCAGCGCCCAGCAGGCCGCTAAGCGCGCCGAACTCAACTTGCACCAGGTCCTGTCCGACAACGAAGACGCCGACATCGCCCAGGCCTTACTGGAGCTGAAGACCCTGGAGGTTGCCAGCCAGGCCGCGCTGGTAGCGGTCAACCAGGTGGCCTCGCTCCCCAGCATATTCTCGCAGATGAGGTAGATGCCCATGCCCACTCTCGCCGGTCGCTTCCCCGTAGATGATCATCAGATCATTCGCGTTCCCGGAGGGATCATGCCCTTCGTGGACGAGGAATACATCCTGCTCACCGGGCCGGAGGCCGAGCCTTTCGCTCGTCTCCAGAGTCTGGGCCAGCCGGGCGTGGGCTTCATCGTGGTGGTTCCCGAGGTCGTATACGGCCCGGGCGTCCTGGAACTGGGGGAAAACGAGCGCCGCCTGGTGGGCCTGGAGCCGGAGGAGCAGCCGCTGATCCTCGCCCTTATGGCCCTGGGGGAGAGCCTGGAGCAGCACACCGTAAACCTGCTCGCCCCCCTGGTGATCAACCCCCGCACCAACCGGGGCCAACAGATCATCCTGGCCGGCGACCTCGACCTGCTCAACGTGCCGCTACCGGTCTTGCTGAAGGCCGCCTAAGCCTGCGCCGGGACGCCGTTGCCGTCGCCTTTCCCCCCCTCCTGCGGGCGCTCGGCGGCGAGCGCCACGGAGAGGGGTCGGGGGTGAGGCTCCGGTCACTCCGCCCCATACGAAGCCGCCCCGGCGGGCAGCATGTACTGCAGGTAGCGCTCGCAGGCGAAGCGGTCGGTCATCCCCGCCACGTAATCCGCCACCAGCCGGGCCCGTTCCTCGGCGGTGTTGGCGGCGAAGTCCGAGCCGGCCAGGGAGTCGCTTTCCCGCATGTAGATGTGAAACAGAGTCGTGACGATACTCCGCGCCTTGCTCGCCTCGCGTTGCATCCACTCCGCCTGATAGATGCGCTCCACCAGGAAGTTTTTCAGGGCATCCGTCGCCTCCAGCACCTCGGCGCTCATCTGCAGCCGCGGTGCCTCCTGGCTGTGCGCGATCAGGTCCTCGACCATCCGCGCCACCCGCTGCCCATGCCGCAGGCCCAGCACGTCCGTGATTTCCCGCGGCACCTGCTCCCGCGTCAGCAGCCCCGCGTGCAGGCTGTCGTCGAGGTCGTGGTTCACGTAAGCGATGCGGTCCGAAAGCCGCACTACCATCGCCTCCAGCGAGGGCGGCTTGGTATGGGCCAGATCATACGCCAGGTCGGTCATGGACTTGCTGTGCGCCAGGATGCCCTCGCGCGTCTCGTAGCTGAGATTCAGCCCCCGCCCCTCGCGCTCCAGACAGTCCACCACCCGCAGCGAATGCTCATGGTGAGCGAATCTCGCCTGCGGATCGTACTCGCGGTACACCAGGTCCAGCGCGTCCTCGCCGGCGTGCCCAAAGGGCGTGTGCCCCACGTCGTGCCCCAGCGAAATCGCCTCGACCAGGTCCTCGTTCAGCCGCAGGGCCTTGGCCACGGTGCGGGCGATCTGGGAGACCTCCAGCGTGTGCGACAGGCGGGTGCGAAAGTGGTCCTGGGTGGTGGCGATGAAGACCTGGGTCTTGTGGGCCAGGCGGCGGAAGGCCTGGCAGACGTGGATCAGCCGGTCGCGGTCGCGCTGGAATTCGGTGCGGACGGAGTCCGGCTCCTCGGGCTGCACGCGCCCCCGGCAGGCGGCGCTCAGCACCGCGTAGGGGCTGAGGAAATCGCTCTCTCGGGCCTCGGTTTGTTCGCGAAAATTCATGATTGCCTCCTGGGAGGAACGCGGCGGACTACCCGCTGCTCTTCTGGCGCAGGCGGTCCGCCAGGGTCTTGATCGCCGCGCGATCGCTGCTCTCCAGGCGCATCAGGAGCAGCAACCCTAGATACAGCAGCCCCCCGAGCACCGACAGTAGCAGGACCCACGGGAACAGGAACCAGAACCCCTCGTGGCCCGTGAGACCTAGCGCGCGTACGGCCCAGTCGCTCAGCACCACCAGCACGGCTCCGGCGGCCAGCGACTTGGCCATCGGCAAGCTCATCGGATTGACGCCGAGCACTCCCCGCACCAGGGCCAGCCGCACGAGATTCGCGATCGCCGTAGACAGAGACAGCCCCATAGCCGCGCCCGTGACTCCATAGATCGGCGTCAGCCACCAGATCATTCCCACCAGCAGCCCCACGCTGCCCACGTTGGTGGCGAAGGCTAGCCACTGGCGCCCCGTCATCATCAGCACCACGCCCACGGAGCCGGTGGCCACATTGAGCAGTACGCCCAGGCACACGATTTGCAGGGCCTCCTGGCCCTCCACGAACCGGTGCCCCAGCAGCCCCATCATCGGCCCCGGCATGCCGATCAGCAGCGCCAGCACCGGCACGGAAAAGGCCAGGCACAGGCGGGTAAAAGACTTCAGCAGGGTGTTGAGTTCGGGGACGCGACCTTGGTGATGCAAGCGCGAGATGACCGGCCCGGTGATCTGGTTGAGGGCCAGCAGAGCCAGCGTCCCCATGGCCGCTAGCCGCGCGGCGGCGGCGTAAATGCCCACCTCATGCGCCGCCAGCATTCTCCCGACCGTCACCACGTCGGCTTGTCCCAGACTGGTCCCGGCGAGGTCTGTCAGCATCAGGGGCCAGGCGGCGGCCAGCAGTAACCCGTTCTGGTAATGAGCCTTGACCGCCCCCAGTTGCGGATAGAACCGCCGCAGGTAATAGACGCCGAGTCCCAGCCCCACCAGAGCCGACACCGAGTAGGCCACGCCCACGGCCGCGGCGGACTTATGCCAGGCGCCCGCGACGATGGCCAGCACCAGGAATACTGCCGGCACCGTGAGGTCCCGGGCCACCACCCGGGCGCGCGCGCTCCCGCGCGCCAGCACCGCCGCGGTTATCACTATGGTCAGCCCGGCGAGGGGAACCCACCAGACAAAGGCGACTAGCGGGGCGGCGAATTCGTCCTTGTTGAAGAAATCCGCCAGCGTTGGTCCCCACACGGTGACGGCAATCGCCAACGCCGTACTCAGTCCCGCCGTCCACAGCAGGGACCCGTAGATGAGACCCTTGACCTTCTCGTGCTCCCCATTGATCAGGTAGATCGACGCCAGTCGGGTCACAACCAGATCCACGCCGGCTTTGCCCACTACGGCCAGCAACACGGTGCAGGAAATGCCCAACTGGACGAGGCCAAACTGGTCGCCGGTCAGCAGGCGCGCCAGGGCGAACATGACCAAAGCGGCCAGCGCCTGACGCACAATGCCGCCCACCAAGCCCAGGCCCGCGCCGCGCGCCAGGATCTGGACATCAGTGGAGGTTGCGGGGGGGGGGGCTTCCGGATTGTATGCGGACAAGTCGTTGTCGCTCATGGGTCGTCGCGAGAGTTGCCGTCGGGGCAGGTGGGCGAGGCCTGCTCCGATTGATCTTTCGCGACGGGTGGTGAATAACCTCTGCCGATAGGCAGCGGGACGAGGAGAAGTACAGTGAGGCTAGCACCGGCGGGGGAGAGGCAGGTTCGTTAGGCGGCTTTGCGCGCTGGCCTTTCTTCCTGCTGCGCTTGCTGCGCCGCGGCCAGGCGTGCGGCGAGGCGGTCCTTGGCGATCTCCAGTTCCCGCTCGCGGTCCTGATGAATGCGCAGCGACTCCCGCAGTCGCTCCACCATGCCCTCAGGCGCCTCCCCGCGGGCGATGAGTTGCTCGGCGCAGCCCCGGACGCGGTCCCAGGCCACCGCCTGCTCGCTCAGCAGCCGGTTGAGGCGCGGGATATCCCCGGCGCGGATCGCCAGGCCCTGCTGCTCCTGGATCTGCGCCAGCGCCCCGGCCGCCTCCCACAGGTTGCGGGGGCCCTCTGGAGGCGAGCCCGTCATGCGGCCTGATTCTGACATCGGACCTCGGCCTCCTTCCAGGCTTCCCAGAGCTGCTGGTTGATGGTCATCGCCTCGGCGAGCAAGTCCTGCCGATCGTGGAGGCTGGCCAGGTGCAGCAGTTCCCCCACGTGCGCATATAGCTCCCGCAGGCTCACCGCAATCGCCCCCCCCGGTCCCCGCTCCAGCGCCATCTGCAGTTCCGTATAGATCCGTTGCGTGCGCACCAGGTAGTAGTCCTGCCCCTCGAAGTCCTGCCGCTCCATGGCCTCCTGTGCCTGGAGCAGGAACCGGCTAGCCGCCTCAAACATCATCACCACCAGCCGCCGGGGGTTAGCGGACAGCACTTCCATATCTCCATAAGCCTGGCGCGCATCGGTCATAGGGCCGCTAGCTTCCTCCTGCTCAGTCTTCCGGATGGTCCCTCTGCCGTTTGCCTTTTCCCCTCCCTTTAGGGAGGGGCAGGGGTAGGGCCGTTTGCCGTGCCCGCTATTTGTTTGCGTTATTCAACTGCTCCATCTGCTGGGTCAGCGCGTTCCCGATGCCCTGCATTTTCGCCATGGTCTGCTGCATGTAGGTGAATTCCTGCTGGAGCTGCGCGATGTAGTCACCCATCTGGCTGGTCATGCTGGCGATCTGGTCATCCAGCCGCCCCATCTGCTCCGTGATGGCTGCCGAGTTCAGCGCGATCGAGCCGGTCTTGCCGTCCGTGATCAGCAGCGTGAAGTCCTGCACCCGCGCGGCTACGCCCTTGCTCAGGTACATGCGCCCCAGGTCGCCGGTCGTGGTCGCCGTGATCTTGAGCTGCAGCCCCTTGGTGGCGGTCCCGCCGCCGGTGAGATACTGCCCATGACCAGTGGCCGCCTCGCCGTTGATGGTCCCCCGCACTTCTAGGCCGCCAAAGCTGGCTGCCGCGCCGCCGGCGAGGCCCCAATTCGTCCCGCCCGCGCCCGGCTCGAGGCTAGAGGCCACCGTGAAGTCGCCCGCCGCGCCCCAGTCCTGGCTGGTCAGTTGCAGCTTGTCGCCGACCACCGAGGCAGTCAGGCGCAGTTGATTGGCCGCCAAGAAGTCGTTGAGGCTGCTCGTCGCCTGCGCGAGGCTAGCCCCGGCCTGCAGCACGATCGAGGGGCCGCCGTTGAAGGTCAGAATCTCCGCCGAGGTCACTTGCCCCCCGGCGAAAGCGGCGCTGCTCGCCGTCGCCTGGGTCGCCAGTTGGCTGATGTTCACGCCATACCCAGCCATCCCCGAGTCCTGGGTCCCCGAGTCGTTCGAGACGTACTCCACCCCGCGCGAGTCCGCCCAGCCCGTGGCCTCCATGAGCCGCTCCACCGCCTGCGGGTCCGCGGCCAGCGCGCTCTGCAGCTTGGTGGTATCCAGGGCCAGCTTGCCGTCCTGCCCCAGCGACACGCCCAGCTCCGACAGGGAGGTCTTCCCCCCCTGCGCGGCCAGCGTCCCCACCGGCCGAATCGCCTGCTGGATGAGCTGCTGCTGCAGGTTGATGATGGTGCCGTCCCCAAAGAACACGCCGCTGGTCTCCGTATCCGCGTCGTAGGCCAGCCCCTGGTTGAGGGTGTCCATCACTGAGTTGAATTTGTCCACGAAGCTCTGCACCGCGGTGACCGCGGTCGAGGAGTCCGCGCTCACCTGCAAATTGATGGTCTTGCTAGAGTCCGCCGCCTGTAGCTCCAGGCTCAGCCCCGGCAGCGCGTCATCCACGCTGTTAGTGTTGCGCGTCATGGCGTAGCCGTCCAGGCTGAACTCCGCGTCCTGCGCCTGCCCCCCGGGGGTGACGTTAGCCGGCGCGTGCGTCAGCAGCCCCAGCGTTTGGGCCACCTGATTCTGGTCGCCTACGGTCGGATTCCCCTGCGTCCCCGTGATCTCCAGCCGCCACGAGGTCTTGCCGTCGGTAGTCGTGGAGGTGACCTGGGCCGACATCCCCGAGCCGGCCACCGCCGCGTTGATCCGGTCGGCGACCGCCTGCAGGCTGTCCGTGGCCAGGTTGACTGATGCGACGGTATAGCTCCCCGTGTCGTCGGTCAGGGTCAACTGTCCGCTAGGCGCGTCGCCAATCCCCAGCGCCGTGCCCACCGCGGTCCCCGCGCTGCTCAGCGCGTCGGAGGCGAGCCCGCTGGGGAGAGCGTGCTTCACGGTGGCGGCGGAGGACACCAGCCCCAGTCCCTGCAAAATCCCGCGGGAATTAGCCTCCACCAGGTCAATCGCGTGCTCGACGCCGGTCTGGTTGGCGTTCAGTACCAGCCGGTATTTGCCCGCGCCCACGGTCATCACCGAGGCCGTCACGCCGGCCCCGGTGCCGTTGATATTGTCCGCCAGGTCCTGCAGGTTGTCGCTGGCCTGCACGGTCAGGCTCTGGCCGTTGATCAGCACGCTGCCCGCATAGCCGAGGGCGTGGGAGGCGCTACTCTGCTCCCCCGAGCTGATCTGGTGGGCCTGCGCCAGTTTGGAGATGACCAGGTGGTGGCTACCGACCGCCGCGCCGGAGCTGGCCGAGGCCGTCACCAGGCTCGGGTCGCTGTTCGCGATCTTCCGGGTCTGGTAGGTGGTAGGCATCTGCAGGTCCAGCGCAAAGACACCCAGGCTCACCAGATTGGCGTTCAGGCTCTGGTAGGCCGTCAGCAGGGTCTGCTGGGCCGCCTTCTGGTCCTGAAGCTGGGTAATCGGCACCTGCCGGGCGGCGGCCAGGGCCTGCACCATCGAGTCCGTATCGATCCCGGACACGCTGTTATTCAGGTACTTAAGCCCAATACTGGCCGCGCTCGTCGCTCCCGAAGTGCCTGCCGTGACCATGCTACTCGCCTCCCTTTCCCGGCGCCCGTTGCTCGTGTCGTTTCCGCGTAGGGGCGGAGCTTGGGTTCTGTTAAAAAAGTCCGTCCTGGTACTCCTCAAATCTTGGCGAATCTGCTAGACTGAAGGCACTTCACTCCGGAGGTGCTTTATGCTTGGCGATCACGAGGATGCGCCGGTCA
>DASXVN010000006.1:0-150856 GCA_036504235.1 Armatimonadota bacterium | reverse complement strand
ACTCCCGCGTCGTAATGCCGTGACGGATCTACTGGTTCTGATTCTGCAGGACAATCGTTAGGAAGGTCGTCTGCTGGTCTTCATGGTCTACGTTGCCCTCATCTTGATCCTGCAAGTCAAGCCCTGCCGGAGGTTTGACGTGGATCTGGTACTTGCCCGACGCGGGGCGGACAAACTTGAAGTAGCCATCAGGCCCCGTCGTGACTTCACCAAGCACCTGGGTCCCTTGACGCAAGGTCACAATAGCTCCCTCCACCGGTACCGTTGCTGCCGCCGGGACGACAGACCCGGCCGGGCTGGGCGCGGCCATGAGGACTACCCCCCCGATGTCCCCGAGCCCCGGAGGCAATCCCCCACCAGTATAGGCGAGGAGCGTTGAGGCTCCCCCACAGCCCCAGCCGACGAGGGCGAGGCCCAACAGCAAGATGAGTAGAATCCGGAGAGAGG
This sequence comes from Armatimonadota bacterium, assembly GCA_036504235.1. Taxonomy (GTDB): domain Bacteria; phylum Armatimonadota; class Zipacnadia; order Zipacnadales; family Zipacnadaceae; genus Zipacnadum. The sequence goes on along the minus strand of DASXVN010000006.1, from coordinate 150,409 downwards.
CCTGGGCTTTCATGGTCTAGTTCACTCCGATCGATCAGCCCGCGAGCTCGGCAGCGGAGCCAGCAGGTCAAGTTGTTCCCAACGGTCTGCGTGCTCAAGCTCCCCGGCTTCGCGATAGGCGGCTACCAGTGACGCGCGCGTCTCCAACTCGGAAGAAATCGACTCTCTCCCGCGCTGGTCCCCCAGCTTGGAGTGGGCCAAGCGCAGGGCGGCAACCAGACGGTCGGCGCATTCGTCCGTTCTGCGCAGGCGTAGATGCGCTCTCGCTTCCGCGCGGAGGGCCCCCAGGACCCCCCAGAAGTACCCGCAAACCTCCGACAGCGAACGGGCCTCGAGGGCCAACAGCAGAGACTCGTGGGGGTCTGGCACCCGGTCCGCCCGCCCCAGCAGCGCCTCCGCCTCGAGGTCTTCGTAGCCGGTGGCTGCCGCTTGGTTGGCCAGATCAGCGAGCAGGGCGCCGGCCTCCGCTCGCCGGTCGTCGAGCAGCGCCCTTTCGAGAGCCGCCGCCACGCCGAGCCGGCACAACTCCAGCCGCTCGGCGCGGCCCTGGCAGCGCATCAGGTAGTGTCTGGCCTCCTCGGTTCGGCCCTCGTAACGGTAGACCTGGCCGAGCACCAGTTCCGCTTCGCCCAGCACCTGGCCAGCCCCGAAAGAGACCGCCTCGTCCAAGACAGTCAAGGCGGCGGCCTTGGCGCCCGCCAGGTCCCGGCAACGCCATAGGCGCTCGCTGTCGAACACCTGCGCCAGTGAGGCCAGCCTCTGATCCCCGGCAAAGGCGCCCCATTCGCGCAATTGCGCAAAATGTCGGGCCGCTACCGAGACCTCCCCGCAGCGGAGGGAAGCGATGCCCAGGTTCAAAGTCGCCTCCCGGAGTTGGTCGGACAACCCGGCCTGGGCTGCCGATGCCCGCATGGTCTCACAACCCTGGAGCGCGTCGCGATAGCGACCGTGCGCCAGGGCCACATTGACCTGGTTGGAAATCAGGTAAGTCCGGGCCACCAGCTTTCTCTCCAGGGGGGCGTCGCTGTCCTCCACCACCTCGGAGGCAGTCTGCAGCAGGACTTCGGCGGCGTCGAGGTCCCCGACCTGCTCCGCCAGGGCCGCTTGCGCCACCAGCCCCCCCCAGCGCGGCCACCAGAGGTCAGCCGACGCCAGGGCCCGCGCCTGGGCAAACGCCTCGCGAGCCCGGCCGCCAGCCTGAAGAGCACGGATCAACTCTTGCCGAACCGAGTACTGCGTAGGGGCGTCCCGCCGCGCCACCGCTAGCTGGAGAGCCTCGTTCAAGGGCCGCTCGGCCTTCCCGTAGTTGGCCAGATTGAGCCAGGCGTGTCCGAGGTGGAGATTGGCCTCCATGACCCCCTGCTGGTCGTCCAACTCCTGCGCAACCTCCAGCCACCGCGCCGCTGCCTCCACCAGCCCCTCGGAGTCACCGCCCCGGCGCCGACTCTGGCACAGTTCCCGCAAGGTCTCCGCGAGGGTCCGTCTGCTCTGCTCCGCCTGGCTGGAGCGCCTCTTTCTCTCCGCGGCGAGGTCTCGCTCGGTCCCGCTTAGACGGGCCTGCAAGAGGTCCCGTTCCGCCTGCAGTGCTGCTGCTTGCCCAGAGAAAGTCTCGCCGGGGACGCCCAGGAACCACGCCAGCGGCCGATCTGTGGCCTGGGCAATCTCTTGCAGCCGGTCGAGCTGTACCAGCACCTCGCCCTTGACGTACTGGTAGATGAGCGCGCGGGAGCACCCGAGGCGCTCGGCAAAAGCGGGCAGCGAGCGGCATCCGCTCTCCGCGATGGCGGACTGGATGCGTTGGCCCAGTTCACGTCGGCCTTCTAGAGTGGTCAAATCCATGGTTCTCTATCCGTATTGTACCTGAAAGCAGAGGAAACCACGAGGTTTTTTCCGTATTGCTTACTTTCGTCTGGGCATAACAGACTATTGTCTGGCGGAAACACACTGTATGGCAGCTTTGGGGTAAGATTCAAGAACAATCCGAGTGCCAGGGTTGCGAGGGCACTGACAAAGCTCCCTTCCTCCGGCACCCATCGGAGACAAAACCCGGGCCAGATTTCCAGCCTGCAATCCGCCCCCCCCACTGGCCAGAGCGTCTGCTCCTCGCAGACTATGCGGCTGCTATATGCACGTTTGTGGTGCGGGTCGCGGGGGGATAAGTAAAGAATAGCTCAATGTACATGACAGCAGAACCCGCCTGCCGCTGACGCTATGTGCAACGAAGGGAATGAGCGAGCAATGACCACGATGTTGACCGATGCGATGGTAGCTAACATACGAGTTCCTTACGCTCTACGTCGGGTTCCAGTGAGCAGCCTTGCCTCCCTGCTGCCTTGCACGCAGTACCCGCTGCCGGGGGACATCGCGCTGGCCCGACTGGAGAAGATCGGCAAGAACGCGCGGCTGGAGCTTACCAATGGTCGGCCCTGCAACCTGCACGAGGGCGACCTGCTAGCGGTCGTATTCGGGAACCGCTATGCCACTCAACAGTTTGAGGGCTATGCACTCGCCGAAGAGGATGGGTGCGATCTTCTCTCCATGGGGGGACTTTGCGGCCTGGTAAAGAGTAAGCACGCGAGCGTTGCCGAGCCGACCAAGCTACGACTGCTGGGAGCCCTGGGGGATGCCTTGGGGCGTCCCTTACAGCTTCACGATTTTGCGCTCCGGTCGGTGCGTACACGTCGGCAGCCACGCGTTATCGTTGTCTGCGGCACCTCGATGGACTCGGGTAAGACCCATACGGCGATGAGCTTGATCGTCGGACTCCGGCGGCAGAAGCAGCGGGTGGCATCCATCAAACTGACCGGCACGGCGACTGGGAAGGACACCTGGCACATGCTGGATGCGGGCGCCGCCCCGGCCCTGGACTTCGTGGACGGTGGATTCGCCTCTACCTATCTCTGTAACCTGGACGAACTGCAAGGACTCTACAGCCTACTCATGGGGCATGCGGCCTTCCAGGGCGCAGAGTGGGTGGTTGTCGAGATCGCCGACGGTCTGCTCCAGGAGGAGACGGCAGCGTTGCTTCGATCCCCGGCTTTCACGGCGACCGTAAGCGCTTGGGTTTTCGCCACCAGCGACCCGATGGCAGCGGTGGGGGGCGTAAGCGTGTTACGGGAGTGGGGCATCGAACCCGTTGCCGTTTCTGGTGTGATCTCAATGAGTCCCCTCGCGATGGGCGAGGCGCGAGCCGCCACGGGAGTAACGTGTCTGACCGCCGCTGAGCTGCAGTCTGGTCAGTTGACGGAACGGCTGACGGACCCAACGTACGGCGTGCCGCCCGTCCGTACTCGGCAAGGAAAGCTTTATGGGGTCCGCTAAACCCGCGGCTGGTGGAGACAACCTCCGATGTGGTTCCGAGCTACCCGAGACTCACGAGAACTCCGTGAGCAGCGCCGGCCGGGCGACCAGCGGACGGGTTTACCTTTGGGCTCTCGACCCAACCTGCACCCTGGGCGGGCACGTGACTCTGGCCACCGTGCCTTTGCCTCGGCTTGAGACAAGTGGGGAGAGGGAAAGGCACCTCTCGGGCCGCTTTGTCCATGTCCGAAACGGCGGGGCCGTTCCGGAGCTTGACCCCGCAACCGGGGAGATCCAGGCTGTCCCCTTAGGCGACGCTCAGCCTAACCAAGACGGGGACTTCTTATTTGAGCCGGGCCGGGGCGGCGGTCGCATGGACAAGGTAGTACTCCCTGAACCGGGCTTTCGGTGGCGTTATGTCCAGGCCTCCCACTTCGGAGAAGTGAACACCTACTATCACCTGGATCAGATCGCGGCCTATGTTAACGACCTGCTTCGTGAACTGGGCGCACCACCTCTCCCGCGGGTTACCGCCGTCGTGAACGCCCATCATGCCGCCACTGAGTGCAAGGGCGTCCGTGACGGGGTGCAGCGCGGCGAGCGCTGGCTGCCGTTTCAGGGGGGACACTATCGGCTTTCCAACCGGAGCCGTGAAGTGCGGGAGCATCAGCCGATCTCACCCGAAGGTGAGATACATCTGGGCCCGGGCTGGCAGTTGTTGGAACACGGCGCCTTGGTGGCCGCCCGCGGCGACCGCTACCGAGCCAACGCCTCGCACAACGCAGGCATCATCTACCACGAATACGGCCATCACCTCACTCGCCACACTGCCGACTTCCGGGCGAACTCGTTGCGTCGGCCAGACCGCCAGAGCAACCGCAAAACGGCGCTGGACGAGGGCGTCAGCGATTACTGGGCGGCCACTATGCTGGATTCGCCGCATATCTGGGCCTGGCACCATCGACATGACGCTCAGGAGGTTCATGCTCGCAGTCTGGTTTCCCCCAAGATCATGGCGGATCACGATCCCAGCCCGAACGCGGATCCCCATGCGAACGGCACAATCTGGGCTGCCGCACTATGGGACCTGCGGACACGAATAGCAGCGACCGACCCTGAGGGGGCACGAACTGCAGACCGGATGCTGCTGCAGTCGCTCCTGCTGTTTGGGTGTCTGGTCGGCGATGAACAGCCGGCCTCGGTAGCGAGCATCCGCCGTGCGCGAGAAGGCTTTGGGGCGGGACTGACAACTCTGCTGCAGGCGGATGAACGAATGTATGCGGGCCGCTACCGGCAGATGATCCTAGATACCTTCGCGAGACGCGGTATCCGCCCACCGTCGAGCCCGGCTCCGTGTCTGCCAGAGGATGCTGGGCGGGACTCGATGCTGCTGAGACACATGCCTCGTGAGGACCTCCCGCAGTCGGAGGCCCTGCTTTCGGCCGAGTCGCTGGCCGAGCACGTGGGGGCTCAAGGAGACCCAGCCCTGTCGCTCCTCGTTGCCGGCGATATCATGCTGGGAGGACGGGCCAGGAGAGCCATCGCCGAACATGGCGCCGATCACCCCTTGCAGGCCGTTCGGCCACTCCTGCAGCAGGCGCCCGTTGTATTGGGCAATCTCGAGGGCCCCTTTGCCCGGAAAGCGAAGAAGCTGCCCCGGACTCATTCGTACCGGGTTCCTCCCAAGCTGGCGACTGCCCTCAAGCGGGCGGGGATCAATGTGGTGAGCCTGGCGAACAATCACCTACTCGACTGTGGACGGGCAGGGGTCCTGGAGACGCTCGAGGCGCTGGAGATTGCCGGCATTGCCGCCTTAGGGGCCGGTCCTAACGAGCAGGCGGCTCACGCGCCCCGCATCTTGGAGGCAGGACCGTATCGAGTCGGCTTGCTCGGCTATTACTGGAACCACCGAACTGCCGCAACCGCAGACCTCCCGGGCAGCGCCAGGGATACTCGGGAAGCGGTGAAAGCTGATATCCGTGCGCTCCGCCAGCAGGCTGACCGGGTCGTCGTCACCTGCCACTGGGGCATACCCTATGATCGTGAGCCGTCGCCGGAAGACCGCGCCAAGGCCCGCTGGGCCGTGGATTGCGGTGCAGACGCGGTGTTCGGTCATCACCCGCACCTCGTGCAACCCTTCGAGATCTACCGCGGATGCCCCATTTTCTACAGCGTGGGCAACTTCGCTTTCGGCTCCGGCAACAGTCGCGCGGAAGGGTTGTTGGTCGGCCTTCGATTCGAAGAAAGAGAGACGACCGTGTACGTCTATCCCCTGTATGTCAAGAACCGAGACCCGCGGGTGGACTACCAGCCTAAGGTCCTCAGGGGTCAGGGCGCAGAGCGTGTCTTACACCGCCTCATGGAGGTGTCCGGGCCCAGTGGCGCTTTCCTGACCATAGAAGAGGGCATCGGGAGAATCCATCTCTCTCACTCCCACAATCTGGGCCGAAGGAGGCATGAACTGGATGTCTGACCGACCACTCCGAGAGAAGAAGCGCAATCAGTGGCTGCGTCACCTGGGGCCGCTGCTGCGCCCGTATCGCTGGCAACTCGGCGGGGCGGGCCTGGCCTTGGTCTTGGACGCCAGCTTGACTGCCTTCCGCCCCTGGCCGCTGAAAGTGGTTATTGACTACGTGGTGTCGCACCGAGCAACACGGGTGCCGTTCGTGGGCGGGTGGCTGGCGGATGCCTCCCTCGACAGGATGACCGTGCTCTACGCGGCGTGCGCAACCACACTGCTGATCGCCTTGAGCACGGGGCTCTTGACCTATTACTACACCCGGACCATGGGCGACCTGGGCCAGCGTCTCGTCTACGGCTTACGCTCCTCGCTGTTCGCGCACATGCAACGCCTCTCCCTGAATTTCCACGACCATCAGAGGATGGGCGACCTTATCACGCGTATCACGTCGGACGCCAATGCTATCCAGGATGTCGCCGCCAACGGCGTTATCATACTCGTCAGCAACGCCTGCCTGCTCGCCGGGATGCTCACCCTGATGTTCTGGATCAACTGGCGGTTCGCCATCGCGGCGCTCTCGGTCGCTCCGCTCTTGTTCTGGGCCGTCTTCCGCTACACCAATCGCATCAAGCTAGCCGCGCGCGCAGCACGGGCCAGCGACGGGCTGCTCGCCTCCGTGGCCCAGGAGACGCTCTCCTCCATTCGAATTGTGCAGGGACTGGCCCAGGAATCGCAGCAGGACGAGAGGTTTCAAGCTCAGGGCGAGAGCAGTCTGCAGGCGTATCTGGAGGGGGTCCTGTATCAAGCGCGGGTGTGGCCGCTGGTGGACATGCTAGCTGCTATCGGATTGGCCGTGGTGATGTGGTACGGAGCCACGCGAGTGCTGGCCGGCGAACTGACCACGGGCGACGTGATCGTGTTCTTCGCTTACGTGACGAATCTCTACAGTCCCATGAAGGCGTTGGCGAAGCTCTCCTATACCCTGAACAAAGCGAGCGTGGGCGCCGAGCGGATCTTTGAGGTCTTGAGTATCCGTCCCGAGGTGAGCGACCGGAGAGGGGCTCATCTCGCGGGCCGGCTCCAAGGGGGCCTTGAGTTCCGAGACGTGTCGTTTGAGTACGAGCAGGGGCGGCCCATCCTGTCAAATATACAGCTTCGTATCGAGCCGGGGCAGAAGGTCGCTATCGTCGGCTCGACCGGTGCGGGCAAAAGCACCCTGGTGAGCCTGGTACCCCGGCTCTATGATCCGAGCAAGGGCACGGTCTGCCTTGATGGAAAGGACGTACGCGACTTCACCGTTCAGTCGCTACGCGAACAGATCAGCCTGGTTCTGCAAGAGTCTCTGCTGTTCAGCGGAAGCATTCGCGAGAACATCGCTTTCGGGCGTCCTCACGCCAGTGATGAGGAGATTCTGGCGGCTGCCACTGCCGCCAATGCCCATGAGTTCATCCGGAAACTGCCGGACGGCTACGAGACGCTGATAGCTGAGCGCGGCACCACCCTATCGGGTGGTCAGAAGCAGCGCATCGCGATTGCGCGAGCCATTCTCCGGGACGCGCCTCTCCTTATTCTCGACGAACCGACGAGCAGCTTGGATGCAGCCTCCGAACAGATTGTCCTCGCTGCGCTGGAACGGGCGGCGGAGGGGCGCACGACTCTCATCATCGCCCATCGCCTGACGACAATACGTTTCGCCGACCGCATCGTTGTGCTGGAGGGTGGGCGGATTGTGGAGGAGGGCACCCACGCGGAACTAGTGGCGCGCGGCGGCAGGTATGCCTCGTTCTGGTCCCTTCAGCATTCCGAGCAATAAGGCAAACTACTTCCCTGACAAGAGGAGACCCGAGTGCACATGGGCTCAAAAAGACTTTGGGTGCTGGTAGTGGGAGCGATGGTGCTGGCACGTCCCTCGTTCTCAGCCGGCGAGTTCTCCGTCCAGGCAGAGATAAGGGGGACCTTTACCGACAACGTGTTTCTGGAGCCGAAAGGCAAGAGCGATTTTATCACCAGGGAATCGGTGGGGCTGCGGCAGACCCTCCTTTCCGAACACGGCGCAAAGCTCAGCCTCAAGGCGGATTTCAGGAGGTTTGATTGGGCCCAGGGGAGCTTCGAGGGCTACACGTACAGCCAAATCGGCCTCGATTACAACAAGCGCCTCGGAAGAGCCCGAGCCCTCTCGTTTGGCTACGCCTACCTTACGAACGACTCCTTTGACGCTGATGCCCCCTTCCACCGTTTCCAAGGCCACCGACTCTTCGTCAGCTACGAACTCCCGATGTCCCGCCGGTCCTCGCTGGAGGCACGCGCCGTAGTCGGCACAAGAAGGTACGGCCCCGGCGAAGAGGGGCGTAACGGCACCGGTCAGAGCGTCGGGTTGACCTGGACGACCCCTTGGGACGAGCGCACGCGAACCCAGCTACTCGCACTTTATGAGAACGAGGGCACCCGCGATCCCAGCCGAGCCTGGGATCGGTACAGCGTGGCCGGCAGTGTTAGAAGGTACTTGCGAAGGAGCACCGAGGGCCCCTGGATGGAGCTGGGGTACACCCACCGGTACCGTGCCTTCCGAGCCACAACCAGGAAGGACAACCGAGATATCCTGGGTTTGAAGCTTACCTACCCGATCGGGCGGGACAAGAGCCTGTGGGTCGGCGCTAACTCAATCGATAACGACTCGACCCATGCTAACCACACCTACCAAGAGCACGACCTGGAGTTCGGTCTGCTGGGACGGTTCTAGGGGCCAAACTATAGCTTAGGAAGTTGGTAGCGCGGGTGGGGGGCAGGTCATGTATACGGCGATGGACGCAAGTCCTACCTGCGCATTTCGGCAGAGGCTGTACCATTAATCGACGGTATGGAGGTCAAGAGTATGAAGGGGATCATGGTTCTGCTGGTACTTCTGGCTATGGTGTTGGTCGTGGGTTGCGGCGGCGCCGGGCAGGGGATCAGTCCCCCGGCGGAGCTCACTATGGGAGGGGTCTCTCCCGCGGCGTACGATTCGACTCTGGTTGGCACGTGGGTGATAGTGCACGTGACCAAGGACGGTGCGGATACTGCTTGCAGCATTGTGGAAGCCTGGCCCGTGGGAACCGTGCGGCAGGTACTCGAGTTCAGCCCGACGGGCGCCTGCGTCCGTTACTTCTATGGCGCGAGCGGCAGCGCTATCAAAACCGATAGCGGCACCTGGTCTACCAGCGCGGGGAGCATAACCTTTGCGTGGCCGTCAGGGAGCTACGTTCGCGCGTACAGTCTCAGTGGCAACGTCCTCACGACGACTCATTCGAGCGCTGCCGGCCATGCCTATGTTAAGCAATACGCCAGGGAGGTGGCCCTTACCGCGCGGGATACGGCCCTCTTCAAGACCTGGAAGGCCACGGCCGTCTCGCTCAACGGTGTCTCGAGACCAGTCTCCTACCTCACCGGCAGCACGACCTACGCCCAGTTCGCCCGTAGCTTCGCGGCCAACGGCGCCAGCCAGCGCTATTTGCTCGGCGGGGCCGGCAGCCAACTGATCATGCTACCTAAGCAAGGGGTGCAGAACTGGGCAAGCGGGGGTGGAGTGGTCAAGTACCTCACCGGGAACTACCAATCCGCGATCTACACAATCGCGAGCGGCGCCCTGACCATCTGGCAGCTTGATGCCCAGGGCAACACCCTCAAGGTCACCTACGGACGCTACGGCGCTGCCGGGGCGCACGATCCGCTGCTCCTCGGCGCCAGGCACCCGGTCAGTGGGACTATTAACGGCGTCAGCAAGCCGCTCGCCCAGATTTTCGGCTGGCCGACAGGCTCCACCTCCATGAAGATGATCTTCGCCGCGGACGGCACCTGTGAACAACCAGTGTATACCGGGACCGCCCTCACTTCCGACGAACTGGACAAGTGGTACACGGCCGCCGGCGCCATCAATTTCACCTTCGCCCGCGGCCCCCAGGCAGTGAGCTATGTCTTCAGCGGCACCTCGCTGACCTGCTCCTGGACCGACTCAGGAGGCCAAAAGGTCGTCGTATTCGCGAAGGGTTAGCGAGGCGTCCCGCGTGGGGCGGGCTTTTCTGGCCCGCCCCGGCGGTGCAGTGGCCGCTACGGCAATTGGCGGATTGCAGAGCCCCCTCTCGAAGGCAGCCATACTCCTTTCCGCAGACGATACCTTTCCTCTGCGGACAATTGCCATAGTCCAGGACACTAACACACACAAGTCCCAATTTTCCGATCCATCTTGCTGATGGTGATTGGGTGGAAGTACCAGAGGGGGATGGGGATGAATCTGTGAGGGGGCGCGGATCTGACACAAAACGGAAAGCCCCACCGAGTATGGAGGCTCAATGGGGCTGGGGACGTGCTCTGATGATTTGTGAGAGGGTCAGGTGCGAAGAGATACGAAACGCGTGGCCTCCTTCGCCGGAGCGTAAGGTCATCGTCCTGTTCCTGCTTTTAGCCCCACTACTATTCGCTCTGGTGGGTTGACGTTGGTACCCCTGACTCGGCACCACATATGCCCCTCACGCCTCCCCTCAGGTCCCAGGAGGAGCCGCCTTGTCGTTTGGGCACTTCTTCTCCAGTCACGTGTTCTGGCGGCTCCTGTGGCTTTCTGGGGGCGCTCGCTACTTCATGATGTCGGCCAGCATCGAGAACTTGCGGCTGGATTCGAAGGCGTCCTCGTCCGCCACCACCGCGTACCGCCGGCTCATCTCCATCGTGGTGTGTCCCAGGATCGTTTGCAGATGGACGATGCTTCCCCCGTCGCGGCAGAAGTTGGTGGCGAAGGTGGAGCGGAAGGTGTGGGGGCTGACCCGGACTCCCTCGATCCCCGCCTTCTCGCCGTATCTCTGAATAATCCCCGCAACGCCCCGGTACTTCAAAGCCCCACCCCGGCGTGACAGGAAGATCGCGGGGCAATCTGAGTATTGCTTGCGGCAGACCTGGGCTCGCACCCGGCACCATTTCCGCATTATCCTCCGCATCGGTAGGGAAAGAGCCACGATCCTCTGCTTGTTCCCCTTCCCGATCACGGACAAGGTACCTTGCTCCTCGTCCCAGCCCCCCACCTCAGCGGTCAAGGCTTCACTTATGCGAATCCCGGTATCCAGCAAGAGGGATAGCAGGCAGTTGTCTCTGCGTCCCGTCCACTGGCTTTGATCCGGCTGTTTCAGCAGGACAGTCACCTGCTCTTTGGTCAGGACGGGGGGATTGCGTTTCTCGGTGGTCATCTGCTTGATCTTGCGAGGGTTGAGGCCGATGGTGTATTCATCTTCCTCCGCCAGCCAGCGCATCATCGTCTTGAAGGCTCGAATGTGGTGACTGACGGTGGCGGGTTTGACCTGGCTGGCTCGGGTGGCGATCCGGTCTCGATACACGTGGATGGTTAGCTCGGACAGGGGCAGGTCCTCCAACCCCGCCAGGAGCGTTCCCAGCTTCTCTTCGTACCAGGCCACCGTACGAGGCGAGAGGTTGGCGAGCTTGCGGCTGACGATGAACTCTTCGACGGCGCTCTGGACGGTGATTACTTGCGAGGTCTGCGACGTGGTCATGGGCCCTTTTTCCCCCTTCTGAAACGCAGAATCCTATGCAGAAAGCGGGAAGAAAAGGAGGGTGCGAGGGAGGAGGTGTCTTCGCGCCGCTGACCCCTCGAAAACCGCATGAAACTCGAGGGGGCCAAACGACGAGAAAAGGGGTGGTAGGCCGTACAGGGCTCGAACCTGTGACCCGCGGATTAAGAGTCAGATGCACTTCGATCAGCCTGAAAGGATGATGGGATGGAGGTCCAACTCTCCCCTGTCCTCGCCAACGATCCAGTACGCCTTTTCCGGCTCTCTAAGGCGATGAAGTCCCGCGAGGCAGGTCCAGCCGCCCACTTCCGTTCTCAAAACGCGTCAGGGAGCCCCACAGAGCCATTGGTAAATATGTTCTATCGGGCGAGCGGTTGCCATCTCAGTTCCGCCATCAATGTCTCCGCCGGCTTTACACCAGTGCCGATCCTATAGCGTGCTTTACTCACCACCATATCCGCTGTAGACGTGCCCTTTTGCTGCCTCAGGACACTAACATTTACAAGTATGCTTCTCCTCCCCTAACTAAATGTGCTCCTTGCGGGAGTGCTCTCTAAAGATGGTGCAGAGGGCAGATCTGCGGCAGGGGGGTAGACAAGGAACGTGAATGGAGGTGCGGAACCCCCTCGCTCCTTACTTCATGGTTGGGCCGGATCAACTTGTGAGGCCATCCCTACTTTTGGATCCACCCTCAATATTACGCCGGCGCCACCTACCCAATCCGCATTCCCCTCTCACAGACCTTCTACTTCGAGCAGCCCGTGGATCTCAGGCGGCTACTCCCTCAAAGAGCTCTCCCCTCAAACAACCACCTAACGCAGCACAGAGCTTCCTACGCCCACAAATCACTCCCCACTCCCATCCCCCAGCATCGAGTAGCGCCGGCTCGCCTCGAACGCATCTTGGTCCGTCACCGCAGCATACCTCCTGCTCATCTCCAGCGACGTGTGCCCCAGGATTGTTTGCAGGTGAACGATGCTCCCTCCCTGCTTACAGAAATGAGTGGCGAAGGTGGAGCGGAAGGTGTGGGGGCTGACCCGGACTCCCTCGATCCCCGCCACTTTTCCGTAGCGTTGCACCCGCTCATGCACAGTCTTCCCCGTTAGTCGCTCCCCGTACCTTGAGAAGAATAACCAGTGCTCTGCCCCATTCATCTTACGGACCTGCTGCTGTCGTACCTTTAGCCACCTTCTCAAGATCCTCCTCATCGGCATACTCAACGCCACTATCCTCTGCTTGTTCCCCTTGCCTATCACGGTTACTGTTCCGTCCCCATTGTTCAGATCGAGCAGACGCAGGGACAGGGCTTCGGAGAGTCGGATGCCTGTGTCCACGAACAGGGCCAGCAAGCAGTGGTCTCTTTGCCCTACCCAGGTGTGCCGATCTGGGGCGGCAAGTAGCTGGGTTAGTTGCTCGACGGTTAGGGTGGGGGGAAGTCTGTGCTCCACCTTCATCAGCTTCAGCTTCCGAGGATCAAAAGCGATCTGGTACTCTTCCGCCAGCAGCCAATTGAAGAAGGCCTTGGCAGCGCGGATATGCCCATTCAGGGTCTCCGCCTTCATGGTTCCTTGGCGGTCAGCGATCCTTCCTCGTACTACAGCCAGCGTTATCTGGGGGAGAGGCGTATCGTCCAAGCCCTCAAAGAGGTGGTTCAGCTTCTCCGCGTACCAGATGATTGTGCGGGGGGATAGGTTGCCCAGCTTGCGGCTGTTGAGGAAGTCGGTGATGGCAGAGCGCAGGGTGAACAGGTCGAGGTCTTGCACAGAAAAACTCCCCTTCCGAATCCGGTAAGATTGTTCGGGAAGGAGAGCTATTTACAGGGCAGATGTGGCTTGTTTATGCGGTTTTGGTGTGCTTTATTGAAGGCAGATTTTGAGTCTGCTGCGTCTGCCATTCCTCCACTCCGGCACACCATTCGCGGCACGAGAGAAGCTATCACACGAGGCCCGGCGGTGTCAAGCCTCCCGGGCTTACCCGGACCAAACGGCCTCTACACCCCGGCCGGGGCGCCCATGCGGCGGAACTTGCCGTAGCGCTCGGCGATGAGCTGGGCGGAAGGCACTCCCCGCAACTCCTCCAGAGCCGCCACAACCTGCTCTTTGACCGCCACGGCCGCGGCCTCGTAGTCGAGGTGCGCGCCCCCCGGCGGTTCGGGGATAATCCCATCAATCAGGCCCAAACGCAGCGCGTCGGGAGCCGTCACCCGCAGCGCCTCGGCAGCCCGCTTGTTCTGACTAGGATCGCGCCACAGGATCGCCGCGCAGGCCTCCGGCATGATTACGCTGTAGTAGGTGTACTGCTGCATGTACACGCGATTGCCCACGCCGATGCCGATGGCCCCGCCGCTGCCGCCCTCGCCGACCACGACACTGATGACGGGAACCGGCAGCGCAAACATATCCCGCTGGCAGACCGCGATAGCCTCGGAGATGCCCCGGCTCTCGGAATCCTCCAGGCAGTCGGCGCCGGGGGTGTCAATGAACGTCAAGAGCGGGCGGCCAAAGCGCGCCGCCAGTTGCATCACGCGGAGCGCCTTGCGGTAGCCCTCGGGGCGCGCCATGCCGAAGTTGCGCTCGCGACGCTCGGCGGCGGTGCGCCCTTTCTGCTGCCCCAGGACGGCCACGGGCGTGTCCTCGAGGAAGCCGAGACCGGCCACCATCGCGCCGTCGTCGCCGAAGCGACGGTCGCCATGCAGCTCGGTAAAGCGCTCCACCAGCCGGTTAACGTAGTCGAGCGTATAGGGCCGCTGGGGATTGCGCGCCGTCTGCACGACCTCCCAGGCCTCGCGAGGCGGGGCGGGCGCGCTGTCGGCGGCGGGTTGGTTGTCTGATTCAGCCATGTAGTTTCCTCTCTGATCAGGACCCGCCCGGAGCGGGTCGCGGGATCAGGCTTACTTTCCGTTCATAAACCAGTCGAGCAGGTCACTGAGCGTCTCGCGAATCTCCGAGCGCGCGACCAGCAGATCAATCATCCCGTGTTGGTACTGGAACTCCGCGGTCTGGACCTCCGGGCGGAGCTTGACCTTGGTGATCTCGATCACGCGCGGGCCGGCGAAACCCATGGCGGCGCCCCGCTCGGCGATAATGATGTCACCCAGGAAGGCGAAGCTGGCAGTGACTCCCCCGTAGGTCGGGTCGGTCAGGATGCCGATATAGGGCAGCCCGGCCTGGTTGAGCAGGCCCACCGCCCCGGCGGTCTTGGGCATCTGCATCAGTGAGATCAGGCTCTCCTGCATGCGCGCGCCACCGCTGGCGATGAACATCACCGCCGGCGTCTTCTCCTCGACGCAGCGCTCCATCAGCCGGGAGACCTTCTCCCCCACCACCCAGCCCATGCTCCCGCCGATGAAGGCCAGGTCCATCAGCCCCAGGCCGACGCGGTGGCCGTGGATAGCGGCGGTGCCGGTGAGAACGGCCTCATCCATGCCCGTCTTGGCGCGGGCCTGCTGCAGCTTGGGCAGGTAGTCGGGGAAGTCCAGGGGGTCCACCAGGGGCAGATCGGTATCCAGCTCTGCGAAGCTGCCCGGGTCGGCGGTGATCTCCAGACGCCGCCAGACCGACAGGCGCATGTGGTAGCCGCACTTGCCGCAGACCCACAGGCCCTCGGTCAGCTCTTTGCTGTAGAGCAATTGGTGGCACGAGCTACACTCTTCCCACAGATCGGGGGGTATGTCGCCGGTTGTACTCACAGATCATCTCCGCGGGGATCAGGGTGAAGACGGCACGGCGTCGGTGCCAAAACGCGTGAGGGACTAATTCCCCTCGCGGCCGCGGTACTCCTCCCCACCCCCGACAAACGAAATCGGGCCGGTCGCCAAGCTCGGCGCCCTAGTGCGCGTCGAGCTTAGCGACCGGCCCGTAAGGCTGCCGGTTTGCTCCGGCGATTAGTCCTTCGCGTGCTGCGGAACCGCGAGCGGAATCGCCTTCTCCTTCTGCTCCAGGAGGAATGAGGGCGCCAGTTCCTGCGCGCTGAGCGGCCGTCCGAGCTTGGCGCTCAGTTCGGCCACCTTGCGCTTGGCTTCCACGTCCATGGCGCTGAGGCGAGCCGCCAGGGTCCAGACCTCCAGGGCCTTGTCGTCGCGCCCGGCCTGCTCGTAGATATGCGCCTTGATGTGCAAGGCGATCATGCCATTCGGCTCAGCCGTGAGGTAGTCATCGATCTTGGCGATAGCCGCGTCGTACTGCCCCGCCTGCATCAGGCGCCAGGCCGGCAGGTAGCGCAGGCGCAGCGTCGTTGTCGCGCCCTTGGCCGTTTCGTCGTTGGGATAGCGCTTGAGACAGTAGTCGTACCAGTCCAGCGCCCGGTCCAGGTCCGGCATGCGCTCGTAAGCGTGCGCGATCATGCGCTCAATGTATTCCGGATGCGGGAACTGGAGCGCGGCCCGGAACCACTTGGTGGCGTTCTCATAGTCGCGCACCTTGTCGAAGTAGGTCCAGCCCAGCTCCGTGTATAGTTCGTAGGTATCCGGATTCCAGGAGATGCCCTCTTTGAGGATATCCAGCCCCTTGGCCAGGTAGATGGCCTGCTGAGCCGGGTCCTTGGTCTCCACGTAGAGGTTATAGGCCAGATGCCAGCCCAGGATCTTCCAGGGCTCCAGCCAGTGCGGGTCCAGCAGGGTGACATCGCGCATGACCTGCATGCAGGCGAGCCAGGTGCCCTTGCCGGAGTCCCACAGCTCCTCCATCTTGATCCACAGCATGCTGGCAGCCACACCCTGGAAACCGCCCAGGGCCGCGCCCATTACCACGCCGGAGATGGCCGTCGGGTCAAAATCCACGATGCGGGTGATGGAGGTAGGCGACTTCATCCCCAGCACCGTGCGGTTGTAGTCCACCAGCTTCGCCAGCGGCTGGATAACCACCAGCAGCACGACAACCATCACCCAGCCCAGTACTTGTTTGCCTCGCTGTCTATTCATAGGAGTCAGGTAGGCCGCTTCGCTCCGGCCCACTACACCTCCCGGTTCATGAAGGCCAGGTAGCCGACCAGCAGAATAAGAACCGTGTAGACCACGCCCAGCCCCACGTGCTGAGCCAGCACGTCCCAACCGACATACGTGCCCTTGAGGATGGCCTCGCGCATGTCGAAGACCTCAAAGTGCGGCAGGATGCCATAGACCGTGTTGAACACGACCTGGCTGAACATGCCGGTGCCGCGCTGGGGATTGCCTAGCGTCTTGAAAAAGTCCGCCGCCTGTCCCGCGAAGTAGATGAAGAACGTGAAGACGACGGCCATGATCCAGGAAAACAGCGTCGAGGCCATGATGGCCAGCGCGGTCACTACCATCATCTCCACGAAGGTCAGGCCGATGGCCTTGGCGATGTTGGCGTAGATGAACTCCGTCGAGAAGGCCGGCCCGGCGCTCTGGTCGGTGGGCTGCTTGTTCATGAAGCCGGGGGCCTTGAAGGCGAAGACCGCGTAGAAGGCGATCCCCATCAGGGCCAAGTTGGAAAAGACCGTGGCCAGCGACCCGAAGAACTTGCCCAGCAGGAACTGAGCGCGGGTGACCGGCTTGGTGAGAATCGTGTGGATAGTCCGCTTCTCGATCTCGTCCGAGATGAGGCGCACGCCCAGGAAAATGGCGATGAGCATGCCAAAGAAGCGAATGGAGCCCAGGCCGATGTCAATCAGCAGCTTGAGCTCAGCGCCGGGCTGCAGGTAGGCCAGCGACCACGACGAGCCGATGATGAGCACGGCGAAGACCAGGATGGCATTAAGGAAGCGCCGGCGCCAGGCCTCGTGGAAGGTGGCGGCGGCGACGCGGTAGATCGCTTGCATCTATTCGTTCCCTCCTGAGGCGACGGCCTCGATAAAGACGTCCTCCAGGGAGCGCGTCTGCGCCCCTAGCTCAATGATGCTGCCGCCGCCGTCAGCGATTTGCCCGGCCGCCGCCAGTGCCGCGCGCTGGTCGGCGAAGAGCATGGTGATCTCCTCGCCCTCGATCCGCAGGTCGAGGGACTGGTCCTTGAGGCTCTGCAGCGGGAGATTCTGGCAGCCGGTGACCCGCATGCGGTAACGGCCGGCGTCGCTCATCAGCAGATCGCAAATCCGCCCGTGCCGCCGCACCATGCCCCGCGACAAGATGGCTACCGAATCGCAGATTGGCTCCATGTCCTTGAGCAAGTGAGAGCAGAGGAAGACGGTCTTGCCCTGGCTGCGCAGAAGTTGCATCAGACTGCGCATCTCCATCTGCGCCGTGGGATCCAGACCCGCGGTCGGCTCATCCAGGAAGACCAGATCGGGGTCGTTAATCAGCGCTTGGGCCAGGCCGATGCGCTGCAGCATGCCGCGGGAGTAGTTGCGGACGCGGATCTCGCGCCGGTTCCACATCCCCACCATCCGCAGCAGCTCCTCGGAACGCGCAGCCAACGCCGCGCCCCCCAGACCAAACAGCCCGCCGTAGAAGCTGAGCAGTTCCACGGCGTTCAGGTGGTCATAGAAGTACGGCCCCTCCGGCAGAAAGCCGATGCGGCGCTTGTACTCCGGGTTGCCCAAGTGGTAGCCGAAAACGGTGCCGCTCCCGGCGGTCGGGTAGATCAGGCCCAGCAGCAGCTTCAGGGTGGTGGTCTTGCCGGAACCATTCGGTCCGACCAGTCCGAAAATGGTGCCTTCCTCCACCTCGATGCTCAGGTCCTGGAGTCCGATGAAGCGTCCTTCGGAGTCCTTGCCATATACCCGAGCCAGATTCTTCGTACTAATGGCGATGCCTATGATCGTTCACCTCCGCTGGCCCCGCCGGTGCGGCAAGCCGCCGTCGGGGTGCAGCTGAACCGCCGAGCAGGGCGGTTCTCTGTTTGGTCTTTCGCTATAACGTATGCTTAGTCTGCCTAAGTTCCCGCGTGAAGAAACTGTACAAAATCCGCGCGGAGGCCTCACCCCTGGCCCCTCTCCTGGCGGGCGAGGGGGAGTTGCCGACCGCCGAATCAGGCTTGACAGGAACGCCGAGCCCCGGTAAGATTAGCGCCTAGGTGGGCGGGTAGCTCAGCTGGGAGAGCGCCTCCCTCGCACGGAGGAGGCCGAGAGTTCGAATCTCTTCCCGTCCACCATTCGACTCGCGAGAAGCTACGCTTCCCGATCGCTCATGGTCTTCGACCGCGCATCATGTTGCTCAGCAGTTATCGTCCAGAGAGCGAGTCGAATGGTGCCCTGAGCGAGCGCAGCGAGTCGAAGGGCCGCCGCTCATTGCCTCCTGCGACCGCCGCTTTATTCCCCGCCGCCCCGCCGATACCTCCCGCACTGCCGCTTACATCCGGAAAATGCGGTCCAGCGCCAACGAGTTTACGTCCAGAATCTGCTCCGGGGCGTAGGGGTTGGGCGGCATGATCTCTGCGGTGACCCAGCTATCGTAGCCGATCTCCCGCAGCGCTTTCATGACCTCCGGCCAGTTGGCGTCGCCGGCCAGCAGGTCCACAAAGCCCTCCAGAGTGCCCACGCTGACCTTGAAGTCCTTCACGTGGATGCGGCTGATCCGCGCGCCCAGAATCCGAATCCACTGTTCAGGGAAGCCGGTGCGCAGGACGTTGCCCACGTCGAAATAGACGCTCACCCAGGGGCTATCGAAGCTGTCCACGAACTGCGCCCACTCCATCGGGCTGAGCAGGAACATGTTCCAGACCGGCTCCAGCGCGATCTTGACCTGCCACTTCTCGGCCACCGGAATCAGCGCGGTGATCGCCTCGTGGCTCCGCTGATAGCAGACCTCGTAGGGCACGACCTCTCCCCCGCCGAAAGGCGAGGCGACCATGCCGGGGATGACCAACGCCGAATCCACGCCCAGCAGTGACCCGGCCTGCAGCAGCACTTCCGCAATCTGCCGCCCCCGCGCCCGCACCGCCGGATCATTGGCGGTCAGCGGATAGGCCCACAGCAGCCCGGTGGCGACCGCGGCGATCTCCAGCCCGGCGGCCTCCACGGCCGCGCGGACCGACTCGGCCTGCCGCTCGACGGCCTCGACGGTCAAAAACCCCAGCGCGGCCTGCGAGCCGTCCGGGTCCTCATTAAGCGCAATCTCGATCCCCGCATAGCCGGCGGCCTTCGCCTGCGCGAGGTTCACGGCCAGGGGCTGGTCAGCGGGAAAGGACCACTGGCTAATGGACTTTTTCACGGCTGATTCCTCCTAATACGTATGCGCCTACAGCGCAACAATCTGGCCGGTGCGGACGGACTCGCGTTCGGCAGCGACTACCCCGACCGCCTCCAACGCACCCTGCGCGGTAACCCGGGTAGGCTGCTCGCCCTTTTCCAGGCACTCCATGAAGTAGTTCAACTCCCGCCCGTAGCCGTCGCCGGCGGGATAATCGGGAATGACCCGCTCGCCGTCGGCGCGGTAGAAGGCCAGGGGCGGGTCGTTGCTCAGGCCAAAGTCCAGGCAGCCCTGCTCGCCCAGCACCTGGAACCCCATATAGAAGGGGAAGCCGGCCGGGAAGCCCCAGCCACCCTCCGCCACGCAGACCAGGTCCTCGTAGAGGTACGTGGTGATCACGTGGTCCACCGGCTCGCCGCTGCTGATCCGGTTACCCGCCCGCGCCAGCACCGCCGGCGGCGCCCCCAGCACGGAGAGCAGGAAGTCCACGTCGTGAATGTGCAGGTCCAGCAGCGCCCCGCCGCTGAGGTCGGTGTCGAGCAGCCAGCCGCTCTCGGCCCAGGTCGGCGCGGAGGACAGGCGCGTGAACTTGGCGCTCACCAGCCGCCCCAGGTCGCCCGCGGCGATCATCTCGGCCAAGACCTCGTAGGCGGGCCAGAAGCGGATGCACTGGGCGATGAACAGCAGCCGGTCGCTGGCCTCCGCGGCGGCGATCATCCGCTCGCCCTCGGCGACGTTCAGCGCCATCGGCTTCTCGCAGATGACGTGCTTACCGGCCTCCAGCGCCCGCACGGTCATCTCCGCGTGCAGGTGCGTCGGGGTGCACAGGTCCACGCAGTCCACCGACTCGTCAGCCAGCACCTCGTCCAGCGAGGTATAGCGGCTCAGGTGGCAAAGATCGAGCGGATGCGGATCGCCACCGAGGTTGCCGGAGAGGCTGGCCGCCTCGGACGCCACGCGCTCCGGCACCTTGTCCGCCACCGCCACCAACTGCGCACCGGGCACCTCGGCATAAGTGCGAAAGTGGTTCTGGCCCATAAAGCCCAACCCAACCAAGCCTACGCGAATCATCTGTAATCCCTCCCGATGGGGGTGAATGGTGGGTCTTCCCGTAGGGGCGGAGCTTGCTCCGCCCGGCCGTTTGCCGTTTGCCGTTTCCGTCGGTGGCACCGGCGTCTCGCCGGTGTAGGGGCGGCAACGGCTTTCATGCGAGGCCCAGCGTCGGCCCCCACCGGCGAGACGCCGGTGCCACCGACCGATCTCCAGGCCTACCGGCCCGCCTCAATCTCCCCCACCTATTCGCCGGACCGCCCCGGTTTCCTCCGCGCGGAGGTCTCCCGCGCTGGAAAGCGAAAGGGCTCTCCATGAATATCGTAGGTCTCATTCCGGCCCGCTACTCCTCCACTCGCCTCCCCGGCAAGGCCCTGGCCGAGATCGCCGGGCAGCCTATGGTCTGGCACGTCTACCAGCGCGCCCGGCAGGCGCCCAGCCTCAGCCGCGTGATCGTCGCCACCGACGATGAGCGCATCCTCAGGGCCGTCCAGGAGCGCGGCGGCGAGGCGGTTATGACCCGCGCCGACCACCTCTCCGGCACCGACCGGCTGGCCGAGGTCGCCCGCGGGCTGGACTGCGATCTGGTGGTGAATCTGCAGGGCGACGAGCCGCTGATGGACCCGGCGGTGATCGAGGCGGCGGTGGCTCCCTTCCGCACCGAGCCGGAGTTGCGCCTGAGCACGGCGGCCACGCCCATTCGCGACGCCGCGGAATATCGCGACCCGGCGGCGGTCAAGGTGGTGCTCGACGAGCGGGGCTACGCGCTGTACTTCTCCCGCTCCCCGCTGCCCTTCTTCCGCCTTGACAGTGCCGCGGGCGACTCCGATAATACCTACAGTGACCGGGCCACGGGCCTGACCGCGCTCAAGCACCTGGGCCTGTACGTCTACCGCCGCGACACCCTGCTGTGGCTCAGCGAACTGCCCCCCACGGCGCTGGAACAGGCCGAAAAACTGGAGCAACTTCGCGCCCTGGGCCACGGCTGTCCCCTGCGCGTGGTAGTAGTAGACTACTCGCCGCTAGGCGTGGACACCCCGGAGGACCTGGAGCAAGTGCGGCGGATTATGGAGGCGTAGGGCGACGTCGCTCTTTGCCGTTGTAGGGGCGAATTTTGCGCGTGCCGTTCACGCGCAACATCCGCCCGCTCGGAAGACTAGTGATGACCCGCGCCGGTTCGCCCTCACCTGGCGAACGGGCGGATGTCGCGCCGCAGACGCCGCGAGATCCGCCCCTACATGGAGAGAGATAAAGGAGTCCAACTTTGATCCCCCCAGTGAAAACCATTGAGGCCGCGGAGGGCCTGTTTACCGTGGGCGACGGCCGGTTGGCGCTGATCGCCGGGCCTTGCGTGGTGGAGGAAGAAGCCTTTACCCGCCACCTCGCCGAGCAGATCGCGGAAATCGCCGCCGACCTCGGCATGCCCTACTGCTTCAAGGCCTCCTTCGACAAGGCCAACCGCAGCTCCGCCGCGGGCGTGCGCGGGCCGGGCTGGCAGGAGGGGCTGGACACGCTGGCCGCCGTGGGCGCGGCGACCGGGCTGCCTCTGCTGACCGATATTCACGAGACGGGGCAGGTGGAGGCGGTCGCGGAGGTCGCCGATATCCTGCAGATTCCCGCCTTCCTCTGCCGCCAGACCGACCTGCTGCTCGCCGCCGGGGCCAGCGGCAAGGTCGTCAACATCAAAAAGGGCCAGTTCGCCGCGCCGGGCGACATGAAGAACGCCGCGGCCAAGGTGGCCTCCACCGGCAACGACCAGATTCTGCTCACCGAGCGGGGCACGACTTTCGGCTACCACAACCTGGTGGTGGACATGCGCGCGCTGCCGATCATGCGCGGGCTGGGCTACCCGGTCATCTTCGACGCCACCCACAGCGTGCAGCTCCCGGCGGGCCAGGGCAACGCCTCCGGCGGCCAGCGCGAGTTCGTCGGCCCGCTGCTGCGCGCCGCCGTCGCCGCCGGCGTGGACGGCCTCTTCCTGGAGGTCCACCCCGACCCCGACCGCGCCCCCTGCGACGGCCCCAACATGCTGCCGCTCAGCGAACTGAAAGCCGTGCTCCAGACGGCCCTGCGGATACACGAAGCGGTGAGATGAGGCTGAGGGTTGTCTTCTACTTCTGTCTCTCGGGAGGCGAGTACAGTGGACACCGAACCGCAAGTCAGCTGGAAGGGGGCGGTGATGACGGGGTTGGTGATTGGCGTGCCTGGGCCGCTGGTGCTGGTCGTGGGGGAGGCGGCCAAACCTGGCTGGCAGGGGTGGGGAGGCGGTCTTGCGGCGATTCTCTCGGGAGTGATTGCTGGCGCGACGGCCGGTGTGGCCGCCGCATGCATGGCGCGGGGGCTGGGGCTGGGACGGCGGCAGACATGGGACGCGGATACACCGCTGCGGTACGGCGCGAGGGTGATGCTCACGGTGCTACGGTACGCCGCAGGGTGGTTGCTGGGGATTGGGGCGGGTATTCTGGGGTGGGTGATTGCCTGGCCGCTGACGGTCGTGTTGGAGAAAGAGGCGGGTGGGGACCTGGGCGGGATGATTTGCTTTGCGGTGGTGGGAGGGTCGGCGGTGGTGACGGCGCTGCTGTGCCCGCTGCTCTGGGCGGGGTGGCTGGCGCGTATGAGGAAGAGGCAGCAGACGCCTACGATAGGTTAGAGAACGGGCGGCTGGCGCGCGCAGACGCGAGAAAGCCCCCCCAGGTACTTCTGTCTCTCGGGAGGCGAGCACGGTGGACGGGGAACACAGAGTCAGTTGGGCGAGGACGCTGCTGACCGGATTGGCAGTGGGCATGGTGCTACCAATCGGGGTCTATATCTTTTTTTGGCCAAGGGACATGTCAGACTTCGTGATGCCCTTTCCCTGTGCGGCGGCTGGGGTGGCGGCTGCCTTAGTGGTGCGCGGCCTGGGCCTGGGGCGCCGCCTCACGGCAGGCAGATTCGTTACCGGGGTGCTCTTGGGGACGGGTGCCGGCTCCTTGGCGGGCTTGTTGGTGGCGCGCGCCGTGGTATCCATACCGTCAGTAATTGGCGACATGAATGTGATTTTCTTCACCGCGATGGCGACGGTGGCGGCGGCGCTGACCGCAGTGCTCTGTCCTTATCTGTGGTCCAAGTGGTTAGCTAGGCAAGGGACTAGGTTATGAATAGCGAAGCGATACTCCAACAAGCTCAAGACACCCTCCGCATCGAGGCCGACGCGGTGGCCGCCCTTATCCCGCGCCTGGGGGAGGGGTTCGTCCGCGCGGTCGAAATGCTGCTGGCGACCCCAGGGCGCGCCATCCTCACCGGCGTCGGCAAGTCGGGCGCCATTGCCACTAAGCTCGCCGCCACCCTGGCCTCCACGGGCACGCCCAGCGCCTTTATGCACCCCACGGACGCCGCGCATGGCGACCTGGGGATGATTACCGAGCGCGACGTGGTCATCGCCCTCTCGCAGAGCGGCGAGAGTGACGAGTTGTCCGCGATTCTGCCGGCCATCAAGCGCCGCGGCGCGCAACTGATCGTCATTTGCGGCAATCCCGACTCCACCCTGGCACACTATGCCGAGGTGTACCTGGACGCCGCCGTGGCGCAGGAGGCCTGCCCGCTGGGCCTAGCCCCCACCGCGAGTACCGCGGCCGCCCTGGCGCTCGGCGACGCGCTAGCGATGGCCACCATGGTCGCCCGCGGCGTGACGGTGGAGGACTTCGCGGTCTGCCATCCCGCCGGGACGCTAGGCCGCCGGGTGCTGCTACGGGTGCAGGATATCATGCACGCGGGGGCCGACAACCCCACCATCCCGGAGACCACCACGGTGCTGGAGGCGCTCATCGCCATGAGCAAGGCCGCGGTGCGCGGCGCGGTCTCGGTGGTGGATGAGGCCGGCCACCTGCGGGGCTTTTTCACGGACGGCGACCTGCGCGTGCTGCTGCAGAAGGCCACCGACCGCGAACAACTAATGTCAGCGCCGATCGCCTCGGTAATGACCACCCACCCGACCACCGCCGGCCCAGACATGCTAGCCGCCGCGGCCGCGCACCTCATGCAGGAGCGCGAGTTCGACAACGTGCCGGTGGTAGACGCGGACGGAATGGCGGTCGGGGTGCTGGACATCCAGGACCTGGTCAAAGCCGGTCTGGCCTAAGTCCAGAGTGTCGGAGAGCCCTTGCCGTCTGTAGGGGTGGACTTTGGGGCGGGACGTCTGCGGCACGCCGCAATGTCCACCCGGGGCTGCCGCTATTCATCGCACTAGACAATCTGTCGTAGCCGTTCGCCTTTCTCCCCTTCTCCCAAGGTCCCCCGCGGGAGAGGGGGCCGGGGGGTGAGGTAAGACTGGCGTCGAGCCTCCGCCTTCCGCTCTGACGCGGGTGGACATTGCGGCGGACCGCAAAGTCCACCCCTACAAAACGTTCCCATTGACCCCACAGGAAACCACATGGCGCGCCTGAGCCTCCTCCACACTACCGACCTCCACGGTTGCCTCACCCCCGAGCAGGCCTCGCGCCTGCGCGAAATGCGCCGGGACCGCGCGGCGCTGCTGCTGGACTCCGGCGACGCGCTGACCGCGCCC
The DNA here is from genome assembly GCA_036504235.1 of Armatimonadota bacterium. Classification (GTDB taxonomy): domain Bacteria; phylum Armatimonadota; class Zipacnadia; order Zipacnadales; family Zipacnadaceae; genus Zipacnadum. Next base: position 125,423 of record DASXVN010000006.1, on the reverse strand, counting down.
AACGTGGCCTACAAACCGTGGACCGAGCCGGTGCTGCTGCGCATGAACGAGGCCGGTTACGACGCGATGGCGGCGGGCAACCGCGAGTTCTACTTCCGGCAGCGCGGCCTGCGGCGCAAGACCCGGGAGGCCGCCTTCCCCGTGCTCTGCGCCAATCTCCGCGGCCCCGACGGCCGGCAACTCCTGACGCCGTCGGTGCTGCTGACTTCCCCGCAGGGCGACACGGTCGGCGTTTTCGGCCTGATGCGCGAGATGATCCCCCCGGGGTCCTGGATGGAGCGCCTGGCCGGGGTGCGCTTTGCCCCCTGGCGACCGGTGGCGGAGGAGCTGGCCGCGCACCTGCGCCCGCAGGTGCAGTGGCTGGTGGCGCTCAGCCACCTCGGGCCGGAAGACGATGAGGAGCTGGCGCGGCTCTGCCCGCAGCTCGATCTGGTGCTGGGCGGACACTCCCACCCCGCGCAGCGGCTGGTCCGCCGGGTGGGCGCGACCACGCTCGTCACCGGTCTCCCCTATCTCCAGGAACTGCTGCATATCCAGAGCACAACCGACAACTCCCCCAGCGATTTCTCAGTGGAAGCGGTGACCCTATGAGCCCGACCCGGCTGTACCTGAACTTGGGCAACACCAGCCTCCAGTGGGGCCTGTTCGAGGGCGGTGACTGGCGAGACCACGGGCGTTTCCCGGCGGAGGAGCCCCAGAGCACGCTCCAGGCGCTGCGGGCCGCGCTGGGCGAGCCTGACCCGCCGCAGACGGTGGCCGGCTGCGCCAGCCGCGCCGACGTGGGCGCCTGGCGCCAGGCGGTGCTGCAGGTCCTGCCCGCGCCGCTGGAGCTCTTGGGCTGCGAGTTTGAAGCGGACTTCCCCACCGTCTACGCCAGCCCCCGCCAGTTGGGCCCCGACCGGCTGGCCAATCTCCTGGCGGCGCGGGCGCTGGGGCTGGCGCCCTGCCTGATTCTCGACGCCGGGACCTGTCTGACCGCCGACGTACTCTCCGCCGAGGGGCGGCATCTGGGCGGTGCCATTGCCGCGGGGCTGCCGGCGCTGCGCTCAGGAATCCTCAGCCGCGCCCCGCATCTGGCCTCCGCGCTGCCGCCGCTGGGGTCAATTCCCGCCGACGATTGGGGCCGCGACACCACCGAAAATCTCGCGCTGGGCCTGGAAGCGGGCCTGGTGGGAGCCGCCACCTGGCTGCTCGCGCGCTGCCGGCAGATGACACCAGCGCCGTGGCGCGTTATACTTACGGGTGGGGACGCTGGTTTTCTCGCGGCGCACCTGCCGGAGGAGACGCACCTGTACCCGACCCTGACCCTGGACGGCGTGCGGCTGGCCTACGAGGCCGCGCGACAAGATGATTGACGCTTTCTATCTGCGCTCGCTCCGCGTAGACCCGCCGGTGGCGCTGGCGCCGCTGGCCGGCTACACGTCTGTGCCGATGCGCTTGCTCAGCCGCCGCGCGGGAGCCGGGCTGGTCTGCAGCGAGCTGCTCTCCGCCACCGGGCTGCACTACGGCAGCCGCGAAACCGAGCGGATGATGGCCATCTGCCCCGCGGAGCGGCCGGTGGGGATCCAACTATTCGGCTCCCAGCCGGAGTGGCTGGCGGAGGCCGCGCAGGCGGCGGTCCGCGCGGGCGCTGACTTTGTGGACCTCAACCTGGGCTGCTCCGTGCCCAAGGTGGTCAAGTCCGGCGCGGGCGCGGCCCTGCTCTCGCGCCCGGACCTAACGGTAGAGATCGTCCGGCAGCTGGCCGCCGCGGTGGCCGTGCCGGTCACGGTGAAGATGCGGCCGGGACGACACCCGGGCGATGAGACCTGGCTGGACCTGGCGGTGCGGATGGTGGAGGCGGGCGCGGCGGGGATCGCCCTGCACGCCCGGAGCGCGGCGCAGAAGTTCACGGGCCGCGCCGACTGGAGCTTGATTGCGCGGCTGGTGCGCGAGGTCCCGGTGCCGGTGATCGGCAACGGGGACGTAGACAGCGCCGCCGCCGCGTTGCGCATGTTTGAGGAGACCGGCTGCGCCGGCGTCATGATCGGCCGCGCCGCGCTGGGCAATCCGTGGATTTTCGCCCAGGTGGCCGCGGCGCTCCGCGGCCAGCCGCCGCCCCCGCCGCCGACCGTGGCGGAGCGGGTGGCCGTGGCGCTGTGCCATGCGCAGATGCAGGTAGCCGATTACGAGCGCGACGAGCGCTCGGCGATCCTGGCGATGCGGCCCCTGCTGGTGCACTATATGGCCGGACTGCCCGGCGTGCGCACCCTGCGGGCCGGAATCATGCAGGCGACGCAACTGCGCCAGGTGCGGGACTTACTGCTGGAATTTGCCGTTCATAACCCTCCGCCCAGAGAGATTGGGGACCAGTTTGCGCCATATACTGAGTGTTAGCCTGGGGTCCACGACCCGCGACAAGATTGCGCACCTTACCGTGCTCGGTGAGGAATTTGAGTTGGAACGCCGCGGCACCCACGGCGATCTGGCGCTCTTTGAGCGCGAGATGCTGGCCAACGACGGGAAGGTGGACGTGCTCTGCGTGGGCGGGACCAACTTGGGCCTGCACTGGAACGGGCGCTACTACCCCTTCGTCGAGATCGAGCGGATCATGCGCAAGGTCAAGCACACGCCGATCGCGGACGGCGCCGGGGTGAAGAATACCCTGGAGCGCGAGACGGTCCGCCTGCTGGACGAGCAGGGTGTGATTGACTTCGCCACCGCCAAAATTTTCATGGTCTGCGCGCTGGACCGCTTCGGCATGGCCGAGGCGATTGCCGCGCGGACCAAGCAGTTCGTCCTGGGCGACCTGATGATGAACCTGGGCGCGCCGCTCCCGGTCCGCACGCTACGCGGGATGAACCTCGTCGCCGCGCTGATTCTACCCCTGTTCCGGCGGCTGCCCTTCAAGTGGCTCTACCCCACCGGCGAGAAGGAAGACGTCATCACGCCCAAGTACGAGAAATACTACCAGTGGGCGGACGTGATCGCGGGGGACTTCCTACTTATCCGCAAGCATCTGCCCGACGACCTGACCGGCAAGATCGTCCTGACCAACACGACCAATGCGCGAGACGTCGAGGAACTCCGCCAGCGCGGCGTACGCCTGCTGATCACCGCCACGCCGGTGGTGGACGGACGCAGCTTCGGCACGAACGTCCTGGAGGGCGTGTTCGTCTCTTTGCTGGGCAAGCCGCCGGCCGAGATCAAGCCGGAGGAGTACCTGGAACTCGCGCACCGCATGGGCTGGGCGCCCACCATTCGCGACCTGACCGTCGCTGCGCCGCAAGAAAGTGAGTAAGCTACCGTGACCCGGTTTGCCTTTGTCATTCATCCGCTGAGTGTTGCCGACGTATCGCGCAAGCGCAAATATCGCCTGGCGCGCTACCTCCCGGACCGGTGGGTGGAGGCGGCGCTGCTGCACACGAAACCCATGATGGTGAGCGAAATCACCGGGATCCGCGCGCCGGACGGCACCGAGACCAGTGGCTTTTTCGTCGGTTGTCCGCTGACCGCGCAGCAACTCGCCGCCGGCGACCCCCGCCGCACCGTCGAGATGGTCGTCCGCTGCGGGCAACTGGCCCAGGAGCAGGGCGCCAACCTGGTGGGGCTGGGCGCCTTCACCTCCATCGTCGGCGATGCGGGCGTCACCGTGGCGGAGAAGCTCGCTATCGGCGTGACCACCGGCAACAGCTACACGGTGGCGACCGCTATTGAGGGCACGCTGCTGGCCGCGCGGCAAGTGGGTATTGACGTCAGCCAGGCGCGTGCCGCCGTGCTCGGCGCGACCGGCTCCATCGGCAAGGTCTGCGCGCGGCTGCTGGCGGGCCAAGTCGCCGGGGTCACGCTGGCCGCCCGCCGCCTACCGGAACTGGACGCTATCGCCGCCGAACTCACCACGCCCGCCTGCCCGGTAGACACCACCACCGACCTCAACGACGCCGTGCGCGACGCCGACCTGGTCATCGCCGTCACCTCCGCGGTGGAGGCGGTCATCAAGCCGGAGGCGCTCAAGCCCGGCGCGGTGGTCTGCGATGTAGCCCGCCCCCGCGACGTCAGCAAGCAGGTGGCGAAGTTGCGCCAGGATGTGCTGGTCATCGAGGGCGGCGCGGTGGCGGTGCCCGGAGACGTAGAGTTCAACCTGGACTTCGGCTTCCCGCCGGGCACCGCGTACGCCTGCATGGCCGAGACCATGATCCTGTCCCTGGCGGGGCGCACCGGGGATTTCTCCCTGGGCCGCGACATCCGCCTGGAGCAGGTGCAGGAAATCACCGGCCTGGCCGAGCGCTACGGCTTCAAGTTGGCCGGCTTCCGTTCCTTCGAGCGCGGCGTGACCGCCGACCAGATCGCCCGCGTCCGCGAGGCCGCCGGCCGCTGACCGCGCCCGAGCCCTTCCCCCCAGAACAGGAGACACCGATGGAGCTTTCCGAACAGGAACAAATCCGGCGCGACAAGCTGACGAAACTGCGCGCCGCCGGGCAGGATCCCTTCCTCGAGCACCGCTACGACCGCACCCACGCCGTGGAGGCGCTGCACGCGGCCGGTGAGGAGGTCGTCGGCCAAACCGTAACCGTGGCCGGACGCCTGCAGGCCGTGCGCGGGCACGGCAAAGCGGTCTTCGCCGACCTGCACGATGAGAGCGGCCGGATCCAGGTCTACGCCAAGCTGGACGTGCTCGGCGAGGAGCGTTTCGCCGCCTTCCAGGACCTCGACCTGGGCGATATCATCGGCGTGCACGGCGAGCTGTTCCGCACCCGCAGCGAGGAACTGACCGTGCGGGTGGACGAGTTCACCCTCCTCGCCAAGGCCCTGCGCCCGCTGCCGGAGAAGTTCCACGGCCTGCACGATCCCGAGATTCGCTATCGCCAGCGCTACCTGGACCTGATCTCCGAGCCGGGGGTCAAGCAAATCTTCCGCGCCCGCGCCGCGCTGATCCGCTCCTTCCGCGACTACCTGACCGAGCGCGACTTCCTGGAGGTCGAGACGCCGATCCTGCAACCCATCTACGGCGGCGCGGCGGCCCGGCCCTTCACCACGCACCACAATGCGCTGGAGATGAGCCTATTCATGCGCATCGCCCCGGAGCTGTACCTCAAGCGGCTGCTGGTGGGCGGTTTTGAGCGCGTGTTCGAGATTGGCCGCATGTTCCGCAACGAGGGCATTGATATCCGCCACAATCCCGAATTCACCATGATGGAGGTCTACCAGGCCTACACCGACGTGAACGGGATGATGGAGTTGGTCGAGGGGCTGGTCGGCGCGGCCTGCCTGGCGCTCCACGGCCAGCTGCAATTCACCTACCGCGGCCACGAGATTGACGTGACTCCGCCCTGGCGGCGGCTGCCGCTCCTGGACGCCGTCCGCGAGGCTTCCGGCCTGGACCTGACCGTGGTCACCGACCCGGCCGAGGCGCGCGCCCAGGTGCAGGCCGCCGGTCTGGAAATCGGCAAGACCGAGGATATGGGCCTGTGGGAGATCGCCGACAAGGTCTTTGACCGCTACGTCCAGCCCAACTTGATCCAGCCCACCTTCGTGACCGATTACCCGGTCGCCATCTCGCCGTTGGCCAAGCGCAAGGCCGCCCAGCCGGAGCTAACCGACCGCTTTGAGGTCTTCATCGGCGGCGAGGAATGCGGCAACGCCTTCAGCGAACTCAACGACCCCGAGGACCAGCGGGCGCGCTTTGAGGAGCAGGTGCGCAACCGGCAGGCCGGTGACGTGGAAGCGCACCCGATGGATGAGGACTATCTCGTCGCTCTGGAGTACGGCATGCCCCCCGCGGGCGGCCTGGGGATGGGGATGGACCGGCTGATCATGCTGCTGGCGGACCAGCCGAATATGCGCGAGGTGCTGCTCTTCCCCTTACTGCGACCGCTGGCCGAATAGAGGATTTCCCCATGCGCAAGCTGGTTGGCTGGATCCGGGCGTTGCGCCCCCAGCAGTGGACCAAAAACGGGCTGGTCTTCGCGGCGCTCATCTTCGCGCACCAGTTCCGCGACAGCGCCCAGGTGGAGCGCGCGGTGGCCGCGTTCGTGCTCTTCTGCGCCCTGGCCAGCAGCGTCTACCTGGTCAATGATCTCTGCGACCTCGAGGAAGACCGCCGCCACCCGAAGAAGTGCCGCCGCCCCCTGGCCGCGGGCCTCATCTCCCCCCTCACCGGCGTAATCACCGCCGTGCTCCTGGGGGTCGGGGGCCTGGCCGGTTTCTTCCTGCTCAACGCCGCCAGCGGCTGGATAGCTGTGACTTACCTGGTGCTGCAGCTCGCCTACAACCTGCGGCTCAAGCAGGTAGTGATCGTGGACGTGCTCTGCGTCTCCGCCGGCTTTGTGATCCGCGCGGCGATTGGCGCGACCGCCATCAACGTGGTCATCTCCCCCTGGCTGCTGATCTGCACCATCCTGTTGGCCCTGTTCCTCGCGCTGAGTAAGCGCCGGCAGGAGCTCCAGACGCACGGGGCGGAGGCCGCCAATCACCGCCGCATCCTCGAGGAGTACAGCCCCTACCTGCTCGACCAGATGATCGCGGTGGTGACCGCCTCCACGCTGATGTCCTACGCGCTGTACACCATCAGCGACCGCACCGTCCGGGAACTCGGCACCGACAAGCTGATGTACACGATCCCCTTCGTCATCTACGGGATCTTTCGCTACCTCTATCTGGTGCACAAGAAGGACGAGGGCGAGGCGCCGGACCGGGTGCTGCTCACCGACGCGCCGCTCCTGATTGACGCGCTGCTGTACGGCGTGGCCGTAGTGGTGATCCTGATCTTCTTCGCGAGGCCGGGCGGACCCTTTGCCTTCTAGGGACGCTGAATTCGCGCCCGCCGCGCCCCGGCCGCCGTCCCCAGCAGCAGGAGCAGCAGCAGCGCTCCGCTGACCTGGGTCAGGCGCCGCCCCTGGTCGAGTTCCTCGTCCCCATAGCGCAACCGCACCGCGCTCGACCCCGCCGGAACTACCAGCCCGCACTGCACGTAGTTGGCCCGCAGCAACCGCGCCGGTTGGCCCCGCACCGTGGCCTGCCAGTGCGGATTGTACGCCATATTGAACACCAGGAACGCCGGGTGCGCCGAGCTGACCTCCCAGCTTTGGCCCTCGTCATCGTAGCCGCCCGGCCGCGCCAGCGCCTCCTCCCCCTGCAGCCGCGCCGCCTGCGCCGCCGTCAGGCCCTCCACCCACGCCGTCGCCTCCGGCCGGAACTCCGCCGCCCGCAGGCCCGCCCCCGCGCTGCGCTCAAGGCCGGCCCGTACCTGCTGCGGGAACCACGCCCGCGGCAGCGCCCCGTGCAACTCATACACGCTGTAGGTAGGCCGCTCGCGGAGCGCCATCAGCCAGGGGGAATGCAGCCCCGGCGCGGCCACCAGCATCCGCACCCCCAGCATGCGCAGCACCTGCAGCGGCGCCTCCGCCCCGCCCGGCCGACCCGCCAGCCCCCAGGACAGCGCTTCGTCCAGCCGCACCTGCCGCTCCGGGAGCAGCGTCGCAGAGCCCGCGGCGGCCGGCACGTCGTACAGCCAAGCCTGGTTGCCCGGCAACAGCTCCCGCGCCTCCCGATACGGCGTCAGGTCGCCGCTGAGGTAGCCGGGGTAGTCCGGCGTGAGGAAGGACTGCCGCGTCACCGCCGGGTCGCTATAGGCGCGTCCCCAGGTGGCGTCCCGATGAAAGAACTGCGCCGCCGCGGGCGAGTCGGCAAAATAGCTGGCCGGAGCCGTGGCGGTCATCCCCCGCGCCGACAGATAGAGCTGCCCCCCCAGCGCCAGCAGCAGTAGCGCCGCCGCCGGCCGATACCCCAGGCCCAACCGCCAGATGCCCACCCCCAGCAGCCCGCACAACAGCAGCCCCCCGCCGCCCGCGGCCCAAATCGGATCGGTGAGACTCAGCCGCTCCGCCGGCAGGCCATACGTCGCCGCCGCGGCCAGAACCAGCGCCACCGCCGCCGCTAGCGCCAGGGTCATCCCCCCGCGGCGACCCGCCCCGGCCAGCGCCTGCACCGCCCCTCCCGCCAGCAGTGACAGGCTCAGCGCGGTGAGCAGCAGGAAGTGGCCCGGCGCCGCGAACAGGTCAAATCCCGGCGGCCGGGCTAGGTAGTCGGAGAAGAACGCCGGCGACGCCAGGGCCAGCCCCACCCCCAGCAGCCCCAGAAGAATCCACAGCCCCCGATGCCGCAAGGGCGCCCGCCGCCAACCCAGCCCCAACAGGCCCAGGAATAGCGTCAACCCCCCCACGTAGCCGCAGGCCTCGCTGAAATCGCTCGCGCCCCGGTAGTCATTCTCGCCGGGAGAGCCAAACAGGAGGGGATGCACAAAGAGGGCCAGGTCAGCAGGTCGCAGCGGAGCGGCTTCCGGGACGCGCGCCGGGGCCGCGCTGCTCAGCGCGTAGGTGGGGAGCAACTGCACCGCGGCCAGCCCGACGCCCAGCGCCACGGCCAATCCGACGCCCACCACGGCCCGCCCTACCCGGCGCCCACTCCAGGGGGGGGCAGCGACGAGATAGACAACAAGCCCGGCCAGCGCTACCAGAGAACAGGGTGCAGCCTCCGCGGAACCGCCCAGGAACGAGGCGGCCAGCACTAGCGCCGCGCCGCCGAACCACGCCCACCGGCCGCTCTCCGCGCCGCTCAATCCGCACCACAGCAACAGCGGCAACCACGCTACGCCCTGCAGGAAGAGCAGGTCCGCGACCTTGCTCACCAGGCAGCCCGAAAAGCCCCAAGCCAGCCCCGCGAACACCGCCGCCAGCCAGCCCAGTCCCTGCCGCCGCCCCAGCAGAGCCGTGCCCAGCGCCGCGAGGACCAAGTGCGCCAAGACCATGATCGAGTACACGTGGTAATAGGAAATCCCCAGCGCCAGCAGCGCGCTACCGGGGTAGAAAACCCCGGCCTGCCCCGCAGCCAGCACCGGACAGCCGAGGGCGATCCCGCTGCTCCACAGCGGCAAGCGACCGGCGGTGAGTGCGTCCTGGGAAGCTTTCAGCCAAGGCAAGGCCTCGGCACCCGGCGCAAACAGGACGCGTCCCGCGAGTATTACCTCCGGGAACGCCACGAGCGCGAAAGCGAGAAAGACCAGCAGCAGGGCCGGGCGCAGGATACGCATGCTGACTCCGATCGGGGCGACGCGAGAGGCTGGCGGCAAGACTCGCAACCTTTCGCCGCCGCGGCCCCGTTTCCTCCGCCCGGCAGGGAAACGCAAGCCGCATCGCGAATCTGCCGCCACTTGCGGGGAGGAGCGGGTCGCAACATGGACAGACTATCGTTAGTTTCCGCCGGCGCGGTGGTGCTCGCCGCGACCGATCCGCCCCAGGTGGCGCTGCTGCGCCACGCCACTGCCGCCGAGTGGCGGCTGCCCAAGGGGAAGCTAGACCCCGGGGAGACGCCCCGCGAGGCGGCGGTACGCGAGGTGCGCGAGGAGACCGGGCTGGTCGTCACGGTCTCGGAGGAGATCGGGCGCAGCGACTACGACTACGAGGATAAACACGGTCGGGCCATCGGCAAGACCGTGTGGTTCTTCCTGGCTCGCCTCCCCGAGGCCGAGAAACTCACCCCCGAGCAGCCGACTTTCGACGAAGCGCGCTGGGTAAGCCCCCGCGAGGCGGAGACGCTGCTCACCTGGGACAACGAGCGCGACATGGTGCGCCAGGCCTTGACCGTCTGGGCGGAAAAAAAGGCCGAAGCCTAGAGGCCTCGGCCCGTGCAGTCGGGGGGCCGGCGCTACTTGCTCTCGGAACGCCGCAGGCGCACCACGTAAGCGAACTCGGGCAGGCGGCGGTCCATCACGTACTCGACCGGCTCGCGGGTCCCGGTGTAGCAGATCCGCTCGACCAGCAGCAGCGGCGAGCCGACCCGCACGCCCAATTGCCGCGCGTCGTGCTGGTTCGCCGAAGTAGCGGAAATGGTCTGCCGCCCGGCGGTCAGGCCCACGCCGTACTCTTCCTCGAGGATGCGCTGCAAGGCGTCGTCCGGGCCCAGCCCACGCGCCAGGAGGCCCCCGACCTTAGCGGCCGGGAGGTAAGTATTCTGCAGCGACAGCGGCTTATTGTCCGCCAGCCGGACACGTTCCACGTGGAGCAGCTTGATGTTCTCGCCGACCTCCAGCTCCTGCGCGGCCTTCGGCACGGAACCGGCGTCGATCTCCTCGATCAGCAGAACAATAGAGGCCGGCTTGTGCCCGGCCAGCAGCGTCTCGGTGCTGAAGCAGGGGATGCGGTTGGCGTCGATCAGCTCTTCCGACAGCGGGGTGGCGTCCATCACGAAGGTGCCGCGCCCCTGCCGGGTAGAGACGATGCCCCGCTCCTCCAACTCGCGGAGCGCCTGCTTGACCGGTGCGAGGCTCACGTCAAAGTGGTCGGCCAGTTCCTGCTGAGTGGGCAGACGGTCGCCGGCGCTCAGACGGCCCAGGCGAATTTCCTGCTCCAGGATGTGCATAATTTGCGCATACAGCGGCTCGGCATCATGTACCGACAGTCGCGGCAGGGACAGTGGGGCCATCAGGATTCCTCCAAATAACGATGCTTGCTAGTCTCAGTATAGGCATAGTGACAAGGAACGTCAACCTGCGTTTCCCCCCGGCGAGCCCGGTTGCTTTTGATCTGCACGTCTTTTCCACGAGGGTGTGAAACTTCTCGCCACTATCCCTCGTTGAGGAAGGAGAAGGTCCGGGCCGCGGGGAATAGGGCTAAATCATCTTAATCCGTCGGGGATGTCTATCTATCACCATCTGGCCCCTCCGGGGCCCAAGGAGGTCTCCTCCATGGTTCTGCTTCGCAGTCTTTGGTCGCTATTCGTCACCGCGGTCATTCTAGTTGGTGTTATCGTCGGCAATCTGATCGCCAAAGCGGTAGAATACCGCCTGTTCGCCGGGACCGGCCAGCCCGACCTGAACCTCTACTTCTTCAATGCCGGCATGGCCGTAGCCGGCGGCCTGATCGGCTTCCTCTTCGCCCTCGTCTTCTTTCGCAAGATCGTCACCTGGATCAGCTACTTCGAAAATGTGCCGCTGCTGGACAAAATCGCGGCCCTCATCGGCACCGTCCTGGGCCTGGTGGTGGCGATTCTGGTGACCTTCCCGCTCACCGCTATCCCCGGTTACGGGCTGCCCATCGCTATCTTCGCCAGCGTCGCCGGAGTGGTGGTCGGCATTGGCTTTGCCATGAGCGCCAAGGAGCAACTGGCCTACGTCTTCCCCGCCTTGTCCAAGGTGCCGACCTCCGGAGTTTCCACCTCGGCCATGCGCGGCGCTACTCCCAAGATGGTTGATACAAACATCATCATTGATGGCCGCATCTGCAGCATCGTGGCCAGCGGCTTTATTGAGGGCACGATCTGCGTGCCGGACTTCGTGCTCGGCGAACTGCACCACATCGCCGACTCCGAGGACAACCTCAAGCGCGCCCGCGGGCGCCGGGGTCTCGACATGCTCAACCGTCTCAAGACGATGGATGATGTTGACGTCATCATTGTGGACGATTATACCGAGGAAGAAGCTCCCTACGACGAAGTGGACACCCGGCTGGTGCGCCTGGCCAAGGCCCGGGGCGCCCGGGTGCTCACCAACGATTTCGGCGTCGCCGAGATCGCCAAGCTGCACGGCGTCCCGGTGCTCAACGTCAATGAACTAGCCACCACGCTCAAGCCGGTGTACCTGCCCGGCGAGGCTTTCGCTGTCGCCCTCATCAAGGAAGGCAAAGAGCAGGATCAGGCCGTCGGCTACCTGGAGGACGGCACCATGGTGGTCGTCAAGCGGGCCGCCAACCTGGTCGGCAAGACTGTGCTGGCCGAGGTCGAGACGGTCCTGCAGACCAGCGCCGGCAAGATGATCTTCGCCGTAATGGACGGCTGCGCCGACGATTCTGAGTAGCTCCGGGCGGCAAGCGCACATGCGAGTGGCGGCACTGATCATGGCGGCGGGGCGCGGAGAGCGAATGGGCGGCGCGCTGCCCAAGTGCTTCCTGCCGCTGGCCGGCCGCCCCCTGGTGGCCCACGCGCTGGCCGCTTTCGCCCGCACCCCCGAGGTAGAGACGGTGATCCTGGTCGCGCCCCCCGGCTGGACCGAGCCGGCGCGCGAGTTGCTCGCGGCCGCCGGACTGGCGGACCTGCAGATCGTCGGCGGCGGCGAGTCCCGCATGGACTCGGTTGAGCGCGGCCTGCAGGCGCTGGAAGCAGACGCCCCGGAGCTGGTCGCCATTCACGATGGAGCGCGCCCGCTGATTAGCCCGGAGACCATCTCCGCCACCCTCGCCGCCGCCGCCCAGACCGGCGCTGCCCTGGCCGCCACCCCCCTGACCGACACGCTCAAGCGCGCCAACGCCGACCTCCTGGTCACCGCCACCCCGCCCCGCGAGAACCTGTGGCGAGCGCAGACCCCTCAGTGTTTCCGCTACGATCTGGTCTGCGCGGCCCACCAGCGAGCGCGCGAGGAGCACTGGCCGGCCACCGACGATGGCATGCTGGTGGAGAAACTGGGCCACCCGGTGCAACTGGTACCCACCCGAGGCTACAATCCCAAGATGACGACCCCTGAGGATATGCAGCGAGCCGAGCACCTGCTGAGCGCCGCCGCCGAGACCCGCGTGGGCCACGGCTACGATCTCCACCGCCTGGTCACCGGCCGCCCGCTGGTGCTGGGCGGCGTGACCATCCCCCACGAGCAGGGCCTCCTGGGCCACTCCGACGCCGACGCGGCCTGCCACGCGCTGGCCGACGCGCTGCTCGGCGCCGTTGCCCTGGGCGATATCGGCGCGCACTTCCCGGACACCGACCCCACCTACGCCGGAGCCGACAGCACCCTCCTGCTGGCCCACGTGGCGGAGCTACTCCGCCAGAACGGCTGGCGGCTGGTCAACTGCGACCTGACGATCCAGGCCCAAGCGCCACGCCTGCGCCCGCACGTCGAGCAAATGCGCACCCGCCTCGCCGCGGCCCTGGGCGTCGAGGTCACTCGCGTCAGCGTCAAGGCCACCACCATGGAGGGCCTGGGTCCCATCGGCGAGGAGCAAGCGATCGCCGCCCATGCGGTGGTGCTGCTCCAAGCCTAGCCTTTTCCGGTAGGACAGGCGTCTCGCCTGTCGCCGTTGCCGTTGCCGTACTGTAGGGCGGGGGCTACGTCCCCCGCCAGCCGTTTCCCCTCCCCCTCCCTATTTAGGGAGGGGCGGCGGCGTCTGCGCCGTCGGGGGTGGGTCCGCCGTTAGCAAGGGACCCCACCCCGAAATGTGGGCAAGCGGCCAACGGCGCGGCGGGGGACCCTTCGACAGGCTCAGGACATCCTGCGTAGCCCCCGCCCTACAACGACCCTCACCAACCCATGAACCTCACCGCCCAACTCGACAACCTGCGCGCGGACCCTGACCTGGCCTTCCTCCACGCCTTCAGCCCGGACCATGTCTACCTGGTCGGCGGAGCGGTCCGCGACTGGCTCTTGGAGCGCGAGACGAAAGACCTGGACTTCCTGGTTGTCGGCCTCTCCCCCGCCGAGGTGGTCGCCACTCTCGAGCAGCACGGGCGCGTCCTGCCCGTGGAGTCGCGCGCCTTCGGCGTCTTCAAGTTCACCCCCCGCGACTCCGCCACTATCTACGAAGTGGCTCTCCCCCGCCGCGATACCTGGACCGGCCTGCGCTACCAGGACATGACCGCCGAGGTCGGCGTCTCCCTGGCCGAGGACCTGGCGCGCCGCGATTTCACCATCAACGCCCTGGCGCTGTCGCTAACGGGCGAGTTAGTGGACGAGTATGCCGGACAGGAGGACCTGCAGGCGCGGCGGCTGCGCGCCGTCGGCGATCCGACCGCCCGCTTCCTCGAGGACCCCTCCCGCATCCTGCGCGGTCTGCGCCTCGCCTGCGAGTTGGACTTCACGCTGGAGCCCGCGACGGCGCAGGCCATGCGGGACCTGGCTGCCGAGGTCGTCCGCCCCCTGGCTACCGGCGAACCCCGCGTGGCCGAGGAGGTTGTGGCCGCCGAGTTCCTGCGGGGTTTCCACGCACAACCGGCGCGGCTGGTGCGGCTCTGGGCGGAGACCGGCCTGTTGGCGCTGCTCCTGCCGGAGGTCGCGGCCCTCGCCGACACGCCGCAGCCGGGCCAGTTCCACAGCGAGGGCGGCGTCGGCGCACACACGCTGCTGGCGCTGGAAGAGCTCCGCGAGCTGGAGCGCGGCGCGGTGGAGGTCCTCTGCGCGGTGCCCCTCCAGCCGGCGACCCTTCACGCGCAACTGGCGGTGCTGCTGCACGATGTCGGCAAGCCGCCGACCATCCAGCACCCCACCGAGCCGGGCGGCCGGATCCGCTTCCCCGCGCACGACGGCGCCGGCGGCGACTTGGCCGGAGCGATTGTGGACCGGCTGCGGCTAACCGTTTTCCCCCGCGAGGACCCGCTGCACGTGGACCGCGAGCACCTCATATTCCTCATCCGCCACCACATGCTCTGCGCGGGCTTCGACGCCGAGCGCATCAAACTGACCACCCTGGAGCGGATCTTCTTCACCCCCGAGGAGCGCGGCGGCGAACTGCTGGCCCTAACTTGGGCCGACATCTCCGCCACCGTTCCCCCCTCCGGCCAGCCGGACTACCGCTGCTTCCGGCAGTTGGTCGCGAAGATCAACGAGCTAGCGGAGGTCCTCCACGCCCGCCGCGAGCAGCGCCCCCTCCCGCACCTGCTCACCGGTACGGAGATAATGGCCGCCACCGGCCTCCCCGCCGGCCCGGAAATAGGCCGGCTCAAGGAGACGCTGCGGGGCCTGCAACTACGCGGGGAATTGCACGACGCGGAAGAGGCGCGGGCGTGGCTGAGGGGGCGGTAGGAGGCCGTTGCCATTTCCGGCGGAGGGTCCCGTTTGGGCCGACCGGAACGGGCGGACAACACACGCCCGAACCGTCAGGCAACAGAGGGGCCCTGGCGCGGAGCCTCACCCCCGGCCCCTCTCCCTCCGGGAGGGGGTTAGGGGGTAGGGCCGTTGGCAGTCGCCGCCCTCCGGGAAACCCCCCTGTCCTCGGAAAGAGGCCTCCACCTCGCCTGCGCCGAATTACTTCCCGACGTTTCTCTTACTTACGGAGGTCCCTTTATGAGCAACACTCCTGCTACCACGGTAGTCACCTGGTATGCCAACCACTTTGATCTAATCTGGCGGCGCGGTTGGCAGCGCGATTATGAGTATATGGGCAGTCGCTGGCGCTCGTACGCCGGGGTCGAGGACGAGGTTATTACCCGCTGCCTGCGGCTGGCCGTAGAGCAGGGCGCGGCTTTTCTGCTGGAGCAGTCGCTATCGCTGCGGGTCTACCTGCAGAATCACCCCGAGAGCGAACCGGTCTTCCGGCAGTTGGCCGCGGAGGGGCGGTTTGAGCTGCTGGGCGCGGGCGAGGCGATCATTGACTCCAACATGTGCCACGCCGAGACGTTGATCCGCAACTTCGCCTCGGGGCTGGAGTGGGGGCAGAAGACCGTGGGCCTGCCCACCCGCTGCGCCAATGAGGGCGACGCCTTCGGCACCAGCGCGCAACTGCCGCAGGTCTACCGGGGCTGCGGCCTGCGGGCGGCGGAAGGCTTTTCCTACAGTCTGCCCGACGCCCCCTATTGGCGGGGCCTGGACGGCTCCACGGTCCTCGTCATGCCCTCCCCGCCGGGGCGCGGATTTTTCTACGACCACTGCTACCACGAGCCCTGCCGCGCCTGCCACGGCTTCCAGACCCTGGAGGGGCAACTGTGCCCCGAGTGCGAGGGCAGCGGCTTTGACCTGCCGCAGAACTGGTTCCCGGCCCGCGAGCCGGTGGCGTGCGAGGGCCCCTGGGCCTTCTTTGCGCTGACCTCTGAGGAGATGCTGCCGGACCCCGAGCTGGTCGCGGAGGTCAAGCAGCTTAACGCCTCCCAGGACCAGTACCACTACGAATGGGGCACGCCCAACCGGTACGCTGCGGAGCTGTACGCCGAGGCGCTGGCGGCGGCGGACAATCCGCCCGCCGACCAGATCAGCAGCCGGGTGGAGAACAATCCTACGCAGACCGGCTGTCTGGTCAGCCGCATCCGCTCCAAGCAGGCGCCGCGCGCGGCCGAGGGGGCTTTCTACGCCGCCGAGGCGCTGGTGGCCCTGGCCGAGATGCAGACCGGAAAGCGGCTGGCCGCGGAGGCCCTGCAAGCCGCGTGGCTGAACCTGCCGGTGTTGTTCTTCCATGACGCCGTCACCGGGACGCACAATGACCCGGCGCACCTGGAGCTGCTGGACATGGCCGCCGAGGTGGAGCGGCTCAGCCAGGAGGCCGCGCAGGAGGCGCTGGAGGCGCTCGGCGGCGCGGTGCAGCCGGCTCCCGCGGAGGGCAGCTTCACCGTCGCCGTCTGCGGCGCCTCGGGCGCGGCGGCGGACCATGTGGTGACCGTAGCGCTACCGGAGGGGGCCGCGCCGGGCTTTGCGGTGACGGACGCCGCGGGTCAGCCGGTGCCCGTCTACGCCACTCCCGGCCGGGAGGAGCCGCACATGGAGCGACTCGCGCCGGTCGGCCCGGACCGTCGCGGGAGCCGCACGCCGCAGCTCAGTTTCCTGGCGAAGAACGTGCCGGCGGGAGGGTGCGCCGCCTACACCGTGACCCCCCGCGCCACCGCGCCGGAGGCCGGGGCCCTGCAGAACGAAGCCCAGAACGAGCATTTCCGGATGCAGTGGGATGAGCATGGCGTGACCGCCCTGGACGACGCGGTGCGGGGCGAGAATCTGGCCCGGGCCGGCGCGCTGCGGGTCGGCGAGCTGATTATGGAGCAGGACTGCGGCGACCCCTGGGGCACCCGCGACCTGGAGCGCCGCGCGCGGCAGCTACTGGCCGCCGACACCAAGCTCCTGGGGGCGCAGCGCTGGGAGGGCGTCCAGGAGGTCTACTTCGGCGGGCGCATGTCCAACGGGACCTTTGGCCGCGAGCCGGACCCGCGCGTTTTTGGCCTGTGGTGGTATCAGACCTGGCGGATGTATGACGGTCTGCCCCGCGTGGATGTGGAGCTGGAGGTCTTCTGGCGGTCGATTGACCACCGCCTGCGCATCGCCTTCCCCACCGGCGCGAGCAGCGATACCGGGCTGTACAGTATCCCCGGCGGCGTACTGGAGCGCGAGCGCTACGACATGACCGAAAGCTGCCTGTGGAGCCCCAACGGCGACTGGCCGGCGCTGTACTTCGCCGCGACCCGCCCGGAGCCGGGGCGCCCGGGCCTGGCGGTGCTCAACACCGGCACCCCCTCGGCGCGGATCGAGGACGGGGCGGTCATGTACTCCCTCGTCCGTGGCGTGGGCGACACCCACTGCCTGGGGCGCTACGCGCAGGACTACCCCATGCCCACCGCGGAACTCATGGACGGCGGCTACCACCGCTACCGGTTCGCCCTGATGAGCGTGCCGACCGACCCGGTGGCGGACGGCGTGATGGCGGAGGCCCTGCGGCTGAACGCGCCGCCGGTGGTGGCGGTCGTGGATCAGGCGCCCGCGGTGGCGGGCCTGAGCGTGACTCCCTCCGCGGTGGAACTGGTGGCGATCAAGCGCAGCTTTGACGGCGCCGGCTGGGCCGCGCGGCTGGTCAACTACTCGGCTACGTCGCAGTCGGCCACGGTGACGCTGCCCCGCGCGGACCTGCAGGTCAGCCGCACCAACTACCTGGAGCGCGAGGCCGAGCCGCTGGCGGTAGTTGGCGGGCAGGTGACGCTGGAGCTGCGGGGGCACGAGATGACGACGCTGAGGCTGGAGGGGTAGAGGGGGGCGCGGCGGCCGGCCTCACCCCCCCGGCCCCCTCTCCTGGCAGGAGAGGGGGAGAAAGGCACCGGCGACGGCAAACGGCCGGAGGACGGCGCGCGGGGCTACATAACAGTCAGCGAACGGGCGTGTGTTGCGCGGAAACGACATCCGCGCAAAACGCGCCCCTACGACGGCGGGGACCGGCGCGGGGCCAGCTCCCGCCACCAGTCCACAGCGGAAAGCAGCAGCCCGGCGCTGAGCAGCGACCAGAAAGCGGCCGGCCAGTACAGGTAGTGGGGGCCCTTGACCTGGACGACGGGCAGATTCACCGCTACCACCAGGGCCAGGAGCAGCCAGTTCAGCCGCGAGCGGCTGCGGATGAGCACCGCCAGCCCGCCCAGGAAGAGACCGGCGACTACCACGTAGAGCACCGGTAGGGGGAAGAACAGGTAGGCGAAGTTGCCGGCCAGTTGCGCCATCAGCAGCAGCCAAATGAAGCTGCCGAGGACCCACCAGATCAGACTGATCCCGCGCCGGTGGAGCAGGTAGAGCAGCCCCAGCATCCCCGCCGCCGCCGGTAGCGGCCACCACGTTCCGCCGCCTACGGCCGTGAACAGGTAGTAGTGGAGCAGGTAGCCCAGCCAGAGTAGCTCCGGGCGCGCGGGCAGGCCTGCCTGGGGCACGGCCAGGAAGCGCACCACCAGCAAGGCCACGCCTAGCGCCGGATAGAGCAGCGCCGCTCGCCAGGGACGCAGGCCGCGGCGGTACCAGATCAGCAGCGGCGCGAGCAGGACCACCGCCAGCGCCATCTCCTTGACGAGCAGCGCCACCGCGAACAGCGCCACCGACAGCGCCAGCCAGCCGGGACGGCGCCGGCCGTCCTTCCCCACCAGCCAGCGGTCCAACGCCAGGAGACTGGCCAGGGAGAAGAGCAACGAAAACAGGTCGGTCTGGGCCGGCCAGTAGGGCATTTCGCCGTAGACGATGCGGAAGGGCAGCACCGGGCGCGGGTCGCCGGGCGCGGCGTCCAGGGTCCCGTGCACGGCGCGGAAGGACAGCAGCCGCCAGTCGTCCAGCAAGTATTGCGGCGGCCAGCCCACACCGGTGATCCCGCGGCGGAGGTTGAACAGAACCACCGTCACCAGCCCCAGGGCCAGCCCCACCGCGTTCCCCCGGGCGCGGAACAGCCGCCAGCCCAGCAGCAGCAGCAGCCCGCAGATCGCCCCGTGCACCAGCCAGGAGACCACGCAATACTTCGGGAAATCGCGGCCCCAGGCGCGGTATTCGGCGTACATCACCAGGCTGGCCAGGGGGCGATAGAAGAAGGAAGTGGGCTGAATCCAGTTGCCGGACCACCACCCGGCCGTCCCCGCGGCCTCCGCCGCCTGCGCCCCGGAGAGGATGTCCAAGGCGTCGCGATTGGTGGCGAAAAGCTGCTGCGTGGCGGGGTCAAAAACCGGGTAGTAGGTGGCGAGCAGGCCCACCAGCACCGCCGCGGCGAGGGCCGCGGCGAGGAGCAGTCGGGGGCGAGTCGAGGTTGGGCGGGTTTCGGTGGTCATAAAGGCTTCTCCGCGGGCCGGTTCCTTGCAACCGCCCGCGCCCGCTGTTACAATTCGTGGGTCGGTACCGTGTCACCTTGGCGGGGCGCATCCTGCCTGATTTGGAGTTACCCTCATGGCCCTGCAACCTACTATTGGACTGGAAGTACACGTGGAGCTGGCGACCGAGTCGAAGATGTTCTGCTCCTGCCGCAATGAGTTCGGCGCGGCGCCGAATTCCCGCACCTGCCCTGTCTGTCTGGGGCTGCCCGGGGCGCTGCCGGTGCCTAATCGCCAGGCGGTCGAGTATGTCATCAAGACCGGGCTGGCGCTGGGTTGCCACATCGCCGAGCGCTGCCGGTTTGCCCGCAAGAACTACTTTTACCCCGATCTGGCCAAGAATTTCCAGATTAGCCAGTATGACGAGCCGCTGACCCACGACGGCTTTATGGACCTGGAGGACGACGGCAAGCCGGTGCGCATCCGCGTGCGCCGGGCGCATCTGGAGGAGGATACCGGCAAGAATATCCACCTCCCCGACGGCCGCACGCTGGTGGAGTATAACCGCTGCGGCGTACCGCTGATGGAGATCGTCACCGAGCCGGACTTTTCCACCGCCGAGCAGGTGCGCGAGTACCTGTACGCGCTGCGCTCGATTCTCCAGTACCTGGGCGTCTCCACCGCCGACATGGAGAAGGGCCAAATGCGCTGCGAGCCGACCATCAACTGGATTGACCACGAGACCGCCGAGCGCACCCCCAAGGTGGAGATCAAGAACCTCAACTCCATCAAGTCGGTGTACGAGGCGGTCAAGTACGAACTGGCGCGGCAGAAGCAGGCGGTGGAGCTGTGCCGGACCGAGGGGCTCTGCCAGGAGACGCGCCGCTGGGACGAGGACAAGCTGGTCACGGCCAGCATGCGCCTGAAAGAAGGCGCGGACGACTACATGTACTTCCCCGAGCCGGACCTCGCGCCCCTGGCCCCCGCGCCGGAGTGGATTGCGGAGATTCGCGCCGGCCTGCCGGAACTGCCCCGGGAGCGGGCGCGGCGGCTACAGGAACAATACGGCCTGCCCGCGTACGACGCCGGGGTGCTGACCGACAACCGGCCGCTCGCCGACTACTATGAGGCGGTGGCCGCGGTCTCGCCGGACCCCAAGCTGGCCTCCAACTGGGTGATGGGCGACGTGATGGCCTCGCGCAAGCAGGTCGGCGGCGACCTGACCGGCTTCCCCCTGGAGCCGGCGGCGCTGGGCGAGTTGCTGGGCCTGATCGGCGCCGGAACCATCAATAACACGACCGCCAAAGAGGTTTTCGCCAAGATGATGGCCGAGGGCCACGGCGCGAAGCAGATCGTCGAGGCCGAGGGCCTCGCGCAGATCAGCGACAGCGGCGAGTTGGAGCGGCTGGTGGAGCAGGCGATTGCCGACAACCCGAAGATCGTCGAGGACTACCGCGGCGGCAAGGAAAAGGCCCTGGGGGCCCTGGTGGGGGCGGTCATGAAGGCCACCCGCGGCCAGGCCAACGCGGGCACCGTGAACGAACTGCTCAAGCAGAAGCTGCTGGTTCGATGAGCAGGTACTCAGAAGACGGATAATCAATGTATCAAGGCCGCCAGCCCGTGCCTTACGGCGGTCTCACCCAGCCTCCCACCTTACACTGTCAGCGAGTGCGTTCGGAGTGTGATCCGTAATGAGAGACGATGAGGAAGAGCTTTCAACGGCGACGGTAGAACCTTCAGTAGAGAACGTCAGGCGTCCAACAGATCGCCTTCGCCGTTCCTTGACAGACAAGGAGTTGTCCGCGGCAGCCGTCGGGGTCCTACTTGAAGAAGACAGGAGCAGGCTTCGGGACGAAGTGGCTGACCTCTCCCAGTTTCGGGCCAGGTACCATGACGCTGAGAAGGCACGGGCCATCGTGCAGGCGCACCTTGAGGCTATTGGCCCAATTGAAACCATGCGGGGCGTTTGTCTTACTCTCGGGGGAGTACTTGCAGGACTTACTCCGAGTATGCTCACGGCGACCTCAACACCAACCGGAGTGGCCTTTGTTGTCGGTGGCGCAGTTCTTCTGGTTGGAATCGGGCTCATTCTCGCGGCGATCTTTCTGAAGCCCAGGGTGAACGAACAATGAAAATGAAAGTCCGGGCAATTCGTGACGCCGGAGTTCGCGACAAGGAGCGCATTGTATTTGACGTACTCGAAGATACAAACATCAACGAATACGCCGTCCTTCTTTCTGAACATGTCAGCTCAGATGGTGCCAAGGCCGGCCCAATGCAAGCTTATTGGTTTGTGAATACAGTGGTGAGCGCAGGGGATCTCGTCGTATTGTACACAAAAGACGGAATACGGCGCAGCAAAGACCGAGCGAACGGCTCCATGAGTCACTTCTCTTACTGGTCGTTGCCGACCCCGGTCTTCACTGAACCAGAAATTGGTTTTATCATTATCGAGATGGGGGACTGGAACGCAATAACTGCCCAAGATGAAGACGACACGGATCTCTGATCATCTGCACTCGCCTGGTGCTTCCGATCTCCGCCCTCGCGAGCCGCTAGCGTTCGGTCGGCGGGAAGAGAACTCAATCAGCGGCCGGCGCGGGCGGAGATCGGAATCTCCGCCCCTACGGGGAAACACACATGCGCGAGACCAACTCCCTCCTTAGCTCTCTCCCCCTCCGCCTCCGGGCGGACCTCGTCGTCGTGGGTGGCGGCCCTGCCGGGTTGTGCGCGGCGGTGGCCGCCGCGCAGGAGGGGGCTGAGGTGCTGCTGCTGGAGCGCTACGGCTTTTTGGGCGGGATGGCCACCGCCGGACTTATCAACCCCTTCATGGCCTTCCAGACCGTGGACCCGGCGCATCCGGGCCAGTTTCTCCCCGTCAACGCCGGACTCCTGGCCGAGATCATCTCCCGCTTGCAGGCCGCCGGCGGCTGGGCGACGGGCGCGGGGCACTGGCGAGAGAACGCCTTTGACCCGGAGATCATGAAGCAAGTCGCTCTGGACCTGGCCGCGGAGGCCGGGGTGCGGCTGCGGCTGCATACGCAACTGGTCGCCGTGCAGGCCGCCGGGGGGCAGGTGCAGCGTCTGGCGGTGGGCAGCAAGTCCGGGCTGGAGGCGGTGGAGGGGCGGCTGTACGTGGACGCCACCGGCGACGCGGATTTGGCCGCGTGGGCGGGGGCGGAATTCGAGCAGGGGCGGCCGGAGGACGGGCAGTGCCAGCCGATGACGCTGTGTTTTCGCATGGCCGGCGTGGACGAGGACCTCATGCCGGAGCGCGAGGCGATTTCTAAGCTGTACCACGCGGCGCAGGCGCGGGGCGAGATCGCCAATCCGCGGGAGAACGTGCTGTGGTTTTATACCACGCGCCGGGGCGAGATTCATTTCAACACCACCCGCATCGTCGGCCGCCAGGGCACCGACGCGGAGGACCTGACCGCCGCCGAGATTGAGGCGCGCCGGCAGGTGGCGCAGATGGTGGCCTTCCTGCGACGGGAGGTGCCCGGCTTTGCGGGCAGCTACCTCGCGGCGACCGCCGCCCAGATCGGCGTGCGCGAGAGCCGCCGGGTGCTCGGCGACTACGTGCTGAGCGGCGCGGAGGTGCTGGCCGCGCAGGACTTCGCGGACGGGATCGCGCGCGGCTGCTATCCGGTGGACATCCACAACCCGGCGGGCACCGGCACGGTGATCAAGCCGCTCGTGCCGGGAACGAGTTACGCCATTCCTTATCGCTGCCTGACCCCGCGCGGCTGGAACAACCTGCTGGTGGCGGGGCGGCCGATTTCCTGCGACCACGCGGCGCATTCGTCGCTGCGGGTGATGCCGATTGCGATGAGCGTCGGCGAGGCGGCCGGTTGCGCGGCGGCGCAGGCGCTGGCGACGGGCGGCACGACGCGCGAGGTGGACGTACCGCAACTGCGCCGGCGGCTGCGCGAGCGCGGCGCCGTGGTGGACGCTCCCTAGGAGGTGCTCCGTGGGCATACCGGCGGAAGCCGTAGGTAGTGCGTTCGGAACCGTCATTGTGTTGGCCATCGGGCTGATTCTGGGCGCCTTCATGGTCATCGGCATGCTGGGCATGCTGCTCAACAAGGAGCTGAACTTAGGAGAGTTCCTGGTCTGGCTGCTAGCCTTCATCGGGGTGCTGGCCTGCACCCTGGCCTCGGTCGGCACCGTCTCCTTCTACTTCCTACTCGCCCTCACCATCGGCCTGGGGCTGATCATTCCTCTCTCCTCGTGGCTCGCCGACCGCCTGACCGTGCGCCGGATGCATTTTGAGGACATGGAGCGCTACCTGCGCGGCATCGCGCAGCGGCCGGACATCCCCTACAACTACCGCAAGCTGGGCGACCTGTTCGCGGAAGGCAACGACTGGGGGATGGCGGTGGCCTACTACGAGCAGGCGGAGAAGGTCAACTCGGACCAGCATACCAAGTTCATGCTGGAAAAGGCGCGGGAGCGGGTGGCGCTGGGCAAGGGGGAGCCGCGGCTGTGCCGGTGCGGGCGGCTGAATCCGGCGCGGGGCAGCCGCTGCATCCACTGCGGGGCGTCGCTGCCCGGCAGCGCGGAGGTGCTGGTGGCGCTGGGGGCCGGCTCGGGGCGGCTGTTTCTGACCGTCGCCGCGGCCTGCCTGCTGGGGGGCGGCATGATCATGCTGCTGGGGAATATCGGCGACCACGACTTCAACGTGCTTCTGGTCACGCTGGGCGTGCTGGCCGCGCTGCTGCAATTCTTTGTCACCAAGGCCCAACGGCAAGACGCCCTTCTGCCGACGTTTGCCCCTCTCCCGGCGAAGGACGGCGAGAAGAAGCCGCCCCCGCCGTCCACGGACGCCGAGAACGGCCCTACCCCCTAGCCCCCCTGACTTGCGACGCTGGAGCCGGGCGGCGTGGCTAGAAATTGGCCCCGAGGCTGAGCAACACCCCGGTATTGTGGTCCCGCATGCCGCTGATCCCGCCCACCTCGCCGAAGGTTCGGCCCCAGTTCTGACCATAGAAGAGCCGGACGCCAGGGAAGGTATCGGTGAGGCCATGGGCGTTGGTGGTGTTCAGCCCCGCGCCCCAGCCCCAGTAGCCGCCGCTGTTCACATGGTAACGGGCGTTGTAGAGCAGATACCAGGCGACGGCGTCTCCCGGATGGAGGTAGTCGAGTTCCACCGCGGTGCGGCTCGTGGGCCCCTCCGCCAACTGGCGCTCCAGGCCGAGGGCAATCCCCACATCGCCCGACATGGGCACCATGAGCCCGACTTTACCGCTCCACAACTGGGACTCGTCCTGGCCCTGGGCAAACGCCGGAACCACCAGCCCCACTACCAGCACTAGCAGTACGCTAGATAGCCTAGACATGTTCGCGACCTCCCTCTATTTCGATTCTGTTGCCGCTGCAGCCGGGGTGACCGACCAAGCGCACTTGGTTACTCACGTGGCCACTGCCTGCTTGTTGGGCGAAGGCTCGGCGGGCGGCACGCAGGGGCCGCACTTAGCGGGCGGCCCCCGCGTGGTTGGGGCCTCCTAGTACGACGACCCGCTACGCGCGGGGGGAGGCGGCTTGGTGGACCCCGAAGGCGCCGGCGGTCCGGCGGGTCCCGCGGGGCCGGGCGGACCCGGCACGGGCACCGGTACTACCGCTCCCGGCTCTCCCGCAGGTCCGGACGCTCCCGGCGCTCCGGGTGCTCCCGGAGGCCCGGGCGGTCCGGCGGGGGCGGGAACCACGACCGTCGGAGGCGGCGGCGCCGGCGTCGGCGGAACTATCACCGTCGGGGGCGGAGGCGGTTGTTGCTTGGGACATCCCGCCACCACCGCTAGCGCCCCGACCAGGCACAGTAGGATTACAGCCACGATCAATTGTCTTGCCATATCTAACCCTCCTCTCTGATAGGGATTGTTATCGCCAGGGACACTACAAACGTACCGCGGAGGACAGCCCCGCCCGTGGCGTCGGTTCCGGCGCAGTCCTGAGCGTCACAAGTCAGGCCCGTCGCTTCATCAGCAGGTCCCAGATGAACACGACCAGCGCAATCACCAGCAGCAGGTGAATGAGGCCGCCACCTACGTGGGTCAGAAAGCCCAGCAACCACAGGATTACGAGAATCACCAAGATCGTGTAGAGCATACGCGTCACCCCATCGCCTGGTTCTTCCCGGGTCGCCTGGGCCCGGGTCCTGCGTGAGTGGACGTCCCTCGCCGGTCCATTGTTCGTGGCACAAGCCCAACTCCCGGCTCGCGAGGATCGCCAGGGGGATCTTGGTCGTCGGATCGCTCGATGGGTCACGGGGTGGCAGCCGGCGGGTGGGTGACGGTGACCGTGTCCAGCGTCCGGAGTTGCGTATCGAGCGCGGTGACCTGCAGGGACTGCGCCGAGACGCGAACGCGGGCGAAGCTGAGCACCGAATGGAAGGACTGCTGGAAGGGGTTCGGCAGGCTGGCCTCATAGAGCGGAGCGCCGCCGCCGCCGACGGTCAGGTAGTTGAGCCCGCCGTGGAGCGAGCGCTCGCAGTAGTGATTGTGGCCGTTGAAGACCAGATCCACGCCCCCGTTCTCCAGGAGGGGGCACCAGTACTGGAGCGCCCCCGCGTCCGGCTCGTGCGGGCCGGAGGTGTAGGGCGGCGCGTGGAACATGGCGAGGCGCCAGGCCACGCCCGCCGGGCGCGGCTGGGCCAGGAGCTGCCGGAGCCACTCGCCCTGTGCGGCCTGATCGGCATCGCTGTCGAGGGAGATGATCTGGCAGGAGCCGAAGACGGCGCTGTACCACTGGTGGCCGCGGAGGCCCTGGCCGGCGGGTAGCGGCAGCAACTGGTCATAGAGCTCCGCGTCGTCCTCGTGATTGCCCACGCAGGGGTAGAAGGGGACGGAGCCGGAGAAGTGGGCGATCACGGGGAAGAAGAGCTTCCAGCCCGCCAGGTCGGCGCCGTTGTCCACCAGATCACCGGTGTGCAAGACCAGCCGGGGCCGACACTTGACCAGGGCCTCGACGACCTGCCGATGGGCGGCGGCATCGCTGCGGGTGTCGCCATAGGCGCAGAAGTCGAAGTCGGTGAGCCCCGCTGCGGGCGTGGTGAACTCGTGCCAGGGACCGGTGAAGGTGGCGGTGGGGGTAGTGGCGTGGAGGCGATAGCGATAGGTCCGGCCCGGCTGCAGGCTCTGGAGCTGGACCTGGTGCGCCTGTACCGGTCCGTCGCCGGCGACCGTCTGGCCGCCGATCTCCACCTCGCCCAGGTCCGGCGTGTTAGTGTACCAGGCCAGGCGGACCGAGGTCCCGGTGAGGTCGCCGACGGTCGGCCCCCAGGCAATCTGCGCCGAAGGGTCGCCACCCGACCCCGAAGCACCGCCTCCGCAAGCCGCTCCCCAGAGAAGAGCCGCGGAGAGGCAAAGACCTACACCAACCAGTAGCCATCGTTTCATTAGTCCAACCCCTTCCTTCCGACGCGGCGTTTCCCTTCGCGAGGGAGCTTGTCCGCCTAGAACATGCCCCACGACGTCGGCGTCTCAGACACTAACGGAGAAAAGCCTACAATTGGTGGACCGCCGGGCGGCCACCAAGGTTCCCCAATCTAACGGAGGGTGGCGATCAGTCATGAATAGAACTGCTTTGGTGGTATTTGCTCTGCTGACGCTAGGGGCAATGATGCTAGTGACAGGCTGCGGAAGCGGGGGCGACAACCCCCTCGGTCCCCAGATTCTCTTTACCAGCAACCGCGCGGGCGACCCCGAAAGGAACTCCGAGGTCTTCGTGATGAAGGCAGACGGCAGCGGCGCTACCGACCTGACCAACAACCCGGCGGAAGATACGTACCCGGCCTGGTCACCGAACCGCAGCCGCGTAGCTTTCTGCAGCAACCGCGCCGGCCACTTTGGAATCTACGTGATGAACGCGAACGGCACCGGCCAGACCCAGTTGACCAATAACCCGGCGGAGGACCTGCAGCCTTCGTGGTCCCCGGACGGCAGTCAGATTGCTTTCTACAGCGACCGCGACGGCAACACGGAGATCTACGTGATGAAGGCGGACGGCACCGGCCAGACCAACGTGAGCAACAACCCGGCGAATGACTTGAACCCCTCCTGGTCTCCAGACGGCCGCCGCCTCGCCTTCTCGACCTCCCGTGACGGCACTTACGAAATTTACGCGATGAACGTCAACGGCAGTGGCCTGACCCGGTTGACCAACACCGGAGCGGACAACGTTCAGCCGACCTGGTCCCCCGAGGGCTCCCGCCTGGCCTTCAGCAGCTTCCGCGACGGCAACTGGGAGATCTTTGTAATGAACGCCGACGGCAGCAATCCGACCCGGTTGACCAACAACGCGGCGACGGACTGGGAGCCTTCCTGGTCTCCGGACGGCCGGCGCCTGGCGTTCAGCAGCAACCGGGATAGCAACTATGAGATCTATGCGATGAACGCCGACGGTAGCGGTCAGACCCGGTTGACCAACAACCCGGCCGATGACGAGTTTCCTGCCTGGTAGGCGCACGTAGGCTAACCACTGGAGCTTCCCAACCGCGCGTCACTTCTGCACGAAGAGATACGCGCGGTTGCTGTGCTCCGCGGCAGAGGCGTCCAGCCGCGGCACGGCCCCGAGGTTCGCGTGGCGCAGAATGGCGATCATGTCCGGAACGACCGGGACGCGCTCCAGCAGCCCGTTCCGGGGTCGCAGGGTGCTGAGGAACGCGCGCGCCTGCCGGCGACAGTCCCCGCAGAACCGCATCTCGAGCGCGTGACCGGCGCAGAGCTGCTGCAGCTCCTCCGCGGTGGGCAAGCCGTATTCCACGTGCTCGCGCAGATAGGGGTGATCTTCGCCCCGCTGCGCCCGATAGGCCGCCAGGGCTTCCTGCTCCAGCCTCCGGTGGGTTTCGGACCCGTGGGGAGCCGCTAGGACTACCAGGCGGGACGCCACCCGCAAGAGCTCCTCTACAAAGGAGGGCCGCCGGTCAGCCGGCAGGTGCTCCAGCGTGTCCAGGCTGACGACGGCGTCGAAGGAGGCGTCCGCAAAGGGCAGCGTCGTCCCGTCGTAGAGCACCTCCGCGGGGGCGCAGACGTTCACCGAGACGCAGCTCACGCCGGGTACGAAACGCCGCAATAAGCCCTCACCGCCCACGTCCAGCACGGACTTGGCCCCCTGCGCGCGCAGCCAACGCGCGGCTACCCAGTGACGCTCGTAGGTATCGCGAGGCTGGAAGAAGAGGGGAAGCTTCACCGGCTCACTCCTCGGAGGCGGGAGCGCACCTCACCCAGGAGCCGCGCGACCTCCCGGACCTCCCTCTCCGTCAGTCGGGTGTGGAAGGGTAGGGCTATCGTCTGGGCGGACACGGCCTCCGTGACCGGAAAGTCGCCTTCTCGGTACCCGAAGGCGTCCCGTATATACGGTTGCAGGTGAATCGGAGAGAAGTAATTATTGCAGCCCACGCCCCGCTCCCGCAGACCAGTCAGGAGGGCGTCGCGGTCGGCTCGCGTGTACTCGGCAGCCAGGCGGACCACGTAGACAAACCAACTGATCTCGGCGCCCGGCTCCGGCGGCGGGACCTCGAAATCAGGCAGCTCCGCCAGGGCCTCGGCGTACCAGGCGGCCACCTGCCGGCGGGCAGCGAGTATTTCCTCCAGACGCTCCAACTGGGCGAGGCCCAGCGCACAGTTGATATCTGAGAGCCGATAGTTGAACCCGAGCCGGGCATGCTGTAGCCACCCCGCCCCCTCGTCGCGGCCCTGGTTGCGCAGGCTGCGGCAGAGCGCGGCCAGGTCCTCGCGGTCGGTCACGATCATGCCGCCCTCGCCGGTGGTCATCTGTTTGTTGGGGTAGAAGGCGAAGCATCCCGCCTCCCCCAGGGAGCCGCAGCGCGCCCAGTCGCCCCCGGCCAGCCGGTACCGAGCCCCCAGCGCCTCGCAACTGTCCTCGATGAGTAACAGATCATGGCGGGCAGCCAGTTGGCGCAGCGCGTTCCAGTCCGCGGGACGACCAAAGACATCCACGGCCAGGATTGCTCGGGTGCGGGGAGTGAGGGCCGCCTCAATCCGACCCACATCGAGGTTGAGACTCCGGCGGTCAATGTCCACGAACACGGGTCGGGCGCGCTCGTAGAGGAGGCAATTGGTTGAGGCGACGAAGCTGAAGGGACTGGTGATGACCTCGTCTCCCTCCCCTATCCCCAGGGAGCGGACGATCAGGTGCAAGGCGCTGGTGCCACTGTTGACGGCAACCGCGTACCGGCAGCCGACATAGTCCGCCAGCTTTTCCTCGAACTCGGGCAGCTTGGGCCCCAGCGACAGCCAGGGGGTCCGGAGCACGTCCACGACGGCCTGCACGTCGGCCTCCGTTACGTCGGGTTGAGACAAGGGGATATTTTCCATGGCTTCCTTTAGGCGGCCGAGACGGCTCGAATCAGCGGAAGATCGTCCGCCAAATGATCCGCAGATCCGTCCGCAAAGAACAGTCTTCCAGATACTTGAGGTTCAGACGAACCTTATCCGGCCAGATCACTTCGTCGTTGTACCGGACCGGATCAGGGACCTGAGCCAGGATTTCCTCTTCGTGGCGATAGGCCAAACTTGCGGGTCCGGTCAGGCCGGGGCGCAGCTCGAGAATCCGGCGCTCCGGACCCTGGAGGCGGTCGGCGTAGCCCGGCACATCGGGGCGCGGGCCGACCAGACTCATCTCGCCGACCAGGACGTTCGCCAACTGCGGCAGTTCATCGAGCTTCCAGCGCCGCAGGAAGCCGCCCACCGGCGTGAGCCGGGCGTCGCCAGCCACGGTGACCGGGCTGTCCCCGGGCGGACGAACGGCCATGGTGCGGAATTTCCAGACCCGAAAGAGGCGGCCGCCGCGGCCCACGCGGTCTTGGGTGAAGAAGACCGGGGGACCGGTGCTGATCCAGACCAGCAAAGACAAAACGCCGAGGGGCAGGCCCACGAGCAGCAGCCCCACGCCCGCGCCGACCGCGTCAAAGAGACGCTTTCCGCCGCGCCGGTAGAGGCCGACGGTTGTCGCCGGGCGGGGGTTCACTAGGCGCCCTCGCCTCCTCGCGGGGTGACACGACCTCGCCGGCGCATCCCGGCCATATGCAGTCTCCGGAAAAGCTCCCGCCCCGCACGCAGCAGGGCGTTGCTCCGAATCTGCACGGGTATGTCTACGACCTGCGCCCCGAACTTCCGCTTGTAAGCGCGGTACCCCGTCATGTCGTACTTGGAGAGGCCCCGGCGCGAGGCCTGGAGGAAGGCATGGTAGCGGCAGAGGTCGTTGGGACAGCACTTCAGGTCGCTGTAGTTCTGAAAGGACGCGGAACCGAAAGCGTGCAGCCAGCCATTACCCACCAGGTCTATGCCCGTGGCCAGACACCGATCGTCTTTCATTATCTTGGTGCAGATAATAGTGCCGGTGGGCATCAGGTTCTCCCAGAGCGCCCGCACTCGCTGTCGGGAGTAGGTCGGTTCCGTGCCATACTTGCCGAACACATCGCGCAACTGGTCGTAATACACGTCCACGAACGCCGGGTCCGTAGTAACGACGGCCTCCAGCCCTCGCCGCAGAGCCATGCGGACATCATACCGGGCCCCCTTGCCGAAGCTCTGGAGTATCTCCTCCGGAGTGGCCCCCACGTCGGCAATCTGGGTTTGGGAGGAATAGGGGCGAAAGCCTGCCGCCGGCGCCCCGGTGCAGTCCAGCGCGGGATGCTGGATCTCGGCATGAGCGAAACGATCACGCTTCATGGTGGCGGCGAGGGCCCGGAAGAGCTCCGCCGAGTCCACCGTGGAGTTCACCACCGGCCCCATATAGGCGGTGTTCCAGCCGGGGAAGGGAGAGCCGAAGATGCGCACCGGCCCTTTCCTCAGGACGAAGCCGGGCAGGTATCCGATCAACTCGTCGGCTTCGTAAAGGCCGTAGATCCGGCGGGTAACGGGCTGGGTCTGCTCGATGAAGTCGAGCCAGGCCGCGCGATGGTAGACATGCCGGAGGTCGAACCGAGCTATCTCGGCGTCCCAATCCGGCCCCGAACTGAAATTGACCTCGTGCAGTTCATACATAAGCGTTTGACTAGGTCTCTAGCTTGCCCCGTGGCGTAGTTTGTGGGAGAACCAGGCGCGCTCCATGCGACGCAGTTCCTGGTTGGGTATCGGGCGCGCCTGCGGGCCGGCTTGCAGATGGTCCAGGAGCGTCGCTACCGGTACGAACCAACCCGGCCGGCGCGCGAGTCGGCGCAGCAGGGCGGCGAACTGGGGGTGTACCTCGCCGCCGGCACTGAACCCCTTGGCGAAATGGGTGTAGACGATGCATACCCCCCCCTCGGCCTCGAGCCGGTCCTGGTTCGCTTCGCTGAGCAGTCGGCAGAAGCTGTCCACCGTGCCCCCCTCACTGCTGCTGAACCAGGCTTTCACGTAGGGCTTAGCCGGGTCATGGTAGGGCAGGGTCGGGTTGAGGCGGTCCAGGTTGATCTCGCCGAACACAAAATTGCGTACGTAGTCCACGTGCTCGCGACAAAGATCGCCCCAGAAGTAGGGAGAACTCTCAAGGTGCCCCTCAAAACGGCGACGATAGCGCCCGCGCGTGGCCAGGTTGTAGCCGGCGCGCAGGAGCCCCGGGCGCAGGCGGTCTGCGCCCCAGTAGAGGTTGTCGCGGTTGTCCTCATGATTGCAGTGCGTGCGCGGATAGGCTCCGAGCAGTTGCGCAAAGGTGTCCAGGCCCTGCCGGGTCAGCTCGCGGGGCGCGTCGAAATTGCGCGCATTATGGAAACCGATCTCGAAGCCCTCAGCCTGCAGCCAGCGAATGAAGCGGAGATAGCCCCCGTCCTGCAGGGTCTCGCCGCCCAAGGGCGCCTCGGGGACGCAGGCTAGCGGCCACACCGACTTAGT
This sequence comes from Armatimonadota bacterium, assembly GCA_036504235.1. GTDB lineage: Bacteria > Armatimonadota > Zipacnadia > Zipacnadales > Zipacnadaceae > Zipacnadum. Next base: position 93,399 of record DASXVN010000006.1, on the reverse strand, counting down.
TGCGCGCACGCCGAGATCGGCCAGCAGGCGATATACCGGACCCACGTTGGCTTCCGTGGCGAGATCCGTATCGTCGAAGATGGAGAAGGCGAACGACCGGTGGTCCGGAAACCGCGCCGCGGTGGTCGTCATGGCGCGCTCCCCCGGGCTGGCCGGGGCCGGGAGAGGCCTCCCCACAACGACCCCAGACCATAGCTTAGATGCAGCAGGAAGAAGGCGCCGGGCAGGGCGGGCCAGAGGCGGGCCGGCCGGGGCCAGACGGCTTTCGCCGCAAAGACCAGGCCCAGGGTCAAGTGCAGCGCCACAAATCCCGCCAGCAGTAGCCACGCAGGTCGCCAGGCGAATCCGACTGCGCCCAGACCCAATACTCCCAGCACCATGGCCAGCGGGGCCAGATGCCGGGGGGACACGCCCCCCCGCCCCGCCTTCAGGGTGTGAAGGACGCCGACGCCGTTCGCGAAGTTCTGCCGGAGCAGCGCCCCCAGACTCTTCCGGGGTTGGTAGTAGGCCTTGATCTGCGGGCTGAGGTAGATCTCCCAGCCGGCCCCGCGCACGCGCGCGTTCAGTTCGAGGTCCTCGCTGCGGGGTAGGTCCTCGCGTACGTGCATGCCGGCGGCCTCCAGGGCGGCGCGGCGCCAGCAGCCCGGCCAGACCGTATCCACGGGGCCCTCGGCGCCCTCCCGGCGAAAGCGGGCGGCGCCAATGCCGAAGGGGCTCAGGTGCAGCGCCCGGATCAGGTCTCCCCGGTAGGACCCGTCGGAGAGCGGTCGGGCGGCCCCGCCGACGTTGCCCGCGCCCGTCTCTTCGAGCACCTGGAGGCATTGTTCGATATAGTCAGGAGCGTACTGAGCGTGAGCATCGAGCCGCATGAGGACGTCGCCGGTGGCTGCCGCCAGGCCCAGATTCAGGGCCGTGGTGACGACGAGGTCCGGATTGTCAATCAGCCGCACCCGGCAATCCCGCTGGGTCCACGCCGACACCACCTCCCGCGTTCCATCCTGGGACCTTCCGTCAATGACCAGCACCTCCATCGCCGGGTCGCCGTGGGCGGCACAGAATTCCAGCAGCGCGCCAATGCTGTCGGCCTCATCGCGGACGGGGACGATGACGCTCAGTTTCATCGGGCCGTCCGGGGAGCCGCTCATAGGCACGCCTCGAAGACTTCGACATGGCGGCGGGCGGCCTCCGGCCAGGAATAGAGGCGCGCGCGCGCCAGGCCGCGCTGGCGCAGGTCCGCCCGGAGCGACTCCTCGGTCAGCGTCCGCTGCAGCGCGTCGGTCCATCGCGGCACGTCGGTAGGGTCCAGCAGCCAGGCGGCGTCCCCGGCGGTGTCGGGCAACGACGACGTATTGGAGGTAAGCACCGGCGTTCCGGCGGCCATGGCCTCCACGACCGGTAGCCCGAAGCTCTCGGACAGGGAGGGGAAGGCCAGCAGTTCGGCGGCCTTGTAGAGCTCGACGAGATCGCGCGGCTCGAGGTAGCCGGCCAGGATCACGCGCCCGCCGAGCTTCGCCTCGCGGAGGAAGCCCCGCACCAGGGCTTCGTCGCTTCCGCCCGGCCCGACGATCACTAGCTGGCACTCATGCTGCAACTCGGGCGGCAACTGGGCATAGGCTCGCACGAGCGTGATGACATTCTTCCGATCCCCCAGGCTGCCGACAAACAGGATGAACCGGCCGTCGATCCCCAGAGCGGCGCGCAACCGGGTCGCCGCGGCGGGCTCGGCCGGCGCGAAGAACTCCGGGGCAACGCCGTGCGGAATCACGCTGATCCGTTCGCCCGGCGTCCCGAAAGCATGCTGCAAGTTGTCGGCAATCCGCTGAGAGGGCACGATTATGTGACGCGCGTGGCGGGCGCTGTGTGCGAGCATCCACAGAAAGTAGCGCCGCCACACCGGAGGATAGCTCCTCGATCGCGAATCGAGAGGAGCGGTGTCGTGGATGGTCGCCACGGTCGGGACGGAGGAGCCCAGGGGGACGAAGAAGTACGGCGACCACAACAGATCGGCGCGGATCCGAGCCGCCTGGCGAGCCAAAGTCCAATGAAACCACAGCGGACCGACGTAGTTGCGGCCCGTCACCCCCGAGGCGAAGGGCAGGGGCAGGATCTCGTAGCCCTGGACGGGCGGCTCCGCCAGCGGCAGGTCACTGAACAGCCGAAACGAGAATCGGGGGGCGTCGAGATGCCGGAGGATATTGTCCGCATACACCTCGACTCCCGACCTGATCCGCGCGAGATTGTGGGCGTCCACGGCCAGGACCGCGCTCATCCGCGCCTCCCGTCGGCGGAACGCGCTTTGCGGAGCTCATGGAGTTGCGCTTGGCGCAGCTCCCAGAGCTTGGCCTCGGTAAGAAACTCGCGGACGGCCCAGAGGCCGCAGGTGACGAATCCGGCGCGCCCATCGAGGAAGCCGAGCTTGAGGAAGTACATATACAGGAAGATTACCACGGGCTTGGCCGGCAGCTTCTCAAATACGCGCCGCGCCCAGGTGCGCGTGCCCCCCAGGGCCCCCGCCACCTCGGCCTGGTCGTCCTGCTCCGCGGGCGGCTTCGCTCTCTCATGGGCGTCCCAGCCGGCGTAGCGGTCGAACTTGCGCACACACTCCTGGATGGAGCGGAAGGAGTAGTGCTCCATATCGTGCTTCAGGTACCCGACCCGGCCTGGCTCGAGCAGGTAGACGTCGGCGTCTACCTCCTTGGTCTCGTACCGCGCGGCGCCCGTGCGAAAGAGGCGAAGGTTCCAACTGGGGTACATGCCCGCGTGGCGGATCCAGTGCCCAAAGAAGTAGTTGCGCCGGTTGAGGAAATAGCCCCCGTAGTCCCTGTCGTCGTCGATAACCACCCGCAAGATCTCTTCCGCTAGCTCGGGGACGATCCGCTCGTCCGCGTCCACAATCAGCGTCCACCGGCCCCGAAGGGGTAGGGTACTCAAAGCCCAGTTTTTCTGGGTGGCAGAGTTGACGTACTCGTGCTGAACGACCTCGTCGGTGAACTCCCGGGCGATCTCCAGGGTGCGATCCGTGCTAAAGGAGTCTACGACAATCAACTGATCCACCCAGGTCAGATGCTCCAGGCACGCGCGAATATTGTCCTCCTCATTGAAGGTCGGCACCAACGCAGTGATCCCCGCAGACGATTCTCTCATACCCGGTGCCTCCCCCAAAGATGCGCCGCGCACGCCTGCGCCCCGGCCCGCGCTACCTCCGCTTTTTGGCGCCAGTGGGCGCATTCGGTCGGACGGATTCGGGACAGCAGCAGCCCGCCCAGACGCCTAAGACCGCAACCGATCCAGGTGGTGGCCCCGAACAGCCACCGGTAGCCGGCCGCATAGAACTTGCCCAGGAAGTGGAACTGACTATCCAGATACGCCAGGTACGACTGCACCGGCACTTGCTCGGCGCTTTGACCGCCGTAGTGGATGACCTCGGCCGACGGCACGCAGGCCACCCCCCAGCCGGCCTGCTTCGCCCGATAGCACAGGTCCTTCTCCTCGCCATACATGAAGTAGGTCTCATCCAGCAGGCCCACCTGGTCGAGGAGCTCGCGGCGCATCACCATACACGCCCCGATAACCCAATCGCACTCGACGGCGCCCCCGTCTTCACCCCGGCTCGCTCGGGGGCGACGGGGCCGGCGCTCCCAGGGGATTAGCTGGCCCGCCAAGCTTCCCAGGGTGGGGAACCGCAATCCGGCCGACTGCAGACTCCCGTCGGGGTTCAGCAGCTTAGGCCCGACGAGGCCGAGAGTCGGGTGGGCCTCCAGCGTCTCCACCAGCCGGGCCAAGGCGCCGGGTCGCACCACGGTGTCGGGGTTCAGCAGGCAGACGTACCGCTCCGCCACCAGACGCAAGGCCTGGTTGTTAGCCCGGGCGAACCCGACGTTCTCCGTGTTGGCGAGCACCATAACCTGCGGCGCCCCGGAACGCAACGCTTCCACCGTGCCGTCGGCGGAGGCATTGTCCACCACGATGACGCGGGGGGACGGTCCGTCCAGCGAGTCCAGGCAAGGCAGGAGCAGTTCCCGCACGTTGTAGGTTACGATAACGACGTCGAGCGGCGTCATGGGTACGGATCACCTCCGGTCCCGGGGAGGGTCGCCGCCTCGTTCACCGCGACGGGCGGGCCAGGTTCCCCGGGAGCGGTCTCCCCCTGGAGCATGAGTTCTTCCGGGCGGACGGCCCGCGCCGCCTGGAGAAGGTTCAGCCGCGCGAGGACTAGTCCCACCAGCAGGGAGAGCAGAAAGGCGCTCCCCTTCTCCTGCAGCATGGGAGTCGAGTTGCCAATCACAATCGCCACAATCAGAGCGGCCTCCGCCGCCATCCCGAGGGCTCGGTCCTGAGGCAGCACTCCCACGCGCTGCAGACGCACCGCCGCCAGAATGGCGAATACCAGCAGCGCATAGATCAGAGCAGTGCCCAGGACGCCCATCTTGGCTAGTGAATTGGCCAGGTCGGAATGGTTGTAGTTGGTGGGCACATCGTAGCGGTCGGTGAAAGAGATGCTGTAGCGATATTGATAGCCTAGGCCCACCCCGATAATCGGTGAGGAGCGAAACAACCTGAGCGCCTCGTTCAACTGGTCTCTCCTGATCGTGACCGACTGGTCTTCGTTGAGGTTCTGGAGAGTGCTGAACCGGCCGGTTTGCTCACCCCAGGAAGTATCCGGGCCCGAGTTTTGCCAAAGAAGCAGGGTGGCGCCCACGAACCCTCCGGCCAGGAGGAGGAGGCCGAGCGCCGCGCTCCAGCGGCGAAACCGCCCCACCGACACCGCGAGGAGCACCAGCAAGGTCAAGGCCGCCGAGATCCAGACCGTGCGGGTGGGTGTCAGAACCGCCGTAAGCAGCCCGAGCGCCAGCACCCCGACGTAGGGCCAGTTCACCCTCCGCCCCTGGAGGAGCATCGCCGCGCCAATGGCGATGAGCGCCGCGGGGATGAGCGTGCTGTCCCACTGCGCCAACGCCGGCACCAAGACCCAGTCTCCCAGGCGGCCTCCCAGATTCCCCGCGGCGCTGGCTCCCATGTTGACCACCACGACCAACAACGCGATCGCGGTCAGGGTCCACTGTCGCTGCGTCCGCAAGGTGGTCACGAAGATCGCGGCCGCGCACAGGGCAGCCAGCGGAAAGACATCCCGGCCCCAATCGCTGAAGCTAACGCCACCGACCCGGGCGATACCTAAAGACAGGCCGAGGTAAGCCAAGAAAGCGAAGATCAGCGTCGTCGTGTACCGCGCGGTCCGGTCCCAGCGCCGTTCGCGCAAAAAACTGGCGAAGGACAGCAAGAAGAGCAGTACCATATAGCCCAGGGTACCCAGCTTCATGGGAGTAATGTCGGCGGAACTGCGGAACTGCAGGAACAGCAGCAGAAAGGCGAGGAGTGAAAGCCAGGGGCTGGTGAGACTGAGGAACAAGACCACGGCGGCGAGGGGGATAAACAGGGCCGTGAGGTTGCCCGTGCTCAGGCCCTTGCCGATGAGAACGGCCGCCAGCAGGATCACCAGAACCAGGATGAGTTGTGCCGCCGCGCCTCGCTTGATCATAGGTACAGAATCACGTTCCCCGCGCTACGGCAGAGGCGAGATCGCACAGCCTCTCCGCCGCCGCCGTCCAGGTAAAGAGCCGCGCCCGCAGCAGACCTGCTGACCGGAGCCGGGCTTGCCGGTCCTCGTCTTCCAGCACTCCCCGCATGGCCTCCGCCAGCACCGACGCGTCTTCGGCGGCGACGCTCACCGCGGCGTCGCCCACGACCTCCGGTAAAGAGGCGGCCTGCGAGCAGACGACGGGCGTCCCGCAAGCCATCGCCTCCAGCGGCGGCAGGCCGAAGCCCTCGAAGAGCGAGGGGAATACGAACAAGGCCGCGCCGCTGTACAAGGCCCGCAACTGCGTATCATCGTTGACGGTCCCCTCCAGGAAGATCACTTTGTCGCCCAGCCGGTGCTTGCGCACCACCGCTTCCAGGTCAGGCTGCATCGCCGGTCGGCGACTGCGCGTCCCGACCAGGATCAGGGTCTCGGGGCGGCCGCGAGACACCAACCGGGCGAAGGCCTCAATCAGGGTCGGCAGGTTCTTGCGAAAGTCGAACCCGCCTACATACAGGACGTACGGTTGCCGTACCTGGTGCTGTTGCAGGACCGGTTGGTACTCGCCGGCCGGGGCGGGGCGGAAGGCCGCTTCCACGCCCAGGGGCACCACCGCCAGCTTCTCGGGGTGACACCCGCAGAGCTGCTGCAGGTCGTCCGCGGAGCAGGCAGCGTCGGTCACCACCCGGGCCGCGCCCGCTACGGCGCCCCGGAGTCGGCGCAGGTAGCGGCGATACTCCCAGACCCCGGAGAAGAACCGCTCGGGGAAGTGGGCCTGTGCGACGTCGTGAATGGTCAGAATATAGGGGTGGCAGCCCCACGGCGCCGCTTCGTTGGCGGGGAACCACGTGACCTCGGGCTGCTCCCGCGACACCAGCCGGGGCAGCCGATAACTGAGCCAGGGCAGATAGCGGGACCGCCAGACCGTGGTTCGCTCCCGTAGCTCCGGAGACAGCGACCACGGGCCCCAGTCGTCGTCGGGCGCGAACGGTCGCAGGTCAACTCGGCCGCTCGCGGCGAGGGCGGTAGCCATCTGAGCGGCGTAGCGCCCGAGACCTCGCCCGTCGCACCAGGCGGAGGCGTCCAGGGCCAGCCGCAGGGGGCGCTCGGTAGTCGAGGTCATCTGGTCTCCTCCGTGAGGGAAGTCGTCGCGGCCACGACTCCCGCCGCCTCGCGGTAGGCTCTGCCATAGCGCGCATACCCGGCCCAACTCAGGGAGCGAATCGCGCCCTCGCGCCAACCGAGGGCGGCGCTGGCGCGCAGGAGAGCCTCCCCGCCCGCACTCCCCAGGCGCGAGAAGAGCAACCTTTTCGCCAGCCGCTTGGGCAGCCCGTCCCGGCGGCGGGTAGACTCCACCCCCGGCACCTCGAAGGGCACCTCCAGATACGGGGCGGCCGCCGGGTGCTGCTGCACGAAGCGAACGGCGGAGCGACCGGCTTCCGTCTGCCGGCGCAGCAATACGGTCAGGCTCGTGTCCGTGCGATGCTCGGCCCAGGCCTCCGGCACATAGCGAAACCGGACGCCCCGCGCGGCCAGCCGATAGCCGAGTTCCGTGTCCTCGAAGCTGTACCCCTCAAATCCCTCGTCGAAGGCCTGGTGGTCCTCGAACAGGCGCCGAGGCAGGGAGACATTGCCGGTGCACAGGTAACGACAGGGCAGGTCGTCGCCCCACTCGGCCAGGGACTCGTCCAGATGCTGGAGCCGGCGGTCAAAAGCCAGATTGGCGGCGGTGGGAGCGTTGGCCGGATGGGGCGTCATCTTGCCGACGCCAACCACGGTCTCCCCCGCGGCCTGCTGGTAGGCGCGCCAATGCGCCTCCAGGAACCCCGGGCGCACCCACATATCATCGTCCAGACAGCAGATCAACTCACCTCGCGCGCGGGCGATCCCCGCGTTCCGCGCCGCCGCTCGCCCCCCGCGGTCACTGGTGACCACGATCAACCGGGGCTCCTGCTCCGCGAGTCCGGCCAGCCACCCTCCAGTGCCGTCGGTGCAATGGTCGTCCACGACGATGACCTCAGAGTCCTCGCCCAGGCTGCCGCTCGTCAGCAGCCGGGGGAGGGTCTCCTGGAGGATAGGGAGACGGTCATGCGTGGGGACGAGGACGCTGAGGGCGATCATCGGCGCGCCTCGTTGCGGTGGATTATCTGCTCGTAGATCTCCAGTAGTTGGTCCACGTGGCGATCCCAGGTGAAGAACTGCTCCACCCGCCGGCGGGCCTGCGCGGACATCTCCTGCCGCAGGTGCGCGTCCTCAATAAGCCGCTCGAGGGCCGCGGCCAGCGCCTCTACGTTGCGATTCTCCACGAGGAATCCCGTCTCCCCGTCTACGACGGCTTCCGGCAGACCCCCGGCGCGGAAGGCGACCACCGGCAACCCGCTGGCCATCATCTCCAGCGGCACCAGGGGGAAGGGGTCGTCGTAGGTAGAGGGGACCACCCCGATATCCATGGTGCGGAGCAGCGCCGGCAGGTCCTCGTGCGCGACGTGGCCGATCAGCCTCACGGTCGCCAGCGCTCCCGCTCGCGCTCTGACTTCCCGGTCCAGCTCCTCGGAACCGGCCCGCCGGTAGTGGGTGAAAGCGCTCCCCCCCAGATGGACCTCAAAGTCAGTACGCTTGGCTTCCAGGCGGGCCACTGCCTCCAGCAGTTCGTAGAGGCCCTTCTCCGGTATCCACCCGGCATAGAAGACGATCCGCGGGACCGGGTTAGCGCGGCGTTCGGGCGCGGGATGGAACGCGCGAGGGTCGGCCGCGTTGTACACCACATGGAGATGGTCGCGAGGCATAGCGGGGTACATCTCCGCAAATCCCTCGGCCAGCCAGCGGGCGCAGAAGAGGTAATGCGCCTGATGATACCGCCGGGCGCACGCGGGGTGGCGGTACAGGGGCAATCCGGAGAGCGTGAGTCCGTGGTAGTGGACCACCGAGTTCCGCGGATAGATCAGGGGCAGCAGCGGCGTATAGTGACCGTGCAAGATATCGGCCCGGCGGTCCTGTCGGCGGGCGTTCAGGTAGTACGCCCCTTGCAGATAACGGTTCTGCCAGCCCCAGTCCCGGACGCGCTGGATGCCCTCCTCCTTCCCCCGGAGGCTCGCAACGCACAGGCGAGTCGGCACGCCCCGGGCGTTAAGCTCCCGCAGTTGGTTCAATTCCACTACCTCGATACCTCCGGTGTGCGCGAGGTCCAAGGTGATCGAAGGGTGTTGTACGAGCAATACGCGCATATCCACTCCCACGAGATTACAGCCCACAATCCAGGTCGGCCATCTGCAGCGTCCAACTGGCCGGGTTCCATACGTCGGGAAACTCCGGCTCCGCGGCCGCGAGCTTCGCGACCATCAACGTCTGCGGCGGGTATAGCCCCCGGGGCCGCCAGGCGCGATCCCACTGAAGGAAGCCGGCCCGGCGCAGGGCTGTCGCCAGTCCCGGCGGACCGCTGCTGTAGACGTGCGCCTCGCTTTCCCCGGCGTCGGCCAGAGCTTGCAGGGCCAGGCCGATAAGCGTCCGCCACGTCGCTTGGTCGTCCCGGCCGCGGATATCCACCACATTGGCCCCGCGAACGATCACATGGCCCACCGGCGCCCCGCCCTCCCGGAGCAGCCAACCGCGATACTGACGCCACGGGTGCCGGCCAAAACGCCAGCGGCAGAAGGCCGGGGTCCGCGCGAGACAGATACTGTTCGCGGGAGCGGTGGCCCGGACCAGGCTCTCGAGTTCGTCAGGAGGCGTCGCCCAGTCTAGCTCCTGCGCCTCAGCGGCGGCCGCGGCTTGGAGGCAGCGGCGCCGGCCTCCGGTCAGCTCACTGAGCCGCCCCGCCGCCCGCTGCTTCCAGGACCTGGAACCAGCGGTCCGGCCGACTCCCCGATGCTGACCGAGGGCCGTCCAGAAGTAGCTAACCGCGGGAACGCAGCGGTAATAGCCCGTCTTCTCAAAGGCCGGACGGGACATCCGGCTCGCGGTGCAGAAAGCTGATCGATCTCCGCGGGCGATCAGGGACTGTCGGGTCAACTCCAGCAGCCGGCTGTACAGGCCGCGCCGGCGCAGGTGCGGGGCGACGAACCCGTCCGTGGTGAACCAGACCCGGGAGTCTTCCCCGCGCGCCGTCGCCAGGTAGGGAATGGCCCCATAGGCGGCAACTACGCGCCCGTCCTGCACGGCCAGCCAGTAATCGGCGTCACCGGCCGGATTCGCGTAGCATTTCCAGCGCAGGTAGTCCGCCGAGAATTCAGGTAGCTGCAACCCCTCGCGCAGCAGGGCGGCGACCGCCGCGAGGTCCGGCGGCGTCATCGCCCGGTACTCGATCGCCTGGCCCGCTGAATCCACGTTCGTCCTCCCTACTGCGACCAGGCCTCGGCGGCGCAGATCAGCCGGGCCCGCCAGCGCACCGGCGACAGGACATAGTCCAGGGTGTGCCGGCAGCGCCGGGTGTAGTGAAACTTGTAGCTCTCGTCGCCCCGCATCAGGTCAAGCTCCTGCCAGCCTTGCGCTATCCCAAACTCAATCAGCCGAAGCAGCATCTGCGAGCCGATAGAGTACTTGTCGAAATCCGGATCGAACCCGGGCAAATAATCATAGAAGACACCGCGGCTGGTGAAGCCGTAGATGCAGCCCAGGTCCCGCGTCCCGAGCGACAGGAAGGCCAGAGCAGGGCTCACCGTTCCCCGCAGGGTCCCCATGAGTTCCGCGTGAAAGGCCCGGAGCTGCGGACTGGTCAGGGCTTTCGATCCGCCGCGCTCCGCCCAGCTTAGATCGTGCAAACGAAAGAAGCTGGCGATGTCTTCGGCGGTGATACTCTCGCCCTGCGCGTAGCGCCAGAGGGGCTCGCCGTGCGCCTTCACCAGGTTTCGCCCTTTCAGTTGGAGCTTGCGGCGGGTGGAGGACGATAGCGATGCCAGATACTCCTCATAGCTGCCCGGAAGCGCCACGTACGGGCAGGGCGCGGCGACCCGGCCGCCCCCAAACCATCCCTCCTGCTGGGCCACAGTCGGCAGGAGTTCGTGAGTCCGCGACAGAGCGGGCAGGCCCCGTAGCGTAAGCACCCCGCCGGGCCGACGACAGACGTCGCCGAGATACTCGAAGAGCTTGTTCAGAATCTCCCACTCGAGGCCCGGTCGCAGCAGCACGTCCCGATAGTCGGCGGCGTCTCCGCTGGCGAAGGACATCTGGCGGAGCGGCAGCAGGCCCCGGAGTCTCATGGTCTCCCGGCAGAGCGGCAGCACGCCCACCAGTTCTCCGTGGTGGCGCACACAGACAACGAAGAGCGCCCCCGGCTGGCCGCAGTGCTTCCACCACAGCCGGTGCCAGGCGTGCGTGAGGAAGGGGGTGGGCAGGGCGCACTCCGCCACCAGCTCGTCCCACTCGCTCTCCAAGCTCGCCAGTTCGTCCGGCTCGGTGAAGACCTCAATGTCCACGGCTCAACCTCTTCTGCAGCATCTTGACCTGGAAACGCGCCTCGTTGCGCACCTTTTTCGGGTAATACCACCAGTTGTACCAGCCGCGCGCTTTCCGCGCGAAGACTTCGAGGCTGTCGGAACCCTCTATCGGCACTCGCCGGAGCTGATACGGATCCGTCCGCGCCGTGTTGTAGCCATATGTATCGGCCAAGACCGCCCAGCGGTATCCGGCCGCATTGAGGAGGTGAGGCATCTCCTCCCGAAAGTACCCGTAGGGGTACGCGAAGGAGGTGATGGCCTGGCCCAGTTGCTCCTCCAGCAGCACCTTGGACCGGGACAACTCCTCCGCCACCTGCGCGAGGGGCGCGGCGCAGACGTCCAGGTGCGTCATGGTGTGGGAACCGAACTCGAAACCGGCCTGGGACATCTCGCGGACTTGGCCCCAATCCAGGAGCGGAGCCACCGGATGGGCGTCGGTCCAGTCCGGCCTGCGTCCCATGGCTCCGGGGATCGCGAAGATTGTCGCGGTCAGGCCAAACTCCTTCAAGATGGGGAAGGCCTCCTCGTAGTTGTCGGCATAAGCGTCATCGAAGGTCACGACCACGCTCTCGCGGGGCCGGTCCGGCCGAGCCAGGGCTTGGCTCAGGGTCTCCTGGCCACGTCCGCGTTCAGCCAGCCACTCCATCTGCCGGCGAAAGGCCTCCGGGGCGACACTCAAGTAATCGTCCGGATGGCGGCCCACGCTGTGGTACATCAGTATCTGCATTGATTAGTGAGCCCCGTTCCGGGCGGCCTCCGTCAGCGCCGCTTCGACTTGGCCGGCGGCGCGACTCAGAGAGAAACGCTCGCGGGACCAGAGCCTCCCGGCGTCACTCATACGCTGCCAGCGCCCCGGGTCCGTCAGGAGCGTCTCCAGCGCCTGGGCCAGGGCCGTCGCGTCGCCCGGCGGCGTCACCAGACCCGTCTCGCCGTCCTGCACCGTCTCCGGGAGTCCGCCGGTCCGCGAGACGATCACGGGCGTGCCCTGGGCCTGCGCTTCCACCGACACCAGGCCGAAGGGTTCGGGCCACAGGGAGGTCACCAGGCTGCAGGCGTGCCGCGCGTATTCCGCCGGCATGTCCGCGGCCGGCACGTACCCCCGATACTTGACCTGCTCGCTCACCTGAACCCGAGTCGCGAGTTCCTCGATTCGTTGACGATAGGCCTCGTCCTGAAACGTGCCCACCAGATGCAGTTCCGGTCGCCAACCGCGCCGGGCTAGCTGCCCCAGCGCCTCGACGGCCACGTGCAACCCCTTGTCCGGCACGCACCGCCCGGCGAGGAGCACCGAGGGCACCGACGGAAACTCCCGCGGGCGCTCTCGAAAGAACTCCTCCCCCAGGCCGTTGTACACGACTTGCACGCGGCCCTCGCGCCACCCGGCCGCCCGGTAGCGCTCGGCGACGTCGCGGCTGACCGCCAGGAGCCGGCAACTCCGGACGCCCGGGCCGTCCTGAGGGGGACACAAGCACCAGTCCAGTACGGCCTGCCGCAACCCGCCGGGTCGAGGAGCGCCGTCCTCGCTCGCGCTCCCGATCATCTCGAGCAGCGTGTAGTCGTGGGCATGGAAGACGAGTGGCCGGCCGGCGGCCTGCAGCGCCCGCAGCAGTGACCCGGTCAGCAATTCCAGGTCGCTCAGGTAGACTACGTCCGGCCGGAACGCCCGCAGCGCGCGCCCGGTCGCGGCGTAGTTGTGGCGGGCCTTGCGCAGGTACTCCAGCTTGTGGCGCTTGCGCCAGTGTTCCGGCTGCAGGCGCGGGTCCGGCCGGTCGTTGACCAACCGGGGCCACACGGCCACGCCGTCCCTGCTGCCCCCCTCAACCTGACGGGTAGTCAGCACCACGAGTTCATGCCCGGCCGCGGCCAGGTGCCTGGCGAATCCCCGGCACATCAGGTCCGCGCCATAAGCATGGCGAGTGGGTTCGGGATAGCTCTTGGACACTACGAGTATGCGCATTAGGACGGGCTTCCGGCCAGCGCTCCCTCCATCAGGCTCGCCAGCTCCCCGGCCCTCGCTTTCCACGTGAACTTGGTACTGAGCAACTCGACCTGATCCGCGCGTCCTGCGCTGCGCTCGGCATGGAGAAACACCGCCTCCTGAACCAGGCCCACAAACTCCGTCTCGGTCTCCGCCTGCCTGACATACGCCTCTAGCAATCCGGGCGTCGTTAGCCCGTGCCCCACCACCGTCAGCCCCGCCGCCAAGTACTCATACAGCTTCAGCGGACACCGCGCCTGCGATAGCTCGCTGCGTCGGTAGGGGATCACGCCCACCTGCAACCCCCACAAGTATTCAGGGAGCTGCTCCCACGGTCGGGGCCCCAGGTAGCGTACATTCGGCAGCTCCGCCAGTTGGGCCACGGTCTGCGCCTGGGGCTCCGCGACCGGGCCGATCAGGGCCCAGGAGGCCTCGGGTGTGGCCTGCGCCGCCTCGCGCAGCAGGTCGTAGTCAATCCCCGCGTCGAGCGTCCCCACCAGACCCACCCGCGGCGGACGCCCCACCGCCAAATCGAAGGGGCACGCCACTTGCTCCGCCGGCCGGAAGAACCGCTCGTCCACGGCGTGCTCCAGGTAATGCACTCGGTCGCTGTATTGGCGGCACTTATCCACCAGCGTGGGATGCGAGCAGACGACCAGATCCGCCCGGGCAATCAGTTGCCACTCGCGCTCTTCCAGTCGCCGGCGGAAGTCCCCCTCGAACAGCGCCGGGAAGTTGTCGGAGCAGTGGTAAACGACGCCCGCCGCGTCGGGGAAGGCCTCCAGCAGGAACACATGCCAGGGATTGCCGATGAACAGGACGAGTTCCCGCCCCGGGTAGCGCCCTATGACCCCGCGCAACTGGCGGACATAGTTGGGCTCATCCCAGCGCTGCAGGAAGCCTAGACGCCTGCGCCCCGGCACGGACAGCGGCGTAAAAACCCGGAGGGCTTCTCCCGGCGGCTGCCAGCAGCGATTCCCCAGGGTCCCCCGGTGCTCGGGCGGACGTCGCCGGTAGTCTATCCAGTCCTCCGCGGGGTCCACAAAAACCACGTCGTTGGTCCGCGCCAACTGGGACATCAAGTGGTGCTTGCTGTACCGGTTATGGTGCCAGGGTATGTTGGAGTCGCAGATTATCAGTTTGTTCTCGAGCATTGCTGCCGCCTAAGCCCCGTCCCGGACTATGACTCGCTTCTGCAACCTAATCAGCGACCACCGCGGCGAATGCCTCGGCCAGTCGCTGCCCGTTCAGTTCCCGGGTGAACTCCTCCTCAACGCGCCGGCGGGCCGCTTGCCCCAGCCGGGCGCGCAGGTCCTCGTCCTCCAGCAGCCGCGCGATCGCCGCCGCCAGGGCTTCAGGGTCGCGCTGCGGCACCAGGAGGCCGGTGACCCCGTCCACCACCAATTCCGGGATGCCCGCCACGGCGGTGGACACCAGGGGCAATCCGGCGGCGGCCGCCTCCATCAGCGCCACGGGTAGACCGTCCATCCGGCCCTCCTCAGTGACAACGCAGGGCAGAGCGAACACCTTGGCGCTGCGCAGCAGGGTCTGCACCGTAGCGTGATCGCAAGGCCCGATGAATTCGAACGCTTCCCCCGCCGCCGCGCGCGCGGGCTCCCCCTGTAGCCAGTCGGCGAACTCCCGGTGGAACGGCGCCGGCCCTCCCACGCTGATGATGCGCACTCCCGGACGATCCCGCCTCAGGAGCGCCGCCGCCCGAATCAGGTACTCGATCCCCTTGGTGGGACCGAATCCGGCCACGCAAATGACGTCATAGGGCCGCTCTCCGGGTTCGGCAGCGCTGAATTTGTCGGGGGCGATGCCGCACCGCACCAGACGTATCTTGTCGCGGTGCGCGGGCCCCACCAGCCCCTGCATTCCCCGCTGGACAAACTCTGAGGCGGCAACGGCCAGCGGCGCCCGCTCCAGCTCCTCGGCATACTCCCGCTGGGCCTCCGGGCTCAGCGCGTCCTGCTCAAAGCAGTGCGCGGTGAAGCTGTAGGGCAGCCCCGCCCCGGCCGCGACGTGCCGGCCGAGCCCCCGGATGAAGTGTATGTGAAGGTGCCTATGCCCACGCTGCTTGATGAGCGCCGCGAGGTAGGCGGCGGTGAGCTTGGTGCGCAGTCCCGGGAAGGTCCGTCGGTGGCGCCCCCAGGTGACGACCGCGAGCGTGCGCCAGAAGGTCCCGGTCAACAGGACGCGCGGCAGGTAGCGATAGCGGAAGTAAAAGACCCGGTCGAGGATGCCGCTGTCCCGCACCTCCGGATGCACAATCTCGCCGCCGGGCAGGGACCAGGAGAATACCTCCACGTCCACGCCCCGGCGGCGCAGGTCAATGATCTCGTCGCTCACGAAGGTCTCGCGGGTCGTGGGGAAGACTCCCACCAGGTAGGCGATCTTCATGCGGATCTGCCCCCCGCTCCGGCGATCAGCGAGTGGTACAGCCTCTCGAGCCGGGGCCACGCCACCTCGACGGAGAAGCCGCGCTCATAGCGCGCCCGGCTGGCTTCGCCCATGCGTCGCCGCAGCGCGGGGTCCTCGGCCAGGACCCGGAGCGCGTGCGCGAGGGCCGCGGGGTCTCGCACCGGCACCAGAAAGCCGTTCTCGCCGTCGCACACCAAGTCCGGGATTCCCCCCACGGGGGAGGCGACGATCGGCAGTCGCGCCGCCATGGCCTCCAGCAGGGTGATGGGCAGGCCCTCCTCTTCGGAGACCAGGACGAACACGTCCAACTCGGTCAGCACGGCCTGGACCTGCTCCCGAGAGAGGGCGCCGGTCAGTCGCACCCGCGGGGCGATCTGCAAGCGGCGCGCTCGGTCCTGTAGCTCCGGGCGCATCGCACCGTCGCCCATGATGCAGCAGTGGAGGTCGCTTCCCGCTTGACTGAGTTGCGCCACGGCTTCGACCAGCGTTTGCGGTCCCTTCTTCTCCACTATCCGACACGCGGTGCCTACCCGCAGAGTGCCGTTCTCCGGGTCGGGAGCAGCCGGTCCGGGCGGAGCCGGAGCCCGCAACCAGTTGGGGAGCACCATGACTTCCAGTTCCGGCCGGAAGGTCCGTTCGGCGCTGGCGCCCACCTCCTGGGTCAGCGCCAGAAAGGCTTCCGCGCCGTCAATCAGGGCCACCTGCTCCGCCGAGTAGGGCCAAGGGCCTTGCTGCAAGCCCTCCGGCAGCAGGAACCCGCCGTGGTAGTGGCAGATCAAGGGCACCTGGTGGGCCCGCGCCCACCTCGCCACCGTCGGCATGGCCCAATCCGTGCGGTGGGCGTGGATCAGCGCGAGGGGCCGATGGCGATGCTCGCGGCGCAGCAACCGGAGCAGCGCCCGGTCCAGCGCCCGATTCAGCGCGCCCTTGCTCCAGAAGGCCATCTCCTCGCCCATTCTCTGCCAAGCCCGCCGCGCCGACACGCGCCGCGTCAGCATATATAGCGGAAAGCCCAATCGTCCCAGTCCCGCCACGGCGCAGTATAGCGCCCGCGCCCGCGCGACGGCCCCCGCCGTGGGCGTCACCGGCGTGAGGCCGAGTTCCGCCAGGGCCTGCGCATACTGGTTGCCGGGGGTCACCGGCTCCCGCAGTATCACCACCGCCTCGAAGCCATGCTCCAAGGCGCCCTCTGCCGTGGCTACGAGCATCTCCTCGGCCCCCCCGACCTCGGCCAAGTAGCCCGTGGTGAAGGCTATGCGTCCCCCGCGGAGCGTGGTCCTCATGAGCCACCCTCGGAGGCCTCAGAGGCCAGGCGCAGCCGGCGGCCCAGGGTCTGGCGGAGGCGCGCCCACAGCGGGGGATACCCGGGCCGACGACCAAGCACGCGCGCCATCTTGCCCAGCGCCCCCCAGTGATCGCCCTCGTCCCACAGCTCCGCGGCGCGCGCCCAATCCTCAGCCGCCCGCCGCTCTCGACCCCAGCCGCCGCGCCCGGCCTGTACTGCTTGCATCAGGCCGCGGAACCTCTCGTAGTCCAGTCCCGCCAGCGGATCGCTCCGGCCCGCCCGCCGGCAGCGCGCTGAGGCCCGCAGCAGGAAGGCCGCCGCCTCGTATTGCGCGGTCTTCTGCTTCGTATCGGAATCGGGATGGACCCGGTAGTCGTAGAGACACTCAGGCAGATTGTCCACGGCCGCCCCCGCGTCCGTCAGCCGCAGCCACAGGTCATAGTCCTCCGCCAGGACGGGCCGGTATCCACCCAGGGCTCGAAACGCGGCCGTCCGCACCATCGCGCTCCCGTGGGCCATCTCGTTTCGGTCCAGGAGGGTCTCATGCAGTTCCCGCGCTCCGGTGACCGTGCGCCAGACCGAGAGGCGCTCACCCGTCGGCCCGATCCTCTGGGCCCAACTCCCCACCGCGGCCAACTCCGGGTGCCGGGTCAGGTACTCCAGTTGCACCCGGAATCGGTCGGGAGCGCTGCGATCGTCAGCGTCCATCAAGGCCGCGTACTCGCCCCGCGCCACCTCCAAACAGCGATTGCGGGTGGCCCAGATTCCGAGGTTCCGACCGTTGCGCAGCAGCACGAGGCGCGGGTCATCGCAGCGTTCCACTAATTCGGCTGACCCGTCGGTGGAACCATCATCGACGATGACGAACTCGAAGTCCGCGCAGGTCTGAGCCAGGATGCTAGCCAGCGCCTCGCCGAGGTACGGCTTCGCGTTGTAGACCGGCATCAGCACGGATATTTGAGGTGTTGACATGGTGACTCCGTTACCTACCTGGCCATGACGACCGGTTCCAGCATGGGGTGCAACTGCCGCACTTCGACCTGATAATCGCTTCGCAGGCTCCGAATCAAGGCCGGGAGGCGCTCGGCATCCCCGGCCAGGTGGTACGCCGACAGGGCCAGGCGCGGCTTGCCGCCGGCGAGGGTCCGGCGCGCTCCGAGCAGGACTTCGGCCTCCATACCTTCCACGTCGGCCTTCAGGAAGCGGGGTTGCGCCGACCTCTCGGCCAGCAGCGAGTCAACGGTCCGCAGCGGCGCCTGGACCGAGACCGTGGACGAATGCTTCTTTGCCGAGTGGCCTCCGCAGCGCGGGTCCAGCGTGATCGTGATCTCCCCATCGTGGTCGCCGACGGCGGCGGGGATGACCTCCACGTTGGCCAGCTTGTTGGCGGCGATCATCCGGTCCAGACAAGCCAGGTTGGCCGCGATGGGCTCAACCGCCAGGACGCGCCCGGCCGGGCCCACCAGGCGCGAGGCCAGGAGCGTGAAGGCCCCCACGTTCGCGCCCAAGTCCAGGACGGTGTCACCCGGCGCCAGCGCGCGGCAGGCCTCATACTGGTCGGCATACGAGACGGTCAGGAAGTGCCCCAGGGTCTCGGCCGCCGGGGAGGGAAAGGCGCCGTCCACCAGAATCTCCTCAGGGGCGAGTGTCAGAGGGGGAGCGAATAGCGTGAGGCCACCCGGCAGCCGGAGGCGCGTAATCCCGTGCGCCTCGGCGCTCACCTGGATGCCGAAGTGACGCAGCCAGTGGGGGTCTCCCCGACGCCGGTACGACAGGATCAGCGCCGCGGTCAGACGCAGGTCCCGAAAGGGTCCGCGGTCAGCGGCGATCCTCGTGCGCAAAGCCCATTTCTCGGCCAAAGCCGCCCTCAGGTATCCCATAGGGCTAAGACCGCCCCTCGCCTGGCAAATCGGCCGCCGCCGCGGCGTCCAGTGGTCCGGCTAGCCACTGACACTCCAACTCCACTACTCCCCGCCAGCGCTCCAGGTAGATACTTTTGTCGTTGGGGGGAATCGTGAAGCCGAGTTCCTGGCGATAGACTCCCTGCCAGATGTCCTGCCGGACCCGGCCGGTTTCATCGTACAAGGCAACCTGCAGGACGTAGCTGCCGCTGGTCAGCGGCACGGTCGGCCAAGCGCACTCCACCCTCCCCGTCTCCGCGGTCACGAGGAAGGGCGCATGTTCCAGGTAGGTGTGATTGACGGCCAGCGTGTTGCCGTCCCAGTCCAGGATCACCACTTCCGCGTGAAAGGCGGGACACGGGCGCCGCACGGCGTAGTCCAGCACAACGCGCAGCGGCGCTCCGCTCTCCAGTGCGGAGACAGCGCCACCGCGCGGGTCGAGCATCTGCACCCTGGTTATCTCCAGGTCCTTGGAGCAGAGGTGCTCGGCCACATCCAGCGCGCCCTGCAGGCCTGACTGGCGCTCGCGCTCCGCCAGGGCGCTCTGGTACGCGGCGATGGCCTCCTCCGCCGTGCCGAGAAAGCTGGTCCTGCCTTCCAGCAGCAGCATGCCTCGGGCGCAGTTTCGGCTGATGTTGTAGAGCGAATGCGACACCAGGATGATCGAAGCGCCCTGCTCGCGGAAGCGCTCCATGGCCCCGAAACACTTCTTCTGGAAGCTCCCGTCGCCCACGGCGAGCACCTCGTCGACCAGGAGTATCTCCGGGTCCATGTGCGCGGCCACCGCGAAGCCGAGGCGAACGTACATCCCCGAAGAGTACTTCTTCACCGGCATATCAATGAATTCTTCGATCTCCGCGAAGGCGACTATCTCCTCGAAGCGGCGGGCGATCTCCCGGCGCGACATCCCCAGGATGGACCCCGAGATATAGACATTGTCCCGGCCGCTCAACTCCGGATGGAAGCCGGCGCCCAGTTCGATGAGCGCGCCGACTCGGCCTCGCACCTTGAGCCAACCCTCGGTCGGGGTCGTCACGCGCGAGAGAATCTTCAGCAGCGTGCTCTTGCCGGCGCCGTTGGGGCCGATGATCCCCAGCGCCTCGCCCTGGCACAACTCCAGGTCAACGTCTTGGAGCGCCCAGAACTGGTCCGAGCCGCGGTCCCGGCCGCGCTTCTGAAAGTATCCCCGATGGTATTGTTTGCCCAACCCTTGGGCTTCGATCAGGACGTCGCTCATGATAGTTCTTTCGCACCCGAACCAGGCTGACTGCGCCTGGAAGCAGTTTCAAAACCGCCCCAACTGGCGTACGAGCGGTGCCGTCGGGCCGTTGTAGGGGCGGAAGTTCGGCGTCTGCGCCGAATCTCCGCCCGCGTATACCTCTGAGTTAGTGGCTCGCGCGGGCGGAGATTGCCCGGCAGACCGGGCAACTTCCGCCCCTACACAGGACACGACGGTTCTGAAACTGCTTCTAGAGCACGTCGGCAAACCGGCCTTCGCTCCGCTTGAAATACGCATATCCCAGCCAGAGCACGACCAGGGCCACCCCGGCCGCGTAGGCCACGTAGTCCCACTGCGGCATCTGCTGGTAGACCACAATCCGCCGGAACCCGTCCACGAGCGGGGTCAAGGGATTGAGCAGGTACCAGCGGAGATACTCCGGGGGCACCGACGACAGCGCGTAGGCGACCGGACACAGGAACATGCCCACCTGCAGGATCAGCGGCAGCGCAAAGCCTACGTCGCGGTAGAACACCCCGATCGCGGACAGGAACAGGATGATCCCCAGGCTGAAGAGCACTTCGATCAGCAACAAGACGGGCAAGAACACAAGCAGGATGCTGGGCGGCACGCGGAAGATGACCATGAAGATCACCAGGGGCAAGGCCGCGACGGCAAAATCCACCAGGCTGACGAGCAGGGCCGAGAGCGGACAGATCTCGCGGGGCAGGTAGATCTTCTTGACGATCGCCCCGTTTTCCACCACGCTGCTCGTGCCCTTAGTAATGATGTTGCTGAACAGTTGCCAGGGGAGCATGGCCGCGTAAGCGAAGACCGGATAGGGGGCGCCGCCCGTGTCCACCTTGGCGAATCTGGCGAAGACCAGCGTGAAGACCCCGGTCAGGAGCAGGGGCTGGAGGATCGCCCAGCTAGCGCCCAGCAGCGTCTGGCTATAGCGGGACTTGAGCGAACGCAGGGACAAGGTCCACATCAGTTCGCGAAACTTCCAGATCTCCCGCAAATGGAAGCCCAGGCCGTTGGCGTCCCGCGAGGACCATTCCTCCCGGGGCCGGGGCTCTGCCGCGGAGCGGGCGCCCTCCGGCGCGCTCGGGCCCACAGAGGCCGGCGTCTCCCGCTCACCGCCCCGCGTCCCGGTCGCGGTGCCCATTACTGACCACCTACGGACTGCTTGTCATCGTCGCGGTAGTATTGGTAATAGTAGTAGTTGTAGCCGGACTCCCGGCGACTGCTCTTGTTGATGGCCACACCGATCACTTTGGCGCTCGCCCGACGCAGCAACTCCATAGTCCGGGTCGCCATCTCACGCCGGGTCGCGGCGGTCTCCACGACCAGCACCGTAGCCTCCATCAGGCTACCGAGGACCTGGGAGTCCGCCGCCACGAGTACGGGCGGCGAGTCGAAAATGACCAGGTCCGCCTCCTGGTTGAGGCTCGCCATCAGCTCCTTCATGGCCTGCGACTCGATCAGGACCAGCGGGTTGGGAGGGAGCCCGCCCGCCGCCAGCAGCCGCAAGCCCGGCACGGAAGTACTTTGCAGTCCCTCGGCCAAGGGCATATCCCCCACGAGCACGCTGGTCAGACCCCGCTTCCCGTCCAGGTTGAAGTAGCGATGCAGAGCGGGCCGGCGGAGGTCGGCATCCACCAGGATGACCTGCTGCCCGGCGCGCGCCGACTCGATCGCCAGGTTGGCGGCGCAGGTCGACTTGCCTTCGCCGCGTCCGGAACTGGTGATCAGAACCGTGGCGGGCTGTCCATCAACTGAGGTCAGACGCAGGTTGGCCCGCAGGCTACGGAAGGCTTCCGCGAAGGGCGAGCGCTCGTCGTCATCCTGGAGCATAACCGTATCGCCCTCGGTCTTGAGGCGCACCAGACCCAGCACCGGCAGCCGGAGAATCCGCTCCAGTTCCTTGGGACTGTGGAAGGTGTCGTCCAAACGCTCGACGACCAAGCCGGCCACCAAACCCAGCAGCAGACCCAGCAGCACGCCGGCCACGAGGTTCTTCTTGAGCTGGGGCGAGACCGGCTCCGTGGGAACGTCGGGCTGGTTCAGCACCGAGGCACTGGCCACGGCGGCCGCCTGCTGGATACTGAGCGCTTGCTCCTGAGCCAGCAGGTCGGTATAGGCCGTCTCGGCCACCTTCACCTTGCGCTCCAGTTGGCCGAATTTCACTTGCTGCCCCGGCAGGAGCCGCAAGTCGCCGCGGGCCCGTCCCAGCATGGTCGCCAGGGCGCCATTATTCGCCAGGGTGACGATCCGCTGCGTCTCGAGGGCAACCTTGCGCTTCTTCAAGTCCTGCAACTGAGGGCTGCTTTGCTCCAACTCCGCGTAGGCGATCTGGCTGACTTGCTGCTGCAGACTGTCCTGCAAGCCCTGGATCTGCTGATCCAGCGCGGTGATGCGGCGGCTGGTCGGCGCATAGTCCTTGAGCAGCATCATGCGCTGCAGCATCAATTGCTGCAATTGCGCGCGCATCTGGCCCAACGACGATTCGGGAGTGAGCGTGAGTCCGGCGATCTGGCGGGGATCGACCGCCCGGCGTTCGCCCTCCAAGCCGGCCAGTTGCGCTTCGGTCTTGCGCAGCTCGACCTGACCCGCGTCAAGTTGCGTCGAAAGGACCGCATAGTGGGAGGCGACGCTCCCGGTCGCGCCCGCAATATCCACGATTCCCGAGGCTTCCTTGAAGGTGCGTAGCTCCGTTTCCGCCCGGTCGAGGTCGGCCTTGGCCCGGCCCGCCTGATCGACCACGTACTTGAGGGCCTGCTCGGTCGCCCCTTGCTTCATACGCCGGGTATGGTCAATGTAGCCGACCGCCAGACCCTGGGCGAACTGAGCGGCGAACTGGGACGAAGGAGACCGCACATCGATGGCGACGATCGAAGTCTTGCCAACTTGGTGGACATCCAGATTCGAGAGCATAGCGTCCTGGAACGTCGGCAGCGCCGCCCGGACTTCCTTGATCAACTGCGGGTTCTTGATGCGCTCTAACTCCGTCTCCAGGTCATAGGTGTCGGAGAGGTTGCCCATCCCCAGGCCGGTGCCCGTGTTTCCGCCGCCGCCCCCCCCGCCAAAGGGCACGTAGGGTGAGCGGAGCAACACGCGGGATTCCGCCTCATACAGCTTGGTGGTCGTTAGCGAGTAGAAGACGGTAGCCGCGACTACCGCCACCAGCGTGAGGGCGATGAGCCAGCCGCGGCGGGCCACAATGGTCAGGTAATCATGGAGGTCCAGTTCTTGCTCGCGACGATCAGGCACGTTAGGGATCCCTTCTGTTGTGCGCAATTGGCGTAAAGACGGGCTACCCGAAGATGCGGACGGCCCCGCCCAGCAGCAGCACTTCCCCGACCCACTGCTGCCAGTCAATGCCGGTCCGCTTGGGCACGACGATCACATCGCTGTTTTGCACCAGGTAGTTCTTGTCGAGGGACTGGCCGCGGACCACCTTATCCATGTCCACCAGGTACACATCGGCATCGGCGCCCTTGGCGCGGATCAAAGCGGTCTTCCACGGCGCCGCCGAGGACTTGTCGAATCCGCCGGCGCGGGCGATGATATCCATTACGCGGTCGCCCTCGCGAAACTCGTAGCGTCCGGGAGTCCCCACGTAGCCGAAGACCAGCACCTCGCGCCGCACCACGGGAACCACCACCGTGTCGCCCACCCGCAACTCGAGGTTGTTCTGCGGATCCCCCGCCAGGAGCAGGGATCTTATACTCACGGTGGACGCCGCTTGGCCGCCACGGAGGACCTGAACTTGCTCCAGGTCAGCCTCCGGCGTCACTCCTCCGGCCAGAGTGAGCGCGTCCAGTAGCCGAGTGTCAAGCCCCGGCGGAGCTGGATAGGGACCGGGCTTCGTTACCGCGCCCAGGACCATGATCTCGTTCCGGCGCGTGGCCACCAGGAGCGTATCCCCGCCTTGGAGCTGCAAATTGGCCGGACTAGTGGGGCTAGTCAGCACGGCCTGGAGGTCGACGGGCACGGTGGCGCCCCCGAGGTGAATCAGGGTGGCCGTATCCGGATTGGCGACCGCGGTGAGTCCGCCCGCCCCGACCAGGGCGTCGGCCACGGTCTCAGAGTTGGGGTCTAGCAGCACCTTCCCCGGCTTGGTGACGGCCCCCCAGATCGTGACGTAGTTGGTGGCCCGGGGAAAGACGATCGTGTCCCCGCTCTCCAGGCGCGGACCCACGGCGCCCGCTTGGTAGGCCAGGAGCGGCGCGAGGTCTATCTGCTGGGGCTCGTCTCCGTGCCGCAGGATCAAGGCATGCCGGCGGTCGGCGTTCGGAGTGACCCAGCCCGCCGCCAGCAGGGCGTCGAGCAGGGTATCGTCAGGAGCGGCCACGAAGTACTTGCCGGGCTTGCCGACCTCACCGATGATGGTCAGGGGCTTGGACTCAGCGGGAAGAATGAGCAGGGTCTCGCGCGGGTACAAAAGGTACTCGGGGGCCTTGGGCCCCAAAGCCGCGGCCAGGTCCACCGGGCGCTGCGTGCCGTCGGGACTGATGATCACGGCCTCGCTCTGGTTGGCGCGGGGCGCCAGCCCCTGGGCCAGGGCCACCGCCCGGGCCAGGGTGATCGGCTGCCCCGTCGGGAAGTCACCCGGAACCGTCACGCCCCCCTTCACGTGAACGAGATTCCCGGCCATGGCTAACACGCTTACCGTGACCAGCGGGCTGCGCAGTTCCCGTTTGAGTTCCTTCGTAACCAAGGCGGCGAGTTGTGCCGGAGTCTGCCCGGAAACCTGCATCGGTCCCAGGAAGGGATGGGTAATCAGCCCATCCGGTCGGATCACCGCCTCGAGGCTGAGTTCCGGATGATCGAAGACCACGATGGCGAGTTTGTCGCCCGGCCCCAGTACGTAATTGTCGGCTACCTGCCCCCAGGCCGCACCCAGGGCCAGCAACAACCAGACGCCCCAGAACACTGCGCGTCCGGTTTCACGACTCGATGACGTGCGCAATAGCTGCCTCCTCTAGCTAGGCGCCGACAGGGCGCCTGCTGTAGATCACTCCGCGAGTCGCTGGGGATGGGGCGCCAAGGCGACGCTCGGCTTGGAGGCCCGGGCGAAAGATCGCTGTCGGGCTTTCCCCACGGCTTCCGCCGGCTTGTAGTCGGGAATCACTTCTTGGAGCAAGTCGGTGATGCGTTCGCGATCGTTGTCGTCCGCGGCCCGAGCCAGTTGCCTCACCTTATGCAGCAAGTAATCGAGGCCCAAACGGCGACCGGGGACAACGTAGAAGTGCTCGCCGGCTTCCACCCAGTCGTTCTCGGGGCCGGTGAACAGTTCCTCTTTCAGCTTCTCGCCCGGCCGACAGCCGACAAACTGGATCGGAACATCCACATGAGGGGTCAAGCCCGCCAGACGAATGAGGTCGCACGCGAGGTCGAGGATCTTCACCGGGTGTCCCATCTTCAACACGTAGGTCTCGCCGCGACTCCGGCTGGCGCCGGCCTCCAGGATCAACTGCACGGCTTCCGGGATGGTCATGAAGTACCGCAGCATATCCGGGTGGGTGATAGTCACCGGCCGCCGGTTGCGGATCTGCCGCGTCATGGTGGGCACCACGCTCCCGCGGCTGCCCAGGACATTGCCGAAACGCACGCTCACCATGCTGCTGGTGCTCTCCTGGGCGTAGGCCCGTACGATCTCCTCGGCTACGCGCTTGCTGGCGCCCATAATGCTTACCGGATTAACCGCCTTGTCCGTGGAGACCAGCACGAACCGCTCCACGCGATAGCGTACGCACAACTGCACCAGGTTCAAGGTCCCGCCCACATTGTTCTTGATGGCCTCGGCGGGGTAAAGCTCCATGAGCGGCACGTGCTTATGCGCCGCCGCGTGGAAGACAACTTGAGGGGAGAACTGCTCGAAGACCCGCTGCAAGCTGGTTCGATCGCGAACGCAGCAGATCACCGGGACGATCTCACAAGCGGAGTCCAGTTCGTTCAGCTCCTGGACCGCCTCGAACACGCTGTTCTCGCCTCGACCTAGCACCACGACCCGCGCCGCCCCGCACTCCACGACCCGGCGGCAGAGCTGCCGGCCGATGGAGCCGCCGCCGCCCGTGACCATGACCGTCTTGCCGGCGAGGTATTCAGATATCCCCTCGCAGTCGAGACGCACTTCGTTGCGCGGCAGCAGGTCCTCCATGTTGATCTCGCGCAGATCATCGAGCCGGGCCTGATGCGTGATGACGTCAGACATGGGCGGGACGGTCCGCAGGGGTAAGCCGGTGGCCTCGAGCGCGAGCAGCATCTGGCGCAAGTGATCCGGTCCCAACGTGTCCTGGGCGATGACGATGATCTCGGCTCCGCTGCTCTGCGCCAGGGCCGCGGCCTGGTTCAAACCGCCGAGGACGGGTTTCCCCCGCAGGCGGCGGCCGACCTTGTGGGGGTCCTCATCCAGGTATCCGACTACGGTGTACTCATCGCCTACTTCCTCCAGCAGGTACCCGAGCGCGGCTCCGGTGGAGCCGGCGCCGACTACCAAGACTGGAATGCGTCCGGCGCCGGCGGCCTGCGTGGCCTCCCCGACCCGCGCCGCGAGCCGGGCCGCGCACAGAAACAGCATGTAGAAGGCGGGCTCGGTGAGCAGAAGGATGGAAGGCCGGCCCAATTCAGGCAAGAGGAAACGTCCGGGGTAGAAATAGGGCAGATAGAGGGCAATAGCAAAAAGCGGCATTGCGAGCACGGCGCTGGCCGACAACTGCAGGATGTCCGGCGCGGCGACCTGCCTCCAGGAATACTTCCAGATGTGAAGATACCCGTAGACGGCGAGGCGCACCACGAGCGCAATCGCTACGAAATACCCGGTGTTGACGAGGCTGACCTCGCGTCCCATCACCACGGCCCAACTCCAAGCCGCCGCGAGCGCGATAAGCACGATGTCAACAGCAATCTTGACGTAGTCGCGATCCTCCACGTCGATGCGGCGTTCCAGGGCCGCCAGAGCAGCACCTACGCGCACCCCAAACTCCCGGCCGCGGCAGGGCGCCGGTCGCGTTCCGTGGCTGTTGCTCGTCTGGTTAAAGCTGGCAGTCTTTTCGGCCACTCCCGATCCCTCCCGACCATCCCAACCCGTGGCAATGACGACTGATTCTCTAGCCGGTTCCTGTGTCAGCGGACTATCATCACAGGGCCGGCTGGTGTACTGACTGCTGCCTCCTACGTCTCTGATCTGGCTTGTGCTGTGGAGATGCGACGTATTTGCCCTGACGCTCCGTGCGAAAGCGCGGTTCACCCGTTCGCGCGCGCGGGAAACGAAATGTCAAGTTTCTCGCCGGAAGCGTTCAACGAAGGGTCTGAGCAGTTAACGAGGAACGAGGGAAGAGGGGCGGCGTGCCGGGGCACCGGCGACCATGCGCCTGGGGCAGAGGAGAGGCTTGACTTGCGGCGGAGGAGCCAGCGAGCAGGCGGAGAAGGCGACCGACCGTTGCCTCTTCCCTACTTCACGAACCAGCCCCGCGCCGTCTCGTCGGTCTGGAAGAACTTCAGGAGCAGGTCGGCCACTTGGGCGCAGCCGCGGGGCGAGGGGTGGGTGCCGTCCGGGCCGCAGTCCTCGCGGTTCCAGACCAGGCCGTCGGCTCGGCCGCGGACGCCGTCGGTCCACAGGTACGGTCCCCAGGCCACCCAGGGGCCGGGGGTCGGCTGCTTGATCCGGTCCTCGACGAACCATTTCACCGCAAAGCCGCCCTGGTAGGCGACGGGCTCCGGGTTCAGGCGGGTGGTCGCGTAGCCGGCGTAGATGCGGCTGGAGACGTAGACGAGCCTCAAGTGCGGGTAACGGGTCTCCATGATCTGCAGGATGGCGGCCAGATCGTCTTGTAGCTCCTGCGCGTCGGCGGGGAAGGTCCGGGATTCACCGGCGATAGCTTCCTTGATCCAGGCCACCTGTACCTGCGCGGCGGTGACGCCGGCCGCGGTCAGCCGCTGGTCCACGGTGGTCCAGAAGGGCGCCGCGGGGTCCTTGATCTTGGTCGCGTCCTGGCCGCCCTGCGCGCCGTCCACGATAATCAGACTGGGGTTCTTCGCCGGGTCGGCGTTCGCGAGGCGCTGGAAGGCGGAGAACTCCATGGTGGTATTGGACATGCCGATAGAGAGCAGCACCACCGCCCCGGTGGGGCTGGGGTCGCCGGTCGGGCTGAGGGGCTGGACGGTCCGGGCGGCAGCGAGGCCCTGCTGGAGATACGCCGCCGGGGGCGTGTTGGCTCCGTTAGGATAAAGACCGCCGGGGAAGCCCTGATACTGGTTGGCGCCGAGGTCGGTGAGCGGGGTGAAAGACTGATCGGGCCCCACCGGGGGCGGCGGGGTGGGCGGCTGGTTGCCCTGTGCGGCGAAGAACGCCTGAGCTTCGGCCAGCGTCACCTGGCCGTCGCCATTGGCGTCGAGGCGCTTGAACATCTCCGGATTGCCGACTTCCTCCGCCGACAGTACGCCGTCGCCGTTCTTATCGCGCTGCCGGAAGGACTGCTCGATCTGCGCTGCGCGGCCGGCGTCCTCGGCGTAGGCTGGAAGGAGGCCGACCAAGAGCAGCGCTAGGACCAGGTACGGCAGCGAGCGTATCGAAGTGGGGCGGTCGCAGGCGTTCATGACGAGCCTCCTGGGTCACGGATGTGGCGCTGTGGAGGAGACGTACACGCGAGGCCGGAGATTCCGTCGGCGGCGACGAACGCAACACCGGCGAGACGCCGGTGCCACCGACCGCTATCCGCCCTCGTTGGCCTCCGCTTCGAGGCTCTTGAGCTTGGCGTGCGGATCGATGCCGATGGACACGAGATAGTGGTCGATGGCGCGGTGCCGGGCCAGGGCGCAAGCCATGGTAATCAGTTCTTCCGGGTCCAGTTCGTGCAGGTCCACCATGCCCAGTTCGCTGAGTTCGCGCATGGCCCGGTGGAAATCCACCTCGACGATCTCCAGCGTCCCGCGGATGCTGTCTACGACCTCCACCTGGACCGTCTCCGGTATCTCGATGGGCGTGAGAATATTCGCCTTGATTGACATCTGCTAATTCCCCCTCCGGGTAGAATGCTGCGGGGATTATACTACGGACGCCCCGACCCCGCCACCGGTGGAGGGCAAAAGCCGCTCCGGGGAGAATGAAGACGGGCGGCACGAATCGATAGAGAGGGTGGATTCTCCATGGAGCTCAGCCACAAACCTAACGCAGACGAGGCGCTACAGCGTTTGGCAGCTTTCTGGGCCGGGGACCTGCTGGACCGTCCCCCGGTGCTGGCTTCCTGCGCCCGGGAAGGAGCGCCGGCGGTGGCGCGCTGGCCCCAGCAGTTGGATGGTTTCGACGGGGATTTCGCCGGGGCGGCGGAGGTCATGGACGCCGCGGCGGGCGCGACCTACTACGCCGCCGAGGCCTTCCCCAACTTCGCCCCGTGCTGGGGGCCGGACCAGTTCGCGGCCTTCCTGGGCGCGGAGATCGTGACTTCTCCCGATAGCGGCGGGACCACCTGGGTGCATCCCTTCGTGGAAGACTGGAGCCAGGCCCTGCCGCTACGCTGGGACGAGGACAACTTCGCCTGGCGGCAGATGCTCGATTTTTGCGCCTTCCTCAAGACCAAGGCCGCCGGGCGCGCGCTGCTCTGCACCCTGGACACCCACAGCAATGTGGACGGCCTGGGCGCGATCCGCGGCTACGGGCGGCTGTGTATGGACATGCTCGACCAGCCGGAGGTCATTGACCGGGCGGTCACGGAGGTCCGCGAGTTCTTCGCTCCGGTCTATGACGCCATCGCGGAGGCGGCGGGGATGTTCGAGGTGGGCTACACGACCTCCTGGCTGGGGGTGGTGGGCGCGGGGCGCACCGCCGCGGTGCAATGCGACTTCGCCGCGCTGATGTCGCCGCCCATGTTCGACCGCTGGGTCATGCCCTGCCTGGAGGACGAGACCGAGTTCGTGGACCACAGTATCTACCACCTCGACGGGCCCGAGGCGCTCTGCCATGTGCCCTCGCTGCTGAGCCTGCCCGAACTACACGGCATCCAGTGGGTGCCGGGAGCCGCCCGGGACGCCACCGGCCGCGAGATGTTCACCTGGGTCGAGTTGCTCCAGCAATTCCAGGCAGCCGGCAAGTCTGTCTACGCCTACGGGCCGATTGAGGCGCTCAAGACGCTGCACCAGGAGTTGCGGCCGGAACTGGTCATCTATAGCGTCAACGGCGGCCCCTCGCGGGCGGAGATTGACGAATTTCTGCAGTGGCTGTGCGATCATAGCTAGACCCGGAGGTTAGTACCATGCGTTACCGACCGTTGGGCAACTCGGGAATTCACGCCTCCGTCGTGGCCTTCGGGGCTTGGGCGATTGGCGGCTGGACCTGGGGCGGGAGCGACGACCAGCAGGCGATTGCCGCCGTGCAGGCCGGCCTCGACGCGGGGATCAACTTCCTTGATACCGCGCCCGCGTATGGGCTGGGGCGCTCGGAGGAGGTCGTGGGCCGCGCCCTGGTCGGACGCCGCGACCAAGCGATCCTGGCCACCAAGTGCGGCCTGGTCTGGCACACCGACCGCGGCAACTTCTTCTTCAACGAGGACGGCCAGCCGGTGCACCGCTACCTGGGCGCCGAATCGCTCCGCTACGAGGTGGAGCAGAGCCTGCGCCGCCTGCAGACCGACTACATCGACCTGCTGCAGACCCACTGGCAGGACCCCACTACGCCGATTGAGGAGACCATGACCACCCTGGAGGCGCTCCGGCGGGAGGGCAAGATCCGCGCCCTCGGCGTGAGCAACGTCACCCGGGAGCAGCTCGAGGAGTACGGCCGCTACGGGACCGTGGACGTGATCCAGGAGCACTACAGCATGATGCACCGGGATATTGAGACCACGCTGCTGCCCTACTGCCGCGAGCACGGGGTGGCCGCGCTGGCCTACTCGCCGCTGGCTCAGGGGCTGCTGACCGGCAAGGTCGGGCCGGAGCGGGAGTTCCCCGCCGGCGACATGCGCGCCGGCAACCCCCAGTTCAGCCGGGAAAACCGCGCGCGAGTGGCCGCCTTCCTGGCGCAGATTCAGCCGCTGGCCGACGCCCGGGGGCTGACTCTGGCGCAGCTCACCATCGCCTGGACCGTGGCCCAGCCGGGGCTGACGCACGCCCTGGTCGGCGCGCGGAATCCTGAGCAGGCGCGCGAGAACGCCGGGGCCGGCGAGGTGGAACTGACCGCGGCGGAAGTCGCCCAGATCACCGCGGCGTTGGAGAGCAGCTTCTGACGAGGAGAACTAGCATGGTCGTACCTTCCGCGCGACAACTGGCCTTTCAGCAGGCCGAATTCGGCATGTTCTGCCATTTCGGACCCAACACGTTTCTAGATCAGGAGTGGGGCGACGGGAGCGAGGACCCGGCGGTGGTCCACCCGACGGCCTGCGATCCCCGGCAGTGGGCCCGGGCCGCGCGGGAGGCGGGGATGCGCTATCTGGTGGTCACCGCCAAGCACCACGACGGCTTCTGCAACTGGCCCACCGATACCACCGACCACTCGCTCAAGTCCAGCCCCTGGCAGGCCGGGCGCGGCGACTTGGTGGAGCTGGCCGCGGAGGCCGCACGCGCCGAGGGGCTGCACTTCGGCCTCTACCTCTCCCCCTGGGACCGCCACGACCCCCGCTACCCGGACGCCGCCGCCTATGACGAGCTGTACTTGGCCCAGTGGCGCGAGCTGCTGACCCGCTATGGGAAGGTCTTCTGCTGCTGGCTGGACGGCGCGGGCAGCCAGGGCCGGGTGTACGACTGGGAGCGGATCATCGGCCAGATCCGCGGGCTGCAGCCGGAGGCGTGCGTCTTCTCGATGGGCGAGCCGGATTACCGCTGGGTGGGCAACGAGGACGGGCTGGCCCCGGACCCCTGCTGGAACGTGATCGAAAAGCCGGAAGACTACCTGGGCCACGACCAGTTCATGACCGCTGCCTACCGGGAGAGCTTCCCGCACTGGCTGCCCGCGGAGTGCGACGCGCGGATTCGCGCCAACTGGTTCTGGAATACCTACGACCTGCCCACGCTCAAAAGCACCGAGCGCCTGGTGGACATGTACTACAAGTCGGTCGGCTCCGGCTGCAATCTGATGCTGAACGTCGGCCCGGACACCCGGGGCCTGCTGCCGGAGACGGACGTGGAGCGGCTACTGGCGATGGGCGCGGAGATTCGGCGGCGCTTCGCCTCGCCGCTGGCCGAGGCCGGGGAGGCCGGTCCGCGCACGGGGGCCCGGGCGGTAGTCGCCGGAGCCGTCCAGGCGGCCCCGGATGGCTCGGTCGCCGCCGAGACCGCCGCCGGCACGCTGGAGGTCCTCTTCGCGAAGCCCACGGCGATCAACCACGTGCGAATTCAGGAAGATGTCGCCCACGGCGAGCGGGTGCGTGAATATATCGTCCAGGTGCTCAGCCACGGGCGCTGGGAGGGCGTGCACGTCGGTACCGCGATCGGCTACCAGCGGATCAATCGCTTCCCCACGATCGAGGTGGAGGGCGTGCGCGTCCACGTTAGCCGCGCCTCCGGCGAGCCCCGGCTGCGGAGCCTGCAAGTGTTTGCGGTGCGCTAGGGCGGCTTCCTTGCCGCGCAACCCCTCGCCGTGACGGCCGCAGCGCGCGCCTTCCTCACTGCCAAGTTCTACCCGCCTCGCCCGGAGGCCGAGAGCGTCACGCGCGAGGCGCTAGCCGACCCGCACCGTCGCTAGCCCATAGGCCGGCACGGACACCACCAGCGTCTCGCCCTCCCAGCGCGCCGTCGAGGCGGCCAGGGGCTGCTCCAGCACGTCGGTCTCCACCACCGGCGCGCCAACCGGGGCCAGTTCCGGCGCGAGGCGCAGGCGCGCCTCCGTAGCCTCCCCGGCGATCTCGTACAGGCGCACCACTAGCGCTTCGGAGTCCTCCGCTCGCTTCAGGCCCGAGACCAGCACCCCCGGCGAGAGCACCTCCAGTCCGCTGTAAGCCGGCGGCAACGCTCCCTCGTGCACGGTGGTCCCCACGGGAACTACGGGGTGATTGAAGGCCAGCCCCGCCCGCGCGGCGGCGGCGAGGTCGCAGTCGCCCGCATGGAACTCCAGCGCGTAGCGAATCTCGTGGCGGCCCTGGTCAGGCAGCGGGTCCGGCTCGTAGCTGGAGCGCAACAGCGTCAGCCGCAGCGTCTCCTCGAAGGCCTGGTGCCCATACTTGCCCTCGTTGAGCAGGGTCGCGCCGAACCGGCAGCCCTCCTCGCAGCCGCAACTGCCGCTGAGGTCCACCCAGTTGAGGGCCGGCGACTCCTCCCCATCGGTCTCCCGCTCGATACTGCCGCAGGCAATCTCGAACTGGGCGCGGGTCTCTTCCAGATTCAGCGGGAAGGTGGCCCGCAGCGCCGGCACGCCGATCTCCGGCCCGCCCGGCTCGCGCCAGTCTACGTCCAGGTCAAAGTCCAGGCGGCGGCTGCCGCCCGCCAGGCTGATGGTGAGGTCGTATGTCGAGTCCCCGAACTTGCGGCTGAGCTTGACCGCGGCGACCGCCGGTCCCTGGTGCAGGGACTGCAGGGTGCAGCCGGCCAGCGGGTTCTTGCGGTCAATAATCGCCCCGAGTTGCCAGGAACTCATCGGGTGCGGGGCCTCCAACTCATGCTCCAGCGCGCCCAGCACGGCCTCCGCGGCCACCAACTCGTGGCCGCTCTCCTTATCGAGCACGCTAACCACGCCGCCCGCCTCCGGGGAGATGACGACCTCCAGGTACTCGTTGCCCAGCGCCACCGCGCCGGTGTACTGCGCCTGCACGTAGCCGAGGCCGTAGATCGGTCGCCCCATCTCGCGGAGGTAAGCGCCGGTCGCTTCTTCGCCGGTCACGGGCGGGAGGTTCAGCGTCTCGGCAATCGGGGCCTGCTCCTCCGGCAGGCAGGGCTCGACCAAGTAGGTAGCATAGCCGCAGGCCGGCAGGGCGGTGGCCCGGAAGGCTATCGAGGTGCACTGGTGCCCCCAGTAGTGGCCGCGCTCCAGAATCTGGCCCGGCTGGATGTTCCCGGCGGCGTCGCGGACCGTGACCTGGTTGCCGACCGGCCGGTTCCACAGCTTGACGACGACCAGCTCATCGCGCACGAAGGGGGTCAGGTTGAAGACCACAAACGGCTCCGCCGCGCCTTCCCCGGCGCCCAGGGCGGAGACTCCGCCCCACCAGGCGCCGTCGCCGACGCCCGCGCCCAGGCCCAGGCCCCCCGCGGGAGGCAGCGGCGCGCCAGCCGCCGTGTTGACCGCGGCCGCGATGGTGCGGAGGCTGCGGGTCTTGATCATGTTGGTATGCGCCAGGGTCTCCTGGAACTGGCCCTGCGCGTGCTCGTAGGTCTCGCGGACCCCGGAGCCGGGCAGGATGTCGTGGAACTGCAGGAACATCGCTCGCTGCCAGGACTCCAGCAGCGCCGGACCGGGGTAGGCCACCCCCGCCAGCCGCAGCCCCAGGACCGCCGCCGCCTCCGCGCCGACCAGCGCGTTCTCGCCCTGGCGATTGGCGAATTTCACCTGGCTTTGCGACGTGTAGCAGCCCTCAAAGACGAAGTTCAGCTCGTCCGCGTGTACGGGCAGGTCCCGCCCCGCCAGCTTGGCCTCCACCGTGTTGAAAAAGTCGTCGGTGGTGGTCAGCTTCAGGGTCGGCCACAGGGGCCAGGACTGCATCGCCACCGCGGCCCGCAGGTGCTTGCGGGTCGGGCCGCCGCCATGATCGCCGACGCCGTAGACCCACAGCATCTCCTTCAGGCCGGTGTTGCGCTCCCAGGCGGCCAGGCCGTCCACCATCTGCGGGTTGATCTCGTTGTTGTAGCCATAGGGCGAATCGTCAAAGGTCAGCACCCGCGAGCCATCCGGGCTTTCCCACCAGAACAGCCGCGAACGCTCGCCACTGACCGCGGAGCGGAGGCGCGGGCCGTTGGAGCGGTGGTGGTAGTAGCGGGTGACGCCGCCGCGGCTGAGAATCCCCGGCAGGGTCCAGCAGTGGCCGAAGGTGTCGCATTCCCAGTCAATCTTGACCGCATCGTAGGGCAGGCCCAGGTTCTCCTGCAGCCAGCGGCGAGTGTAGAGCAGGTGCCGACAGAGAATCTCGCCGGAGGCCATGTTCTTGTCGCCCTCGACCCACTGGCTGGCGGTGATCTCCCAGCGGCCCTCCTGCACGCGCCGCTTGATCATCGCCAGCACCTCCGGCGCGTACTGCTGCATGGCCTGGTAAACGGAGGCCTGGCTCTGGGAGAAGCAAAACTCGGGGAACTCGTCCATGAGCCGGTCCATGGTCTGGAAGGTGTCGTAGGTGACGGACACCGTCTCGGGCCAGGTCCACATCCAGTTCATGTCAATGTGTGCGTGCCCGGCGCAGAACAGGACGTAGGCCTTGGCCAGCGGGCCCAGGGGGGCCAGCCGGCGCTCGGCTTCCTCCACCACGGCCGCGGGCGCGGTCCCGGCGCGCAGTCCGGCGAGCGCCTCGCCCAGGACCTGCTCCAGGAGCGCCTGCCCCTCCGTCGCCTGCTCGGGATGAGCGGGCAGGATGGAGCTGAGGAACTTCAACTCGTAGCGCAGGCGCTTGAGGGGCGAATCCCACGCCTCCTCGGAAGAATTCAGAGCGGCCAGACTATCGTTGAACGCAGCCAGGGTGGTCATGTAGGGGTACTCCTTGGGTCAGAATAGAAGCCGGGAGCCGGGACCCCGCGCCTTCAGCGCTGTTGTTCGCTGTGCAACGTCTCACTCCCTCCCCGGCAGGAATACGCCGCCCGGAAGCCGAACTGAGGCCGCGTCGCTCCCAATCTCCGGAGGTAATCATGGCTCACCCCTTCACGCAAGCGCAATGGATCTGGACCGAGGGCGATCCGGCCCCGATGAACTACTACCTGGCCGCCCGCCGCGAGTTTGACCTGGAGGCCGCGCCGGCCAGTGCGCTGCTGCAGATAACCGCCGACAGCCGCTACCTGCTGTTCGTGAATGGCCGGCGCATCGGCCCCGGCCCCAATCGCTGCTGGCCCTGGGACTACCAGTATGACACCCGGGAGATCGCGCCCTATCTGCACGCGGGGCGCAACGTGATCGCCGTGCTGATCACCTGCTGGGGCACGAGCAACTTCCAGTATATTCTGGGCCGCGGCGGGCTGCTGGCGCAACTGGAGATCGGCGGCACGGTGATCGCCACCGACTCCTCCTGGCGCGTGCGGCGGCACGAGGCCTGGGCGCGCCCCACCCCGCGCATCTCCTGCCAGCAGGGCTGGGCGGAGCAGTATGACGCCCGCGAGGAGCCGGCCGGCTGGACCTCGCCCGGCTACGACGATTCGGCCTGGACGCCGGCGCTGGCCATCGGCGCGCCGGGCAGGGAGCCGTGGGTGGAGCTGTCGCCCCGCGAGATCCCCTTCCTGAGCGAGGAGTGGGTCCTCCCGGCCCGCGTGGTCTCCGCGCGAGTGGTGCAGACCCCGCGCCTGGTCCGGCACTTCAACCTGCGGCCTACGGTCCTGGACAACGACCTCACCGCCAACAACTACCCGGCGGAGGCAGCCCTGGCGATGGTCCTGACCGTTGCCGAGGCCGGGCCGGTCACGCTACTGCAAGTCGGCGAGGCCCGACACGTCGCCCTTAACGGTGAGCTGGTGGAGGCCAAGGGCAAGCGGATCGCTCTAGACTTGAAGGCGGGCGACAACCTGCTGACCCTGGACGTGAGCGGCTGGCGGCACGACTGGTCGTATGTCTTCGGTCTGGAGTCAGAGCAGGAGGTGGCCGTCTCCGCGCCGCTGGGCGGACCGGAGGGCGCGATCGCTAACATCGCCGCCTTCTCCCGCCTGGCCGAGGCGGCTGACCCGACGGCGTGGTCCCTGCCCGAAAAGCTGAGCGAGGGCATGGCGGACGCGCTGAGCGCCGCTTCGGCGGAGGCACTCGCCGACCTGTCCTGCGACTTCGTGCCCGTTGCGCCCGAGCACACTTCCTTGGTGGCGGTCGGCGCGCAGACCGAATGGGCGCAGGAGGTGCGCTGCCTGCCGCTGGCCTCGCCGCTGGTGCAGGCGCCGCAGGCCCTGTGCGCGGGCAGCGAGGACGCCACCGTCATCTCCCCCGCCCCCGACGGCGAGGTGCAGTTGCTGATTGACTTCGGCCGGGAACTGACCGGCTACTGGGAGCTGAACCTGGAGGCGCCGGCGGGAGCCGTCCTCGACCTGTACGGCTTCGAGGCGATGTTCAACGGGCATCCGCAGTGGATGGAGATGGAAAACACCTTGCGCTACACCTGCCGGGAGGGCCACCAGACCTTCCTCAGCCCGCAGCGACGCGGCTTCCGGTACGTCATTCTGACCGTCCGCAACCTGACCGCCCCCCTGCGGCTGCGCGGCCTGCGCTGCCTGTTCTCCAGCAACGCCGCGACCCAGCGGGGCAACTTCTACTGCTCCGACGACCGCCTCAACCGCATCTGGCAGATGGGCGTGTATACCACCCGCTGCTGCTCGGAGGACACCTTCGTGGACTGCCCCTCCTTCGAGCAGACCTTCTGGGTGGGGGACGCCCGCAATGAGGCGCTCATCAACTACCTGTCCTTCGGCGACACGCGGTTCGTGGAGCGCTGCTGGCGGCTGGTCGCCGGGTCCTTGCGCCGGTCCGACATACCCGAGTCGCAGGTGCCCAGCGGCTGGCAGAACCTGCTCCCGGCCTGGTCCGCGCTGTGGGCGATCGGCTGCGCCGAGCACTATGCCTACAGCGGCAACCTGGCCTTCCAGGAGGAGATCTACCCGGCGGTCGCCACGACGCTACGCAACTTCCTGGCCCGCCGCAATGGGCAGGGGCTGCTGGAGATCGTGGCTTGGAACCTGCTGGACTGGGCGCCCCTGGACACGCCCAGCGAGGGGGTTGTCACCCACAACAACGGCTGGCTGGTCCGGGCGCTGCACCACGGGGCGCAGATGGCCGACCTGCTGGGGCGGGACGAGGACGCCGCCGAGTTCCGCCGCGAGGCCGACGCCGTGATCGCGGCGATCAACCTACACCTGTGGTCCGAGGAACAGCAGGCCTACGTGGACTGCCTGCATCTGGACGGCAGCCAGTCGCCGGTAATCAGCCAGCAGACCAACACCGTCCTGTACCTGTGCGACTGCGTGACGCCCGAGCGGCTGGCGCGCGTGGCGGGGTACGTGGAGGAAATCCCCGCCGAGTGGGTGCACATCGGCAGCCCCTTCATGCTGTTCTTCAGCTTCGAGGCGATGGTCAAGCTGGGGCGCTACGAGCTGATCCTGGAGTGGACCAGGCGCTTCTGGGGGATGATGCTGGACGCCGACGCGAGCACCTGCTGGGAGATGTTTCCGCTGGAGATTCCGCACACGCGCAGCCACTGCCACGCCTGGTCCGCGGGCCCGACCTACTTCCTGTCGGCGTACCAGCTCGGCGTGCGCCCGCTGGAGCCGGGCTTCCGCACGGCGCTGATCGCCCCGGAGCCCGCCGGACTGGACTGGTGCCGGGGCCGCACGCCCACCCCCCACGGCGAGATCGAGGTAGCCTGGAAGCAGGACGACGGCTGGTTCCGCCTGGACGTCGCGCTGCCGGAGGGCGTGGCGGCGCGGGTGGTCATGCCGGGCTCGGCGGAGGACTACGCCCCACCCACCGGCGGCGGCGCCCCTGTGGTCGTGGACGGGAAGTGGCAGATGGAGCTACCGGCCGGAGCCTGCGTCCGCCTGGAGACGAGCGGCAGTTGCTGAGGGGGGCCGTTGGGGTCTTGGTAGGGGCGGAAGGTGAGGCCGGCGCCAGTCTAACCTCACCCCCCGGCCCCCTCTCCCGCGCCTTCGGCTGGGGAGAGGGGGAGTAACGGCAGGAGCACACGCGTCGCCGAAGGGGGCGAACAGCTCCAGCGCGTGGGAGACCAGCGCCGGTGCTGGTCGCTTACGTTGCCCGCAGCGCAGGTATTGGTCGAGTGATGGCGAAGGCACAACGAGGTACGTCCGGGCTCCGCTCCGTCCAGAAAGCCCGGTTGCCCAGGTAACGCAGACGCCCCACCACAACCGTAGCGAAAGAGAGGAACCAACATGTTGACGCAGGGTTGGCGATCTTGGATCCGCCGGGGACTGCTCGTGAGTCTCTCCCTCGGAGTGCTGTCAGCAGCCCTGGCTGCCGGTAGCCCCGGTGGCGTACGCGTGGTCGCACCCGGCGTGCCGACCGAGGTTCTCCCGCCGGTAGCGCTGCGCGGCTATGGTACGGTGTCGGGCACGCTGTGGCGGTTTGGCGCGTCGGCGGGCTCGGAGCGGCCGCCCAGCCCCTCGGCCTCGATCCTGTGGATACGCTGTGACAACGAGGCCAAGGCCAAGCTCACCCAGGCCAAGTTCCTCTCCGATCAGCAGGTGCTCCCGGGAGTGCAGGCGGTGACGGTCGCCGGGGTGTCCGCCCTGCGCGTTGCGGGCCAGGGGGTCGTCGCCGCAGGTCGTTCGGGGGCGGAGGTGTTCCTCCTCACCGGCGCCTCCGAAGCGGAACTGGCCACTCTCCTCACTGAGCGACTGCAAGGGGATCAGCGTAGTCTCGTATTCACCCCCGAGGTCGAGGTGCCGATGTGGCTGGACCGCTGGGACAAGTACGGCTTCCGCTTCTACGACAGCTACCCGCTGCAGACGCAGCCCGGGGTGAAGGACTACGACTTGGCCTCGAAGTTTGAGTTCGCTGACCAACAGGGCAAGGCCGGGTTGCTGTACTGGGTCACTCCTTTCACCGTGGATTCTGCGGAAGGCATGATGAACAACACCGGCTTGGAGTGGGCCGTGCAGTCCGCCCAGCGCCGGCAACTGCCCGTGGGTCTGCAACTCGGCTATGGCCCTCAGACCTGGCTGGCCAACCGCTATCGCGACGAGACGGCCCAGAAGATGCCGCAGTACTGCGGGGACCGGTACAACGGGCCCGGCTACGCGCAGGAGGCAGCCCCCGGCATCGTCTCCTGGAACGCGGTCACCTCGCGCCTGCTGATGATGCGCCAGATGCAGGAGATCGTGCGCCACTTCCGGGCCTACGACAATGTCACCAGTTGGCTCGAGCCCCATTCCGAACTAGCCCACCCCGGCGATCTCTTCATGGACTACGGCCCGGTGGCCGATCAGGGCTATCGCACCTTCCTCAAACAGAAGTACGGGGACCTCCGGGTGGTCAGCCAGCGCTGGACGGGCAAGCCGACGGGCCTGAAATCCTGGGAGGAGGTTCACGCGCCCGAACTGGCGAGCTTCCTGGGCTGGGGGCCGGACGCCCTCGACCTCGCGGGCGCCTGGCGCGTGGGACATCCCGAGGTCCCCGCCGGTCAGGACATGACGAAGTACCTGCCCCCGGACGAGATGTTCCGCCCGGACTTCGACGACAGTCAGTGGCCGGAGCTGCTCACGCCGGGGCACGACCGCAGCCTGATGGTCCCCCACACTCCGGCGGTCTATCGCCGCACGGTCCAGGTCCCGGCGGCCTGGCGGAAGCAGAACAGCCGCGTCTGGCTCTACGTCTGGGACCTGAGCCGCCGCCCCGCCTGGCCGCTGAAGGCGGTACTCAACGGCGTGGACCTCGGCGAACGCCGCACGGGGAGCATGGACTGGCAAGCCTATGAGGTTACCGAAACGCTTCAGGGCGGGGCGAACGCGCTGGCGCTCTATCTCTGCGACGGATTCTTCGGCTATCGCGTGTATCTCTCCCCGCACCCGCCGGTGCAGTACCCGGACCTGGGCCCGGAGATGAACGCCCGCTGGGTGGACTTCAGCGACTGGAATACCTGGTCCAAGGTTCATGCCGTATCCTGGAGCATGGGCGCGATCCGGCAAGTGGACCCCAACCGCAACTTCAGCCTGGCCTCGCCGGACGCGCACGCCGCCGACATCCGCGAACTCGCCGTCAAGTACGGCGGGGAGTTCCACAACACCGGCTACATGAGCGGCTTCTGGGCCGACCTGCTGCCCATGCTCATGCGCGGCGCGGATCTGCCTTGCTCGCTGGAGCCCGGCAGCCCGGCGCCCACCGTGGACTCGTTCAAGACCTTCATGGGGCTGAACGCCACCGAGGGCATCCAGGGCATTGACTACTTCATGAATGTCGGCGACATCATGTGGTCGCCGGAGATCCGGGCCTATTTCGAGGCCCACCGCAACGAGATCATGCTCACCGGCAAGGTCCATGCGCCGCGCGCGGAGGTAGCCTTCCTGCACAGCACCCGGATCCAGTCCCTGGTCAGTTTCCCCTGGGGCAAGGACCCCAATGTGAACCTGGGCAGCGGCTACTGGACCATCAGCGCGGCCAATCTCATCAAGAGCGAATACCCCCGGGATGCGGTCACCGAGTATGACTTCCTGAACGCTAACGCCGGGCGTTACCGGATGATCATAGACCAGAATACCAGCATCATGGACGCGGCCGCCGTGAGTGGCATCGAGCGC
This sequence comes from Armatimonadota bacterium, assembly GCA_036504235.1. Lineage (GTDB taxonomy): Bacteria > Armatimonadota > Zipacnadia > Zipacnadales > Zipacnadaceae > Zipacnadum. Next base: position 52,240 of record DASXVN010000006.1, on the reverse strand, counting down.
TACGTGCGGGCGGGCGGGATCTTCGTCACCTTCGGGCAGACCGGTCGGCACACGCCGGAACGCAAGGATGCTTGGCCGATCCAGGCCTTGACCGGCTATCAGGTCACCGGCATGGATGAGCACCGCGCGGATGGCGTAGTGACCAACTGGCGCGTCGTTCGCCCGGTCCCCGGCCAGGACATCTTTCCCGCGGAAGACTGGGCGGCGGACCTGAAGGGCAACGGTCTGACCCTGAAGAAGATCGCGCCCGAATGCCAGAATCTCTTATTGTGGGCGGATGGCACCGTGGCCGCAGGCCTGCGGCCGCTGGGACGAGGCTTTGTGGTGGATCTGGGCGTGAGTTTCATGCACGATCGCTACTGGGGGGGCAATCCGGAGCAGACTGCCCGGATGGTGAAAGACCTCCTGCGTCATTTCGGCGTCCAGCCTTTGCCCTTCACCCTGGAGGGCGTGGCGATCAAGCCCTTCGCCGACAACACCCCCGGAAATGTACCACCGAGCAGCGAGCACGCCGGGGCCTTTGTCGCACGATACTACGTAAGTAACAACGGGCTTTACGATGTCTGGACGCTATGGAACTCCGGCAAAGAGAAGGCGCGCCTCAACTTGGTGTTCGCCGCGGAGAAGCAGCCGGAGACCTGCCGGGAAGTGCGCACCTGGCAACCGGTACCGCTGCAGCACCGCGACGGGCGGGCGCTGCTGGCGGATTTGGACTTCGAGCCGGCCGAAACGCGCATCTTCGTCACCCCGCGGGGGGCGCTGGCGCAGGCGCCGACGAACTGGTTCACGCTGCAGCGCGGCTGGTGGCGCGGTACCGCCCAGCCTCAGGACCTGCCCCCCCTGCTGGCCTGGAAGCCGCGCTTTGCGCTGGACCTGACGGAAGACTGGGCCTTCCATCCGGCCAGTTCCCTCGAGGAAACCGACAGTCTGATGGCGGCCGGAGTAGACACCCAGGACTGGCCGCGGCGGGAGCTGGCGATCTGGAACATGCCGGACAACCGCGAGGTCAAGCACGCGGTATTCCGCAAGCAGTTCACCGTCCCGGCGGAGTGGAACCAGGGCCGCGTGAAGCTGTGGTTTGATGTGACGGGGGGGAGCTTCCTGGTGGGCTGCACCATGGGGCACTTCTACCTCGATGGGAAGGCAGTCCCGATAGGCCATGCCGGAGCGGAGGGCGACTTCAAGCCGGGGAGCGTGCATGAGGTCATGATCGATTTCCACAGCACCGCCTCCGTCAGTGGGCCGGTAGGTCGCCTCTGGCTCTCCTACATACCCACCCCGCAGGGCGTGCAGGACCTGGCCGGCGAGTGGCAGGGGACGAAGGACTTCTGGCGCTACGATCAGCCCGTCACCCTGCCCGGCGCGTGGCCCGAGCTCCGCTCCGCTCGCCGCACGGTCATCATCCCGAAGGACCAAGCGCAGCGCACCGTGATGATCCACGCCGAGGGCGTGTTCTCGGGCGTCATGATCAACGGCAAGTTGGTCACCAAGAGCACGGGTCACGCCTACAGCGGCGAGCTGGACCTGACCATCACCCCCTGGGTCAAGTTCGGACAGGAGAATGAAATCGAGCTCCTCGGCGCCGGCAAGACCGCGCAGAACGTGAGCCTGCGCTTCTATGACCCGCGCATATATCCCTGATAGGGGTGCCCTAGCCGCGATCCAATCGAAGCAGGAGGACAGTATTCAGATGAACCAGAGCGACCAGAACACTATTCGGCAACTGGCTGTCGAGGTGGCCGCCCTTGCGGCTTTGCCGATTCAGGAAGAGAAGAAAGCGATGTGGCGCCGGCTCAACGGCCTGCAGCCGGTCCGCCCGATGGTCATGATTGACCAGGTCTGCTGGCCCGAGCTGCACGTGGACGACGAACTGACCCTGCGCTGCGCGGACCCCGAGTGCCGGCAGTACGAGGAGCAGTTGCGCCACACCCTCTATCAGTGGCGGCATTTCCGGGTGGACATGGTGGTCGAGCCGTGCGTCCGGGTACCCAAGGCGGTCCGCAACACCGGGTTTGGGTTCTCCGCGCAGGAGCGGACCCTCGGCGACCCGGCCAGTGGCGTGATGAGCCATGCCTACCAGAACCAGTTCCAGACCGATGCCGATCTCGACAAGATCACCCTGCCGGTGGTCACCCATGACACCGCCGAGACCGACCGCCGCCTGGAGGTCGCGCATACTCTGTTCGACGGCCTCCTGGAGGTGATCTCCTACGGCAGCCAGCCCGTGAGTTCCGTCTGGGATCCCATCGCCACCTGGATGGGCGTAGAGCAGGCCCTCTATGCCCTCATCGACCGACCGGACTACATGCACGAGCTGGTGCGCCGGATCGTCGCCTGGTGGATGTGCGAACAGGACCAGTTGGAGGAACAGGGACTGCTGTGCCCTCACCAGCCCCTGATCCACTGTACCGGCGCCTATACCGACGACCTGCCGGCGCCCGGCTTCGACCCGGACCACCCCCGGCTCCGGGACCTCTGGGGCTACGGTCTGGCGCAGATGCTGGGCACCGTCTCGCCCGAGATGTATGACGAATTCGAGATCGAGCCTTGCCTGCCGATGTACCGGCGCTTTGGGCTGATGTACTACGGCTGCTGCGATCCGCTCGACCGCAAAATGGCGCAGGTCCGCAAGCTCCCCAATGTGCGCAAGATCTCCATGAGCCCCTGGGCTAACGAGGAGCGGGGCGCGGCGGAGATCGGCGGCGACTACGTCTTCTCGCGTAAACCCAACCCGGCGCTGCTCGCGGGAGTCGAGTTCTCGGACGATCAGGTCCGCCAGCACCTGCAGGCCTCCGTAGACGTCTGCGCCCGCTACGGCTGCCCCCTGGAAATCATCCTCAAGGACCTCAGCACCGTAAGCAGGGAGCCGCAGCGCCTGTGGAAATGGGCGGAGATTGCCATGCAGGTAGTAGGAGAGTAATGATGACCGCAACCAGCGACCGGCTCATCGTCCACATGGTGGGCAACGCGCACCTCGATCCCGTGTGGATGTGGCGGTGGCCTGACGGCGTGGATGAGGCCCTGGCCACCTGCCGGACCGCCTGCGACCTGCTCGACGCCTATCCCGAGTTGCAGATCACGCGCGGCGAAGCCTGGGTCTACTACCAGATTCACCGGCTGGCGCCGCCGCTGTTCGAGCGGATCGCCAGCCACATCCGGGCCGGACGCTGGCACGTGGTCAACGGCTGGTGGGTGCAGCCCGACTGTAACCTCCCCCTCCCCGAATCGTTCGCCAAGCAGGCGGAGGTCGGCGGTCGCTTCCTCCGCGAGCACCTGGGCGTGGAGGCCACGGTGGGCTACAACGTGGATTCCTTCGGGCATTGCGCGATGCTGCCGACCTTCCTGCGGCAGAGCGGCAAGGACGCCTACGTCTTCACCCGTCCAGGCATGCACGAGAATGACCTGCCCGCGAACCTGTTTCGCTGGCGCAGTCCGGCCGGCGACGAGGTGCTGGCCTTCTGTGCCGCCTCCTATGCGTGCGGCGGCCGGATGATGACCGGGTGCCTGGAGCGGGAGCTGGCGCGCGTGTCCCCCGGCGTCGGCCATACGGTGTGCCTGTATGGGACCGGCGACCATGGCGGGGGGCCGACCCGCGAGACGATCGAATGGATCCAGCGCAACCGGCACTACGCGGAGAACGTGGAGCTCCGGTTCAGCAACCTGCGCGCCTTCTTCGACGCGGTCGCCCCGCTGCGTGAGCAACTCCCGGTGGTGACCGGGGAGCTCCAGCACCACGCCATCGGCTGCTACTCGGTGGTTCGCGACCTCAAGCGGGAGACTCGCCGGGCCGAGGAGTTGCTGCTGCAGGTGGAGTCGCTGGCGGCCGCGGAACCCCCGGACGCGGCCCTCGCCGGACCCCTCGAAGAGGCCTGGCGCACCGTGCTCTTCAACCAGTTTCACGACATCCTGTGCGGCTCGTCCCTCCGACCGGCCTGCGAGGACGCGCTGGACGAACTGGGCGGCGTCAAGGCCTTCGCCCGGGACTGCCTGGTGCGGGCCACCCGGCTCCGCAACCAGGGCCTGCCCCCCTCCCCGCGTCAGCGAGTCGTGGTGGATAATCCCGGCCCTCGCCCCTGGAAAGGGTATGTGGAGTACGACCCCTGGCTGTGGGCGATGGGCGACCCTGGCTCCATGTTCTTCACCTTGCTGGACGAGGCGGGCGCCCTCGTACCGACGCAGGACCTCGTCCCCGAAGCGGCGTCGGACCAGATGCGGCGCGTCCTCTTCCCCGTGGACCTGGCCCCCGGCGGCCGCCACGTCTTCGAGTTACGTCGCCTGCCCGCGCCCCGCGCCGGGCAGACCTCGGCTTTGCGGGTGGACGGACAAACGGTAGACAATGGCCGGCTGGCGGTGCACGGCGGCCCCCAGGGCGTCGCCCGGATCACGAGCGACGGCGCAGACCTGCTGGCCGCCGCGGGGATCAGGCTGGTCGTCGTCGAGGAGGACACCGACACTTGGTCGCACGGTATCGTTAGCTTTGACGGCCCGGTGCTAGGCGAGTTTGCCGCCGCCGAGCCGTGGGCCGGGGTGGCCGGCGGCCCCCTGCGCGGGGAACTGGTCAATGACTTCGCCACGCCGGACGGCGCCCTGCGCTGGAGTGTCGCCCTGACCAACGACGGCGCCGTGGTCCACCTGCGGCTGCGCCTCCACTGGCAGGGCCGGGCGAAACTCGTCCGGATGTTGATCCCCGCCGCCTTCCCCGTATCCCTCCGGCGCGATGGCACCCCGGGAACGATCCTGCCCCGCCCCCTCGACGGCAAGGAGTACCCGGTCATGGACGTGCTGTCGCTCGAGGGCGGCGGGCACTGCCTGACGGTCGTCAGCCCGGACCTCTATTCCGCCTCCGTCACCCCGGAGGGCGTGGCGCGACTGACCCTGCTGCGTTCCCCGCTCTACGCGCATGAAGGCGGCTCCCAGCTGCCCCCGCACAACGCCTACCAGGCGACCGACCAGGGCGTCCACGAATTCGAAATTGCCCTGCTGGTGACCGAGGCGTTCGAGGAGGAGTCGGCGCTGAACGAAGCCTACAAGCTCAACGCCCCGCCGCTCCTCTCGGAAACCACCTTCGGCATGCTGCCCGGCGGCGAGTCCGCCGCGAACCTCTCCCCCGGAGCAGCCACGGTTCCGCACGTGCCGGACGACGCATGGCTGCCGGGCGAACTGGTCAGCCTGGCGGAGGACCCCGACAGCCTGGCGATTATTAACGGTGAAGAGCTTTCCCCGGAGTGGCGGCAAGAACGACTGCTGACCGGTGCGGGAGACCTGCGTCTGCGGCTGCCCGTGCCGGAACCGATTACCTGCCGACTCACGGTGGCCTGCCTGACGGGGGGCGACTGCGGCTCCCTGGAACTACGCGCCGACGGCCGCGTCCTGGGCAGCGTTCCCGCCGAGGGCGACCAGGCGACACCCCGGCTGGTAGACTTCTCGGTCACTCCCCATCCGGCCCGGAGCGTGGTCGAGTTGGAGGTCCGCCGGACCGGCGGCAGCGTAACGGCGCTCGGCTACGTCCGCTTGATCCCGGCCTTCCAGGACCTCCGCGCCGGTGCCTGGGAGGTCGCCGGACCCTTCCTCTTCTCGGAGGCCCCCGGAGGGTCAGGAGACGTAATCGACGGGGCTACCGCGATGGAGGAACTGGTCTTCCCGCCGGAGCCGGGCGGCGGTCTCGACCGGGGAGCCTCCGACGAGCCCGTGTGGCAGGCGCTCGCGGGCAACGACGACTTCCTTGACTTCCATGCCTACTCCCGGACCCTGCACGGAAGCATTCACTATGCGCGAACCCGCGTTCAGTCGTCACGCCCGCAGACCGTGCGCCTCGTCTTCGGCATGGACTACTGGATCAGCATCTGGGTCAACGGCCAAGCGGTGGTGCGGGGTCTGCACCCCGAGGGAGCGCCCAGCAAAGGCCAGTTCCGAGTGGAAGTCCCCTTTGCGCAGGGAAGCAATGAGATCGTGGTCAAGCTCGCCGCCGGTTCCACCGGCAACGGGTTCTGGATGGCCCTACCGGACGATGGCAGCCTCGCGATCGGCGAATGACCTGCGCCCCGGAGCGCGTCCGCGGAGGCGACGGGATCGGGCGGCGCTACCCCTAGAGTTGCACCTGGGCGAGCAGCGCGGGCAGGCACTCGCGCGCCGGTAGTCCGGCGGTTTGCGGGAGGACTAGGGCCTGGACCGTGGTCGGCCGCATCTGGCCGTCCAGGAAGCGGATCATCTCCGCGGCGTGATCAGTCAGTTCGGGGGTGCCCAGCACCAGCCCCATACGCCCGGCGCGCAGGCTTGCTTCTACGCCCCGCCAGAAATCCTCGACCAGGCCGGCGCCGGCCAGTTGCTCCACCAGCGTCTCGGCGTCCGCGCGGCCCAGCCGCCCCTCCAGCAACCCGCGCAGGCGGTCCGCCGACCAGGACAGGGCCAGTTCGGCGCCGTGGTCGATCAACTCCATGATCGAATCTGGGTCGTCCGTCGGCACGCCGGTCAGCAGCACCAGCACTGGCCGCGCCTCCGCGCTGAGAAACACCAATCGCACCGGCGTGAGGCCCACCGCACTCTCGCCGTCGCCGTCTAGCCACAGCCAGCACGACTTCGGCCGGTCCTCGCCCTCCGCCGGAGAGCCCTCAGCCGTGCTCCCCGGCACCGCCAACATGCGTTCATCCTGGTTCATAGCCGATACCCCACCCCGTCTGAGTCCAGGTAGAGACATGCGGTCAACCTGGGGGCACTCGCCACCTCGGTACTTCTTAGTACTTCTCCCGGTGAGTCATCTCCTCGAGCGGGCGCTTCGGCGGTTGGCTCACCGGCTCCAGCGCGGCGCCTATTGGGAGGGCGATCATCAGGCGCAGGTGCTCGGGCACGCCCAGGGTCCGCTTGTGCTTCTCCTCTTCCCGCAGGAGCGTTCCTTCAATCCAGACGCTCGCGTAACCGAGCGCCGTAATTGCGAGTAACATGTTTTCGGTCGCGGCGGCGATATCCTCAAGCCACCAGCGAGATTTCTCCGGATCGGCGACCAGCGCAATGACCAGGGATACGTCGCCCAGACACGATTGGGCGCTGGCCAACTGCGCAATAGTCGCGGGATCGCGGACCACGAGGAAGTCAAAAGGCTGGTGATTGCAGCCGGAAGGGGCCCGCCGGCCGGCGTCCAGGATCTTGGTCAAATCGTCCTCCGGCACCTCGACCGGCCGCAGTTGGCGCACGCAGGCACGGCGGCTGAACGCCTCGAAAAGCTCCATAGCTGTTACCTCCGCGAATCTCCGTTAGCCACCCCAGACGGCGGCGTAATCATGCACGAATTGGATGAAAGCACGGGGCTCCTGGCCAGTGATCTGCCGGAAATCGGTGGTCACCGGCTCGGAGTTGCCGGCCGCCCAGCCGGCCATCAGGCCCAGGAGTTGCTCCACCAGCCAGGCCGGCAGGCCCATCCCCAGCAGGGCCTCCTGCGCGGCCTCCGGGGAGACGGCGACGTAGCTGATCTTCCGGCCCAGGACCTGCGTGAGGATGTCGGCCACGTCCTGCATCGAGAGGGCCGCCGGCCCGGTCACCAGGTAGCTCTTCCCCTGGTGCCCCGGCTGGGTGAGCAGCGCCGCCGCGGCCAGCGCCACGTCGCGGGTGTCGATGAGGCTGACTTTGCCCTCGCCCAGGGGCATGTAGAGGGTGCCCGCCTTGATCGCCGCGGCTTGCGCCAGCAGGTTCTGCATGAACTCATTGGCGACCAGCAGAGTCCAGCCCAGGCCGGAGGTCCGGAGCGTTTCGGCGATAGTGGCGTGGTTGCGCAGCAACGCGACGGGGGAATCGAGGCTCAGTCCGTTCGCGGCCAGCTTGACCACATGCTCCACCCCGGCGCGCTGGGCGGCCGCGATCACCCCGGTCTCCATGGCCACCTGGTTCTCCGCCGGGGGCGCCAGCAGAAACACGTGGTTCACGCCGACCAGCGCGGCGTCCAGGGAGGCCGCGTCCAGGTAGTCTCCCGCCACAATCTCCACGCCCGGCCCGGCCAGGGTCGCCGCTTTGGCGGGGGTATGCACCAGCGCTCGAACCGGCGCGCCCTGCGCGGCTAACGCCTTTACCAACTCAGTTCCCACGGTACCCGTGGCGCCCGTTACCAGAATCATGCGTGCCGCCTCCTGCGAAGCCTCGTGAGTCTCTAACGTCTCTTCGCTAGCCATAGACCGTGCCCAGGGGTAATTAGTTCTCTCCACATTCTACTCAATTAGTGCTATTTTCAAACACTATTCTGCCATAGTCTATCCCGCCGCAACTGTTGGACCTGATCACCCCGTCGGGTCGAGGCCGGGTCCCCCCTTTCCCGGGGAAATTCGTACATTCCTCTCCCGTCGGGAAGGGAAGAGCCCCGGGCGAGGAGAACTTTCTTCCCGAACGAATCAACTCTCAGCAGCCTACAACTCCACCAGGAGGGTGATTTCCAGTGAAGCAGATTCGCGTGGGTATGGTTGGGTACAACTTTATGGGCCGGGCGCACTCCAACGCCTACCGGCAGATTCCGTTCTTCTGGCCGGAGCTGCCCGCCATGCCGGTCATGCAGGTGCTGTGCGGGCGCACCCCCGGCCGCACCGAGGCCGAGGCCGCCCGGCTGGGCTGGGCGGAGACCACGCACAAAATGTCGGAGCTGGTCAAGCGCGACGATCTAGACCTGATTGACATCACCGCGCCCAACAACCAGCACGCCGAGCTGATTATCCAGGCCGCCGAGGCCGGGAAGAATGTCTTCTGCGAAAAGCCGCTGGCCACCAACCTCGCCGACGCCCAGGCGGCGCTGAAGGCCGTCAAGAAGGCCGGCGTCCTGCACATGATCTGCCACAACTACCGCCGCGCCCCGGCCGTGTCGCTGGCCAAGCGGATGATTGACCAGGGCCTCCTGGGCCAGATCTACCACTGGCGCGCGCTGTACTTGCAGGACTGGCTCATGTCGCCGGAAGTGCCGATGATGTGGCGGGTGCAGAAGAAGATCGCCGGCTCCGGCTCCCTGGGCGACCTGATGGCCCACAGCATTGACCTGGCCCTGTGGCTGGTCGGCGACATCAGCAAGATCTCCTGCGACATGGAGACCTTCATCAAGCACCGGCCCAAGCAGGACAGCTTCGACACCGGCCTGGGCGGCAAGGCCAAGGCGGGAGCGCCGATGGGCAAGGTAGACGTGGACGACGGCGTCATCGCCCTGGCTCGCTTTGCCAACGGCGCGCTGGGCACCTTCGAGGCCACCCGCTTCGCCGCTGGGCGCAAGAACCACAACGTCTTTGAGATCAACGGCTCCAAGGGCTCGGTCCGCTTCGACATGGAGCGCATGAATGAGCTGGAGTACTACAACCTGGAGGACGACGACCTGAGCGGCTTCCGCACCATCCAGGCCACCGAGGACAGCCACCCCTTCATGGGCCTGCCCGGCGGCGGCCCCCGCTACTGGCCCGTGGCGCACATCCTGGGCTACGAGCACACCTTCATCAACACGGTGGCTGACCTGCTCGTCGCGGTGGCCAAGAAGAAGCAGCCCTGGCCCAGCTTCGAGGACGGCGTAAAGACCCAGGCAGTCCTCGAAGCCTGCGAAACCGCGGCCCGAGAAGGTAAGTCGGTCAAGGTGCCGAAGGTATAGGGAAAGCCGAGGCGCCCAGTCGTACCAGCAGAGGAGTGGCGAGATGTCACGATTCACGGTGATTGTCGAAAAGGACGAGGACGGGATGCTGATCGCCCGCGTCCCCAGCCTCCGAGGCTGCCACACCTTCGCCAAGTCGTGGGAGGAGCTGCAGGAGCGAGTCCGCGAGGTCGTGGCGCTGTGCCTGGAAGATGAAGACACGGCCTCGGGAGCAGCCGGCGAGGACGGCAGCCTGGTGGGAGCGTTTCAACTCGAGGTCGCTTAATGCCGCGGCCCACACCCATCTCCCCGGCGGAGATGACCAGGCTTCTGGAAAGGCTCGGATTCGTGGCGGTTCGGCAGCGCGGCTCACACCTGCGGCTGATTCATCCGGACGGCCGGCGCACCACCGTGGCGATACACGCCCGGGACTTGCCCACGGGAACCATTCGCGCCATCCTGCAAGATGTCGGCATCACCGTTGAGGAGTACGAGGCACTCCGGCGAGGATAATTTCAACAGGGAGGTCGTAAGCTAATGAAAGTTGGAGCTTTTTCCGTTGCTAAGGGTAACTTGCCGCTCGAGGAGGCGCTGGACTGGTTCGTCGCCGCCGGAGCGGAAGCGGTGGAGATCGGGACCGGCGCTTATCCGGGCAACTCGCACTGCGACGTAGCCAAGCTGAACGCCAGCAAGGCCGAGCGCACCAAGTTCATGAAGGCCATCGAGAGCCGCGGTCTGGTCCTGTCGGGCCTGTCCTGCCACGGCAACCCCCTGCACCCGGTCAAGAAGATCGCCACCGCGCATCACAACGCCCTGGTGGAGACCATGAAGCTGGGCAAGGCGCTCGGCATCGAGTGCGTCATCGGCTTCTCCGGCCTGCCCGGCGGCGGCCCCGGCGACAAGGTGCCCAACTGGGTAGTCGCCCCCTGGCCCGAGGACCACATGAACGCGCTGGCGTATCAGTGGAACGAGATCGCCATCCCCTACTGGAAGGAACAGGCGGCCCTCGCGGCGAAGAACAACGTATACGTCTGCTTTGAGATGCACCCGAATTTCCTGGTCTACAACCCGGAGACCATGATTAAGCTGCGCCAGGCCGTGGGGAAGAATGGCGACCGCCTCTGCTGCAACTTCGACCCCAGCCATCTGTTCTGGCAGGGCATCGTCCCGTCCGACGCCATCCGCTGGCTGCAGTCGCACGGGGACGTGATCAAACACGTCCACGCCAAGGACAGCCTGGTCTACGAGTGGGTTTCCCGGGTGCACGGCGTGCTGGACGCCAAGCACTATGGCGATGAGATCAACCGCTCCTGGCTCTTCCGCACCGTCGGCTACGGCCACGGCGAGGAAGTCTGGCGCGACATGATCAGCACCCTGCGCATGACCGGCTACGACGGCGTGCTCAGCATCGAACACGAAGACAGCCTGATGACCGCCGATGAGGGCTTCTACAAGGCCGTGGCCTTCCTGAAGAACACCATCATCAGCGAGCCAGCAGGCGCTATGACCTGGGCCTAGCAGGGCCCTTGTACCCGCCGCCAACGGGTCCCAAGTGAGGGGCGTCACCGCGAAACATTGGAAAAGCGAGGGCGCCCCTTTCTCTTTGGCGGGGGAGCCTCACCCCCGGCCCCTCTCCCTCGCGGGAGAGGGGTGAAAGGCGACGGCAACGGCGGACCCACTCCCCCGGCGCAGACGCCGGGTACTCTCCCTAAATAGGGAGAGATGACGCCAGAACCTCGGCTTTGGTTTCAGCCGTCCACCCCTCTCCTGCCAGGAGAGGGGCGGGGGGTGAGGCCCGGTTGCGGCGGCCTGCGAGGGCTGCTATAATAACCAGAAGGCGCCGCGAGCGGCGTTGGCAGTACAAAAAAGCGCAGTGGAGACTGCGGAAGGTGAGTTGAAACATGCCCAAGTTCATCTACCTCAATGGAGATCTGGTGCCGCCGGAGGACGCCAAGGTCTCGGTCTACGATCATGGTTTGCTCTACGGGGACGGCGTTTTTGAGGGCATCCGCGCCTATAACGGGCGCGTTTTCCGCCTGGACCAGCACCTGCACCGGCTCTACGACTCGGCGCACGTGATCGGCCTGTGCATTCCCCTCACGGTGGAAGAGATGACCGAGGCGGTCGTGGCGACGGTGCGCGCTAATGAGCTGCGCGATTGCTACATCCGGCTGGTCGTCACGCGCGGCGTCGGCGATCTGGGCCTGGACCCCCGCAAGTGCGGCCGCCCCACGATCATCATCATCGCCGACGCGATCTCCCTGTACCCCGAGGAGTTCTACGAGAGCGGCCTGCAGGTGATCACCTGCGCCACGCGCCGCAACTCGCCGGAGGCGCTCGACCCCAGTGTCAAGAGTCTCAACTACCTGAACAACATCTGCGCCAAACTGGAGACCATTCGCGCCGGGGTGCCCGAGGGCATCATGCTCAGCAGCGACGGCTACGTGTCCGAGTGCACCGGCGACAATCTGTTCGTGGTGCAGCATGGCGAGATTCTCACGCCGCCCGCGTCGCTGGGCAATCTGGCCGGCATCACGGCCCGCGTAGTGACGGAGATCATCCGGGAGCTGGGCCTGCCCCTGCGGGTGGAGCCCTTCCGGATTCTTACCGTCTACACCGCCGATGAGGCCTTCCTCACCGGCACCGCGGCGGAGGTCGTGCCGCTGGTCGAGGCCGACGGTCGCAAGATCGGCGACGGCCAGCCCGGCGAGATCACCCAGCGCATCCTGGCGCGCTTCCGCGAGATCACCCAGAGCGAGGGCACCCCGGTCTACGAGTAGCGCCGGAGTCCCTGCTTGCCCGATAACCAGTAAGACCCGGATCGCTAAGGCGGTCCGGGTCTTTTGTTCCTGCGGTCCCCAGCTCAAACAAACGGGCTAGGGCGTCCAAGTTTTGTTGAACATGCTGGGCTGGAACCAGGTCACGTTCTGCGTTTTGGTGTGCCCATCCACGAAGGTGGCGTTGCACATCCCGTTGTGGCGCGCGGAGAGCTTGCCGGGGGCCATGCCCATCCCGGCCGGCGCCACATCCGCGGCGCTGGAGATCATCGTCCCCATCATCTTGGTGGGGTCGCAATCCACAAAGACCACCATGGCCGCTGCGTCCTCGCCGATGTTGTCGATGTCCACCGAGTTACAGGTGTGGTTATACGCGTAGGAGGTCTTGTAGGTAGCCTCGTCGGAGGTATCGGCCGCACAGCGCCGGATCTGGTCGTTCTTCATGTAGGGCACCAGCCGGTCGAAAACCGACTGCCCGCCCACGCCGCACAGCGTTGCCTTGTTGTCGTAGTCTTGGGCGTACATGATCCAGGCCAACTGCATCTGCTTCTCGTTAGACAGACAACAGGCCTTCTGAGCGGCAGCCCGGGCCCGGGCAAATACCGGGAACAGAATCGCCGCCAAGATGGCGATTATCGCTATGACCACCAGCAACTCAATGAGCGTGAACCCTCTGCGGTTTTCCATGTGATCCTCCTAGGGGGCGGCGGGCGCCGCATTTGGTGTCCAGACGGGGAACTGGTGGACATTGTTCAGCCCCGGAGCAGGTGACGGAGGGCGGGCGGCGTATCTGGAACTTATGAGGGTCGCAAGTTCGTCTTCGCCCGGCGCCTAAAGTCGCGCGGGGATTCTGCCGTTGAACAGTCAGCCGCGCCCGCCTGGCCATGCCCCCGGTATGCTGCCCGGAAGGGTTTGGGGGAGGCGACCGCGGGGGAAACTTTAGCTGCCAACGCCGCGTCTAACTAAGGAGTTCGGCGCTACTTGAGCCGCCCTCCTCCCGCACTGCCGCCTCGGGGAGGGCGTAAGCTAAGCGGTTAGCGACCTACAAGCAACAGCCGTCTCTCGGAAGCACTCATAGCAAGAGGGGCATAATCCACTATGGAAATCTGGCAAAGATTCACCAGCACCGCCCGACGGGCGATTCTACTCGCTCATTCGGAAGCGGCGCGCAGTCGGGCGCAGCTTATCGGCACCGAGCATCTCCTGCTCGGCCTGCTGCGCTTGGCCGAGGGCGCGGCCCTCGAATCCCTGACCCGCGCGGGCGTGGACGTGGAGGGCCTGGCGGCTGATCTGCAAAGCCAACTGGCCCCCGGGCTGCATTCCGAGCCCTCTCCGGAGGTGTCTTTCACCCCGGACGCCCAGCAGGTTCTCTCCCTGGCCTACAATGAGGCCCGGCAGATGAATGACGCGCACGTGGGGACCGAGCATATCCTGCTCGGGCTGCTGCGCCTTGGTAAGGGCCCGGCCTACCAGTTGCTGCGCCATCACGGCGCGGACCTGCGCACCATCCGGCGGATGGTGGAGGATATCAATACCGGCTCGGGCACTACCACGCCGCCGGCCGGCAGCCGCTCGCAAAGCCCCACCCTGGATCACTACAGCCGGGACCTGACCGTTCTGGCGCACGAGGGGGCCCTGGACCCCGTCATCGGCCGCCAACAGGAAGTGGACCGCGTCATTCAGATCCTGTGCCGGCGCACCAAGAACAATCCCTGTCTGATCGGCGAGGCGGGCGTGGGCAAGACGGCCATCGCCGAAAGCTTGGCCCAGAAAATCGCGGACGGCACGGTTCCCCAGCCGCTGCAGGGCCGGCGCCTGGTGGCGCTGGACCTCGCCAGCCTGGTCGCGGGCACCAAGTATCGCGGCGAGTTTGAGGAGCGCATGAAGCGGGTCATGGAAGAGATCCGCGAGGCGCAGGGCAGCGTCATCGTCTTTCTCGACGAGCTGCACACCGTGGTCGGCACCGGCGCCGCCGAGGGGGCCATGGACGCCTCCAACATCCTCAAGCCGGCGCTGGCCCGGGGCGAAATGCAGGTCATCGGGGCCACCACGCTCGATGAGTACCGCAAGTACATCGAGAAGAACCCCTCCCTGGAGCGCCGCTTCCAGCCGGTCATGGTGCGCGAGCCCAACCGCGAAGAGACCCTGGCGATCCTCAACGGGATTCAGTATCGCTACGAGGATTTCCACGGCGTCGCCTACTCGCGCGAGGCCGTGGAGGCCGCGGTGGACCTGTCCACCCGCTACATCGCCGACCGGATGCTGCCCGACAAGGCGATTGACCTGATCGACGAGTCCGGCTCCCGCGTGAAGCTGCGCCGGTTGCGCGAGCCGCTCGACGCTCCCCATGAGCCCGAGCCCGCCTACCTGAGCGCCACCATGGACCGGCTCGAGGCCGAGTTGTCCGCCCACGACTTCGGCGAAGAGACCGCCAAAACGGCGCCGCCCGAGGTGCTGCGCGAGGACATCGCCGAGATCGTCGCCATGTGGACCGGCGTCCCGGTGATGGAGCTGACCGAGCAGGAGTCCAAGCGGCTCCTGCGCATGGAAGCCGCGCTGCACGATGACATCATCGGGCAGGAAGAGGCCATCGCCTCGGTCTCGCGGTCGGTCCGCCGCAGCCGCGCCGGCCTCAAGGACCAACGCCGGCCCATCGGCTCGTTCATGTTCCTCGGCCCCACTGGCGTCGGCAAGACGCTACTGGCCCGGGTGCTCGCCCGGTTCCTGTTTGGGGACGAGGACGCTCTGGTGCGCGTGGACATGTCCGAATACATGGAGAAATTCAGTGTCTCGCGCCTGATCGGCGCCCCTCCGGGGTATGTCGGCTACGATGAGAGCGGCCAGCTCACGGAAGCGGTCCGCCGCCGGCCCTATTCGGTGGTCCTGTTCGACGAAATCGAGAAGGCCCACCCCGAGGTGTTCAACATCCTCCTGCAGATCATGGAGGACGGTAGCCTCACCGACGCGCAGGGGCGCAAGGTGGACTTCAAGAACACCGTGATCATCATGACCAGCAACGTGGGCGCGCGGACCATCAGCGAGGGCCGCAACATCGGCTTCGGCCACGAGCCGGAGGCGGCCAGCGCTGAGAAGCTAACCCGCGAGTACGACCGGATGAAGACCCGGGTAACCGACGAGCTGCGCAAGACCTTCAGTCCGGAGTTCCTCAACCGCCTGGATGAGGTCGTCGTCTTCCGCGCGCTGAGCGCCGAGGAAATCCGAGAGATCGTGGACCTCGAGCTGCGGCCCGTCTCCACCGAGCTGGCCTCGCGGGGCCTGATCCTGACCGTCGGCGACGCGCTCCGCGACCAGTTGGCCGAGACCGGTTACGATCCCGGCATGGGGGCCCGCCCGCTGCGGCGCGCCGTGCGCCGCCTGATCGAGGACCCGCTCGCCGAGCGCCTGCTCATGTGGGACAGCGTCAGCGGCGAGATCGTCGCGGACTGGGACCCGGAGGCGAAGGAGACCACCTTCGAGCTGGTCGAAACCGCTCTCCCCTGCGCGACCTAGGGGGGCGGCCTACGAAAAAACAACGGGGGCAGCCGGTTATTCCGGTCTGCCCCCGTTTTGTTTGGGTGGCTGCCCGGCCTCACCCCCCCCCGCCCCCCTCTCCTGGCAGGAGAGGGGGGAGAAAGGCAGGGGCAACGGCGGCCGCTAGGACGCGATTTGCTCGCTGGTCTGCTGGCGCACTCGCCAGCCTTCGGACTCCAGCACGAACTGAAAATCGTCGCGATAGACCGCGCCATCGGCGTATTTGACCATGACCTGAGCCTGCGCGCCCCCGGCGACCGGGTCTACCGCGTCGGCCAGGATGCGGATTCCCGCCACGGCCCGCGCGCCCCACTGGCCCTCAATCACCCGCGCCGCCTCCCGCCCGAGCTGGGCGGTCAGCTCCCCTTGCCGGGCCGTGGAGAACAGCTTCCAGTGCGGCAGGGCCGCGAGGTCCACGCGCGTCGGCTCCGGCAGACCGTACCAGATGCCCAGCAGGTTCCAGATCTTCTCCTGGTGCGAGCCGGGGTCGGGCGCCACCGCCATCTGCGCCTCGCGCTCCTCCTGCGGAATCTTCAGCGTGACGATACGCCCCTCGGACTCCACCCACACCCCGAAGGACTCGGCCACGAAACGCAGCGGCACAAAGGTACGCCCGTTGATGACCTCCGGCGCGACCTCCACGTTGTAGGGCCGGCCGTTGAGCCGCGCCTCGCGCGAGCCGATCACCAATTCCACCGCCGGGTGCGTGCTGTCCTCGGAGTACGCGGTGATCTCCCCGTTGCGGTACTCCACCCGGCCGCCCACCCACTCGAAGATGGGCCGCAGGGGCACCAGCAGCCGTCCCTCGCGAGTGATCGGGGGGACGTCGAAGAACAACCCCCCGCCCGGTTGTGGAGGGGGGGTATCCTGCGCTCCCGCGGCTCCCGCCAGCGTGAGCGCCCAGATCCAGACCAACCATAGTCTCATCGTTTGTTCCTGTATTTCTAATGACGCGCCGCGGCTAGGAGCCGGCGGTCCAGGGCCGCCCGTCCCAAGCCTCGATCATCGCCACCGTGTCCTCATAGCTCTTCTCGCCGCCGTGCCCCAACGCGGTCGTAGCCAGGCCGCCCACCGCATTGGCGAAGCGGCCGATATCCTCCAGGTCCCAGCCCCGCAGCCACCCGTAGCTGAACCCGGCCACAAAGGCGTCGCCCGCGCCGGTGCCGTCCACGGGATGAACCGGGTACGCCGGCAGGCGCAACTCGCGGTCCGCGGTGCGGAAATAGGACCCCTCCGGCCCGAGCTTCACGCCCACCAGACCGGCGCCCTCATCTAGTAAACGCTGGGCGATCGCCGGAGGCTCCATTTCGCCGGTAAGCGCCTGCGCCTCCCCTATCGAGGACATGAGCAGATCTGTGTGCGGCAGCAGCGGGCGCAGGGTTTCCATCCAGCGCCCGGTGTCGTCCCAGGCCGTGTCCACCAGGGTGGTGACGCCCCGCGCTTGCGCCGCGCGCAGCACCTGGGCCTCGGGCTCGCCGTCGAAACCGGGCATCAGATTCACCCCCGCCAGGTGCAGGAGACCGGCCGAGGCGACCAGGTCCATGTCCACCAACTCGGGGGTCAGCCGGCCATCGGCCCCCGTGCAGTGCAGGAAAGTCCGCTCCCCATCCGGGTGGACGGTGATCAGCGTGGCGGAGGTGGGCGCGTCCACGCGGGCGACGGACACTTCCACGCCCGCCTCGCGGAGAGTGCTGAGCGCGAAGTCGCCGAAGCCATCGTGGCCCACGGCGCCCATCACCACGACCTCGCCGCCCAGCCGCGCGAAGGTGATCCCCGCGTTCGCCGCGCAGCCGCCCAGGCCCATGCCGATCTCGTCCACCAGCCCCAGCGTACCACGCGCCGGCCAGCGATCGACCCCGCGCGCCCACACATCTACAACGATAATTCCCAGACAAACGACCTCCGGCATAGCTTTCACCTCAGCAAAACCAACTCGGGAGGAACTCCCCCCGTGACGCCCGTCTATTCACCGCCCGAGGGGCTCCGCCCTCCCTGCGGCCCGCCGGCTTGAACCTTGACACCTCGCCGGAGGTCTCCTACAATGATGTTATCACCAGCCCGGATTTATCGGGCTCCCGGAGGAGACCCCCAATGGAACTCAAGGATCGTGTGGAAGAAGTCCTCGGCCACGTGCGCCCGGCTCTGCAGGCCCACGGCGGCAATGTCGAGTTGGTTGACGTAGATGAAAGCGGCGTAGTCCAGGTGCGCCTCCAGGGCGCCTGCAAGGGCTGCCCGATGTCCCAGATGACCATGACCATGGGCATCGAAGCGGCCCTCAAGGAAGAGATTCCCGAGGTCACCGCCGTCGAAGCCGTGGAGTAGTTTTCGCCAAACACCCGGAGGAGGGTAAGCTGTGAAGTTTTTTCTGGATACTGCCGATGTGACGCAAATTCGCGCCGCGGCCGAGATGGGGCTGCTGGACGGAGTCACGACCAACCCCAGCCACGCCGCCAAGACGGGGCGCCCGTTCCGCGAGGTCGTCACGGAGATCGCCGGAATCTGCGCCGGCCCGGTCAGCGCGGAAGTCGTGGCCCTGGACTGCGCGGGCATGCTCAAGGAGGCCCGCGAAGTCGCCTCCTGGGCGCCGAACATCGTGGTCAAGATCCCCCTGATTCCCGAGGGCATCAAGGCCGTGTTCACCCTGACCGAGGAGGGCATTCACACCAACGTGACGCTCTGCTTCTCGGCCCTGCAGGCGCTGGCGGCGGCCAAGGCCGGCGCAACCTACATCTCCCCCTTCGTCGGTCGCCTCGACGATATCGCCGCCGACGGCATGGAACTGGTCGCCCAAATCGCCCAGATCTACGACAACTACGCCTTCGATACCGAGATCATCGTGGCCAGCGCGCGCCATCCCTTGCACGTGCTCAAGGCCGCCATGATCGGCGCGGACATCACGACGATGCCCTTTGAGTTGATGGAGAAAATGCTGCACCACCCGCTGACCGATATCGGCGGGGAGAAGTTCCTGGCCGACTGGAACAGCGCCGGCCTGAGCATCTTCTAGGTGCAGCGCAGCCCCCTCGCGGACTTCCCCGCGAAAGCAGATGGGTGCACGTTGAGGACCCGCACACACTTGTCTTTGCTCGGCTGGCTGGCCCTGGCGGCCGCGCTGGTCTTGCCCGCGCTCGGCCCCGCCCGCGCGCAGGAGGCCGCCCCGCCGCCGGTGCTCTCCCCGGTGGGCCTGGCCCGCGCGGACCATCTCTACCTCCCCGGCCCGGTGTTCGCCCCCGCCGGCGTCTACCCTTCCGGCAAAGTGGACTGGGAGGTCGTAGACGGCCTGGTCAAGAACTCCAGCCACGCCCTCGGCCTCGCTAGCCCCTGGCCCCTCTTCCAGCAGACCGACCGGGTGGCGTTGATGGTGGACGTCGCCGATCCGCCGGTGGAACTGATGCTGGTGGAGGCCGTGCTCGAACAGATCATCCAGGCGGGCGTGCGCCCCGAGAACCTCTTCATCTTTTCCGCGCGGGAGTCGGACCTCTTCGCCGCCGGCTTCGCGCTGGGGGACTCCGGTCCCGGCGTGCGCGTGTATGGCGCGGACCGGGCCGGCTATCGCGGAGGCTACAGCCGCCTGGTGCTGGATCAGTGCGACAAGATCGTCAACCTCGCTTGCCTGCGGCCCCACGCGGTCCTGGGCATGACCGGGGCGCTGTACAACTGCCTCAGTGCCGTGGACCCGCCCACCATGTTCCGGCTGCTCGCCTCTCCCCCCGAGATCGGCTCGGTACTCGCCCGCCCGCCCCTGGCCGGCCGTGTAGTGCTGCACCTGCTGGACTGCACAAACCCCTTTTACGAGCTGCCCACCGCTGCTGACCCTAAGCCGCGCTGGGAGTACCGGGGCCTGCTTTGCTCGCGAGACCCGGTCGCCCTGGACGCCCTGGGCCGGCAGCTTCTCGAGGCCAAGCGGGCGCTGGTGAAGGGCGCGCCTTGGCCGCTGACGCCCGCCCCGGACTACGTGCAGGCCGCCGCCGACCAGTGGAAGATCGGCCGGGCTGACCCGGAGCACCTCCAGCTTAAGGTCGTCGGTGACCGCACCGATCTCCTGCTCCCCGCCCCGGCTGAGTAGCGCGGACTGACGCCAATGGACCAAAAGAAAAGGCGGCCTCCCGAGGGAGGCCGCCTTGGTGTTTGCTGCTTGACTTGCGGCTACTTGGCGGGCGGGTTAGTGCGGAAGGGCACCGCCGGCAGCCCGGCCCCGTTGTACAGGTTGCACTCCGGGTTATTGGCCCACGCGTAGCGCACCGCCGCGGGCGCGGCTACCTGGTCGGACCAGACGACGATCTGGCTGCCGCGGATCTCGGCCTTCGCCCAGACGAACTTGCCGTCGGCGCCCGCGATAGCGAACCCGGTCAGGGGACCGCCCTTGGCCACCAGGCCGCCCTCCACGTGCGAGAAGCTGAGCACGGCCTTGCCGCCCTCCACCTTCAGGCTGCGGAAGACCGGGCCGGAGTAGACGACCTTCTCGCCGTAGGCCATCGCCTCGGCGTCCAGCGCCAGCCGGCGGCCCACTTCCTGCTTGTTCTTGGGGTGAATATCGGCCGCGTCGCCGATGTCGATGGCCATGGCCAGACCGACCTTCGGGTAACGCTCGGCGGTCAGGGCCTGGGCCTCGCGTAGCTCCGCCCATTGGCTGTCCTGCGGCTGGGCCAGGCGCTCCGTGTAGTTCGCCAGGCTTACCACCAGGAAGGGGAAGTCGCCCTCGCCCCAGCGCGTCCGCCAGTCGGTGATCATGGTGGGCAGCAGGGTGCGGTACTGGGTGGCGTTCCCCGCGTTGGACTCGCCCTGATACCAGATAGCGCCGCGGATGCCGACCGGGATCAGCGGGGCAATCATGGCGTTATAGAGCATGCTGGGACGATTGGGGTTATTGGGGTCAGCGGGCATGACGGGGAGCTTGAACTCTACGTCATAGCGCCAGTTGCCGACCAGAGACACGTGAGTTTTGTCGGAGTTGTCCGCGCTCTGCACGAACATGGTGTCTCCCGGCTGGCCCCACAGGCCGCCCTGGCCGTAGATGTTGCTGACCCGGATCGCAATTACGTTGGGTCCCGCCTTAACCAGGTTGCCGGGCACCTTGTACTCGCGGGCGACATTCCAGTATTGCGTCTGGCGGGCACGACTGTTGCCCTTGGCGCCGACCTCGACGCCGTTGAACCAGGTGACGTCCACTTCATCAATGGGACCGGGCCGCAGAATCAGGTCCTTGCCCGCCCAGGCGGCAGGGATGTCAACGGTCTTGCGGAACCAGACCAGCCCGTAGGTCTCGCCCAGCACGGTGCGGTAGTCGGCCGGCAGGGGCATCTGCTTCCAGGCTTTGTCATCATAGTCAGCCCGGGCCCGGCCGGCGGTAGCGCTCGCCACGTCCTCTTCCATATCGTACAGCTTCAGCGTGGCCGCGTTGAACGCGTCTACCTGCTTGCGGTAGTTTTCCGTGGCTTGGGTCATAGCGTCCTGCGGGCCGGCGATGATGTCGAGCGCCGCGTTGAACTCCGGCAGCTTGGCGCGCAGCGCCGCGGCGCTGGTCCACGCCTCGGCCACGGTGCCGCCCCAGGAGGTGTTGATCAGCCCAATGGGGACGCCGAGGTTCTGGAACAGGTCCCGGCCGAAGAAGTAGCCTACCGCCGAGAAGCCGGCGGCGGTCTGCGGCGAGCAGGGCAGCCACTGGCCGCCGCAGTTCTCCTGCGGGAAGGGCGCGGTGACGTTGGGCACGGTGAACAGGCGCATCTGCGGGTAGTTGGCCTGCGCAACCTCGGCTTCCCCGTTAATGCTCTGGACGGTGGCGAACTGCATGTTGGACTGGCCGGAGCAGACCCAGACCTCGCCCACCATCAGGTCGCGGAGCACGATCTGGCTGTTACGGCCGGCGATGCGCATCATGCGGCCCCGCTGGCCCGGCTGAGCGGTCACGGGGTCCAGCTTGACCATCCAGCGGCCCTCGGCGTCGGCCGTGGCGTGCTTGGTCTGACCGGCATAGCTGACGGTAACCTGCTCGCCGGGGGCGGCTTTGCCCCAGATCGGAGCGGGTATGCCCTGCTGGATGATCATGTGGTCCCCGATCACCGAGGGGAGGGTCAGGTCGGCCGTGGCCAGCGTGGCGCCCAGCACGAGCAGCGCCAGCGTGACCAGCGCCTGCCCGTAATACGAGAGATGGAACTGGGTCATGGGCTGATAGTCCTCCTTCTGTCTCTCCGACCGGCGCAGCGGCGCCCGCCGGGGTTTGTACGTAACACAGCGCTTTTCGCTGTCGCGGGCGGGTGGACCTTCCCCAACTGCTCTGCGCGCCGCGCCGAGCGGGCACGAAAAAGGGCGGCGCCTGCTAAGGCGCCGCCCGGATGGTTCTCGGTCTGCTCCTGGCGAACTGCTACCAGTGCAGGTTGTAGCTCACGTGCGCCAGCGGCGCGCCGTGATCGTAGCCCGCGTTCAGCTCCATGCCCGGAATCGGCATGTAGGCTACCAGGTACGCCGGGTAGCGCTGGTAGTTGAACACGGCCAGGCCGATCTTCGGGGTGAACATGGTCTGCACGCCACCGAAGAAGGCGTTGTCATGCCAGCCGGTGCCAAAGCCCAGGTGAGCGCGGACCAGCGGCTTGTCCCAGTTGGGCGCGCCATTCGGGGTCTGGATGTTGTAGGACGCCACGGCGAAGGGGGACACGCGATCGTCGCCGCCGTCGGGGTTGGGCCGCTGCAGGCTGGGCAGCCAGTCGGCGCCAGTGAGGTTGGTCGCGCCCAGGATGAGCTGCGGGTGCCGGCCCGGGGCTTCCTTGACGACCGTATAGTAGGCGTTTACCTCATTGACGAAGCTGTTGTCGGAGACCTTGTCCCAGCCCTGCGGGGCGGCGTACAGGTAGTCGATCTCCAGCCGATCGGTGACGCCCACGAAGACCTCACCAATGTTGATGAAATCGCGAACCTTGCCGACCGGGGTGTTGATTGCGTCGGTGTTCCAGTAGATGTAGTTGACCTGAACGGTCTTGGCGGGGACCGAGTTGCCGGTGGGCATGGCCACCACATCGCCGGCCAGAGCCAGGGGGGCGCTGACGGCCAAAACCAACAGCGCTACTACGAGGTGCTTGAACTGCATTTTCGTCTTCCTCCCACAAGACATGATTCCGCGGCCAATACCGCGGACGGCTCGCGGGAGAGTCTACTGCTGCGGCGACGCACAAAAAAAGGCGACGCCTCAGAGTGAGACGTCGCCGGCGGGCCAATCTGGTGCCGAAGGCCGGACTCGAACCGGCACGAGCGTGCGCCCACTGCCTCCTGAGGACAGCGTGTCTGCCAATTCCACCACTTCGGCACAGGGCTATAATATAGTCAACTTGCGCCCGGGTGTCAAGCCCCGCGTGACGCTTTCTTCCCCGCCCGACGAAGTGACGCTCTCCGGGCAGGTGTTCGGGGGGCTTTCAGGGAAGCTACCCCCGGGAAAAGTGCAAGGATGAACCCAACTGGACGCGGCCGCAGGGGGGCACTTGGGGTTTTCTCATGCTAAGCCGATCCAGTCTGTCAGGTTCATCCTTGCGCCTCCAGTATACCCACCTCGCGAGGTGGCGTAACCTCGGCCCGGAGCCTTTTCCCGGAAATCTTCTGTGCTTATGAAAGCGCATATTCTACCGGCCGACTTCTACCTGCAGCCGACCGTGGAGGTCGCCCGCGGCCTGCTGGGGCAACTCCTGGTCCACGAGCAGCCGGAGGGCGCGACGGCCGGAATCATCGTGGAGACCGAGGCCTACCTCGTCGGCGACCCCGGCTCCCACGCCTGGCGGGGGCAGACGCAGCGCAACGCGCCGATGTACGCGGCACCGGGCACCATCTATGTCTACCGCATTTATGGGGTACACTGGTGCCTGAACCTGGTCACCCAGCCGGCGGGCGTGCCGGAGGCCGTCCTGATCCGCGCTTTGGAGCCGGTGGCGGGCCTGGACCTGATGCGCCGCCGCCGGGGCCGGGAGAGCCTGCGGGAGCTGTGCAGCGGACCGGGGAAGCTCACGCAGGCGCTGGATATTGATGATCGCTACGACGGGGGCGATATCACCTCTCCCCCGCTGACCGTCCGCCGCGGGCCCGGCGACCCGGCCGAGATCACCTCAGGAGTGCGCATCGGTATTCACCCGGACCGGGGCGGGCGCGAGTTGTTGCGCTTCGGCCTCGCCGGCAGCCGTTATCTGTCGCGTCGCTTTTCTTAGATCATCATCTGAAGGAGTATCACCCATGAAACTGGCCTTTATGACATGGGTCGCACCCGACTGGAGCCTGGAGCAGCACCTCACCGCCGCCATTCGCTATGGCTATGACGCCCTGGAGCCGCGCTGCGGCAACCAGAAGCACGGCGTTGAGCTCAGCGCCACCAAGCGCCAGCGCGCCGATATCAAATCCCAATGCGAGGACTGCGGCGTGGAGATCGCCTGCGTCGCCACCTCGCTGAAGTACAACCTCCCGCAGCCCGAGCAGATCGCCGAGGCGGTGGAGGAGACCAAGCGCTACCTGCAGCTGGCCGCCGATCTGGGCAGCCCCAATCTGCGCGTCTTCGGCGGCCTGCCGGTCGAGGAAACCACGCTGGAGGAGAGCCAGGACCGGGTCGCCGCGGCGCTGGCGCAGTGCGTCAAGGTCGCCGACAAATGCGGCGTCAACCTCTGCCTGGAGACCCACGACCGCTTCTGCCGCTCGGCCGAGACTGCCGGGGTCATCAACCGCGTGGATCATCCCCGCCTGGGGTACTGCTGGGATATCCTCCACACCGCCCGCATGGGCGAGACCGCGGAGGAGTCCTGGGAGAACCTGCAGGGCCAGGTCTACCACTGCCACATTCACGACTACACCTGGCCGGAGGACGACGTGGACCAGCTCACCCCGGCCCTGACCGGCGCCGGCCAAGTCCCCCACGCCGAGGCGATCCGCCTGCTGGCCGCGGCCGGCTATGCGGGCGCGCTGTCCGGCGAGTGGATCAGTTGCTTCCCGCCCGAAGAAATCCTGCCCCAGAGCGCAAGCGAACTCCGCGAGTACCTGCGCGGCGTCTAGAGTCCGCAACCAAGAGGCAAACGCGTGTCCCGCATCCACATTCTGCCCGACAATCTGGCCAACCTGATCGCCGCCGGCGAGGTGGTGGAGCGTCCCGCCAGTGCGCTCAAGGAGCTGGTGGAGAACTCCATCGACGCCGGGGCGCGGCGCATTGAGGTGCGCCTGCGCGAGGGCGGCAAGGAGTTGCTCCAGGTCACCGACGACGGCTGCGGCATGACCGCCGAGGACCTGGTGCTGGCGGTACACCGCTTTGCCACCTCCAAGATCAACGAGGCCGAGGACCTGGAGAGCATTGAGACGCTGGGCTTTCGCGGGGAGGCCCTGCCCAGCATCGGCGCGGTCTCGCGGCTGAAGATCGTGACCCGGCCCGCGGACGCCCCGGCCGGCACCGTGATCACCGTGGACGGCGGCGAGATCACCGCCCTGGAGGAGATCGGCAGCGCGCCGGGGACCACTGTGGCCATGGCCGACCTGTTCTACAATACCCCCGCGCGCCGCAAGTTCCTCGCCACCACCGCCACCGAGCGCGGGCATTGCCAGGAGTGGGTGACCCGCCTGGCCCTGGCCTACCCGGAGGTCTCCCTGCGGCTGCTGCACAACGATGCGCAGCTCCTCGCCACCAGCGGCTCCGGCGACCTGGGGGAGGCGATTGCGGCCTGCCTGGGGAGCGATCTGGCGCGGGAGTTGGTCGCGGTGGACCTGGAGGTCGGCGGCCTGCGCGTGCAGGGCTACGTCTCCTCGCCCCGGGTGCTGCGGGCCAACCGCGCCCAGCAGTTCTTCTACGTAAACCGGCGCTACGTGCGCTCCCGGAGCCTGGCGGCGGCGCTGGCGCATGCCTACGGGATGCTGCTCCCGGCGGGCCGCCAGCCGCTCTGCGTGCTGCACGTGACCATCGAGGCCGACCAGGTGGACCCCAACGTCCACCCGACCAAGATTGAGGTGCGCTTCAAGCGGCCCGGCGAGAGCTTCTCGCTGATGGAGCGCGCGGTGTCCGAGGCGCTGGCCCGCGAGGGCTACCGCTCGCTCGACCAGCGCTACAACTCCGCCGGTGCTGCCCCCGGTGGGCTGCTCCCGGCGGGACGGATTGAGCCGCCGGACTTCGACCGCCGCGGCGAGATTCAGCGGCTACGCGTCAACCCCTTTTTCGCCGAAGTGGACGAGCGCGATGTGGGCCTGGAACTCTACGGCGAGGAGCCGGAGGGAGCCCCCCGCGAGACGCCGGCGACCGCCCCGGTCCCCGGCCATCTGCAACTCCTCGGGCAGTTGTGGAACCGCTATCTGGTGGCCCATTCCGCCGAGCGGCTGGTGCTGGTGGATCAGCACCGGGCGGCCGAGCGGGTGCTCTTTGACCGTCTCCTGCAGCAGGCCGAGCGCGGCCCCGCGCAGCTTTTGGCCCTGCCCCAGACGCTGGAACTGACCGGGCCGGAGTTCTCGGGGCTGACGGAGAGCCGTGAGGCCCTGGAACAGCTCGGCTACCAGCTCGAGGAGTTCGGCGGCTCCAGTTTCCTGGTGCGCGCGGTGCCCGCGGCGGCGGCGTATCGCGACCCGCTGATGACCCTGCGCGAGCTGGCCGCGGACCTCGCCGAGTCGGAACTGCCCGCCCAGTGGCACCTGGCGCGCGAGGAACTCCTGGCGCGGGTGGCCTGCCACGCGGCGATCACCGCGGGCGAGCGCCTGACCCCGGCGGAGATGCAGAACCTGCTCCGCGACCTGCTGGCCACGCAGACCCCGGCGGTCTGCCCGCACGGCGACCCCATCATCATTGACTTCCCCCAGAACCAGGTAGACCGGCGGTTTCACCGATGAATCTCGCAGAACCGCCTATCCCCCTGCTGGTAATCGCCGGCCCCACGGCGACCGGCAAGACGGAGGCGGCCCTGCAGGTGGCCGAGGCGGTGGGCGGCGAGATCATCTCCGCGGACGCCTTCCAGATCTACCGGGGCATGGCCATCGGCACCGCCCAGCCCACCCCGGAGGAGCAGCGCCGGGTGCGCTTTCACCTGATCGGCGAGCGCGACCCCCGCGAGCGCTACACGGTGGCCCACTTCCAGAACCTCGCGGCGGAGGCGGCCCGGGACTCCTGGAGCCGCGGACATCTACCCATCGTCTGCGGGGGCACGGGACTGTACCTGCGCGCCCTGCTGCGCCACTACACCCTCCCCCCCGAGTCCGCGAAGCTGACCCCCCTCTTGCGCGAGCGCCTGCAAGCGCAGGCGGCCGCGGAGGGCCCGGAGGCGCTGCACCGGCGCCTGGCGGAGGTGGACCCGGCCGCCGCGGCGCGGATCTCGCCGAACGATGAGCGGCGCATGGTGCGCGCGCTGGAGGTCTGGGAGAGCACCGGCCGGGCGCTGTCCGACTGGGCCGACGTTGACCGGACCCCGCACATACGGTATACTGTATTAGCTTACGTGCTGACCTGCCCCCGCGATCTGCTCTACGAGCGCATTTCCCAACGGGTCGAGGTCATGCTGCGCGCGGGTTGGCGGGACGAAGTGGCGGCGCTGCGGGAAGCGAACTTAAGCCCGGAGTTGCCCGCCCTGCGCGCTCTGGGCTATCCCACCCTCTATGAGGTGCTGGAGGGCAAGCTGTCTCTCGAGCAGGCGCAGGAAGCCATCGCTCAGGAGACGCGCAACTTCGCCAAGCGGCAACTGACCTGGTTCCGGCGGGAGTTCGGCTTCACCTGGCTCACCTGGAGCACCGCGGCGGAGCGCGACCGTCTGACGCAGCATCTGGTTTCGGTGGGGCAGAAGCTCAGCGGCAACTAGTTGTATGAAATTCATACAGGGCGGCGGCAACGCCGCCCCCGACCATATCCGGGATTTGCCTCCCGACTTTCAGGAAGTGGCCCTTGATGGAATTTACCAAGCTGCATGGCCTGGGTAACGATTACCTCTATATAGATACGGCGCGCCAGGACCTCAGCGGGTTCTCCATCCCGAAGCTGTCGGCGGTGCTGTCGGACCGCCATTTTGGTGCCGGCGCCGACGGGATCATCCTCGTGGAGCCCTCCACGGTGGGCGACTTCAAGATGCGCATCCTCAACGCCGACGGCTCGGAGGCCGAGATGTGCGGCAACGGAGTGCGCGGCTTCGGCAAGTACGTCTTCGACCATGGCCTGACCTCGCAGCGGGAGTTGCAGATCGAGACCGCCGCGGGCCTGATCGGCCTGGCCCTGCAGGTGGAAGACGGCCGCGTGGCGACCGTCCGCGCCGATATGGGCCAGCCCCGGCTGCGCCGCGCGGAGATTCCCATGCGGGGCGAGCCGGCGGACCAGCCGGTGATCGCCGAGCCGCTCACGATGGGCAAGTACCTCTTCCCCATCACCGCGGTCTCCATGGGCAACCCCCACTGCGTGATCTTCCTGCCGGAGGTGGCCAACTTCCCGGTCGCCGAGGTGGGTCCGCTCATTGAGAACCACGAGCTATTCCCCAACCGCACCAATGTGGAATTTGCTCGCGTGATGGACCGCACCAATATAGAGATGCGGGTCTGGGAGCGCGGGTCCGGGGAGACCATGGCCTGTGGCACCGGGGCCTCGGCCACCGCCGTCGCCGGCTCCCTGACCGGGCGCACCGGTCGCCAGGTCCGCGTCCACCTGCTCGGCGGCGCCCTGGACATCGAGTGGGCCGCCGACGATCACCTTTTCCTCACCGGTCCCGCCACCGAGGTATACACCGCCACGGTGCGACCCGAAATCATCGAGCCGGCCCGACTCTAGAGCCGAGTCCGGATCACCACCTTCAGGAGGTTCGAGTTGTGGAAGTCGCCCAGAGGTTACTGAGAATCCCGCCCTATCCCTTCCGGGAGATTGCCGCTATCAAGCGCGAAATGCAGGCGCAGGGGATCGAGCCGATTGACTTCGGCATCGGCGACCCCGACATGCCGACTCCGGGCTTCGTTATTGACGCC
Organism: Armatimonadota bacterium; assembly: GCA_036504235.1. GTDB lineage: Bacteria > Armatimonadota > Zipacnadia > Zipacnadales > Zipacnadaceae > Zipacnadum. Next base: position 23,431 of record DASXVN010000006.1, on the reverse strand, counting down.
CTGGCCGCCGCGGCCGCGGACCCGGCCACGCACCCCTATGACGAGAGCGGCTTTGGGATTCCCGAGTACAAACAGGCGATCGCCGACTTCGGTAAGCGCCGCTTTGGGATTGACGTAGACCCCGACGGCGAGATTCAGGGCTGCATCGGCTCCAAGGAGGCCCTGGCGCACATCCTTTGGGCGTACATTGACCCCTCCGATGTCGTGCTGGTTCCCGAGCCGGCGTATTCCGTCTATAAGGTCCAGGCCACCTGGGCGGGCGGCGCGGCCTTCCCCATGCCCCTGGACCCGGCGGCGGGCTTCCTGCCGGACTTCTCGGCCATCCCGACTTCGGTGGCCAAGGCCGCCAAGCTGCTGTTCCTGAACTACCCGAACAACCCCACCGGCGCGGTCGCCGGCCTGGATTTCTACCAGGAGGCCGTGGAGTATGCGCGGAAGTGGGACCTGCTCATCGTGCAGGACGCGGCCTATTCGGAAGTCGCTTTCGACGGCTACCGGCCGCCCAGCATCTTGGAGGTGGAGGGCGCCAAAGACGTGGCCATCGAGATGCACTCCTTCTCCAAGACCTTCAATATGACCGGCTGGCGCCTCGCCTGGGCCTGGGGCGGTAAGGACCACGTCGCGGCCCTGTCCAAGGTCAAAAGCAACATTGACTCCGGTACCTTCATGGCCGTGCAGCGCGCCGGCGTTGCGGCCCTACAGAATTACGAGCAGTTCGCTCCCCAGATGTGCGCGGAGTACCAGAGCCGCCGCGATGCGCTGGTGGACGGGCTCAACTCGCTGGGCTGGTCCCTGGACAAGCCGAAAGCTACCTTCTACGTGTGGGCCCCGGTGCCCCCGAGTTTTGCCAGCAGCGCCGCCTTCGCGGCCGCCCTGCTGAAGGAATGTCAAGTTCTGGTCATCCCCGGCACCGCCTACGGCGAGTCCGGCGAGGGCTGGTTCCGCATGTCGCTCACCATTAAGGGTGCTGACAAACTGGGACAGATCCGCGAGGCCATTAAGCGCCTCGGCGAGTGTCTGCCCGGGATGTGGAGCTAGGCGACGCGGGCCGAAAATCTTGGGTCGGGCCGAGGCGCGAGCCCCCGGGACTAACCGGCGGCGCGCGTCCGGCGGCGACTGCTCCGGGCCTCCCGCTGAGGAGAGCCCGGCAAAGGCAATTGTTTGATGCAATCAGAAGAACTTCTGCTGACCGTGGAGAAACCGGCTCGCTATGTGGGCGGGGAGTTCAACACGGTCGTAAAACCGCCTGACTCGGTGCGCGTGCGCTTCGCCCTGGCCTTCCCCGACCTCTATGAGGTGGGAATGTCCCACCTCGGGTCGCATATCCTCTACCACGTCGTCAACCGCCTGCCCGACTTTTCCTGCGAGCGCGTCTACTTCCCCTGGCCGGACCGCGCGGCCCAGATGCGGGAGCACGGCCTGCCCCTGACCACCCTGGAGACCGGTGCGCCGCTGGCCACCTGCGACGTGGTCGGCTTCACCCTCCAGTACGAGCTGACCTACACCACCGTGCTCGCCCTGCTGGATTTGGGCGGGATTACGCTCCGTTCCGCCGAGCGCGGACCGGCCGAGCCGCTGATCATCGGTGGCGGTCCCTGCGTCGCCAATCCCGAGCCGGTCGCCGATTTCTTTGACGCGTTCGTCCTGGGCGACGGCGAGGAGGTCCTGCCGGAGCTACTCCAGGTGGTGGCCGATTCGGCCTGGCTCGCGGACCGTTCCGCCGCCAACCGGGAGACGCTCCTGCGCGAGTTGGCCCAGCTCGAGGGGCTGTACGTGCCCGCGCTGTACGAGACGGCGGTCAGCGCCGAGGGGCTGCTGATCCCCCAGCCGCGGGAGGCGACCACCCCGGCGGTGGTGCGCCGCCGCCTGCTGGCCGACCTGGACGCCGCCCCCTACCCCACCGCGCCGGTGCTCTCCTGGGTGGAGGCGATCCACGACCGCGGCCAGTTGGAGATCGCGCGCGGCTGCACGCGCGGCTGCCGTTTCTGCGCCGCCGGGATGCTCTACCGGCCGGTGCGCGAGCGCTCCGTGGACACCCTGCGCCGCCAGGCCCGGGAGCTAATCGACCAGACCGGCTTCGACCAGATCTCCCTGGCCTCCCTCAACTGCCCCGATTATTCGCACATTGAGGAACTCCTGGACGCGCTCCACGAGGACCTGGCCGAGGAAGCGGTGGCCGTCAGCCTGGCCTCCCTCCGGACCGACACCTTCAGCGTGAGCCTGGCCCAGCGGCTCAAGCGCGTGCGCAAGACCGGCCTGACCTTCGCCCCGGAGGCCGGGACCGAGCGGATGCGCTCGATCATCAACAAGGGCGTCACCGAGGAAGACCTGTTCGCCGCGGTGCGCGCGGCCACCAGCAACGGGTGGAAACAGGTCAAGCTCTACTTCATGCTGGGGCATCCCTACGAGACCGACGAGGACGTGCTGGGCATCGCCGACCTGGTCCAGCGCCTGAAAGAGGGCGCGCGCGGCCCGCGCGGACTGGACGTGACGGTCAGCGTCGCCACGCTCGTGCCCAAGCCGCACACCCCCTTCCAGTGGGTGCAGGCCCCGCCGCCGGAGGAGGTCCGGCGCCGCCAGGAACTGCTGCGCGCCGCCATGCCCACGCGCGGGATTCGCCTATCCGTGCACGCCCCCGACACCGGCCTGGTGGAGCGGCTGCTGGCCCGCGGCGACCGCCGGCTGGGCGCCGTCATCGAGCACGTTTTCCGGGCGGGCGCACAACTGGAGGCGTGGTCCGAGTACTTCTCGCTGGAGCGCTGGGAGCAGGCCTGCGCGGCGGCGGGGCTGGACTTTGCCGCCGAGACCACCCGCGCCTGGGACCCCGAGCAAGCGCTGCCCTGGGACCATCTGGATTGGGGCGTGACCAAGCGCTATCTGCAGGCCGAGTGGCAAAAGACCGAGCCCGGCGAGCCCACTCCGGACTGCCGCGCGGGCGGCTGCACCGGCTGCGGGATGCGCCGGATCAGCGCGGCCTGCGCCGCCTCCCCGGAGGCCGGCGATGAGTAACCTGCCGGAGGGCCGCCGTCCTTGTGCTATAATTCACTTCAGTAAGCTGGAGCGCGGGCGCTTCCTGTCACACCTGGACCTCGCGCGCGTTATGGATCGCGCCGTCCGCCGCGCCAAGCTGCCGGTGGCGTACACGGAGGGCTTCCATCCGCATGCCGAAATCAGCTTCGGCCCCCCGCTGCCCCTGGGCGTGGAGGGCCTCCGCGAGCCGTGCTGCCTGAACCTGGCGCACGTTCCCGCGCTGGAAGACATGACGCGGAGTCTCAGTCGCCAGTTGCCCGGCTGCCTGCCGCTGGTGGACGCGGAGATAACGCATCGGGGCCGGCGCTCGCCGCTGGCCGACTATCAGTGGGCCGGCTGGGAGTTCACCCTGGCCGACCCCGAGGAGGCGGCGCTCGTAGCTGACGCCGCGACCCGTTTTCTCGCTGAGCCGGAGTGGCTCCGCGAGCGTCAGACTAAGTCCCAGTTGACCACGATCAACCTGCGCGCCGGCGTGGGCGAGCTGGCCATTCGGGACGACGCAACCTTGCTGGCCCAGCTGTCGGTTAACCCCGACTGCCTGGCCAAACCCGAGGAAATTCTGCAGGTCCTGGCGGAAATCGCCGGCCTGCCGAAGCTCCGGGTGCAACGTACTGTGCGCAGTTATCTGCGCCTCAATGATTGAAGAGCAGCCGCCACCGGCGCCCCGGGCCGGGTCGGCTGCGAGAGAGGCTTAGACCAATGTCAATTGATATCATCGCCAACGTAGATCGAACCCAAACTCGGGTGGCCATCATGGAAGGCGGCCGCCTGCTGGAGCTTAAGCACGAGACTGAGGAGGACGTGGTAGGCAACATCTACCTCGCCAAGGTCACCGACGTGGTTCCCGGCCTGGACGCCTGTTTCGTCCACGCGGGGATTGAGCGCAACGCTTTCCTGCACGTCTCCGACGCCATGCCCGAGGAGCCGCCCCGCGGCGACCGCCGCGCCGGCAAGCTCCCCCGCATCCAGGACGTGGTCTCCTCCGGGGACGAGTTCCTGGTGCAAGTCACCAAGGGCCCCCTGGACACCAAGGGCGCGCGCGCCACGCGGCACATCTCCCTGCCCGGTCGCTACCTGGTGCTCACCACCGACGGCGACAAGGTCGGCGTCTCCAAGAAGATTGAGGACGACCCGGAGCGCAAGCGCCTGCGCGAGATGGTCGGCAAGCTGCGGCCCGAGGGCTTTGGCCTGATCGTCCGCACCCGCGCCGAGGGCGCGCGGCAAGAGGACTTCGAGCACGACATCCGCTTCCTTACCAAGGTCTGGCGCTCGCTGGAGAACAAGGCCAAGCAGTCCAAGGCCCCGGCCCTCATCCACAACGACGTCAGCCTGGTCTTCGCCGTGGTTCGCGACGTGCTGACCGCGGACTTCGACAAGTTCATCGTGGACGACAAGGTCACGTACGACCAGGTCCTGAACCTGCTGCAGCAGACCGCCCCGCACCTGCGCAAGAAGGTGGAATTCTACCGCGGGCCGGAGCCGATCTTCGACCACTACAACGTGGAGCAGGAGATCGAGCGCGCCCTGAACAGCAAGGTCCTGCTCCAGCACGGCGGCCACCTCAACATCGAAACCACCGTGGCCCTCACCACCATTGACGTCAACTCCGGCAAGTTCACCGGCACCTCCAGCCTGTCGGAGACCGTCCTGAAGACGAACCTGGACGCCTGCGCGGAGGTGGCCCGCCAACTGCGCCTCCGCGACATCGGCGGCATCATCGTCATTGACTTCATCGACATGGACAAGCCCAATCACCGCAAGCAGGTGACGGCGGCGCTACGTACGGCTTTCGCCGAGGACCGCATGCGCACCCGCATCATGCACATCACCCGCCTGGGCCTGGTCGAGATGACCCGCAAACGGACCGGCGAGAGCCTGCTGGCGCGCCTGCAGACCAAGTGCCCCTGCTGCGCCGGCAGTGGCCACATCCTCGCGCCGGAGACGGTCGCCCAGCGGGCCATCAACACCCTGCGCGCCCGGGTGGCCAAGGAGAAGGCCCAGGCGGCCCACATCCTGGCCGACCCGCAGTGCATTCTAGCGCTCATCGGCGAGCACGGCGAAGAGGTGGAGGCCCTGCAGAAGGAACTGGGCATCCCCATCTACGCCCGCGCCACCTATGAGACCCATCCCGAGGATTGCATCCTCACGCTGGGCGAGCCGGAGGCTTTCGAGAAGCAGTACGGCAATCACAAGGTCGGCGAAATCATCGAGGTCAAGCCCAGTGACGCGCTGCCCGGACAGCACGGCGCGCTCCTGGCGCTGGTGGAGGGTTGGGTCGTGGAGATTCCGGAGTTCTCCTCGAAGATAGAGAAGGTCTCGAAAGTGCGGCTGACCCGCGTGGAGAATTCCTACATGCGCGGCACCCCGGCCAAGGCTCAGAAGCGGTAGGTGCCCTGCCGGTGCAAGAGATAGAGGAAGAAGGGGGCGCCCAGCAGCGCGGTGATGATGCCGAGCGGCACCGCCCCCAGCCTCGTCGCCAGCAGCGCGCTGAGCGTCACCAGCAGGCCCCCGGCGAGGAAGCTCACCGGCACGAGGATACGGTGGTCCGGCCCCACGAGGATCCGCATCAGGTGCGGCACCACCAGCCCCACAAAGCCCACGATGCCCGCCACCGCGACCGCCGAGGCCGCCAGCAGCGCCCCGCAGCCCAGCAGAACCAGCTTGACCCGCTCCACGTTGATCCCCAGGTACGCCGCCTGCTCGTCCCCCAGCAGCAGCGCATTGAGGTCCCGCGCATACACGCAGGCGACCACCGTGCCCAGCAGCGCGTAGGGCAGAATCATGTAGACTTCCTTCCACCCCTGGTACGCCACGCTGCCCATCATCCAGAAGACCACGTCGCTAACCTGCGCGTTGTTGCCGCGGACCAAAATCAGCGAGGCAATCGAGGAGCACAGCGAGGCGACGGCGATGCCGGTGAGTAGCAGCAGTCCCACGGGCGTGCGCCCGCCGCGCCGCGACAGCACGTAGACCAGCCCGGTCACCCCCACCGCCCCCGCGAAGGCCGCCAGCGGCAGGGCGGTCAGGCCCAGGAAGGTGAAGCTCAAGCCCAGCGTAAGCGCGACCGTCGCGCCCAACGCGGCCCCCGCGGAGACCCCGATGATCGAGGGCTCCGCCATGGGGTTCTGGAACAGGCTCTGCATCACCACCCCCGCCACGGCCAGCGCCGCGCCGACCAGCAAGGCCATCAGGAACCGCGGCAGCCGCACCTCGAAAACGATATTGCGGTCGGTCTCCGTGGCGTCGGCGGCGAGGTCGTGCAGCCCCGGCAGCGGCGAGAGCAGGATGCGGAAAGCCCGTCCCGCCTCCAGCGGCGCGGGCCCGGTAGCCAACGACAAGGCCGTCGCCTCGGCCAGCAGCAGCACCAGCGCCACGATTACCGCGACCCCGCGCCAGCGCTTCATCGCTCCGCCCTCCCCTGCAAAGCCGCCTCGGAAAGCAGCGAAACGCGCGGATGCCCCGCCGGCCCCCGGTCCACTTGCACCGGCGCCTGATAGACCCGCCCAATCAGGTCGGAAGTAATGACGGTCTCCGGCGCGCCCTCCGCCACCACGCTCCCCGCGGCCAGTACCGCCAGTCGCGGGCAATACTCCGCCGCCAGATTCAAGTCGTGGGAGACGCAGACCACGGTCAGTTCGCGCTCACGGTTGAGCCGCACCAGCAACTCAAAGATGTCGCGTTGGTGGCCAAGGTCGAGGAACGCGGTAGGCTCATCGAGCAGCAAAATCTCCGGCTGCTGCGCCAGGGCCCGGGCCACGTTGACCCGCTGCCACTCCCCGGCGGACAGCTCGGTAATCGGTCGGTCGGCCAGCGGCAGCGCGTCGGTATCGGTCAGCGCCTCGTCCACGGCCTCGCGGTCCTGGGGGCGGTCGCTCTGCAGGCGACCCAGATACGGGGTGCGGCCCATGGTCACAAACTCGCGGACCAGGAAGGCAAACTGGGGGCTGCCGGGCGCGGGGACCACGGCCAGACGGCGGGCGATCTCGCGGCGCGAGTACTCGCCCAGCGGCCGCCCCGCCAGGCGCATCTGCCCCGCCGAGGGCCGCAGGGTCCCGGCCATCACGCGCAGGAGCGTGCTCTTGCCGGCGCCGTTGGGGCCAATCAGCCCCAGGAACTCACCCGCGCGGACCTGCAGGCTGAGATCGTGCAGGACCGGGCGCTCTTCGTAGCCGCAGGTGACGCCACTAGCTTCCAGCAGGGGCGGGCTGTCCACCCTGGTCACCCGCCTTGGCCGCCGCGGCGAAAATCGCCACGAGCCGCTCCATCCCGTCCACCAGCCGCGGCCCCGGCAGGGTCAGCAAATCCGCGTCCAGGATGCTGACCTTACCGTTCCGCACCGCGGACAGATTCGCCCAGGCCTTGTCCTCGCGCAGCAGCCGCAGCGTCGCCGCCGCGTCGCCGCCGACGGGCGCGGCTTCCGCTCCGGCGAGGATAATCACCTGCGGGTCGGCGGACACCACCAGCTCCCGGGTGACATTGGGCCAGGGCTTCTGGGGGGATATGCCCGGCATCGCGGCCACCACGTTGACGCCGCCGGACTGGCTGAGCAGGTCCTGGGCAAAGCTGCACGCGCCCGCCACGAACAGCCCCTTCCAGTCAATGGCCAGCATCACCCGCGGCCTCGCGGGCAGGGCTTTCGCCTGCGCGACCACCCGGTCCCGCCGCTGCCGCAGGCCGGCCACGAGCTGCCGAGCCTGCGTCTCATGCCCGGACATCGCGCCCACCTGCTCCACCAGGGCGAAGACTTCCTCCAGGCTCTGCGGGTCCGAGGCATACACCTGGAAGTTGAGCGTACGCAGCCGGTCCACCACCGGGCGGTCCAGCCCCCGGGAGACCAGCACCAGATCGGGGTTCAGCGCCACAATCTTCTCCAGGTCGGGGTTGATGACGCCGCCCACGTGGGGCTTGGCCGCGGCCTCGGGGGGGTAATGCACAAAATCGGTGACGCCCACCAACTGGTCGCCGGCGCCCACGGCGCAGACGATCTCGGCGAGGTTCGGCGACAGCGCGACGATCCGCTGCGCCGGCTGCGCCAGGGTCAGCGACGACCCCAGCGCATCGGTGAAGCTCTGCGGCCAGGCGGCAGACGAGGCGGAGGCCACGGGAGCGGACGCGGTCCTGGTTCCGGGCGGGGGCATTTCGCGCGGACTGAACAGGAGGGCAGCGCCGGCGATAAGCACGAGCGCCGCTAGTAGTCCCACCAGAAACCGCGTTTTCCTCACCGTGGCCTCCTCTCGCTGCGGCTCTCGCCTAGTTGAGATCGTACGCCGAACCGTCCGCGGACAGATCGCCCAGGTTAGGGTCGCTGGCGCTGATGTTGAACTTCTTGGTCGCCGCCTTGGCGTGACCGTCGCAGTAGGCGACATTCGCCACGCCGTTATGCCGGAAATGCACGCTGGCGCCGACCCAGTTGTAGGCATACGCGCCCGGCGCCCGCAGGTAGTTGTTGCCCGAGAGCCCGCCCGACCAGAAGGCGCTGTCCGCCAGCAGCACGGTCTCGCTGGGTGCGCCCATGCTGCTCAGTTGCGCGGGACCGCTGACGCCACTCCACGCGGCCTCGTCCGGCGAAGCACCCACGTAGGAGGCGTTGTACGCATACCCGGTCAGCGGCCGCCCGTTGCCCGGGATGGTCTTCGCCTGGGGGCACTCGTTGATCTGCTGGTTCTTGGTGTAGGGCTCGATCAGCCCGCCGGATGTGCCCGTGATCGCAAAGCTGGAGTCGTAGGTGAGGGTATAGTCCCAACCGTGCTCGACGGCATAGCTGTCGGTGTAGTAGTAGGCGGGACACATCTTGTCATCGTAGTCCGAGGCATACATAAGAAAGCCCAAGCCCAACTGCTTCATGTTGGACAGACAGGTGGTCTGCTGGGCCTTGGCGCGAGCGCGGGCGAAAACTGGGAAGAGGATGGCGGCCAGGATCGCGATGATGGCGATGACCACCAGCAGTTCGATGAGTGTGAATCCGTGACGGCGAGTCATGATGTCGGTGCCTCCCTAAGGATGTTGGTCCGACGGTTCGCTCACCGGGGCGGGCTTGGCTTGCGGCAGGAGTCTCACCTGCACCAACCAAAAGCGCCGCTCCGAGGAAGGGAGCGGCGGTCATTCTTGCCTAAACAAAAAAGACCTATCCTCCGCCCTCGAGAGGATGTGATCGTGGAAGTTCGCTGACGAACTTCAAGCTTGCAGCAGCAGTCTCCTGACTTGCGGGTCATCCTACTCTCCGCGCCTTCCCCGGGGTTCCCGAGTGGCCTAGTGCGGATTTCGTCGCCGCTTACAGTTGCGGGGCAGTGACGGATTTGCACCGTCTTCCTAGGGCGGCCTGGGGCCGCGCCCTGCGCAAGCGAACCGTTCAGTTGTGCGGCGACTATAGCAAAGCGCGACCGGCCTGTCAAGACATGATTTTGCAGGTTTCCCTTCCGCCCCGCCCCGGACGAGTAAGCATGCGCAAGTTTCCGCCCCTATCCTTGTACTTCCCTACACTCCTCGCCAACGCACGGCCCGGCGCCCCCCGGCTCTCTGGCCCCCCGGAGCAGGAGACTCGGGGCGGGCCGGAGAAAGTAGAAGTCAGGGCTCGACAATGTGTCTCACCATACGAGGTGACTCCCATGCGCCGTATGCTGTGCCTGCTCACCATGCTGCTGCTTCCAGTCAGCTTCTGCTCCGCCTTCGACCTCCCGGTCTCGCTACCCAAACCGCCGGTCCCCACGATCAACCTCCCGGTCCCGGGCCTCGAACTGCTCCGCAAGCAGGGACCCTGGATCACCACTGGCATCGCCGACGCCGTGACCGAGGTCCCCTTCCTGGATCACTACGATCCGCGCGTCCTCACCCCGCTGGACGAGATGCCCGCCAGCCCCACCGGCGAGCGCCTGGTGCTGCCGGGCGCGTATGACTTCTACAGCCAGACCTATTGCCTGCACGCCGGAACCTACGCGCCCGGGTCCCACGGCGCCGGATACCTCTTCGCCCCGCTGCAAGGCCCCGGCGCGACCGTCCTCACCGGTATTCTGCGCAACTCGTGTGCCCATGCCGAGATTCCGCAGCGCAACGTCCAGTTGCTGATCTGGGCTCTGCTGGCGCGCACTCCGCTCGACCAGTGCTCTCCGGTGCTGCAGCAGACCGCCAAGACTCTGCTCAGCAGCAGCGAGATTCGCAGTCTCCAACCCGCGGCGCTGATTCCCGACAACCTCGTCCATCAGTCCTTCGTAGGCCTGCCCGGACCGGTACAGCAGGCCCTGGAGCTGGAGGCCAACCTGCGCAACATGTTCGCGAACAAGGTCAGCGACTATACGCAGATTGAGGGCGTGGCCGTGCTGAACGGTGACCCGCCGCCCTCCCGGGATAACCGCACCGTCCCCGCCTTCCGCTGGTCGTACGCGCCCAACCGCTATTTCGTCGCCTTCGCCCCCGAGACGTACCACGAGACCACGATCCAGTACTCGCTCCCCGCCGGGGTGTCCGTGGAGTACGACGCCCGGGGACGCCTCCTCTCCGTCACCAATCAGCGCGGGGACCAGATCACCGCGGAGTATGCCGACGACCTTCCCGCGGCGCTCTCCGGAGACGCTGGGGTCAAGGTCAGTGCCTTACGCGCTCTGCATTTCACCGCCAACAATGCTCTGCATCCCGGACGGACCCTTGGCCAGGATTTCCAGAACACCGGCTATGTCCTGACCGGCTTGCCCTCCGGCAAGGGCCGCCCCTCCGCCGGGGCCGCCACCCCCGGTCTGACCGACCGCTACACCTGGAGCGTCGCGCACCGCCGCGAGGTGGAGAGCCTCCTCACCCGCGCCGACAAAAGCATGTCGCGGCCGCCCTCCGCCGCCGTTCGCGCCCAGACCCTGGCCCGCTTGGTGGACCTGGGCAACTTCGCGCAGGCGCTGTGGGAGGTGCTCTCCGCGGCCCGCGAGCAGGACCCCAGCACCGATCTGCTGTTCGCCAATCCCGCGTATGAGGGTTGGCAGGCGCTGCTCCTCCAGTACGGTCACGGCCGAGTTACGCTGACCCCGCCGCCCGGGCAGGTCAGCTTCGCTCCCCACCGAACCGGGCGACTTGCCTTCGTCTCCAGCCTGCCGGCAGCAGTAGCGACCATGACCAGAGCCATGTATGGCGAGGACCCGCTCGCGCCGCTCGTGCCGGACGACCCGCTCGCCCCCCTGGTGCCGGACCCCGACGACGTCGCCTCCCCCAGCGAGACGGGACGCCAGCGCCTGGCCACCTCCGGCCGCGATGCCGGCAATGACAGCAGCACCGCCTCGGGCGCCGACTCCGGCGTCAGTCCCATGACGCCGCTCAACCCGGCCACCTCCAAGCCCTGGACGAGTGCCGACAGCGAAGACGACAACCCCGATGCGGACCGCAACCACCCCCATCGCAACGGCTCCTCCGAGGGCTCGCAGTCCAGCTCCTCCAACCACAGCACGAACGATCAGGGCAGCAACGCCTCTGACGATTCGGCCGCCACTTCCAGCAGCAGCTCCTCGGACGGCGACCAGGCCGGGAACGACAGCCGCTCTACCCTGCAGAAGATTCTTGACGTGCTCTTCCCCACCGCCGGGCAGGTAAACCGATCCCTGGGCGGCGACCCGCCGCGCTCCGACTTCGACCAGGTCTCTACCCCGCAGGCCTTCGCCTGGCAGCCGCTGTCGCCCGAAACCGGCTTCAGCGAGCCGCGCCGGCTGGCCTACGACGCCCAGATGGTCGCCCTGCTCGACTGGTGGAGCAAGCTGCGGGCCGCCCAGATCACTCGCGACCGCTTGGGCGGCGCCTATGCCGCGAGCGACAAAGCGGGCATCCGCCGGCAGGCGCTGGCCCTAATCGAGCAGAAGCGCCAGTGCGGTCTCGCCGCGATGGTCGTGGCTGACCGCATGGAGGCCCTGGCTGCCCTCACCCCCTGGGGCGCCCTGCGCACCACCCCGGCGGAGGCGCTGGCGGCCCGGCAAGCTGACCTGCGCGCTCACGGCCTCTCCGCCGCCGACCGCGAGGCCGGTCAGTTCCTAGGCTTGACGGACGAGGAAATGCAGGGCCTGACCGAGCATTTCCTGGACCTGTCCGCGGACCGGCTGCAGGGAAACCCGGCCGACCTCACGGCGCGCAATATCGCCCGCCTACGAGCCCTGGGAATGATGTGGGCGACCTTGCCGCAGGCGCCGCCCGGAGGGTAGGGGGCGGAGCGGCTGACCGCAGAAACAAGAAAGGGCGGGGTCACCAGACCCCGCCCTTTTGCATTGATAGTCCGGGACTCGCCGGCCCTCAGTTCGCCGGAGTGAGCACCACGACGGTCCCCGGCTCGGGAAGATTCTCCGCGGTCATGCGCCACTCGGCAGGCGTGACCTTCGTACTTGATGATCGGCATGCCGTTGCTCCTTCCCTGGCTAGCCCTTCGGCAGATTCTCCCAGGCGGCCACCGTATCCCGGACGTGCTGAGCGGAGGCGTGCAGCGCGGCCAGCTCCTCCTCGTTGAGGTAGATCTCCACGACCTCCTCCACACCCGCCGCCCCCAGCCGCGCGGGCACGCCGAGAAACAGACCCTCCAGCCCATACTCGCCCTGCAGTTGCACGGCGCAGGGGACAATCCGGTGCTCGTCGCGGGCGATGGCCTTGACCATATCCACCACCGCCGCGGAGGGCGCGTAGAAGGCACTGCCCGTCTTGAGATGCGAGACGATCTCGGCGCCGCCGTTCGCGGTGCGCTCGACGATGGCGGCGATGGTCTCCGCGTCCAGGATCTCATCCAGCGGGGTGCCGTTGACGGCGGTCAGGCGCGGAAGCGGGACCATGCTGTCGCCGTGCCCGCCCAGGACCATCGCCTGCACCTCGTACGGGGCGCAACCGACGGCCCAGGCGATGAAGGTCTGGTAGCGCGCGGTGTCGAGCGCGCCGGCCATGCCCATGATCCGCTCGCGTGGCGCGCCGAAGACCTGCGCGGCCAGGTGCGTGGTCACGTCCAGCGGGTTGGCGACCATGATGACAATGGCCGCCGGGCAGACGCGCTTGAGGTTCTCGCTGACCTCGGTGACGATCTTGCCGTTGATGGTCAGCAGGTCGTCGCGGGACATCCCCGGCTTGCGGGCGATCCCGGCGGTGACCACCACCACGTCGGACCCGGCCGCCCCCTCGTAGCTCTCGCCGCCCTCGATGACGCGGCTGTGGCCCAGCAGCGGCGCGGCCTGCGCCAGGTCCAGGGCCTTGCCGCGGGCCAGCCCCTCCACTACATCCACCAGGTACACATCGGCCAAATCGCCCTCCACCAAGCGCTGGGCGCAGGTGGCGCCGACGTTGCCCGCTCCGACTACGGTGACTTTCATCTTGGTTACTCCTTGTCAGGTATGGCCGCTTTTTCCGGCCAAGGTTGCACAAATCTGCTATAATCGGGGCACATGTTCCCCCGGGAGATGCTCCTCAACCTGCTCGTGGTCGCCCTCCAGGGCGTGCTGCTGTTCATCATGTCACGCGGGCTATTCGTCTGGGTGCTGCAGGCTTTCGCCAGCCGCCACCCGCGCCGGCGCGGCGGCTGGGTGGTCCAGGTCGTGCGGCTGCCGGGCAACCTCGTGCATGAACTCAGCCACGCGGTCGGCTTCCTGGTCTGCGGCTACCGGGTCCGGCGGCTGATCCCCTGCGTCGCCGACCGCGCGGGCGCCGGGGCCTGCCAGCCGGGCGCGCCGTGGTCGCCGCTCGCCGTCCCCTGGCTCGCCACCGGTCTGGCCGCCGTAGCCCCGCTGGTGCTGGGCGCGCTGGTCCTGTCGGGAGCCGCCCAGTGGCTGCAGATCCCGCTGGGCGCCAAGCTCTCCCTGGACGCCCCCGGCCGCTCGGTGCTGGACAGCTTCTACCACAGCCTGGCCGCGCTCGATTACCGCTCCTGGCACACGTGGCTGTTCCTGTACCTGGCCTTCACCATCGGCGCGGAGCTGGCCCCCAGCAGCACCGACGTGGCGCTGGGCATCCCCGCGCTGCTGGCGGTAGGCGCGCTAACCGCGGCGATCCTGCTGGGCGTCTACCAACTAGCGCCCGACGCCCCCCTGCGCGTGATCACCGTGCGCGACGTGACCCTGGCCCTCGACTGGCTCAGCCACCTGTTCAGCTTCGGCCTGCTGACCACCGGCGTAGTAGTCATCCTCAGCTTCGCCCCGGTCTCGCTGCTCCGCGTGGCCCGCGGCGCGGGCTAGGGCAGTTGCCATTTCCGTCAGTGGCACCGGCGTCTCGCCGGTGCGGGCTAAGCTGCACGAGGCGCTCCTCCAGCGCATGCCGACAGCAAGAGGGCTGGCGGGATACAAGCCACGGCCCACCAGAAGGGCAACGACCGCGACCGCGGACACGGCGCACCGGCGAGACGCCGGTGCCACTGAAGAACCCGCCCCGCCTCTACCCCATCGCCCGGATGATCGCGTCGGCCATTTCGCTGGTGCCTACGGCCGTCGGGTCGTCGCGGTTGGGCTTCATGTCGTAGGTGACGTCCTGGCCCTCGGCGATGACGTCGGCCACCGCCTGCTCCAGCTTCTGCGCCGCCGCGCTCTCCCCCAGGTGCTCGAGCATCAGCACCGCCGAGAGAATCGTGGCGGTCGGGTTGACCACGTTCTTCCCCTTGTACTTGGGCGCGGAGCCGTGGGTCGGCTCGAACACCGCCAGGCCCTCGCCCAGGTTGGCCCCCGGCGCGACGCCCAGCCCGCCGACCAGGCCGCAGGCCAAGTCGCTGAGAATATCCCCGTACAGGTTGGGCAGCACCAGCACGTCGTACAGTTCGGGCTTCTGCACGAGCTGCATGCACATGTTGTCCACGATGCGGTCCTCAAACTCGATCTGCGGGTACTCCTCGGCCACGCGACGCGCGACCGCCAGGTACAGGCCGTCGGTGAACTTCATGATGTTGGCCTTGTGCACCGCGGTGACCTTGCGCCGGTTGTGCGCCACGGCGTACTCAAAGGCAAACCGCACGATGCGCTCCGAGCCAAACTCGGAGATCGGCTTGATGCTGATCGCCGAGCCGGGCCGAATCTCTTTCTCCGCCAGCCGCTCGATGCACGCGGTCACCTCGGCGCACTCCGGCGTCCCTGCCTCAAACTCGATCCCCGCGTAGAGGTCCTCGGTGTTCTCGCGGACGATGACGATATCCACGTCCTGGTAGCGGGTGCGCACGCCCGGGTAATACTTGCAGGGGCGCAGGCACGAGTACAGGTCGAGTTCCTTGCGGAGTTGGACGTTGACGCTGCGAAAGCCCTTGCCCACCGGGGTGGTGATGGGCCCCTTGATGGCGACCTTGTTGCGGCGAATGGACTCGAGGACCTCGGGCGGCAGCGGCGTGCCCTTCGTCTCCATGATGTCCACGCCGGCGTCCTGCAGCTCCCACTCAATCGCCACGCCGGTGGCGTCCACGCAGCGGCGCATGGCCCAGGCCACTTCGGGTCCGGTGCCGTCTCCGGGGATGAAAGTTACTTTATGCATGGGGCGTCCTCTCCATTCGGGCGCCCGTCAGGGCGCAGATTGTCGGTACAAAGCGGCGAGCGCCGGAAGGCGCGAAGCGGCCGTAGCTTGTCGCGGCCGCGCATAAACGGTACAATGAGCGCCAACGCGCCCCTATCTAGCGGTTATCGGCGAGGTCTTAGCCTGGTGTCTACTTCCCTACCGAGTTGCGAAAACATTCCGCCCCGGCGCGGCTTCTGGGCCCGCCACCGCACCAAGCTGCACGCTGTCGGCTACCTGCTGGCCCTGGCGGTGGCCAAGCCGCTGTGGCCCTACGTCCTGGCCGGGCTGCCGCTAGTCATGATCGGCATCATTATCCGCACCTGGGCCCTGGGCTACCTCACCAAGGACGCGGCCCTGTGCCAGTCCGGGCCCTACCAGTACACGCGCAACCCGCTGTACCTGGGCAGCCTGTTCATCCTGGCCGGGACCTGCGTGGCGGCCAACAACTTCTACCTCTCGGTAGTCGCCCTGCTCGCCGCGATCTGGGTCTACGTCTTCACGGTCCGCTCCGAGGAGAACGTCCTGAGCGGCCTGTTCGGCGAGGACTACGTCCAGTACTGCCGCAGGGTCCCGCGCCTGCTGCCCCGCTGCCGCGCCGCGCGCCCCGCCTGCCCCGCCGAGTTCTCCTGGGACATGGCCCGCAACAGCAACGCCAGCGAACTGGCCGGCTGGGTGCTGCTGCTCTTCCTGCTCCTGGCCGCCAAGGGCGTAGTCGGCCCGCATCTACACTGGTGGCCCTACCAGGCCCCGGTGGACCTCACCTACGGTATCTGGTACGCCGGCTTCGGCTCGTTCTAGGGCCGTTGGCCGTTTCCGTCAGTGGCACCGGCTGCCTGCCCTGAGCTTGCCGAAGGGTCTCGCCGGTGTGCCGTTGCCTTTTGTAGGGCGGGGGCGTGCCTGCCCTGAGCCTGTCGAAGGGTCCCCCGCCGGCCGTTTGCTCTGGCCGTTTCCGTCGGTGGCACCGGCGTCTCGCCGGTGTGCCGTTTCCCGCCTTTCCCCTCCCTATTTAGGGAGGGGCGGCGGCGTCTGCGCCGCCGGGGGTGGGTCCGCCGTTGCCGTTCTCCCCTCTCCTGCGGCACTTGTACTCAAGTGCACGGAGAGGGGCCGGGGGATGAGGCCAGGCCGCCGCGCAGGGAGTTCACCTAGCGCCAGCGGCGGACGTAGCCCCCGCCCTACAACCTTCTCCTACCCGCCCAGCGCCTCGCCCAGCCGCCGGACTCCCTCTTCCAGAAGCTCCATCGAGGTCGCGAAGCTGAAGCGCAGGTAGCCGGGGCTGCCGAAGGCCGAGCCGGGCACGCTGCTGATGTGCGCCTGCTCGAGCAGGTACTCGGCCAGCGCCAGGTCGTCGCTGATCTCGCGATCCCCCAGCTTGCGCCCCAGGTGCGCCGAAATATCCGGGAAGACGTAGAACGCGCCGCCGGGCTTATTGCAGGTCACGCCGGGCAGAGCGTTGAGCGCCGGTACCAGGTAGTCGCGGCGCCGCTCGAACTCCGCCCGCATGACCTCGACGGAATCCTGCGGCCCGGTCAGGGCCTCCACCGAGGCGTACTGGGCGGGCGTGTTGGGGTTGGAAGTCTCCTGGCTCTGGATGTTGCCCGCCTTCTTCGCAACCGCGGTCGGGGCGATCATCCAGCCGATGCGCCAGCCGGTCATGGCGTAGGTCTTGGCCACGCCGTCGGCGATAATGGTGCGCGCCTTGACCTCCTCGCCGAGCTGGGCGGGGCTCAGGTGGCTCCGGCCGTCAAAGAGAATGTGCTGGTAAATCTCGTCGGAAATAATGTACAGGTCGCGCTCGACCGCGATCTCCGCCAGCCCGCGCATCGTCGCCTCGGTGAAGATGGCGCCGGCGGGGTTGGAGGGGCTGTTGATCAGCAGCGCCACGGTCTTGTCGGTCAGCGCCGCGCGCACCTGGTCGAGGTCAGGCTGGAAGTCCGTCTCGGCCCCCGTGGGGATGATGACCGCGCGCCCGCCGCATAGCTCAATCTGCGGCGGGTAGCTGACCCAGAACGGCGCGAACACGATAACTTCGTCGCCGGGGTCCACGATGGTCGCCCAGATATTCATCAGCGCGTGCTTGCCGCCGTTGGAGACGCAGACTTGGTCGGCCGTGTACTCCAGGCCCAGATCGCGAGCGGCGGTCGCCACGATGGCCTCGCGCAACTGAGGAATCCCGGCCGCGGCGGTGTAGGTGGTCTTGCCCGAGTTGATGGCGTCACAACCCGCGCGGCGGATGTTCTCCGGAGTCGGGAAGTCCGGCTCGCCCAGGTCAAAAGAGATAACGTCCACGCCCGAGGCGCGCATGGCCTTGGCGCGCGCGCCCATGGCGATGGTCGGTGAGGGGGCGATGGCGGAAGCTCGCTGCGAGATCTTCATGGGTTTTCCTCCTGCTACGATGGCTGATGTTGGTCAGGTATTAGATTGGCGGTGCGGGGCTGCGGCAACTGCCAGTTCATGCGCTGCAGCTCGTACTCGGCCTCCGGGAACACGCCCCGCAGGTCCAAGGCGCGGTGCAACTCGAGGCGAGCCAGTCGCGGTTGCCCCTGGCGCGCGTGGATGACGCCCGCGTGGTAGAGCAGCTCCGGCTCCTCGGGACGTTGCAGGCGCAGCGCGCGCTCCAGGTAGAAGGCCGCCCGGTCGTACTGGCCCACATGGTAGTAGGCCCAACCCAGGCTGTCT
The DNA here is from genome assembly GCA_036504235.1 of Armatimonadota bacterium. GTDB lineage: Bacteria > Armatimonadota > Zipacnadia > Zipacnadales > Zipacnadaceae > Zipacnadum. The sequence goes on along the minus strand of DASXVN010000006.1, from coordinate 5,266 downwards.
ACAAAAATAGCATTCCTCGGCGCCAGGCGCACGGCCTCCGTGGTCAGGGCCAGCGCCTCGCGCAGCCGGTAGCCGGTGTCGGCGTAGACGTAGCCGACGTTATTGAGCACCCCCGCGAGGCCCAGGTCATCCATCTGCTCGGTGGCGTGCAGGGACCGCGCGCTGCTGACGTACTCCTCGAGCAAGCGAGCGCCCGTCTCCCCTTGGTGCAAGTACAGATAGCACATTCCGGTCTCATAGGCCTCGACCTCGCCGGTGCGCTCTTGGAGGGCCAAGGTCGCGGCCAGCGCCGGCTGCCACGCCCGCGCCTGCAGCAGCACCCCGGCGGCGTTGCGCAGCACCGGCAGGCTCTGCGGCGCGAGTTGCTGCGACCACTGCGCGAGCCGGACCGCCTGCTCGTCCTGGCCCGGGCCCTGCGCCACTGCCGCCCGCGCCTGGCCGGCCAGCGACTGGGCCATCAGGTCCTGGCGCAGCCGGTCCGCGCCCCGGGGCAGCCCGCAGCCACCCAGCAGCGCGGCTCCCGCGAGCAGCGCGAGCAGAGCCCCGCCCCGCCGGACCCGGTTAGTGAGAGCCGCGGAAAGCTGTGACATAGTAGTAGTCGAATCCCAGGAACAAGGTCCCCTCCGCCACGGCCGGCGAGGAGTAGATGCCGTACGAGGTGGTGTTCTTCCACAAGACTTCGCCGGTTGCGACGTCGAGCGCGTACAGCGCCCCGTCCTTGGAGCCCACGTACACGACCGAGCCGACGATCAGCGCGGAGGCCAGCACCTCGTCGCCGGTCTGCGTCCGCCACAGGATCTTGCCGGTGGCCTGCTCCAGACAGTAGACGCCGCCGTCACCGGAGCCGACCACCAGACTAGTCGCCGAGAGCGCCGGGGTGGCGCGCACGCGACCGCGCAGATTCGCCGCCCAGACCTGCTTGCCGCTGTCCAGCGCCACCGCGTAGAGATGGCCATCGTCGGAGCCGCACCAGGCCAGCTTGTCCCCCAGCGTCGGCGAGGACGCCACCGGCCCGCCGGTGGAAAAGCGCCACACCTCGCGGCCGTTCTCGGCGCCGATAGCGTACAGATGCGAGTCCCAGGAGCCGAACACTACCAGCCCGCGGTCCGCCGCCGGCGTGGAGAAAATCTCGCCCGCGGTGGCGAAGTTCCAGCGCAGGTCTCCCTCCGTCTGGCCCCAGGCGCTCATATGCCCGGCCATATCCGCGGCCAGCACCATGTCGCCCAGCACCGTGCAGCCGCCCCGCAGAGGGCCGAGCAGCTCCCGCCGCCAGCGCAACTGGCCGCGCGCCGGGTCGGCCGCATACAGCATTTGATCGGTAGAGCCGAAGAAGACCCCTTCTTCGGTGAGCGCCGCGGTGCCCTCAATGCGGCCGTCGGTCTCAAACGACCAGCGCAGATCGCCGCGGGCGCTATCCAGTGCGTAGAAGACGCCATCGCGCGAACCGACGTAAACCATCGCCCGCCCCACCACCGGCGAGGCCACCACCGGCCCGCCCGTCCGCGTGGCCCAGATCTGCTCCAGCGGCGGGGCCATCTCCCCCGGTGCTCGCCCGTCATGCCGGGCGCTACCCGCGAAGGTCGGCCAGTTGTCGCTGGCCAAGTCCGGCCGGTCGCTGCGCGCCTGCGCCTCCGCGAGCACCTCGCGCACCAGCGCTTGCCCCCGCGCCTCGGTGGTCAGAGCCGCCGCCCGCTGCAGATAGCCTAACGCCTCGGGATGGTGGCGCGCCTCCAGTTCCGCTCGGCCCAGGGCCAGCAGCAGTTTGGGGTTGTCGGGGAACCGCTGGCTACTGCGCTCCAGGAGCGAGACCTCCTGATCGGTATGCGCCAACCGCCCCAGCACCTCCGCCGCCGCCCACGGCGCCCGCGCCACATTCTCCACCCGCTTGCGCAGTTGCGCCACCAGGCGCGGGTCGGCAAAGCCGCGCAGCGCCTCCGCGGCCGCGGTCGCGAAACCGGGGTCGTCGTCCGCGAGCGCGTCGAACATCCGCCGGGTGTACTTGCGCAGGCCCAGCGCGCCGATCGCCCGGGCCGCCAGCCGCTTCTTATCCGGCTGCCCGGAGGACAGGAAGGCGCCCAGTTGCCGCTCCACATTGTGCAGCGCGTGCGCGGCCAGCCCCCGCACCTCCGGTGATTCATCGTTGAGCCCGGCAGCCAGGATCGGCACAAACGCGGCCGACAGCTCCCGGGGCAGGTTCTGGTAGGCGGTCAGCCGCCGCGGCAACCGGGCCTCGGAAAGCAGGGAGATCAGCACCTCGTCCCGGCGCTCGCCCAGCTCCGCTGTCCGGCCATACCAGTAGTCGGCTTTCACGCCGGTGGCGGTAGCGCTGCGCAGCAGCAGCTCCAGCTCCTCCGGCGAAATGCTGACCTCGTCCGCGTGGTCGCTGAGCAGACGCAGACGGTCGGCCTCCATCAGCGAGCCGAATTTCTCGTAGTTGTTCAGTTCCCGAGTCAGCAGGTCCTGCAGGTTGCGCTGCGGGGCTTGCTCCTCCCCCAGCCAACGACGTAGCTCCTCCGTCAGGTACTCGTGGGCCAGCTCGTAGCTGCGGACGAGGTCATCCTCGGCCACCCGCAGGAGCTTGTGGTCCACCAGATGCGCCAGCACCTTCTCCGTAGTCTCGCGCTCCTGCCCGACCTCCTGCACGATCCGCGCCAGCGGCCGCCGCGCCCGGAGTTCGCTGGAGGCGACCATGGACCGCAGCAGCGCCCGCGCCAGGGGACGCTCGGCCAGGGGAAGTTGCAGCAGCACCTTGTCCAGATAGCCGGACAGAATCTTCTGCGCGCCGCCCAGTTGGTCGTAGACCCGGCCGCTGATAATGCGCGAGGGTTTCTCCACTTCCTCATACAGACGGTACATCACGATCTGCAGCGCCGCCGGCTCCACGCCCTCCCGGTAGAGGTCCTCCAGCAGCCGCTCGGTGAGGTCGCGCTCCACCTGGATGTTGAAGTTCGCGGCCGGCTTAGTGATGGCCAGCTCCGCCTGCTCGCGGCTCATCCACCGGAGCCGGTACATATTCTTCATCAACCGCGGCAACTGCGGCCGCAACTCCCACAGCTCGCCCAGGTAGTCCTCGCGGACGCACAGCAAAATCCGCACCCGGCCCGAGTCCAGGCAGGCCCGCAGCTCGTCCACAAACTGCTCCCGCACCTTGGCGCCCACCTTCACGAAAATCTCCGCCAGGTGGTCCACAATGATTACCAGGTCCCGCCCGGCCGTCTCGGCCAGCGCCAGCGCCAGATCCGGCGCGGGCGCCTGGCGCGCCTCGACCGGCAGGGGGAGGCCCTCAGTCTCCGCCCGCGCCACCAGCGCGCGGTGCAGGTTAGCGCTGGGGTCGGCCCCGCAGGCCACATACACCGGCAGCAGGGGCCGGTCCCCCTCGCCGGAGTGATCCTCGTCCAGCTCGCGCAGCCGCGCCATCAGCCCGGCCCGCAGCAGCGAGGTCTTGCCCGACCCGGACTTGCCGAACAGCACGGTCAGGGGATGAGCGTTGACCAGCTCCAGCAGCTCCTCGGTCTCCTTCTCCCGGCCGAAAAAGAACTCGGCGTCCTCCACATCAAAGTAGTCCAGGAACCGGTACGGCCCGCCCCGCAGGACGCTCAGGTCCCGGTTGCGGCCGCGACTGGCCCGCCGCGAGTGCGCCTTGAGCTGCGTGCCCAGGGCGGCGAAAAAGTCGTTGAAGGTCCCCGGCTCGCGCGCCAGGATATGCCGCTGCGACTGCCGGCCCTCCAGCAGCGAGGTGACCTCCGGCTGCAGCTTGTGGTACTCCGCCGCGCCCGGCTCGTCGCTGCGCAGTTCTTCAAAGGCGGCGCGGTCGCTCAGGGGAATGGTGGGGTTGATCCAGAAGACCTTGCCGCCCGCCTTGGGCACCATTTCCAGGAAAGGGCGGTCGCGGTCCACGTAGGCGGTGAAGGTGGCCAGCACCTGGAAGGCGTCCGCGATGATCTCCCGGTAGGGGGCGAGGTGCTCGCGCATCTCCGCGGCGGTGATGGGCAGCACCCGGCCCTCCAGGTCGCCGCCGCACTTCACCACCGCCACCCGCACGGAATGCTGCAAGGCGGTGCGCACGGCCTCCGGCTCATCCACGCCCAGCACCACCAGATGGTAGTCGGTCGCCGGCTCCATGAAGTTGTTGTGCAGCGCCTGCTCCAGCAGCGCGTGCGGCTCCATCGTGAAAATCGCGGGGAAGTAGCCGTCCTTGATGAGGCTGGCCAGCCGCACATGGCCCTCCGCCGGCCGCCCCGTGCCGACCACGCTGCGGAGCTGGCGGATGCGCTCGGCCTGATCCGGCACCTGCGCGGCAAACGCCTCCAGTTGCGCCAGCGGACGCTGCTCTACCGGGAGGCTCTCGAAAGTGTCGGTCACCACGCCGGCCGCCAGTGTCTGCAGGTGCGTGCCGAGCGGGAGTTCCTCAGGAGGAATCCGGGCGCCGCTACCCACGAACAGCACGTGCCGTCCGAGACGGTGCCGCCGGGCCTTGAGATAATCTGCGACTACGCCAACCATAGATACTCACCAACGCGCCTGCGAATAAAAAAGCCACTCCCGACAGCGAGTCCTGAAGCTGACGAGGACTGAGGAGTGGTGGGCAGCAATCATGATATGATGGTGGGCCCGGCCGGATTCGAACCAGCGACCAGTCGGTTATGAGCCGACCGCTCTAACCGCTGAGCTACGGGCCCGCACTAGCGCAATGCAGCGATTATACCCGTCCCCCGCGCAGGGCGCAAGCCAAAAGCCGCTGCCGTGGCCTTTTGTAGGGCGGGGGCACGCAGTATGCCCTGAGCCTGTCGAAGGGTACCCCGCCGGCCGTTGTCGTTGCCGTGTCCGTTCTCCCGGAGGGGCCGCACGAGCGCAGCGAGGTCGGCCCGGCCGTAGCCGTGGCCTTTTGCAGGGCGGGAGCACGCAGTATGCCCTGAGCCTGTCGAAGGGTACCCCGCCGGCCGTTGTCGCTGCCGTGTCCGTTGTCGTTGCCGTGTCCGTCCCCCGGAGGGGCCGCACGAGCGCAGCGAGGTCGGCCCGGCCGTTAGCCGTAGCTTTTTGTAGGGCGGGGGCTACGTCCCCCGCCGGCCGTTGTCGTTGCCCCTATCTCTCTCCCGCTTGCGGGGGAGAGTGGCGCCGCGCGTCGTTCGCGCGGTGACGAGAGGGGGAGGCCGTTAGCGATAGGTGCGGACCCCCTCTCCCCCGTCGCTACCGCGCCGGGTACTCTCCCCCGCGTTGCGGGAGAGAGAAAACGGCTCTTCCCGAGGTCGTTCGCCGTCGCCGTTCT
>DASXVN010000005.1:0-145712 GCA_036504235.1 Armatimonadota bacterium | reverse complement strand
CCTACGCGGAAACGACTCCGGCGTCGGAAACTGCCGGGGGCCGACAGGCGTTTCTTGTAAGGCCACTATGAACAGCCCTCCCGAAATCGTCATCCGCCGCGCTACCGCCGCCGATCTCCCGGCGGTGGCGGCGGTTTTTGCGGCTGCCTTTCCCGAGAGCGTGGACCACGTCGCGGGCACGCTGACTACCGACGCCCCCCTGCTGGACGTCTTCAACCTCGCGCTGGAGGCCGAACCCGAAGCCTTCCGCGTTGCGGAGCTAGAGGGGCGCGTGGTCGGCTACGTGCTCTCCCCCGTTCGCACCAGCCGGCTGCGCACCGTGGCGGTGTGGCGCGGGCATCTCCTGCGCGGACTGTGGTCCTGGCTGACTGGCCGCTACGGGGTGCGGGTGCGGGCCCTGCGGCTGGCGCTGGCCGACAAGATCAGCTTCCTGCGCTCGCAAAAGGTCGGCGAGTTCTCCGACTCGCGCATCCTCTCTATCGCCGTACACCCCGACGCGCAAGGCGGGGGCGTCGGCCGGCGGCTGCTGGAGGCGGGGCTGGAGTACCTGCGCCAGCACCACGTGCCGGTAGTGCGCCTGGAGGTGCGGCCGGACAACCCCTCCGCGCGCCACCTGTACGAACAGGCGGGCTTTGAGGGGCGCGGCACCTACGAGGACGCGCAGGGCCCCTGGCTGGTGATGACCAAGCGCCGTCATGCGCGGCCCCGCCGAGCGCGACGCAAGCGGCTGGCCCGGTGGCTGCGCCGCCTGCTGCTGCTCTTGTTTGTGGCCTGGTCCGCGTGGGGCTTTTCGTACGTCATCATCAACCGCCCCGCGTATCTCGCCAATATGCGCCTGCGCCTGGAGTTGCCTTTCATGCCCCTACCCGGCCCCGGGGAGCGGGTGCTGATCTTCGCCCCGCATCCCGATGATGAGGTGATCGGCTGCGGCGGGCTGATCCAGGAGTGCGAGCGCTCGGGGGCGCAGGTGACCGTGGTGCTGATGACCAGCGGCGACGCCTCGGAGTTGGGCCTGCTCTTTGCGGAGAACGCGGTGCGGCGGTCGCCGAGCGAGTACCTGCGCCTGGGGAAGATCCGCTTGCAGGAGAGCGCCGCGGCCCTGGCGACGTTGGGAGTCCCCGCGGACCGGCTGGTGACGCTGGGCTACCCCAATGGGGGGTTGGACCTGCTCTGGACGCCGGACTACTGGCTGCCCGAGCACCCCTACACCTCCACCCACACGCGGGTAAACCGAAGCCCGTACGCCAACTCCTACACCCCGCAGGCGCTCTACTGCGGGCAGCAGGTCCTGGCCGACGTGGGCCAGTTGCTGGAGCAGGTGCGGCCGGATTACGTCTTCACCACCGGGCCCTTTGACGTGCACCCGGACCACTGGGCGACCTACGATTTCGTCAAGCTGGCCCTGCTGCAGCGCGCCGTGACGGGCCGTAAGGTGCCCCGGCTGTACTCCTTCCTCGTCCATCACCCAGACTGGCCCACGCCTCCCGTGTACCGTCCCCGCGAGGCCCTTCAGCCCCCGGCGGCGCTCGCCGCGGCTTCCGGGCTGAAGTGGTACGCGCTGCCCCTCACCGGGGGCGAGGTCAAGCTCAAGGCCGAGGCCCTCCGCCAGTATCACAGCCAGCGGCCGTTCTGGGACCTGGTCCTGGCCGCCCTGGTGCGCCGCAATGAACTCATGGCGGAGGTCGGCCCGGACCGTCCCTGCAACGGCTTGCTGGCGCTCACTGATCCGCGCGGGGAGGCGACCTCCCTGCGCCGCCGGCCGGGCGCCGACATCGCCAGCCTGCTGATCTTCTCGCGACCGGAGCAGTGGCGCTTCTCGATCAACCTGATGGGGCCGGCGTCGCCGGCGGTGACGTACAGCCTCCTGGGGCACGCCCTTGACGCCCGCGGCGCGGTCTCCGTCTGGAGCTGCAACCGCCGGGCCGGGGGGACGCTGGTGACGGTCCAGGGCGACGCCCTGAATCGTAGCGCGCTCACCTGGACCTCCAGCGGAACCACCCTGACCACGACCTTACCTGCCGCTGTGGCCCAGAATCGCGCCCTGCTGCTGGAGGCAATCACGCGCTCCAATCGGCGCTATCTGGACCATACCGTGACCCGCGCGGTGCTGGAGACGCCCCTGCCGGCGCCGCTGGTCGCGCCGCGACCGGAGGCCGCGCGGTCGCCGCTGGAGTAAACGGCCCTACCCCCTCCCCCAAGCGGCTGGCGCGGGGGGCCCTTGATGAGGAGCAGTTCGAGCGGCTGGCCGCGCCGCTGACCTCGGTGAAATGACATGCTCAGGAGGTGCGGAACCGGCTCGGGGTGAAGAGACGAGCGGAGGCCGTGGTCCACAGCCCATATGTGGGGCTGCTTGAGTCCAGGGGAGATTTGGGGCATGACCACAAAGGGACGCAAGGTCAAGCGGAGCGAACTAGCCGAGAGGCATGCGCTGGACTGGGGCTTCCCCTCCCGGGGTGAACGGCGGTGACTGTGCCTGGAGCCAACCGCGATCCGAGTTCGTCTGCACTGCTATCGGTCCTGATTCTTAACTACAACGGTGGACCGTTCCTCCGTCCGTGCCTCGACTCGCTCCGCGCTCAGACTCTCGCAGAGATCGAGGTCATCGTCATCGACAATGCCTCTCCCGACGGCTCCGCGGAGATCGTGGCGCAGGAATACCCCGAGGTCCGGCTGCTGCGCCTGGAGCAGAACCTGCACTTTTGCGGCGGCAACAATGCAGGGCTGCCCCTGGCGACCGGGGAGTACGTCGCCTTCCTCAACAATGATACGCTGGTGGTCCCCGAATGGGCGGCGGAAATCGCGCGGGCCTTCCGCGAGCACCCGGAGGTGGGCGCGGTCGCCTGCCAGATGGTGATCGCCGACCAGCCGGAGTTGCTGGACAACGCCGGCACGGAGTGGCTGTCGGTGTTGCTCGGCCATAAGATCGGCTGGGGGCAGCCCGCGGCTGACTACGCGCAGGAGAAGGTCGTCTTCGGCTTCTGCGGCGGCGCCTGCGCCCTGCGGCGCGAGGTCCTGGAGCAGGTCGGCGCTTTCGACGAGGACTTCCAGAGCCACTATGAGGATGTGGACCTGTCCTTCCGGGTGTTCCTGGCGGGGTGGAAATGCCGGTACGTGCCCACGGCGCGGGTCTACCACCATATCTCCGCCACTTACGGCCACGCCTCCCCGCTGGTCATTCACCGCACCACGCGCAACGCCGACTGGGTAGTGCTCAAGAACGTTCCCTGGCAGGTCCTGCTCAAGCGCGGCCCGGCGATGGCGCTGCATCGCCTCTATGGGCTGGTCCACTGGAGTCTGCGCGGCGGAGGTCTGGCGCGGCTGCGGGGGCATCTGGCGGCCTGGGGCAAGCTGGGGAAGATGTGGCGCAAGCGGCAAGAAATCCAGCGCGGGACGCGGGTAGGCTGGCGGGAGATTGAGGCCGGCACGACGAAAAAGTATATACCGGACTCGCTGGCGGCGTCGCGCTGGGCGCGCCGGTTCCGGCGCTAAGCCGGGTCCCGGCTGGACGGAGTTGCCGGGGGCAAGTACAATTCGCTTACAAGGGACGACAACGGGGCCGCCTGGCGGGCCCCGCGAAGGCGCAGGTGAGAGCCCGTGTGGAGTACCTCCAAGCTGATGCCCCTGGCCGACCTCGCCGAGGTGCTGGCCGCCGCCCGGGCGGCGGGGCGACGCGTGGTGCAGTGCCACGGCTGTTTTGACCTGCTGCATATCGGGCATATCCGCTACCTGCAGAAGGCCGCCAAGCTGGGCGACGTGCTGGTCGTCACCGTCACCCCGGATCGCTTCGTCAACAAGGGCCCTCATCGCCCCGCTTTCCCCGAGGCCCTGCGCGCGGAAGCCCTGGCCGCTCTGGACTGCGTGGACTACGTCGCGATCAACGAGTGGCCCACGGCGGTGGAGTGCCTGGCGCTGCTGAGGCCGCACCTGTACGCCAAGGGCGCCGAGTTTCGCGACAACCGCACCCCGGAGATCATCCGGGAAGAGGCGGCCTTGGCCGAGCTAGGCGGCGAGATTGCCTATATCGAGGACCTGACCTCCAGCTCCTCCCGGCTGCTCAATGAGCTGCTCTCTCCCTTCCCCGAGGAGGTAGACCGCTACCTCGACGAGTTGGGGGAGCGCTACGGAGCGGGCGGGATTCTGCCGTGGGTGGAGGAGGCGCAGCCGCTCCGAGCTCTGGTGGTCGGCGAGACGATCATCGAGGAGTACCACCACTGCGAGACCCTGCAGCGCTCGGCCCACGCGCCGGTCCTGGCGGTGCGCTACCTCTCCCACGAGCGTTTCCTGGGCGGCGCGGGCAATGTGGCCAATCACCTGGCGGGCTTCTGTGGGGAAGTGGGCCTGCTCACCCTGGTGGGGAGCGAGCCGGCGGAAGCGGCGTGGCTGCAGAGCCAACTGCGGGACAACGTGACGCCGCTGCTCCTGCGCCGGGAGGACTCGCCTACCCTGACGCGGCGCCAGTACCGCGAGTCGTATTTCGCGCAGCCCCTGCTGGAGTACTACCTGATGAATGAGGAGCCGCTGGCGGAGGCTGACGACCGGCTGCTGGGCCGGAGGCTGGCCGAGGCCCTGCCGAACTACGATCTGGTAGTGGTGGCCGATTATGGCCACGCGCTGCTGACCCCGGCGGCCATCGAGGCACTCTGCGCGGGTGCCCGGCACCTCACGGTCAATACGCAAGTGGACGCCGCCAACCTGGGCTACCACTCGGTGGGGCGGTATCCGCGAGCGGACTACGTCACCCTGGCGGAGCAGGAACTGCGCCTGGAGTGCCGCAGCCGCGAGGAGGATTGCGGCGCCATGGTCGCGGCGGTGGCCCAGCGCCTCTGCGCGTCGCGGGCGATCGCCATGCGCGGGGGGCGCGGGTGCGTGGGCTACGGGCCGGAGGAAGGGCTGCACGAGGCGCCGGCGCTGGCCGTCAAGGTGGTGGACCGGGCGGGCGCCACCGACGCCTTCCTGGCGATCACGGCGCTGTGCGCCGCGCGGGGTGCGCCTCTCGACGTGACCTGCTTCCTGGGCAACGTCGCCGGCGCCGAGGCCGTGGCCACCGTAGGGACGCGGGAGCCGCTGGGCCGGCTGTCCCTGCGCCGGCACGTAGAGACCTTGTTCAAGTAGCCGCAAGTCGGGCGGAGTTCCGGAGGCCGAGAGCATGTTGCACTATCTCAAGCGAGGACTGAGGCGGGTCCTGCCGGAGCCGGTCAAGTTGGCCCTGCGCCGGGTGCTGGGCATGGGGCCGCCGGGCTACTCGGTGGACAAGATCAGCCGCTCCCTGCAAGAGTCGCTGCGCCTGAGCTACAATGTCGCCGGGTCCGAGTTTCATCTGACCATCTGCCTGCGCTCCCTGCGGCAGGGGGCCACGGTGGTCGGCGCGCCGCTGCGCGGGGAGGTCCTGGAGATCGGCAGCTATCCGCATCCGGGCCTCGCCCTGGCGCTACTCTTGTCCGGCGCCGACCGGGTCTACATCAACAACCTGACGCCCGTGGCCAACCGCCTACCCCTCTCCTACGCCGAGACCATCGCGGCGCTGCTGGGCACCTTCTACCAGGCGCCTTGCACCCTGGAGGAGCTGGTCATGCCGGTCGCCGGGGAGCCCCACTACGTGGAGCTGCGGCCCGGCCTGCTGACGGTGCTGCCCCAGGTGGGGGCGGAGGCGCTGGCCCTGGCTGACGATTCCCTGGACACGCTCTTTTCGATCACGGTTCTCGAGCACGTGGACGACCTGCCGGCGGTCCTGGGCAATACCTTCCGGATGCTGCGGCCGGGCGGCTGGTGCTGCCATGACATTGATCTGCGCGACCACGCGCACCTGGACGACGCGCCGCTGGACTGCTTGCGCTACAGCGAGGAGGAGTACCGGGCGCGGGGGCCGCTCAGTTTCCGGCACCGCGCCTCCGACTATCTGCGGGAGTTCCGTGCGGCCGGCTTCACCGTGGCCTACGCGGGATACTGCCTGCCGCACCGCCTGGCGGGCGGCATCACCGACAACTACGGCATGGCGCAAAAGCCGCTGGGACACACTTTCCTGCCGGATCTGGAGCAGATTACGCCCTGGGTGACGGAGGAACTGCGGGGGGCACTTCATCCGGATTTTCAACGTTACAGCCTACGGGAGTTGTCGGTCACCGGCTTGCAGGTGGTGGCCGTTAAGCCTTAGTCAGAACCTCGCGCCCCGCGCCGAGGGCGGGCGTTTACCATAAGAAACGGGGTATACTGGTCCTCATGGAGACGAATAGTACCGTACTAGTTACGGGCGGGGCCGGCTACGTCGGCTCCGTCCTGGTTCCCAAGTTGCTGGCCGCCGGACACGCGGTGAAGGTGCTGGACCTCTTCCTCTACGGCCACGCGCCGCTGGGCGCGGTGGCCGCTCATCCGCGGTTCACGGCCATTGCCGGCGACCTGCGCGACGAGCAACTGCTGGCGCAGATTCTGCCCGGCTGCCAGGCGGTGGTCCACCTCGCCGCCATCTCCAACGACCCCAGCTTTGACCTTGACCCGGAACTGGGCAAGTCGGTCAACTACGACTCCTTCCGGCCCCTGGTGCGGCTGGCCCGCGACAGCGGCGTGGAGCGCTTCATCTTCGCCTCCAGCTCCAGCGTCTATGGGCCCAAGGAAGAGGCCGAGGTCACGGAGGACCTGCCGCTCAATCCGCTGACCGGATACTCCCGGTACAAGGCGATCTGTGAGGAGGAACTGCTGGCCGAGCGGCAACCCGGCTTCACTACGGTGAGCATCCGCCCCGCCACGGTCTGCGGCTACTCGCCCCGGCTGCGGCTGGACGTGGTGGTCAACATCCTCACCAACCAGGCCTATCACCGCCGCCAGATCACGGTCCTGGGCGGGGAGCAGAAGCGGCCTAACATTCACGTGGAGGATATTGCCGACGTGTACGTGCAGATGCTCCAGTATCCCGCCGCGGCGATTGACGGCCGCGTGTTCAACGCGGGTATGCGGAACCACACGGTCCTGGAGATCGCGCATATCGTGCGGGAGGTGGTGGGACCGGACGTGGAGATCGAGGTTACTCCCTACGAGGACCGGCGCTCCTACCACATCTCCTCGGAGACCCTCCGCCGCGAGTTGGGCTGGGAGGCGCAGCGCAGTCTCGAGGACGCCGTGCGGGGGCTGCTGGCGGCTTTCGACGCCGGCCTGGTCCCGGAAGCGCTGACCGACCCCAAATTCTTCAACGTCGAGACGATGCGCGCCCGGCCCCTGTCATGAAGCACGATCTGAGCGAGTTGACGGCCCTCTCGCGCCGGATCCGCAGCCGGCTGGTCCAGATGTCGCACGCCGCGGGCGCGCCGCATCTGGCCTCGGCGCTGTCCTGCGTGGACCTGCTGGTGGCCGCCTACTGGGAGGCGCTGCGGATTGACCCCCGGCGTCCCGACGATCTCGCGCGCGACCGGCTCCTGTTCAGCAAGGGCCACGCGGCCACGGCTCTCTACGCCGCTTTGGCGTACCGGGGCTTCTTCCCGGCGGAGTTGCTCGACCACTACGCCGAGCCGGGGGGCTGCCTGCCCGAGCACCCCGGAGCGGCCTGTGCGCCGGGCGTGGAGATCGCCAGCGGTTCCCTGGGGCACGGCCTGTCGCTGGGCCTGGGCATGGCCCTGGCCGGCCGGATTCAGGGGCGCGACTACCGGGTGTTCGTGATCATGAGCGATGGCGAGTGCAACGAGGGCTCAGTGTGGGAGGCGGCGATGATGGCCCCCGCCCAGGGCCTCGACAACCTGGTGGCGATCGTGGACTACAACAAGTGGCAGGCCACCGGGCGCAGCAATGAAGTGCTGGCCCTGGCCCCCCTGCGCGAGAAATGGGAGGCTTTCGGCTGGAGCGCCGCCGAGGTGGACGGCCACGACCTGGCCGCCCTCGCCGCGGCGCTGGAGCGAGTTCCCGACGGCAGCGGGCGGCCGGTGGCGCTGATCGCCCACACCGTCAAGGGCCGGGGCGTGTCCTTCATGGAGGACGACAACAACTGGCACTACCGCGTGCCCAACGCCGAGGAAGTCGCGCGGGCGCAGGCGGAGTTGGGGCCGGTATGAGAAACGCCTTCGTCGCCGAGCTAACCGCGCTGGCCGAGAGCGGCGCGCCGGTGGTCCTGCTCTCCGGGGACATCGGCAACCGCATGTTTGACGACTTTAAGGCCCGCTTCCCCGACCAATTCTACAATTGCGGGGTGGCCGAGGCCAACATGATGAGCGTCGCCGCGGGGATGGCGTTGTGCGGGCTGCGGCCGATCACCTACACCATCGCCCCCTTCACGACCACGCGCTGTCTGGAGCAGATCCGGGTGGACGTGTGCTATCACAACTTGCCGGTAATCATCGCGGGGGTGGGCGGAGGCCTGTCCTATGCCGCTAACGGTCCCACGCACCAGTCGTGCGAGGACCTGGCCCTGTTGCGCGTCCTGCCCAACATGACGGTCGTGGCCCCCGGCGACCCGGTGGAGGCGCGGCTGGCCCTGCGGGCCGCGGCCCAGCAGCCCGGCCCGGTCTACCTGCGCCTGGGCAAGAAAGGCGAGCCGACTGTCCACGCCGCGCCGCCGGAGTTCGCCCTGGGCCGCGCGCTTGTAGTCCGCCCCGGGGAGGACGTGTGTCTCCTGGCGGCCGGCAACGTCCTGCCCCTGGCCCTGGAGGCTGCGGCGGTGCTGGCGGAGGCCGGTGTCTCAACGCAGGTGGTCAGTTTCCACACGGTCAAGCCGCTTGACGAGGCGCTGCTGGCGGCGGCCTTTGCCCGCTTCCGCTTGGTGGCGACCGTGGAGGAGCACAGCGTCCTGGGGGGCCTGGGCGGCAGCGTGGCCGAGTGGCGGGCCGACCAAGACCGCCCCGGTGCCCGTCTACTGCGCGTGGGCACCGGCGACTACTTCCTCCCCGAGGCCGGCGATCAGGCCTATCTGCGGGAACGCTACGGCCTGACGCCCGCGAGTATCGCCGAGCGCGTCCGGCGACGTCTAGCCGGGGAAACGAGTTGAGCCTACGATGAAGACCACTGCCGCTGTCTTGGTGGAGTTGGGCCGACCGCTGGAAATTGCCGAACTGGAGATTCCGGCGCTGAAGCCGGGCCAGGCGCTGGTGGAGATCGCCTACAGCGGCGTCTGCCACACGCAGGTGCTGGAGGTCCGCGGCCGGCGCGGCGAGGACCGCTACCTGCCGCACTGCCTGGGGCACGAGGGCAGCGGGGTGGTGCGCGAGGTCGGAGCAGGCGTCACCAAGGTCCGGCCCGGCGACGCCGTGATTCTCTCCTGGATCAAGGGCAGCGGCCGCGACGTGCCCGGCACCGTCTATGACTGGGCGGGGCGGACCGTCAACGCCGGCGCGATCACCACTTTCGCCACCCACGCGGTGCTCAGCGAGAACCGGCTGACGGTGCTGCCGGCGGGGCTGTCCCTGCGGCACGCGGCGCTGCTCGGCTGCGCGGTCGCCACCGGCGCAGGGGCGGTCTTCAACGCCGCCGGGTCCCGGCCGGGGGAGAGTCTGGCCGTCTTCGGCCTGGGCGGCGTGGGCCTGTGCGCGGTAGCCGCGGCCCAGATCGCCGGGAACACGCCGATTATCGCGATTGACGTGGTGCCCGCCAAGCTGGACCTGGCCCGGCAACTGGGGGCGACTGCGGTGATTCTGGCCGGGGAGGCGGACCCGGCGGCGGAGATCGCGCGGCTTTGCCCGGGGGGCGTGGACTACGCGATTGAGGCCACCGGGCGGCCGGAGGTCATGGGCGCGGCGTTGGCCGCGGTCCGCAGCCAGGGCGGGGCGGCCGTCATCGTGGGCAACGCCCCCCACGGGGAGCAGGTGGCGCTCGACCCTCGGCAGCTCAATCAGGGCAAGCGGCTGCTCGGCACCTGGGGCGGCGATACCCAGCCGGACCGCGATTTTCCGCGCTACGCCCGGTTGATCGCCGCGGGGCGGCTGAATCTGGAGCCGCTGCTGGGCCCGGTCTACCCGCTGAGCGCGATTGATCAGGCGCTGGATGATCTGGAGGCCGCGCGGGTGGCGCGCCCGCTACTCGAGCTGAGCGGGGAGTCGGTCTGACCCATGCGCCTCGGGGTGGACTTTGACAATACCCTGGTCTGCTATGACGCCGGGTTTCATCGCGTCGCGGTGGAGCGCGGCCTGATCCCCGCCGACCTGCCCGTGAGCAAGTACGCCGTCCGCGACTACCTGCGCCGCGGCGACCGCGAGGAGGACTGGACCGAGTTGCAGGGCTACCTGTACGGCGCGCGTCTGGACGAGGCGCAGGCCTTTCCCGGCGCGCTGGAGTTCCTGGCCCGCTGCCTCAGCGAGCAGGTTTCCGTCTGGATCATTAGCCACAAGACCCGCTACCCCTTCCGAGGGCCGCAGTACGACCTGCACGCCGCCGCCCGGCAGTGGCTGGCCGAGCACGGCCTGCCCGCCGACCGCGTCTTTCTGGAGCTGACCAAGGCGGACAAGCTGGCGCGGATCGCCGCCCTCGGCTGCACCCACTTCGTGGACGATCTGCCCGAGTTTCTGGCCGAGCCGGAGTTCCCCGCGGGCGTCTGCCGGGTGCTCTTTGACCCGCACGGGCAACACGAGGGCGAGACCCGTTTCCCCCGGGTCGCCTCGTGGGCCGAGCTAGGGGAGTTGCTGCGCCGATGAACCAGGCGCCGACTCGCGAGACGCTAGCGCGGCTGCTGGCGCACGCCGGTCTGGCCGGCGTGCCGCACCTGGAGCCCCTGACCGGCGGGGCCAACAACCGGGTCTTCCGGGTTGAGGTCGGCGGCCGGAAGGTCGCGCTCAAGGTCTACTTCCGCCACCCGGAGGACCTCCGCGACCGCCTGGGCGCCGAGTGGGCCTTCCTGTCGTTCGCCTGGGACCACGGTCTGCGCTGCGTCCCCCAACCGCTGGCCTGCGACCGCGCCGGGAACGCCGCGCTGTATGAGTACGTGTGCGGGGAGCGGCTGGTTTCCGGGGAGGTAGGGCGAGAGGAGCTGGGCCAGGCGCTGGCGCTGTACCGGGCGCTCCACCGGCTCCAGCCTCTCCCGGAGGCCAGCGCCCTGCCGCCCGCCTCGGAGGCCTGCTTCACCCTCGCCGACCACCGGGAGTGCGTGGCGCGGCGGGTGCGGCGATTGGCCGAGGTCACCGGCGGCGAGGCGCAGAGCTTCGTGCGGGAGGAGCTGGCGCCCGCCTGCGAGCGCGTGGCGGGGGCGCTGGAGGGGCGCGAGGCGGAACTAGCCCTGCCGGAGGCCGACCATTGCCTGTCGCCCTCCGACTTCGGTTTTCACAACGCCCTGCGCGAGGCGGGCGGCCGCCTGCGCTTTCTGGACTTTGAGTACGCGGGCTGGGACGATCCGGCTAAGCTGGTCGGCGATTTCTTCTGCCAGCCGGCGGTACCCGTGCCGCCGGAGCTGTACCCGGAGTTCGCCGGGGCGGTAGCCGCGGAGCTGTCTGATCCGGGCCTCCACCTGGCCCGCTGCGGGGCGCTGCTGCCCCTGTATCGCCTCAAGTGGTGCTGCATCCTGCTCAACGGGCTGCTGCCGGAGGGCAGCGCCCGCCGTCGCTTCGCCGCCGGGGAGGGCCCCGCGCCGGAGTCGGCCGCGCGGCAGCTTACGGCGGCCCGGGCCCTGCTGCGACGGGCGCAATCCGATCTCGACTCACCAGGAGCCGTCACGCCATGAGCACCACCCGCAAAGTCGTCGTGCTGGGCGCCAATTCCTTCTCGGGGCAGGACTTCGTGGACCTGCTGCTCGACGATCCGACCCAGGAGGTCCTGGGCGTGAGCCGCTCTCAGGAGCGCTCGGCCCTGGCCTTGCGCTACAAACTGCGCCCCGACCTCTCGCGCTACCGCTACTACCAACTGGACCTAAACCGGGACCTGCCGGAGCTGCTGGCCCTGCTGGACGCCGAACGCCCGCAGGCGATCGTCAACTTCGCCGCGCAGAGCGAGGTGGCGCCTAGCTGGGAGCACCCGGAGCAGTGGTTTCAGACCAACTGCGTGGCCCTGGCCGGACTGGTCAATCATCTGCGCCGCCGGGACTACCTGCAGCGCTACCTGCACGTCTCCTCGCCGGAGGTCTACGGCACCTGCGTGGGGAGCGTCTATGAGGACGCGCCGCTCCATCCGAGCACGCCCTACGCCGCCTCCAAGGCGGCCGCGGACCTGCTCCTGCGGACGTACTACAAGCAGTTCGGCTTCCCGCTGGTCACCGTCCGGGCCACCAACGTCTACGGCGCCCGGCAGCAGCTTTTCAAGATCATCCCGCGCTCGGTGATCTACCTGCTGCTGGGGCGCGCGATCCAGTTGCATGGCGGCGGGGCCGCGGTCAAGTCGTATATCCATATTCGCGACGTGTCGCGAGGGGAACTAGCGATCCTCGACCGGGGTGAGCTGGGTAGCACTTACCACCTTTCGCCGGATGCGGGGATCGCGGTGCGCGAGGTGGTACGGCTGATCTGCGAGCGCCTGGGGCGGGATTTCGCCACCGCCACCGAGACGGTCGCCGAGCGCCCCGGACAGGACGCCGCCTATGTGATCGAGTCCACCCGCGCCCGCGCCGGACTGGGCTGGCGGCCGACGGTCCCCATCGAGGAGGGCCTGGCGGAGGTTGTCTCCTGGGTCGAAGAGAACTGGGAGGAGATTCGTCGGCAGCCGCTGGAGTACCAGCACCAACCATAACCACTACGCTGTACAGGCGGTACCGCCCGTGTCTTACGTTGACTTTCTCAGTCCCATCCACAAAGCCACCACCCGCGACTACCTCGCCCGGGTCAACGAGGCCGACAAGGCCGAGGTCGCGGCGGTGGCGATTCAGTTCGGCCGCGACTACTGGGACGGCGACCGCAAGTACGGCTACGGCGGCTACCGCTACGACGGCCGTTGGCGGGCGGTGGCCGAGCAGATGGTGGCCCACTACGGCCTGCAGCCGGGCATGAGAATTCTGGACGTGGGCTGCGGGAAGGCCTTCCTGCTCTACGAGTTCACCCAGGTGGTGCCCGGCGTGGAAGTGGTCGGGCTGGATATCTCGGCATATGCGCTGGAAAACGCCAAGCCGGAAGTGCAGCCTTTTCTGCACCTGGGCAGCGCCGCGCAGCTTCCCTATCCGGACGATTCCTTTGACTTCGTCTACTCGATCAACACCCTGCACAACCTGTATATCAACGAGTTGTGGGCCGCGCTGGCCGAGCTGGAGCGGGTCAGCCGCGCCGCCCAGTACCTGTGCGTCGAGGCCTACCGCAACGAGCGCGAGAAGGTGAATCTGCTCTATTGGCAGCTCACCTGCCGCGCCTTCCACACCCCCGCGGAGTGGGAGTGGATCTTCGGCCAGACCGGCTACCGCGGCGACCATTCTTTCATCTACTTCGAGTGATTGGGGGACCCCGTGTCCGAGCATACTCGCGAAACTCAATACCAGCGGTGCGTGGAGCTGCGCGACGGCGAGGGCCTCACCCCGCTGGGGCTGATGAGCAATCAGACCTGGCATGACGACCCCAAGCGGCTGGTCTTCCTGCTGGCCCGCTACAAGTTCGTCGCCAAGATGCTCACCGGCCGCCGCCACGTCCTGGAGGTCGGCTGCGCGGACGCCTTCGGCACGCGGCTGGTGCAGCAGGAGGTGGCCCGGCTCACCGCCGTGGACTTTGACCCCGTCTTCATCGCCGACGCCACCGCCCGCCAGGACGCTCACTGGCCTTGCGAGTACCGCGTCCACGATCTGCTGACCGGCCCGGTGCCGGGCGACTTTGACGCCGCCTACGCTCTGGACGTGCTGGAGCACATCGCCCCGGAGCGGGAGCGCGACTTCGTGGGCCACCTGGTCGCCTCCCTGGCGCCGGAGGGCGTGCTGATCGTGGGGACTCCCTCGCTGCAGTCCCAGGCCTACGCCTCCGAGCCCAGCCGCGCCGGCCACGTGAACTGCAAAGACGGCCCCGCTCTGCGGCGGCTGCTGGAGGGCTACTTCCGCGACGTGTTTCTCTTCTCCATGAATGACGAGGTGGTCCACACCGGCTTCCAGCCCATGGCGAACTACCTGCTGGCCCTGTGCTGCGCGCGGAAGGACGGGGCATGAACCCGCTGGCCTTCCGGCGGATGCTGGCGCAGCGGCTGCGGGCCACGCGGGGCTTGTCCTGGCCGACGCTAGGCTTTCTGCTCAGTCCCCGGCGGGCGGCGCAGTCCCCGGCCTGGCGACGACTTTTCGGCCTTCACCTGGGCCCGCGCGACCCGGACACCTTCCTGCTCACGCTGGGCCGGGAGCGCTTCGTGCTCTCCCGCCCTCGCGAGGGCTCCGAGGCGGAGGCGAGCTGGGCGGCGCTGATCCAACTGTGGTTCCCCGTCTATTGTCTGGACCAGTACGACGCCTCGCGGTTCCTGCGGCCGGGGGACGTGGTGATTGACGGGGGCGCGCACGTGGGCTGCTTCGCGCGGCTCGCCGCCAAGCTGGTGGGGCCGGCCGGCAAGGTCGTCAGCGTGGAGCCGTGCCCGCAGAACCTGGCGCTGCTGCGGGAAAACGTGGCCGGCGCTGGCGGGGCGGAGATCACGGTGCTGGCCGGGGCCCTGGCCGCCGCGCCGGGCGAGATGACCCTGGAGTGGGCGCACACCAACCTGGGCGTCCAGGCGCTGACCACCAACTTCGGCGTGGAGATCAGCGGACGAGTGACGGTGCGGGCGACGACGGTGGACGAGATCGCCGCCGGGCTGGGGCGCGTGGACCTGCTCAAGCTGGACGTGGAGGGCGGGGAGGCGGCCGCCCTGGCGGGTGCGGCGGAGACGCTGCGGTGCTACCGGCCGGTGGTCATCGCGGCCAGCTACCACCTGCCCGGTGACGAGCAGGCGCTGGCGGCGCAACTGAACTCCCTGACTGAGCGCTACCGAGTGGCCCCGTATGTCGCCTATCCCGACGCCGAGCCGCACATCATCGCGGTTCCCGAGGAGCGGCTCTCGGCCGGGGAGACGCTCTGATGGCCGCGCCGGAGCCGGCCCTGGTGGTGGGCGGCGAGGGGCTGATCGGCCGGGCGCTGGCCGCCCACCTGCGGGCGGCGGGCACCCCCGTATTCACTACCACCCGCCGCCCCGGCACGCTTCTCGCGGGGCAGCTTTTCCTCGATCTTGCCGCCGACCCCCGCGGCTGGCCGCTGCTGCCGGAGGTGGCCGTGGCCTATCTCTGCGCGGGCGAGACCGCGCTGGGCCGCTGCCGCCGGGACCCCGTGGGCACCCGACTAGTCAACGTAGAGGCGCAGGCGGCGCTGGCCGCGAGCCTCTCCCGCCGGGGCGTCTTCCTCGTGTACACCTCCTCCAACTTGGTCTATGACGGCGCGGTCCCCTATCGCCGGGCCGAGGAGCCGGTCAGTCCGCGCACCGAGTATGGCCGCCAGAAGGCGGAGTTGGAGCGCCGCCTGCTCGGCGGCCCCGGACCCGCGGCGGTGGTGCGGCTGACCAAGGTGCTCAGCCCCGAGTGGGCCCTGCTGCGCGAGTGGGCTCAGGCGCTGCGCCGCGGCGAGGCCATCCATCCCTTCAGCGACATGGTGCTGCCCCCGGTCCCGGTGGCCCTGGTGGCGGAGGCGCTGGCGCGGGTCGGCGAGCGGCGGGCCGCGGGGATTGTCCAGGTGTCGGGGGAGGAAGACCTCCCCTATCCGGAGCTGGCCTACCGCCTGGCCGAGCGGCTGGGGGCCGCCGCGGACCTGGTGCAGCCGATGCCGGCCGCGGACTCGGGGCTGGAGTTGGAGAGCGTCCCCCCCTACGCGACGCTGGACACCACGCGCCTGCGCGAGGAACTGGGCCTGACCCCGCCGCCGGTCGCGGACACCGTGGCGGCGGTGCTGGCGGAGGTGGCCGCCGCCGCGCCCCCGGAGGCGCGGCCGTGAGGGAGTTCCACTTGGTCACGCCGGTCTGGGGAGAGGACTCGAGGAGCCGGGGGCGCCCGCGGTCCGCGCTGCGCCGGCTCCGCCCCGGGCTGGGCCGCCTCAAGGCGCGCCTGCTGAACCTATGGGCCCGTCACATGGAAGGAAGAGAGCTATGACCCTGTCCCTGACCGCCTGCATCCCCAACTACAATCACAGCCAGTACCTCCCCGAGGCGATTGAGGCCGTGCTGGGCCAGTCGCGGCCGCCCGAGGAGTTTCTGCTCCTGGACGACGCCTCCACCGACACCAGCGTGGAGATCATGGAGTCCTACGCCCAGCGGTGCCCTTACCTGCGGGTGGCGCAAAACGAGCGCAATCTGGGAGTGGTGGCCTCGCTGGACCGCCTCCTGCGCGCCGCTACCGGCGATTACGTCTACTTCGGGGCGGCCGACGACTACGTGCTGCCCGGCTTTCTCGAGCACGCCCTGGCCCTGGCCGAGCGGCACCCCGAGGCGGCCATCGTTTTCGGCCAGATCGCCCTGCGGGGCCATCAGCCGGGCGCGCCGGACAGCGTGGAGATCCGGGGCGTCCGCCGCTGGACCGAGCCGCTGTACGCCTCGCCGGAGGTATTCCTGCGCGACTACCTGCAGGCCGAGCCGACCTGGCACTCTCTCACTCACGCCACTATCTACCGGCGCGATCTGTTCCTGGAGGAGGGCGGCTTCCGGCGAGAACTGGGGCACTTGTGCGACACCTTCGCCCTGCGGGCCCTGGCGCTGCGCTACGGCGCCTGCTACCTGCCGGAGCCCGGCGCCACCTGGCGCCTGACGCCGCACAGCTACGCCGCCGGGGAGGGGCGGGAACTGACCAAGATGCTGGGCATCATCGAGAAGCTGGGGGAGCTAATGCGCTCGGCGGAGTTCCGCGACCGCTTTCCGGCGAGCTATGCCCGCCGCTGGGAGGGCGACCTGCAGCGGATGGTCTTTGACCACTATCTGTGGACGATCCGCGAGCCGTGGGGACGTTCGCCGGGGGCGCTCCTGCGGGGACGGCTCCTCAAGCGCTACCTGCTGGCGCGGGTCGCCCTCGCCTACCGAGGGGACCTCGCCGCCTTCCTCAAGGCGCGGCTGCCTGGTCTCGAGTCGCGCTAGCCGGCCCTCGCGCCCTCCCTGCCGCGGGAGAGGGGGCCGGGGGGCCTGTCCGCCGTAGCTTCAGCGAAGGCGGATGAGGTTACACTGGCCTCCTGCCTCCCCCTGCCGCCCTGGCGCGGGCGTGTGTTGCTCCGCTTCGCTCCGCATAACGCGCCCCTACGTGGAGACGACCCCTCTCACCCTCCACCAAACCCTCCGCTCCCCGGCCTCGTCTGCTCTTGCTGGTCACTACTAGTCGCAGCCAGAGGAGACGATCGCGCATGAAGGCCATTCGGGTGCATGAATTCGGCGAGCCGGACGTCATGAAGCTGGAGGAAGTCCCCGACCTGACGCCGGACGCCGGGCAGGTGCTGGTGGCGGTCAAGGCGGCGGGGGTCAATCCGGTGGAGGCCTATATCCGCTCGGGGCGGTATGGGGAGATCCCGCGGCCCTTTACGCCGGGGAACGACGCGGCCGGCGTGGTGGCGGCGGTGGGAGCGGAGGTCACGCGCGTCCACGAGGGCGACCGGGTCTACGCCGCGGGGACGCTGACCGGCTCCTACGCCGAGCAGACGCTCTGCACCGAGGCCCAGGTCCGGCCGCTGCCGGATAACGTCAGCTTCAGCCAGGGCGCGACCCTGTGGATTCCCTACGGCACCGCCTACCGGGCCCTGTTCCAGCGGGGCATGGCGGTGCCCGGCGAGACGGTCCTGGTGCACGGGGCCAGCGGCGGCGTGGGAATGGCCGCCGTGCAGTTCGCCCGGGCCGCGGGGATGCGCGTGATCGGCACCGCGGGGAGTCAGCGCGGGCGGCAACTGCTGGCCGACCAGGGCGTCCCCGTCGTGTGGGACCACACCGATCCCGCGCACCTCCAGCAGGCCGCGGAGGCCACGGAGGGCCGGGGAATTGACGTGATTCTGGAGATGCGGGCCGAGGAAAACCTGGCGCGCGACCTGCCCGCTCTGGCCGCCAGCGGGCGCCTGGTGGTCATCGGCGCGCGCGGGCCGGTGCAGGAACTCAGCCCGCGCGACCTGTTCAAGGAGATCTGGGTGACTGGGGTGTACCTGACCGCCGCGAAGGGCAAGGAGCTGGAGGCGATCCACGCGGCGACCTTTGCCGGCCTGAGCAACGGCACGCTGCGCCCGGTGGTCGGGGAGGAGATTCCCCTGGCGGAGGCCCCCCGGGCGCACCACACGATCATGGAAGAGAGCGCCTACGGCAAGCTGGTGCTGGTGCCCTAGCGCCGCCTCAGGCAAAGGTCAGTACGGCTACGTCCTGCGGGGCCAGAGGCGCTCCGGCCGGGAGCGCTCCCGCGGCGGCCTCCGCCTGCGTCAGGCGCTTCCCGGGCCACGCGACCGCTAGCTCCTGGGGCTGGTCGGTCGGATTCCACACCGCCACGGCGGCCTCGTGACTGGTCTCGTAGGCGCGAGCTACTAGCGCCGGATTGTCCACCACTAGCGGCTCGGTCTCCCGGAAGCGACCGCCCAGGAGCACGCCGGCATGGCGGCGGCGCAGGGCGTTCAGCTCCGCCAGCCGCGCGACGAACGCGGGGTCCAGGTCCGTGAGCAGCTCGCACTGCTGCCGAGCGGCCAGGAAGAACCGGTAGCCCATCACGAAGCTGTAGTGGAGCTGCTCGTAGTTCTCGCGCGCGAGGTACTGGCTGCACAGGATGTCCTCGGGGAAGGTGTAGCGGTACATCTCCCCGAAATGCTGGCCCCCGTACAGGAACCCCAGGCCGAAGGGCAGCGTGAAGTCGTAGTACTGCAGGAGCACGTCGGCAACGTACTCCGCGCCCAGGGCGATCTCCTCGCCCTCCGCCTTGACCATCTCCCGGGCCCGGCGCGATAGCTCGGTCTTGCCCGGTCCGCAGGCGAACGCGGGGCTGGGATGCCCGTGGCGCTCGTCGAAACAAAGGAAGGAACTGGGCCCGCCGGCAACCTGGTCGAGGAACACGCAATCCACGCCCCAGTCCAGACCCCGGCGCACGCAGGCCAGCACCTGCTCCTGCCAGGGGGCGGTTCCCACGCAGGCGTTGTACAGCGGGAAGCGCTCGTTCATGGCGATCAGCGAGCCATGGCTGGGCCAGGTGAAGATGTCCACGAAGGGGTTGCCGTAGGGGCCCTTCATGGTGCAGAACTCACCGTGCTGCTGGTAGAACTCGGAGTTGGGCGACATCTGGATGAAGTGGAAGTACAGCACCAGGCGGTAGCCGGCCGCCTGCACCTGGCGGAAGTTATCCACCAGCGCCGACTCGCCACCGAGGCGGTCACTGGGCAGGAAATCCGGGTACATGTTATCGTGGCCGCCGTGCGACCAGCCGGTGAGCTTGACCACGTCGAGGCCCCCGGCAGCAGCCGCGGCGGCGATCTCGGGAATCTGGTCGTAACGGTAGTTCACCCGGCCGTGCTGGTGCAGCATGACCACGTCCTGCATCCCGGGCAGAGCCTGCACCCACTGGGGCTTGCGGCGGCCGTGGTCCTGGTAGGTATCGCAAAAAGCCCGGTAGCGCCGGGCGTCGCGCCGCCAGGAATCGCTGTGCACGGCGACCAGGAAGGGCTCGCCGAACCAGGTCTGCCCGGCGCCGACGAAGGGGTACTTGATGAACCCCAGCGAGAGCGAGTCCTCGGCCGGAGTCGCGCCGATATGGAGCAGGGCGTTGGTGGCGGTGGTCTGCAGGCTGGAGTCGTGGGAGCCGACGTAGAGGCTGCCCTGGTCGCCGTACAGGCCCAGCCACTGCATGGAGGCGCGGCCCGGGTAGAAATCGCGCAGGTAGTTGAAGCGCACTCCGCGCACCGGCTGGGCGTCGCGGTCCGCCAGGTTGCGCCGGGGGTCCAGAATCCGCCGCCCAGCGGACTCGGGATAGAGCAGGAAGCTGGCCTCCTCCCGCTCGCCCAGGCCGTCCAGGCCGCCGATCAGGGGGAACCACAGCTCGCGAATCTCCGGCGCCGCCTCGTTGGTGATCTCGGCGCGGAACAGCAACTCCTCGCCCGCCAGGCGGACCGTATAGCGGAAGCGGACCGCGACGGGCCGCCCCCGGAAGTCCACCAACGCCGGATAGGTGACCGTCAAGGTGTCGCCCTCCGCGACGATCTCGGGCCGGGCCTGCTGGGAACTGCGTAGGGGGGTCTCGGGATCGTCCTCCGAGGGGTAGATCATCTGCCACAGGTCCAGCCCCGGCTGGCTCAGGTACTCGCGGCCGGTGGTGAGGTTGCGCAAAGAGGCGAGGTTGCCGAGGTCGTCAAGTTCTAGCGCGAGGCAGTGGTTGTGGAGGCCGGGCATGGCTGTTCCTCCAAACAAACGGGGGCGGAACCGAAGTCCCGCCCCGCAAGGTGGTTCGCTACGGTGGGTTAGTCCTCCCGCGCGACCTCGTGCATGAGATCGCGGAGGGCCGGGTAGGTCGCGATGTAGTGGTGGTAGAGGTCACGGTAGAAGGAATGGCGCGCCGGATCGGGGTCTATCTGGCGCTCGATGGTCACCATGGCCTGGGTGGCGGCGTTCAGGTCCGGGAAGAGGCCCGCGCCGACCGCGGCGCAGACGGCGGTGCCCAGCACGCTGGCCATCTCGCGCTTGGCCGGCAGGTACAGGGGGATGCCGGTGACATCGGCGTGAATCTGCAGCCACAGCTCGGAAACGGAGCCGCCGCCGCAGGCGTAGATGCCCTCCACGGTGAAGCCGGCCTCGGCCAGGTCCTCGATGATGTGGCGGCTGCCCATGGCCGTGCCCTCCAGCACCGCGCGCCACAGATGCGGCATGGTGTGCTTGAGCGACAGGCCCCAGACCGCGCCGCGGGCCAGCGGATCGCGCAGGGGAGTGCGGTTGCCCTGCCAGTAGTCGAGCAGCACCAGGCCCTCGGCGCCGGGCGGAATCTTCGCGGCCTGCTCGTCCAGACGAGCGTAACGGGACAGACCGCTGGCTTCCTTCTCGATGATATCCGGGCAGGCGAAGTTGTCGGCGAGCCAGGTGAGAATGGAGCCGGTGGCGGTCTGGCCGCCCTCCAGGACCCAGCTCCCCTCGGTCAGCGCGTCGGGATAGGGACCCCAGACGTGCGAGTTGAAAATCGGCTGGTCGGAGAAGGCCATGTGGCAGGTGCTGCTCCCCATGACCATGGCCATACGACCCGGGACCACGACGTTGGAGCCCAGCATGGCCGCGTAGGCGTCAATGCCGCCCTGGGCCACCGGGATGCCGGTCGGCAGCCCCAGCTCCGCCGCGGCCGCGGCGGCGACCCGGCCCGCGGGAGCGCCCATGGGCAGGACCTCCGTCGGCCATTTGCCGAGCAGTTCCTCGGCACCCAGGGCCTCGAGCAGCTCCCGGGGATAGCCGCCGGCGGGGCGGGCGTAGTTCCACTTGGCGGTGGCGTTGCACAGCGAGGCGGTCCACTCACCGGTGAGTTGGTGCATGAGCCAGTCGCGACCCTCAACGATGAAATCGGCGCTGTCGTAGACATGCGGCTCGTTGGCGCGGAGCCAGAGAGCCTTGGGAATCATCCACTCGGGCGACTCCTGCCAGGAAACGTACTGCAAAACGGGGCTCTGGGTGAGGGTCACCTTGCGGGCCTCGGCGAAGGCGCGCTGGTCCATCCAGAGGATGGCGGGGCGCAGCGGCGTCCCGTCCGCCTGGCAGCAGACGACGGTGCAGGAGGTGCCGTCCACGCTCAGCGCGCTGATATCGGTGCCCACCAGACCGGCCTGCGCCAGAGCGGCGGGCACGACCGTCTTGAGCGCCTCCCACCAGTCGTCGGCGTTCTGCTCCGCCCAGCTTACCCGGGGGTAGAAGATATTCGAGGGCCGCGTGGCTACGCCCAGCAACTGACCGCTCACGTTGAAGATCGCGGCGCGGACCGACTGGGTGCCACAGTCAATGCCCAATACATAGGGACCGGGAGCTGAGGCCATCTACTTTGCACCCTCCGTGGGAGGCTTCGGCAGGCGCTTGCCGTCGCCAAAGGTGTTGTACCAGTACTCCAACTGGGCCGCACTGGCGGGATCGCCCAACTGCTTCGCCTTGACTTTCTCTATCTCGAGGTTACCCAGCAGACCCAGCAACTCGGGCATGGCCCAGGCGTTCTCGCTGCCTTCTTTGGGCTTGAGCCCGACCATGACGCTGAACCCCACCGGCAGAACCAGCATGTGCGGCTGGCCCTGCGCGTCGATCAGGACGAGGCCGTAGCTCTCGTGCTCGTCTCCGGGCAGCATGAATCCCGCCCCGGCGCGGTGCATGGGAAGCGCCGCCCGGATCGCGTTCAGCGTCGGCTCATCGGTCCACTCCTCGAGCTTGCCGTTGGCATTGACCAAGAGAGCGCGCGACACCGGACCCAACTGGACGACATAGCCGAAGGTATTGAGGTACTGGCGAACCGCGACTACCCCGCCAATGAGCACGATGATGGCGAGCACGATGTAGATCTGACGGCGAAAAACCTGTTGTCTGGTCATAGACGGCGTTACTCCTGGCGGCGAGATGGTCGCCGCCCCGGCTACAGGCAGGCGACGAAGACTAAGTTATTTCAACGCCCCCGCCGAGGATTCCTCCTCCCGGAGAGAAAGACGGTCTCGCCGCTAGAAGTCGCTCCAGTTGTCCGCCAGGCCGGGGCGGACGTCGCCCTGCTCGGTGACCTGGCGCGCCTGCACTTGCGGCTGCGCGGGGTAGTCCTCGTTGTACTCCGCCCAGTGATCCAGCATCAGCTCGGCCTTGCGGCGGAGTTGCGCGGTCAGGTCGGGGCTGAAGACGAAGGAGTCCTCCCCTTCCGGGGTCGCGGCCAGCGGCAAGATCGGGGCCGTCGCCTGCTCCAGCAGCGCCGCCAGTTCGTAGGCGTTATCCAACTCCGAGCGAGCGATGGCCCGCAGTTCAACCCCGGCGCGGCTGAGGCCATAGGTCCCCGTCTGGTCGCGCCAGATCACCTCGACCTCCTCGGGCGAGCGCTGAGCCAGCGCCTCCTCGTACTGGATGAAATTGCGGCAGGTGGTGTAGACGCAGGCCAGGGTCTGCGCCCGGTCGCCCCAGGCCCGCAGCAGCGCGGCGGCGCCCTCGTCCCCGGCGGAAGCGACCAAACCGCGCATCCCCGAGGCGGCGCGGCGCGCGTACGCGATGGCCTCGTTGAACGAGTTTTGAGCCATCCACACCGCGGAGGAGCCGATCACTCCCGGCCGCCCCAGGATCGCGTGGTAGCTGTCCGCCTCGATCTCGTTGGTGACGACCCGGTGGCGCTGATAGAAGGCCTTCTCCTCCGGTGTAAGGCGGGAGGGATCCGGCACCAGCGGCATGGTCAGCCAGCGCATCATGCCCGCGCCGACCAGAGCGATACTGGCGTAGCCGTAGCCGCGGACGTGCCGGGCGCACTCGACCGAGCGCTCAATCAGCGTCCAGACCTCCACCAACTGCTCGGCGTGCTCCTCGGCGACCAGGGTGGCCGCCACGCGCCGCAGCGCCGCGGTGCGCGCCGCCGGGCCGCGGGTAGGGGCGGCGACCAGCTCGCGATACAGCGGGATCAGGGCGTCCTCCACGAGCGGGCCAAACCCGATCGAGACCGTAACCGTGTCGGCCGCGAGGGCGCCCTCCAGCTCCTCGGCAAAGGAGAACATCCTGGGCAGCCCCAGCACCGGGTACATGTGGTTGCCCCAGTACGAGTTGCTGCCCACACCCGAGCCGACCGGCCGCCCCTCCTGGTTCCGACCGTTGTAGAGCTGGCCCGGCCGGAGCTGGTGGTAGTCGAAGGCGGGCGGGACGCTGCATACGCGCAGGTCGGCCTCGACCTCGCACCCCGCATCGCGCGCCCCCTGCTGCAGGGCGGAGAGAAAGCCAACTACCCGCTCGGTGTGGCTGCGCTCGTGACACCAGGCCGGACCGTTGTCGCCGGGATACGATCCCGACCAACACAGCCCGCCGGCGGAGTCGTTGGTGAAGGAGGCCCAGTAGTCCAGCTCCGGCACGCGGCGGCAGAGCTGCTCCATGGCCCAGCGGTACATCTCCAGGACCTCGGGGTGATCCACGCAGGGGCTGAAGTACGAGAGCCGGGCAATGCAGAGCAACTCGCCCTGCGCCCCGCGCCACTCGGGATGCGCCCGGAAGACGCCCTCCGGCAGCCACATGGGGTCATTGCCCGCGTAGGCGGCCCGCAGGCCCAGGGAGCGCAGAATGTCACAGCGCTCGGCCAGCAGGTCCAGATTGCGCTCGGCCTCCGCACGGGGCAGCCACTCCGCCAGCGCCTCCGGCACGGCCAGCTTGAACATGCCGCTGAGGGCCATGGACCAAATCGGCCAGGAGGTCCACTCCGGGTGCGGATCGCGCGGGTCCACCATCTGCCAGCGGCTGGGCGGGATGCGGGTGATGTTGATATGAGTAGCGCCCGCCGCCGCGGCCAACTCGGCCTGCGCGCGGAAGTTGTCGTTGTACCCGGCGTACGCCGGGTCGTCGCTGAGGCTCCAGATGAGGCTGCGCTGCTTGGCGGGCATGATGGTCGTCTCCCTGTGATTGGTGCGTGCGCGGGACTAGGTTCGTTTGCGGCGAACGCGGGTGGATGTTCCGCGGATACGGCCCGCGAAAGATCCACCCCTACAAACGGCAACGGCACTACGGCTCCCCTACTTCCACTCCACGCGCATCTCGGTCTCCACTACCGGCATGACGCGCAGGTCCACCTGGCGGGTGCGCTCGAACTCCAGGCGCAGGGTGGCCGGGGCGGTGAGCCAGTTCTTCAGGCCCGCCTCCCAGTACTGCCAGCGGCCCATATAGTGGTCGCTGATGAGCGTCTCGTCGAGGTAGGCCCGGGCGCAGTCGCCGTCGTACTCGGCGTGCAGGATCAGCTCCGCCAGGCCCGCCAGTTGCTCCGGACGGACCTCGGCCTCCCAGACCCACAACTCGCCCTCGCGTCGCTGGGTGAAGGGAATCTCCACCGGGGGCACCGCGGCCCGGCCGGAGGCGCTGTAGACGCCGGTCGCCGGGTCCCAGCCGCCGGTGAGTTCCACTTGCGGCAGGCCCACTACCGGCTCGCGATCGCAGATCAGGTGCAGGAACACATCCGGCTCCGTGAGCTGCACGGTGGCCACGGTTTGGCTACCGCTGACGGTGCTCTCCAGGATCGCCAGGTTGCTCGCCGCCACTACCGGGCCGCCGGGGGCTGCGAGGTCCCAGACCTGCCCGGCCAGACGCCGCTCCATCAGCACGATGCGCACCGGCTCGGCCTCCCCCACCGTGACCACGGACAGGTTCTCGCCGGGGACGCCGGCCAGCAGCAGGGTGTTCGGGCTCTCCCACAGGGCCAGGCTGGCGCCGTCGTGGCGCGCCTCCCGGCGCTCGGGCAGGACCAGGCGCGTCTCCACCAACTCGTCGGCGTCCGCGTGGAGGATCACCTGCACCCCGGCGCCGAAGGGCCGGCGGTCCAGCAACTCCGCCGTGGAGTACTCCAGGAAGGTCCCCTCGGTCAGCTTGACAAAGAAAGGCAGGCACTTGGTGCGCTGCGGCGGCAGGGAAAGCTGCGTCCGGCGGGGGTATTCGGCCGAGACCTCGCAGGGGATGCCGCGCGGCGAGGTGGTCAGGCGCACGTCGCACTTCCACTGGGTGCCCCGGGTGCTGATGTTGAACAGGAAGGCGAAGTTGGACTCGCTCAGGTTCAGGCCCTTGGTGGCCCGGCCGCTCGCCTTGAGCACCGATACATGCTTGAGCGCGTCGGGAATCTCCTTGCCCTCGGCGTGATACATGGCGAACAGATCGCCGGTCTCCTCGGTGCCGGGGTGCGCCTGGCCATAGGAGACCGCGTGCATCCAGGTCGGGTTAGGCTGGGAGGTCAGCATCTCCTGCTCGAAGGCCCGCAGGAACCAGCCCAGGCGCTTGACGGAGCGGTAGGACTCGCGCAAGGTGCCGGTGGCGGTGATCGGCGCCTGGTAGTTCATGTCCCGGTAGGGCAGCATCCGCTCGTTGCCCTCATCGGGATGCTGACCGTCCACGAATACGTAATAGTTGATGGCGTTGCTGCCCTCCGCCAGGTGCTGGTGGGTGACCGCCTCCAGGTACTCAGGTTTGACGATCGGCCCCTGATAGCCGTTGGTGTTCTGGTACGCCGGCCAGTCGTAGAAGCGCTGGAACATGCCGCCCATCGTCTCGATGGTCATGAGCGGCCGGTCGTGCCGGTCCCAGCCGTCCAGGCTCAGCGGCCAGAAGTCGCCCTCGCTGCCGAAGCAGTTGACGATGTAGGCGCCCCCCGGGCTGATGAGATTGGGCATGTCTTCCTTGCCCGGGAAGTGGTTGATGTCCAGCACCGGCACGTCCACGCCGTGCTCCTGCAGGAGGCCGTGGAAGTAGAGCACATGCTTGGCGTTCTCCTCGGGGTCGGTGGAGCCGCGGGGGATGTCGTCACCCTTGGAGCCCGCCGAGCCCAGTTCATTCTCCACCTGCACCATAATGATCGGCCCGCCCCGGCTGATCAGGCGCGGCACGGCGATTTCCAGCTCCTTCTCGTACCAGAGCTTGGCCAGGCGCAGGTACTCGGGATCGTTGGAGCGGGCGCGCTTGCCCAGCTTGTCGAGCAGCCACTGGGGCAGGCCGCCGTTGCGCCACTCGCCGTGGATGAAGGGCCCCAGGCGGAAGACTACCCACAGGCCTAGCTCCTGGGCCGTGTCCAGGTAGCGGGCCAGATCGCGGTCGCCGGAGAAGTCCCACTCGCCCTCCGCCAACTCATGGAAGGCCCAGGTGGCGTACAGATTGAGGGTGTTGAGCCCGGCGGCGCGCATCTTGAGCATGCGGTCGCGCCAGTCGTCAGCCCGGCAGCGCGTGTAGTTGAAATCACCGCCGAAAATGAAGCTGGGCTTGCCGTCGTAAGTGAAGTAATCTCGCGTGAAATATTGGGGCATAGTGGGATTCTCCTGTCGTAGGCGGAGGGCGGCGCGGGGGGCCTGGCTCTCCGATTGTTGGGCACGTACTAGGGTAAGGGCTGTACCGCAACGCGAGAACGGGGGCAGGGTTCTCCGCGCCGGTCAGGCGCACCTGCCCCCCGTTCCTCTCGCGCCTGCTTTCTACTTGGGCAAGATAGTGAGGCTATTGTGCCGGGCGGTGGCGGCGTCTATTTCCAGCAGTCCGCGGCTGGTCACCGTGATCCGGTTGCCGGCACTGCCCGCGCCCAGGGCAACTTGGCGCATCCGGTCACGCAGGCGCTGATTGGCCTCGCCAGGCTGGAAACTTGCTTCGAACAGGCCCTGCGCCTGTTCGGCGCTCAGCCCGTTGACTGTCCCCTGGTCGCCCGCGTTCGCCGGTCTGGCTAGGGCTTCGCGCCAGCGCAAGGTGACCGGCTCGCAGGGTTCGATGACGCTGTTCAGCAGGGTATGGAAGCGCATGTAGACGTGCGGCACGTTGTCCGCCCAAGCGGTGGGCAGCGGACCGCCGCGCATCTCCTGCGCCATCTGGCGGTACTCCTTAGAGTAGCCCCAGCCGTCCCAGATCGACATGGAAAGCTGCGAGATCCGCCACTTGTTGGCCGCGCCGACCTTCGAGACGCAGGGGCCGCCGGCATCCACGAAGGCGACCGGGGCAGCCTCCTGCAGGATTACTTCCTTGGTGGCGTTCCAGGAGCCGCCCTCGATGGTGACCTGATTGGTGTGGCCGATCGCGTAGAGAGCGTGCTGCCCGTGCTCGCCCTCAATCCGGAGATCGCGCAGGGACAAGCCGGAGAGATTGCCCTTGGTGGCGTCCAGGTAGATCGCGGTGAAGCCATCGGAGTGCAGATAGCTGTTGGTGACGCGGATGTCGGAGGCCTGGCCGAAGATCTTGAGCCCGCGGGACTCCGGCGCCTCGTTGTTGAAGGTGCAGCCGTCGAAGTAGTACTCGGTGTTGGAGCCGCCGCCGGTGCCCTCTGTGCAGTAGGGGCTCTGCAGGCCCCGGACGTTGTTCGGGGAGATCATGACGCAGGCCTCGCCCTCGGTCACGCCGGCGACGTCCTGGTTGTACCACTTCTTCAGTTGGTTGCTGAACTGGCAGTGGTAGAAGCGGCAGACCTCCGCGCCGGTCAGGTAGACCGCGGCGACGGGGAAGCAGCCGCTGAAGAGCACGTTGTTGAACTCCCCGGAACAGCCCCGGCCGTTGGCGGGGGTCCGGGCCAGGAGCACGCCGACATTACCGCTGCGGTTCATGAGGTGCAGATTGGAGACCTTCCAGTAGGAGTTGCCGGTGAAATCCAGCCCCGGCTGCCCCTTGGTATCGAGCAGGAGGACCGTGGCTAGCGTGCCCGCGCCCTGGAGAGTGACCGAGAACTGTGGGTTCTGGTGCAGGGCGAAGGACAGGTTCAGAGTCTTGTCGAGCTTGATCGTGCCCGGGGGGAGCAGCACCGTGCCGCCGGAGTTGGGCAAGGCGTTGACGGCTGCCTGCAAGTCCGGATAGTCCGCGGCGTTGAGCGACACGGCCGGGCCCGGTTCCGCCGCGTGGGCGGCCAGGCCCCAGGTCACCAGGAGGACGGCCAGGCTCAGTACAGTCAGGAAGCGCATCTTGTTTCGCCTCTCAGTCAGTCAGGTTCGCTGCTACCGCGGCCTCGCAGCCACCTGCCGTGTAAACGTTTACCCATCGAGGCCGGTTCTCCGAGCGGCGCCCCGATTCCTCTCTCGGGGGTGAAGGCGCTGCGCTCCGCCCCACGCGCCCCTACCCGGAAGAGGCGGTCAAGCGCACCAACTCGGCCAGGGCCGCCGGCCAGTGGCGCCAGCGCCACCAGGGGCGTTCCCGGCGGGCCGGTTCGCGACTAGCCCTCCGGTCCGCCGGCCAGCCAGCGCAACAGCGCCGCCATCGTCTGCGGCCAGGATGAACTCTCCCAGAAGCCCCGCCGGCCGGGGCCGGCCTCCCCCATCGGCGTGCCGAGGAAGGCTGCCACGCGACCCTTCCCCTGCGGCCAGATTTCCTGGTCGCTCCCTAGAGGCCGTAGGAAAAGACCCCCCTCGGGCTGGGTGTTGTCCGCCACCTTGAGGATGAACTTGGTCACGTAACGCCCCGGCACCAGCGGCGGGGCGGCCGCGTGAGCGCTCGCTGCGAGGGCGGCGAGCATCAGGAGCGCCGCGAGGATCGCCGGTGATCGTTTCCGTGTCTTCATGGACGAACTCACTCGCCTCTCTGGGTTTCCGGAGTCGATTGGGGATTTCGCCGATAGTACTCCCGGGCCTCCTCGTGTCAAGCGACGACGCACCGGGGCGGAGGCTCGGGGCGCCGCGGGCGAGGAAATCGCGGTCTGGCGGGGAACTTACCCGCGCTGCCGCAGGACTCGCCCGAGACGAGCACAGGGGTGGTTAGGCCGATGCCGATGGAACCTTTCAGTCAGATCATGGCCGCCGCACGCCAAGGCGGCTATGCGGTCGCCTATTTCGAGCCCTGGGATGAGGCCAGCCTGCTGGCCATCCTGCGCGGCGCGGAGCGAGCGCGGGCGCCGATTATGATTGGCCAGAGCGGCCTCTACCTGCCGCCCGCCCTGGGCATGGATCAGCGCTTCTTCCCCGCCTACGCGCAGGCCGGCCGTCTCGCCGCGGAGGCCGCGACCGTGCCGGTGGCGTACCTGTTCAACGAGACGCCCTACTGGGATTGGGCCGTGGCGGCGCTGCCGCTGGGCTTCAACGTGGTCATGTACAGTAACCCCACCGACGATCCGGAGGCGCATGTCAGCAAGACGGCGGACCTTGTGCGTCAGGCCGCGGCGGTTGGCGTGGAGGTGGAGTCCGAGGTCGGCTCCCTGCTGGGCGGCGACCACGACAACACGGAGCCGGAGGTGGCCGCGGATTTCGCCCGCCGCACCGGCGTCCACGCGCTGGGCATCACCGCCGGCAACCGCCACCTGACCACGGGCAAGTACCAACTCGATCTGGACCTGATCGCGCGGTTGGCCGAGGTCGTGCCGGCACCACTGGTCTTGCACGGGGGCAGCGGCGCGGAGGACGAGCAATTGCGCGAAGCGGCGGGACGGGGCGTCCCCCAGGTCAACTACGGCACCGCGCAGCGGCTGGTCTTCCTGGCGCAACTGGAGCGCTCGCTGGCCGAAAACTGGCGCGCCGAGGACCCGCACGAACTGCTGGGTACCGGCCTGGAGGCGGACGTGATGCGGCCGGCGCTGGAGGCGGTCAGCAACTTGGTGGCGGAGAAGTGTGAGGTGCTAGGGGCGGCAGGGCAGGCCTGAGCAATCCCCTGTAGGGGTGGACCTCGTGGCGTCTGCGCCGCGACGTCCACCCGCGGCAACCACGAAGCCGTGGATCAGCGGCAGGCGCGGGTGGATGTTCCGCGGGATACGGCTCCGCGAAAGATCCACCCCTACGTACGGCAACGGCTTTCTGCTAGCGCCCCGCCCACTGGCCTGGTTCGTGGGTCTCCAGTAGCTCAATCACCTGATCGTAGTCGCGCACGGCGGTGGTGGTCCCGGCGGCGGTAGTGGCCAGGGCGCCGACGGCGTTGGCGAAACGCAGGGTGCGCTCCAGGTCCCAGTTGTGCAGGTGGCCATAGAGGAACCCCGCCACGAACGCGTCCCCCGCGCCGCTGCCATCCACCACGTGCACCCGATAGGCCGGCATCCGCAACTCCGCGTCGGCGGTGCGCACGTAGCTGCCGTCAGGGCCCAGCTTTATGCCCACCAGGCCCGCGCCAGCATCGAGCAGGACCCGGGCCATCTCCTCCGGGCAGTCCCGACCGGTTAGTTTCTGGGCCTCCGGGAGGCTGGGCAGGAACAGGTCAACATGCGGCAGCAACGGGGCGACGGTCTGCATCCAACGGCCGGTGTCGTCCCAGGCGGTGTCCACGCAGGTGGTCACGCCCGCTGCCTGCGCTGCGGCCAGGACCTGGGCCTGCGGCTCACCGTCAAAGCCGGGCATGAGCAGTACGCCCGCCAGGTGCAGCAGCTTCGCGGACTTGATCGCGGCCATGTCCAACCGCGCCGGGTCGAGGTGACCGTTCGCGCCGAAGCAGTGCAGGTAGGTGCGCTCCCCGGCGCTGTCGATCATGATCATCGTGGTCGAGGTGCCGGCCGCGCGGGTGCGGTAAATGCCGCTGACGTCAATCCCGTCCTGTCGCAGGGAATCGGTGACAAAATCGCCGAAACCGTCCTCCCCCACGCAGCCCTGCACCGCCACGGAGACGCCCAGACGCTGCAAATCGGTGCCGGTGTTGGCCGCGCAGCCGCCCAGGGACAGTCCAGTCTGGCCCACCACGCCCAGCCGCCCGTGTTCCGGCCAGCGGTCCACCGGACGAGCCCAGACATCAGCGACCAGAATCCCCAGGCAAACAACCTCGGCCATGGTGAGCACTCCTTGAGACGGCGCCTACCCGTTCACGACGACGCGCGCTGCCTCCATGATTCGCTCTACGGTCGGGCGGTAGAAATCCTCCATCGGCGGAGCGAAGGGCACCGGGATATCCGGCGAGGCCACCCGCGCGACCGGGGCCAGCAGGTAGTCGACCAGGCGCTCGGAGAGCGTCGCGGCCAGCTCGCCGCCAATGCCACCGGTGCGCGGGCCCTCCTCGACAATCACCGCGCGGCCGGTCTTTTGCGCGGAGGCCTCCACCAGCGGCCAGTCGAAGGGCACCAGGCTGCGCGGGTCGATGACCTCGGCGCTGATCCCCTCGGCCGCCAGGCGCTCGGCCGCCAGCAGCGCGCGGTGCATCATCAGGAGCGTACCGATGATCGTCACGTCGCTGCCCTCCCGCCGCACGATCCCTGAGCCAATCGGTACGATATAGTCCTCCGCCGGGACCTCGCTGGAGGCGTCGATGTTGCCCGACTCCGCCCGTGCGCCCTTGGAGCCGTAGAGCAGCTTATGCTCGAAGATCAGCACCGGATTGTCCTCGCGGATAGCCGCCTTGAGCAGGCCCTTGGCGTCGTAGGCGGTGGCGGGGCAGACGATTTTCAGGCCGGGGATGCCGTAGAAGATGGCCTCCGGATTGCGGGCGTGCTGGGCCCCGCGACCGGTGGCGCCGACCGGGGCGCGCATCACCAGGGGCACGGTGACCTTCCCGCCCGACATGTAGCGCAGGGTCGCGATCTGGTTGACGACCTGGTCCATCGCGCAGAAGAGAAAGTCGCTGTACTGCACGTCGGCCACCGGGCGCAGGCCCATCACCGCCGCGCCCAGCGCCACGCCGAAGAAGCCGGCCTCGGAGATCGGCGTGTCAATGATCCGCTCCCGGAAGTCCTTCTCCAGCCCGAGCGTCACCGTGAAAGCGCCGCCCCAGCCGCCGGGGATGCCGATATCCTCGCCAATGCAGAACACGCGGTCATCGCGCGCCATCTCCTCGCGCAAACCATCGCGCAAGGCTTCCGCTATCGTGATATGAGCCACAAGTTTCCTCCTGAGAGTTTAGGCGAAGACGTCGTTGAGCGCATCTTGCGGCGCGGGATCGGGCGCGGCGCTGGCCGACTGGACGGCCGCTTCGATCTCGGCGTCCACCTCAGCGCGCACCGCGTCCAACGCCGGCTGGTCGGCGACGTCCTCGGCCAGCAGCCATGCGCCGAAGCGCCCGATCGGCTCCTGCTCCTGGGCGCGCCGGCGCTCCTCCTCCGGCTGGTAGGCACAAGGGTCGCGGCGCGAATGGCCGGTGAGGCGGTAGGTCATGCCCTCCAGGAGCGTCGGCCCCTCTCCCCCACGGGCGCGGGCCAGCGCCGTCTGCGCGGCCTCGCGGACGGCCAGCAGGTCGTTGCCGTCCACCGTGACGCCGGGGATCCCGTAAGCGCAGGCGCGATCGGAGAGGTGCGGCACTTTGGCGGTCTGGCAGATGGGCGTGGAGGCGCTGTAGCGGTTGTTCTCGATGACGTAGACGACCGGCAGCGACCAGATCGCGCCCATGTTGACCGCCTCGTGGAAGGCGCCCTCGTTGGTCGCGCCGTCGCCCATGAAGCAGACCGCCACCTGCGGCTCCCGGCGCATCTGGAAGGCCAGGGCGATGCCGGTGGCAATCGGCACGCCGCCCCCGACAATGGCGATGGCGGGCAGCATCCCCTGCTCCAGGTCGCCGAGGTGCATGGAGCCGCCCTTGCCGTGGCAGCAGCCGGTGGCCTTGCCGAATAGCTCGTGCATCATGGACTCGACACTCAGCCCGCGCGCAATCGCGTGGCCGTGCGGGCGGTGGGTGCTGGTGATCACGTCGCCCGGGTCGAGCGCGCTGCACACGCCCACGGCGACGGCCTCCTGGCCCTGGTACTGGTGAATGGTGCCGGGCATGATGCCCTCCAGAAAGAGGAACTTCACGCGCTCCTCAAACTGGCGAATCATCACCATCTGGCGGTACAGCGATATCAATAAGGGTGCGTCGTGTGCCATGTTACTCCTTCGGGGGAGGCCTCACCCCCCCCGCCCCCTCTCCGGGGCGTTCGCCGACGAACGCCGCAGGAGAGGGGGAGTAAGGCTTGCACAGCTAAAGCTAGACTGTCTCCAGATGTGCCTTGACGGCGGCGAGGAAGCCGGCGGCGGTGCGGCCGTTGATGACGCGGTGGTCGGCGGCCAGGGTCATGCGCATAATCGGGCGGATCACGACCTGCCCGTCAACCGCTACGGGCGTCAGCGTGACCGCTCCGGCCGCGAGGATCGCGCTGTGCTCGGGGAAGATGATCGGGTCGAAGGACTCAATCGGGAACATGCCGAGATTGGTCAGGGCGAGACATGCGCCGGTCAGGCGCGAGGCCGGGAGGGTGCCCGCCTGAATCTCGGCGACCAGTTCGTTGAGTTGCGCCTGCACCTGCGCCAGGGAGAGCCGGTCCACGTCGAAGATCACCGGGAGAAACAGCTCCTGCTCCCGGCCAATGGCCACCGCCAGATGCAGGCCGGGGATCGCCACCACGCGGCCCTCCTGCCAGACCGAGCGCAGCGCGGGGAACTCCGGCAGGGCGGCCGCCATCGCGGCCAGCAGCAGCGCGTCGTGGCTGAGCGGACTGCCCTCGGCCTGCGCGCGCTCGCGGAGCGCCACCGCCGCGGTCATGTCCACGGCGGCGGTGAAATAAGTATGCGGCTTGTCCGCCCAACTGCTCGCCACCGCCCGCGCCACGGCCTCCTGCACGCGGGAAAGGGCGGCGCCCTCCGGCTCAGCCGGCGCGACGGGGGCCTGACTCGCGCGTTGGACATCCTCACGGGTAAGGACGCCGCCCTGGCCGGTGCCGGTGACGGTCGCCAGGTCTACGCCCAGTTTGGCGGCCAGATTCCGGACTAGCGGCGCGACCGCCACGGGCGCGGCGGGAGCCTCCTCGGGGAGGGCCTCGCCCGGCTCGCCGATGTAGGCCAGCACGTCGCCGACCTGCACCATCGCGTCGGCCTCGGCCAGCAGCTTGAGCACGACGCCGGCGGCGACCGACTCCAGTTCGATGATCGCCTTGTCGGTCTCAATATCGGCCAGGATATCGCCGAGGGCCACGGTGTCGCCCTCCGCAACGCGCCAGCCCATAATCATACATTCATCAACGGTCGTGCCCAGATCGGGCATGCGGATCGGTGCGGCCATGGTCTCTCCTCCGCCCAGATACTCGCGCTCAGGACCGGCGCAACCCCCCTCCCAACGGGCGCCCGAGCGCGCTCCGGGGCAAAGGGCAGGAACTGTTTCTCTTTCCCGGCGGATTTCCCTTCACCGATAAAGCCCGAGGAGTAACCGCAAAACAGACCGGTCCGGCAGGGCACGGGGGCCCGCCGGACCGGGGTGAGTGCCACCTGCGAGGAGGTCGGGGCCAATACTGGCGCGTCGGCCTCCCGCGCGTTTCCCGCTTACTTCACAATGACGACGCCGCTCATGTTCGGCCCCAGGGTCGTCCCGTCGCCCGCCGGGGCGTGGAAGGAGCAGTGGTAGAAGTACTTGGCGCCCGCCACGGCCCCGGCCGGAACTACCCACTGGTAGCTCTCCCCCGGCTGGATAGTCCCGGACTTCGGCCCGCCCCCGGTGTCGGCGGTGACGTTGTGCGGGTGCTCGCCCTGGTTGGTCCAGACGACGGTGCTGCCGGCCGCCACGGTCACTTCCTGCGGGTCAAAGGCATTATCGTTCATCGAAACCTGAGCGTCCGGCGCCTCGGCGAACTTGGCCGGGAACTGCTGGATTATCCCCAGGCTCAGCGCATCGGACATCATGAGAATGTGCGTCTGCACCTTGTCGAAAGCCGCCAGGTCGCCTGCCCAGTCGCCCTTCAGCCGCGCGACGGCCTCCGCGGTGGTCGTGTCGAGGTGCGTCTTCATCATGCCCTGGAGATCGGCGAGGGGCCAGTTGTCCGGGTTCGCGCCATTGAGGAAGGCCGCGATTTCGTTGGCGTTGGCGTACCACGCCTTCTGCGCCGCAGCCAATTTGTCCTGGTCGCCGGCCTTGGCCGCCCCCAGCACCTGGCCAGCCCCGTTGATATGCTCCTTGAGCAGCGCGGTCAGCTTCTCCCCCGCCGCGTCGCCGTAGTAGGGCTTCACCGCGTTGCCGATATCCACCTGGTTCTGCATCAGCCGCGCACTTACCGCATCGGCATCGGGCAAGCCGGCGGCCACGCTGATGATGACCCCGCGCGTGTAGATGATGTGGTCTTCCCAGAGCCGGCGCATGTCCGCGCGGAACTGCACGGCCGTGCTGCTACTGGCGACCATCATGGCCGGCGCGTCAGCGGCATAGACGGCGACCGGCGCGACCGCCAGGGCCGTAAGCGCCAGGACCGCGGCCAGAACCAGTATCAGATAGCGTCCTGAATTCTCCATGACTTTCAGTCTCCTTCTTTTCGCAACTCTAGAATGCGTTCTACCGGGGAGCCGGTATTCCGGGCCCGAGCTTTGCGACGCACAGAGCCAGCCACGGTTCAGCCCGCGCCGGGGCAGACCAGCGCCTGGCGGCACCAGGGATGGCGGTGCAGACTCCAGTCGCGCAGGCCGGCGGCGCGGGCGCAGGCGGCGAGGTCCGCGGGGGCGGGGGCGTGGCGCAGGGAGAGCAGGCCATCGTGGCGCGATACCGGGTGCAGCCGCAGCAGCGCGGCCAGCAGCGGCCAGCCGAGCCGGGCCAGGGGCGAGGGCGCCAGGTCGGCCACCACGACTAGACCGCGGCTGAGGCGGGCGGCCTCGCGCAGGAGGGCCGGCGCGCGGTCCGGCGGGAGGTGGTGGAGAAACGTGGGCAGGAGCACCAGATCAAACGAGCCCGGGCGCAGGGGCAGGTCCAGCGCGTCGGCGCAGAGCAAGCGGATCTCCGGGTAGTCCCGCGACCACTCGGCCGCGCAGGCCAGCACCCGGGGGTTCCGGTCCAGCCCGACCGCCACAAGGGGCCTCCCCGGGCGGCGCGCCGCAGCCACCAACCGGCGCAGGATATCGCCACCGCCGCAGC
Source organism: Armatimonadota bacterium (assembly GCA_036504235.1). Taxonomy (GTDB): domain Bacteria; phylum Armatimonadota; class Zipacnadia; order Zipacnadales; family Zipacnadaceae; genus Zipacnadum. Next base: position 109,547 of record DASXVN010000005.1, on the reverse strand, counting down.
CGATCTCCAGCACCCGGAGCGGGTCGGAAGAGCACCGGCGCAGATAGGGCCCGGCGTGCGCCCAGGTGGCCTGACCACCGCCCAGGTAGCGGTTAATCCAGGCCTGGTCGCGCAGGGTGGCGCGGAGGGCCGCGGCGGGAGTGGCCGGGTCGTCCAGGAACTCGCCGCTCCCGGCGGCTACGGCCTGGTCAGGGGGGTGAGGACCGATCAAGGCTTGGTCATCACCACGCACGCGTTGATCCCCCCGAAGCCAAAGCTGTTGCTGAGCAGGGCGTCTATCGCGCGGTCGCGGCCCGCCCGGGGCACATAGTCCAGATCGCACTCCGGGTCAGGGGTGTCGAGGTTGACAGTGGGCGGCAGCCAGCCGTGGTCCAGCGCGAGCGCGCAGGCGGCCGCCTCCAACGCGCCGGCCGCGCCCAGGGAGTGGCCATGGTGGCCCTTGGTGCTGCTGATCGCCAGGTCGTAGGCGTGCGCCCCGAAAACTGTTTTGATCGCCAGAGTTTCGGTCTTGTCATTGAGCGGCGTCGAAGAGCCGTGCGCGTTGATGTAGCCGATGTCGCGCGGGCTCAGGTCGGCGTCGGCCAGGGCGATGGTCATGGCCCGCGCCGCCGAGGAGCCGTCCGGACGGGGGGCAGCCATGTGGTAGGCGTCGTTGGTGAGGCTATGGCCGGCGACCTCGGCGTAGATATGGGCCCCGCGTGCGAGGGCGTGCTCCCGCTCCTCCATCACCATCAGCGAGGCCCCCTCGGCCATGACAAAGCCGTCGCGGTCCACGTCAAAGGGGCGGCAGGCGCGCTCCGGCTCGTCGTTGCGGCAGGACATGGCCCGCAGCAGGGTGAAAGCGCCGAAGCAGAGCGGGGCCAGGGGGGCCTCCGCGCCGCCGGCGAGCACCACATCGGCGCGGCCGGTGCGGATACAGTCCAGGGCCTGCCCCAGCGCGACGGTGCCCGAGGCGCAGCTATTCGAGTTGGCCGAGGCCGGGCCGGTCGCGCCCAGATCAATGGCGATATTGGAGCTGCCGGCGCCGCAGAAAACGCACAGCGCCAGCGAGGGGTCCACCTCGCGCAGGCCCTCGCCGTTGAGAACCCCCACCTCACGCTCGGCGAAGGCGATCCCGCCCAACGCCGACCCCAGCGAGACGCCCACGCGCGTCAGGTCCTCCTGCGCCAGGTCCAGACCGGCGTCCGCCAGGGCCAGCCGCGCCCCCACGATCGCGAACTGCGAGAAGCGGTCAGTACGTTTGAGCCGTTTCTCATCCAGCCAGACGGCGGGGTCGAAGCCCGTGACCTCCCCAGCCATCTGCGAGCGCAAGCCGGAGGCATCAAAGTGCGTGATCGGCCCAATGCCGGAGCGCGCGGCCTGCAAGCCCGCCCAGAACGCCTCCTTGCCGACGCCTATGGGGGTGATAGGGCCTATTCCGGTAAGGACGGCTCGGCGCATGAGGAGGCCTCCACGTGGGCTTTGAGATGCTGTAAGGTGCGATTGGCGATCGGTTTTACGAAACAGTGGCCGATGATCAACTGGCCGGGCAGGCTGCGCAAGACTGGGATCTCGAGCCGGAAGTCGTGGACGATGCTGACCAGCGTCCCGTCGGGACCAGGCTCAATGAGCCAGACCACGCGCATGCCCCGGGTGGGGCCGCCCACGTGGCGGTAATGGACGGTCAGCGCCTCCGCGTCTTGCGTCTTGAGGGAGGTCCACTTCACGGGGAAGGGCCCGCGACGCGCCGCCATCTCCACCAGGCACGCGTCGCCGTCCCGCTCCAGGACCTTCACCCACCGGTAATGCGGGAGTAAGTGAGGCCAGCGCTCAACCTCGGACGCGGCGCGGAAGATCGCGTCGGGCGGCGCCTGCATAACTATCTCATCCGTGGTGACCATGGTTCTATCCCTCCTCGGGCGTCCGCAGGTCACGCGCCCAGCACCCTCCGCAAGCGATTTAGCGACCGCAGTTGCCGCCAGTACGGCGGACGCACCCCGCAGGTGGCCATTACGCGCTGCGCCAGCGGCAGCCAGCGGTGGCCGCCGTCTCCCAGCATGACGCGCGAGCCAACGGGAAACCGGCTCTCGGCGAGAATCCGCTCGGAAGCGGCGGGCGTAATCGCCGGTGAATGGTAGAAGGTGGGCAGCAGCAGATCCTCCGCGGGCGACAGTTCCCCGCTCGCGAGGAGCCGGCCGTGCAGGGCGGTGCGGGGCAGCACGCGCACCCCGTGCGTGACCAGGACCAGGTGCGAGGGCGGCAGCGTGTCCAGGAACCGCGCCGTCTCGCGCACCGTCTCCGGCGTCTCCCCCGGGCCCCCCAGCAGGAAGATCCACATCACGGAGGCCCGCAAATGCCGCAGGTGATCGCGCGCCTGGCCGAGCGCCTCCGCGGTGAAGCCCTTGCCCAGACTCGCCAGCATGGCGTCCGAGCCGCTCTCGGCGGTGACCGCCACGCCCGAGAAGCCCGCGGCGTTCATCGCCCCCACCAGCTCCGGGGTGATCGCGGCGGGGTTAAGCTCCATCGCGGACAGGGGCAGCCCCACCGGGCGGCGGGCCAGCGCCTCACAGCAGGCCAGCGCGTGGTCGGCGGGCAGGCCGAAGATGCTGTCCACAAACTCCACCAGGCGGAGACCGGCGCGCCGGGCGGTCGCGGCCTCTTCCCGCACCAGTTCCGGCTCCCGCCGGCGATAGGTGGCGCCCTCCAGGAGCGGGTACACACAATAGGTGCAGCGGGAGGCGCACCCGCGCTTGCTCTGGACAGGCCAGGAGGCGTCGCGGGCCCGATAGCGCGACAGGTCCAGCCAGCGCTCCAGCGCGGGGGATTGCGGCGCGGACAGGTCCTCGCCCGGTGGGGCGGGGACAAAGAGGTCCTCCCGCTCCGCGTCCGCCACTCCCGGGAGGGCCGCCGGGTCGGCGCCGTCCGCGAGGGCCTGCAGCAGCGCCGGAAAGGTCACCTCGCCCGCGCCCACTACGGCCCAGCGGCAGCCGAGATACCGCGCCAGGGCGAAAGGCACCTGGCTAACCGCGGACCCGCCGAGGACGATCTCCGCCGAACACGCGGCCCGGAGCGTCGCCACCAGATCGCGGCCTGCCGGCAGATAGCTGTGCGGATTCAGGTAGTCGCAGTTGTCGAGGTTGCGGATCGAGAGGCCGATGACGTCTGGGGAAAAGCTGGCGACCGCCGCCGCCGCGGCGCGCCGGGGGTCTCGGGAGAAGCAAAGGTCGAGAAAACGCACCTCCTGGCCCGCGCGTTCCGCCGCCGCAGCCACCAGGCAAGCGCCTATTGGGAGAAGCGCCTGGGGCGATCTCTCGCGATTGGTGTTGATGACGAGCACCCTCATGATGGTCTGCTCACAAGAGGGCAGACGTCCGGCGTCGGGCCCCAGTTCGCAAGCCGGAAACGCCAGGCTCGGCGCGAGCCGGAGTAGCGGTAGAACTGCCCGTACTCCGGCCCGTGCTTAAGCAACCTGCTCGGCTAGGGAGACCATCTCCTCTACTTCTTCAGTTGCTCCTCCGTCACGCGCTCGAGCACGATCGAGTCTACCGTCACCTTGCCCGGTTTCCACTGCGAGGAAGACTCGCCGGGCTGCAGGAAGATCTGGTTCGGCTGGCCGAACTTGATCCACGGGGTGACATCCATGTAGTACGAGGTCGGGTTGTTGAAGAAGAAGACGCGCTCGTTGACCGCCATGCGCGAGTAGTTCGCGCGGGCGCTCAGGAACACGTGCGAGCCCTTCCAGGAGGCCGGGACCACGAGGCTCTTGGTGGCATACAGGCCGGTGAAGCTCCCGGGAATTGTCGCCGGTCCAGTGCCGGTATCCTCGCCCAGGCGCACCGTCCACTCGCCGTCCACCGGCAGCGTCTCCGCCGGCGCCGGCTGGCGCACCAGGTCCGGGTCGCCCGCGAAGCCGTTCCGATCCGCCAGGATCACCAGCACATTGGTGCCGGGGAAACGGAGGTCCTTGGACACGTCCATTTCTCCCGCGACGGGGAGCTGTTTGCCGTTGAGGTAGACCTCGCCCCGGAACCCGCCCTCGTAATACCGCGGCTGGCTCTGGAGGCGCAGGACGTAGCGGTCCCCCGGTTTCCAGGAGGGCGGCGTGTCCACGGTGCTCCGGTACAGCACCGACTGGGTCGGCGTGATGGGCTTCAGGGCGTAGAAGGGCTGGATGAACCCCAGCGTGCTGTCCCAGCCCTCGGCGGTGCCGGGCGTCGAGGACAGGGCGGAAAGCAGCTCCGGCTTCACGTAGCTGGTCTCCACGATCTGGCCGGCGCCGGGCGGGAAGGGCGCATAGAAGACGGGCAGATCGGGGTATTCCACGGTGCGGCCCGGTTTGGTCCCCTTCCACCAGAGCGCGGTCTTGGCGTACCAGTCGGCCACGGTATCCGCCGGCGGACGCGGCGACTGCACGGCCAGGATGCGCGTCTCCAGCGGCTGCAGCGACTGCGCCAGGTGGATCGTCGTACCGTCAATCTGCGCCTCGACCGGCTGGCCGAGCTTCGGGTCAATCACCTGCGTCGCCGGGAACGAGGTATGCCAGTCGGTGGTGAAGGTCTGCGGATCGGTGTCGCTGGGATTCCACATGACGAGGTATTCCTCGGTGCCGTTGTTCGCCACGAAGCGGTCCCGCCACACCGCGGAGGTGTTGGCGGGGACGTCGGGCGGCAGGCCCAGGCCGGTGAGCAGGTCCTCGACGAAGGCGTTCTGCTGCGGGCCAGGCCACCACATGCCGCGCTTGTCGTAGGAATCACGCCAGAAGGGGCTGCCCAGGACAATCACGCGCCCCTTGCCCAGCTTGCGCATGCCGATGGCAATCGAGCCGTCGCGATAGCGCGCCAGGGCCTGCGTATCCGGGGCCACCGGGGTCAGCGCGAGGCAGGCGTCGGCGTAGTTGTAGCCCGAGTAGTCCACGCTGCGGCCCTGGTTCATGAAGTTCTTCCCGGCCAGCTTGGTGAAGACCGGCTGGTCGTTCAGGATGGAAACGAAGCCGCCCATCGGCCGCACTTGCTGCACCTGGAAGCCGGTGAGCGTGCTGATCGGCCAGGCGTCGCGCTCGGCGGGGGTGTGCCGACCGGTCTCCTGCAGGGCGATGTAGGTGCCGCCGTTCTCCACGTATTTGGTCAGGTCCGCCACCGTCTGCCGCGACATTACCCAAGTGCCGCAGTCGATGATCACCTGGTAGGGACTCGCCAGACCGCGGCGGAGGGCGGGCTCATCCACATAGGCAAAGCTGTAACCGATCGAATGCAGGTCGCCGCGCCCCAGGTCAAAGACAAAGGGAATAGCCGCCATCTCGCCGGGATTTAGGCGATTGGTCTCCCCGGAAAACAGCAGGGCGATCTCCGGTTTCTTCAGGTCGTAGCGGTTGGAGAGATGTAGGTAGGGGAAGTTCTCCTTCCACAGCGGCGTGGCCGGCGAGTACATCATCGCCTCGATATCGATGAAGTTGTCGAAGGCGTTCAGGCACTCGAAGGTGTACCAGCCCTGCCATTGCTTGTACCAATGAACATCAATCATGCTGCCCGAGGACTCCGCTGATCCCGGCAGGCCGTAGGTGTAGCCGCTGCGGCGATCCCAGGGCATGTAGAAGGCCTCATCGCCGGTATTGTGCGAGTAGCAGCCGTAGTCGTACATCACTTCGTTGAACAGGTCCTTGTCGGCAGCGGCCATGATCTTGATGGGCCGGTTGGGGTCGAGACCGCGCATGGCCTGGATGGTGTTGCGCTCCTGCTCCACCGCGCAGGAGGCCACGTAGTCGCGCCAGTCCGAGTAGCGGGAGTTCAGGCCCGAGTCGCGGAAGGGGTAGCGCTCCACCGGATGCGGCGAGACGAAGAAGGTCCCGGCAAAGTCGGGCGCCGTCGGGCAGTAGGCGATCTGGTTGGCTCCGGCATGTAGCACGCCGGTCGCCAGCTTTGAGCCGACGATCCAGAAGCCGCCCGGGCCGGTCAGACTACCCAGTTCGACGCCATTGAGCCAGATATGATTCGGGGCCTCCGGCCCGCCGGCCTGGGTCATCGCCGCGCAGACCAGATACAGCGAGCCTTTGTGCTTCGCGAGGTACTCGGCCGACACGTTGATCGTGCCGCGATACCAGAAGCGCTGGTGGGTCTCGATCTCGATAATCCCCAGGTCGCCGCCGGGCTTGGTGATCGGCGTCCACTGCGAGTCATCAAAGTCGGCGGTCTGCCACTTGCCGGTCCGGCCGGTAGCCAGGTCGCCGGTGTGCAGCTTCCAGGCCTTGTCCGCGAAGAGGCTGTCCTTATCCGCGCCGAAGAAGGAGTAGTCAAAGGGGATAGGGACCTGCTCCCAGGTGCGGAACTTCCCGCCGTCGTGGTACCAGGCCTGCCCCAGCGAGGGCAGGGTATAGCCCCGCGCGCTCTGCAGCCACGCCGCGAAATGCGCCTGGTTGCGCGGTCCGTAGTCCCAGTATTGCTGCCAGGGCCCCGGCCCGATCTCGCCGTGCGGCTCATCCCAGTCCACCAGTTGCGGATCGTTGACGTATTCCTTCATCAGCCGCAGGAAGGTCCAGTCCCGGTACTGGTGCAGCCGGTCGCCGCCGTTGCTGATCTGACCGTAATAGGACTCCCAGGTGGAGAACAGGTTGGGGTTGGGCTGGGTCAGATCGAACGGGTCCAGGCGGGCGATATCCGCGTCCCACTGATGCCACTGCACGATATGGAAGGGCCGATTGTACTTGTGAATGTACGGCACCGTCTCCCGCCGCCCCGCCCCGCCCGCGCCGATGTGAACCGCCAGATTGTTCTCGGTGAGGTACTCGAAATGCGGAGTGACCACGTCCTTCAGGCCCTTGGGGTTGTCGTCGAAGGGGTTGAAGGGGGTGTACCAGGTGCCGATACCGGCGGTGGACCACTTGTCCAGGTACATGGGATAGCGGTAGGCCGCGTCGTAGAGCCGCGCCCCCGCGAGCAGCGGCGCGGCGGCCGGGAAGGCGGCGCCCAGCTTCGCGGCGTCCGTCTCGGGGGAGGTGAAGCAGTAGGCGTCCGTCCCCTGCGCCAGCACCAGGTAGGACCCCAGGCCCGGGCGCACCAGGACGGGCGCCTGCCGGTCGCCGATCGCCACGGTCACCCACGCGGACTTGGCGGTGACGCTCAGCTCCATATCCCGCGCCAGTTTGTGGATGAGCTGCACGGCGTGCTCCGGACTATCGCAGACAAAGCGCATCCCCTGCCCGGCGGGCAGCGTGGATTCCTGCACGGCGCCAAAGCCGCGCAGCACCGCCGCCGAGGCGGCCAGCGGCAGCAAGCTCGCCAGGACCAGAAGAACGACCAGGTATACCGATTTCATCAAGCTTCACCCTTTGCTCCGACAGTCATAGATGCAGGTGCAACGTTGCAGAAAGGAAGTTTCGCCAGGACCCGCCGCGGGACCTCCCGGCTACGGTGCCGGCACAAACTCCACGTCATCCACCCAGGCAGACGGATGCTTGTCGGCGTAGTTGTCCACGAAGCGAATGATGACCGTGGCCCGCGTGGCGCCCTCGGGGGCGGTGAACGGGGCCGTCACTATATTCGGGACGCCGCTTACCGCGGTCTGCCAGGCAGGGTAGTCCAACTGGGTGGAGAAAACCCCCTGCCAGCTTTCCCGCCCGTTCTTGGCGTCCGGCCAGTTGATCGTGAGACTGAGCGCGATGTAGCCGCGTCCCGGACCCGGGTTCTTCTTCTCGAAGCCCGACATCTCCAGCGTCCGGTAATGCGCCTTCACCCAGTAGCGAGCGCCGGCGGTCACCGGCACCGTCTGCATCACCGCCACATGGCCGCCCCCCTTACCGCCGTTGGCGGAGTCGAGGAAGGCCCGGTAGTCCGGCAGGCTATACGACTCCGGCGTGAACACCACCGGGTCCGCCTGCAGCAGCAGCGCCCCGTGGCCCGAGTTCGTCACCTCGCCGCTCACCGCGGTCCGGGTGCCGGGGTGCACATCGTTGAGCACCCAGCCCTGGGTCACGTCGGTGGCCAGGGGGCTCTCAAAGCCGCCATTGCTCAGCAGGTTGGGGCCCAGCGCCATCTCGATCGGACCCCAGTCGCCCGGCTGCAGCGTCGCCTCGGTGGTCAGATCGTTGACGATCTTGGTGTTCTGATTGTAGTAGTACTGGCGCAGGGCGCGGTTGGCGCCCGTCTGGTCCGCGTAGATCACGCCCACGTCGCCCCGCAGGTCCGTCGGCGTCGCGGGGTCGAGGCCCAGATCAGTCAGCGGCACGGAGGCCTCGACTGCGTAGCCGTCCGCCTCGCGATGGAAGACGACGTGCGCGGAGTCCAGCCGCGTGATCTGATCCAGCGTCGTGGCCATCAGCCGCACCGGTGTGGTGGCGCCGGGCACCACCGGGCGATAGAGCACCGCCGTCGGCTCGCCGTTGTACAGGCTGAGCAGCAGCCGCTCGTCGCCGGCCGCCGGGGCGAAGTGCTTGGCCGCGAGCGCCGGGCCGGTGGACAGCATCAGGTCCACGCAATCCCCCGACAGGAACAGCGTGCGCCAGTCCGCGCCTTTGTTGGACAGCGCCGACCCGTGGACCCGGTAGGCCAGGTACAGGTTCGCGGCGTCGCGCCCCAGGGCCACCTCCGCCGAGCGGTTCTGCGCGGCGCTGAGCGTGACGCCCGCGGACAGGTTCCACTCGCTGAGGTCCCCGTCCACGACCGGCGCCTGCTTGAGCCAGTTAACGCGAAGCACCGGCTGGGGCGGTGGGGGCGGAGCCGAGGCCACGGCCACCCGGGCCGCAGCGGCCTTCGCCACGTCCGCCTCGGTCAGCACAAGCTGGCCCGTGAAGCGCCGCGCGCCCTCGAGACCCGTGATCCGCAGGAGGTGGTAGGCGTCAGCGCCCCCGTTGACAATATAGGTCTCCCCCGCCGGGGTCTGGAAGTAGCTGCGCATGGACTCGCCCCAGTTCTGGGTGGGGCCGCTCACATTGTCGTCGCAGAGCCACGACAGGTACAGCCCGTCGTCGGTTAGCAGGTAGGAGTGCTGGTTGAGGTGCCACTCCCAGGAGCCGATCACGTTGCCCATGCCGGGCACCGGGAAGTCGCCGGACATGTTCGTGGCCGCCGGGTCGTCAATCTGCTGCGCGCCCCGATAGCGAGCCACGGCCCACAGGAACTTGCCGTCTCGGTCATAGCACTCGACCGCGTTCTTGGGCAGCGGCGGCCACTCGAGCGAGTAGCTGGCGATCAGCTTGTTCGCGTTGGTCACGTACAGGCCGCCCAGCCAGCCCAGGTCGTCGGAGGAGATGATCCGGTGCGCGTTAGCCAGCGTGTAGACCGGCGCGCCGGCGGCGGTCCAGCCCTCCACATCGAGCCGGTAGACCTGGTGGTGCTTGGCGTTTACGGTGCGGAAGTATAGGCTCCCGTCCGGGCCAATCCCGCCGCCCCAGTAGTTGTCCCAGTTGCCGAAGTGACCGGGCGCCAGGACCTCGGCGGACTTCTCCACGGGCGCCCATTGCATCTCCTCGGCCTGCACCTTGCCGTCCCCATTCTGGTCGTGCCAGGTGTAAATCTGCCCGACGTGCCCGGCGAAGAAACTGGGCCGCCAGTTGAGGTAGCGGTGATGCCCCAGGTCGCTGTCCCAGACATCCACGCCGGTGCCGTCGCCGGAGAGGAAGGGGTCCAGCAACCCGATTGCCGCCACCGGCGTGAAGACGTCCCCGTCCAAGCGCAGGGCGGTGATACTGATATTGTCGGCGACGTACAGATACGGCTTGCCGTCGTGCACTACGGTCCGGGCGGTCGGCATCCCGGCCGCGCCGTTGGGCATGAAGGGTTGGTCGATGCTCATGCGCCGCAGGGCAATGGAGGTGGGCGTCCAGGTCCTCTTCGCGTAATCCACCTTGTACATCGCGCCCTCGGTCATGATCATGGTGGGGTCCTGGGGATTGACCCAGAACCAGTTGCCGCCCCCGTAGGAGGAGGGACCCAGGTAGTCGCGGATCAGGGCCCCGGTCCCCGCGTTCCAGACACTTACCCGGGAGGGGCAGTTGTCATCCTCGGCCACCCAGAGCTTCCCGGCGTCGGTGACGGCAATCCCGCGGGGAACCAACATGCCGTTGGCGTCCCACTTGCCCACCCAGGGGCGGCCGCCAGGCGTGCCGATGGCCCGCAGGAGCTGGCCGGCGGGGCTGAACACCTTCACCTGGAAGGACGCGCCCCAGTCCGAGACGTAGATATTGCCGTCCTTGTCCAGGGTCACGTCATGCGGCGCGACCAGGTCGTGGTCAATCACCGGCCGGGTGGTCTTGGTCTGCGGGTCCACTTCCAGCACGCTGGCGCCGCTCACGACCAGTAGCTTACCGCCCGGCAGCGCGTGCAGACCCACCGGCTGGGGCACCGGGATCTCGTCCACCTGCTTTGCGGTAGCCGCGTCCAGCACCCACAGTTTGTTCTCGTAGAAGAGCGACAGATACAGGCGGCCGCCGGTGGCGGCGATCCCCAAGGAATTGGTGGATTCGCCGATATCATGCGTGGAATACCGGGGCTGGCCGCCGTAGTTGCCGGCGTTGAACGACTTGTTCGCCCGCAGGTCCCACAGGTGCGAGACCACCTCGTCATCATTGTACGGCCAGCGGTTGACGACCAGACTCGGATTCAGCACCGAGAAGGAGGCGGGCTTGCCGGTGCGCTTGTCCAGGCAGACCAATACGTTGCGCCCCTCGCCGCTGCCGGGCTGGTAGGCGCGCGAGGTAGTGGTATTCTCCGGCCCCGAATAGAGCGCGTAGAGGTAGTCCCCGGCCACGGTCAGGGAGACGGAGCGCGGGCAGACGCCGGTGCCAAAGCCCCACTGGCGCTGGCCCGTGCCGTCTACGCCGACGATGCTCCAGCCCTTCTCGTTGCAGGGGGAGGCCAGGTAGACCCAGTCCCCCTCAGTTGCGGCGGCCTGGGGCGTGGACTCATCCCCGATCCAGTCGCCCTTGCCGTCGGCGGTAGGCCAGGGGGGTGTGCCGGAGTTGCCGATACTGAACTGGTAGTCCAGACCCAGCGGCGAAAAAGCGATCCCCTTCACCTGATAGGCCCCGGCCGCCAGCGGCTCGCCCCACTGATCCAGGCCATCCCAATATTCGACATTGGCCCCGCTGTGCCGGTAGCTCCCGCGCACGATCCAGCGCAGCAAGCGCCCCTCGGTGTCATAGGCCCCCAGGGTGACGTTGGCGTCCTTGGGGATCGTGTAGCGATAGGCCAGGCCCCCGCGCGGCTGCAAAGTCGCCTCCGAGTACCCGGAGAACTGGGGCTCCAGCGCGGCCCACCAGAGCTGGAAGGTCCCCTTCCAGGCGCTACCCGCTTGCGGGGCGGCAAAGCCCAGCGCCGTGTAGGGGAGGGCGATCTCCAGGCTGTAGCCCTGCCCGTCGGCGTCCGACCGGTAGGCCTCCCGCGCCCCCTGCTTCAGCAGGAAGGGCACCGCGAGGTCCTTGCCGTCGGCCGTGAGCGCCGGCTGTTTGACGAGGGAATCGTACCAGGCGCACAAATTCAAGGTGCGCTTGCCGTCGCTCAGTCGCACCTGCAGATTGTCGCCGCCCCAGTAACCCCGCCGGTTAGCCTCATGCTCGACGTTGTACGCCGCGGCCCCCGTGTGGGCGTGCAGCGCCAAGTACAGGTTGTTCGCGTCGTAGCTGGCGGCGACTTTGCCGCTATAGCGGTCACCCAGATAGCCGGGCGCGTAGGAGATGGTCTGAAAGAGCTCGGCCGGCCACTCCTGCAGGTCGCCGTCCACGGCCAGGGAGGGCCCGGCGGGCGCGACGTGGGTCACCGTAGCCCCGGTCGCTAGCGGCGAGGGCTGCGTCTCGTTGGGCGTAAGTTGCGTCGAGAACTGGAGGGTGCCCCAGGTAGGGACGTTGGGCAGGTACCCGCTTAGGTCAAAGAGCCGGTCGGGGGACGACAGGAACGTCGCCGTGATGAACTTCTGCCCGTGCAGCACCTCGAGCGGAGCCTGGGCGATGATCGCCGAGGTCAGATCGCTCCAGGAGAAGTCGAACATCAACCGCAGGCGGCCGTCCGCCGGCGCCTGGCCCGACGAGGTGATCGTCTTCCATGGCAGCCGCATTTCCTGCACGTAGGACTTGCCGTCGGCGCCTACTGCAACGAAGCATGAGGCGCCCGAACCGGCGGCGTCGCTCCAGTTCAGGTTGTCACCATAGCGCACGCGCACGCGGGTCTGCGCGCCCGGCGCTAGGGGGTCACACAGGAAATGGGCCAGGCGATCGGACAGAACGTGTAACCCGAGCGCATCACTCGCGCGTCCGGGCTGAGCGCCCGCGACCGGCGGCCGCCCGCGCCACTCAATCCCCACGTACAGCGCCTGATCGTCATAGGCGGCCCGCACCGAGGCGGCATGCACGGTAGCCGCCACCCGCTGCAACTCCGGAGTCAGGTCCGCCGCCTGCGTCAGGTCAAAAGGCACGAACGGGGCGGGGCGCACGCCCCCCCAGTCGCTGAGGTCGCCGTCTATCCGCGGCGCGGGATCAACCTGCGAAATACTGTTCAGCAGCAGCGGCTGCGCCGTCGCGTAGGCCCCCGCGGGGGTAGTATGGGCCAGCAGGGCCAGCAGTGCGGCCACCGCGGCCCCAGAGAAGCGGGCAGAGACTCTCATAGACAACCTTTCTTCTTCCCGGCCTGCAGCGGCGCCTAACCGATCCGATAGGCGGTCCCGGGCGTGGTCTGCAGGACCCCGCCGCTGGTCGCCACCGGCGTCTCCACTCGGCCGTTGACGGCGACGACGGGGGCGCCCGCCGGAACCGGATAGGTAAACGACCTGAAGGCGAACAGCGCCTCGGGGCCGTCCCCGGAGACCCAGCGCACCCCCTGATCGTCGGGGAGTAGGTACCGTTGGCGCATCAGCGGCTGCAGCTTGAGGTAGGTCTGCTCCAGCGCGTCCAGCGCCGCGTCCTGGCCCGCCTCCCTCATGCCAAACAGGGTCAGAGAGCGGTTGGCCATGTAGCGGAAGCGCATCGCCGGGAGCTCGGCCGGGTCGCGCTGCGCGTTGACGTTGGGCCCCAGAGTCTGGTTGTACCCCATGTACTCGTGGCCGATCCAGCCGCCAAAGTCGTTCTGCCCCATCACGCCGCCGGAGGTATGCTTCTCGTACTCGGTCATGGGGTCCCACAGGCCGTACTGATGGACGCCAAAGGGGCTGGTGCCCTCGAAGCTGAACCAGTTATAGCCAATCCCCTGCAGGTCGGCGAGCACGTGACCCAACTCCCACTGCATCGCCTCCATGCGTCCGCCGTAGTTCAGCGGCGAGCAGCCCAGGTTCGGCCAGGAGTCGAAGAACAGCCACTCCAGGCCACCCTCGTCGTGCCACCGGCGCATATCGTTGAGGAACCACTCCCGCGCCCCCGAGCACCAGTTGATCGAGCAGATGAACTGGTGGCTGTAGCCGCCGCTATGGCCCAGGGTGTTGACGTGCTGCAGGATATACTCCGGGTGCTCCAGCAGGATCGGCGCCCGCGGGGTCAGGTGCAGGCCGACCCAGTGGCCGACGCTCATGCCGAACTGCCGCGCCTTGTCCGCCAGGTAGTTCCACCCGCGCCAGCCATCGTAGAACTCGGAGGGCACGTACCGGCGCGAACCGCAGATGCTGGTGACCACCAGGTCGCTATGCCAGCCGGTCTGCGCATGGAAATCCATGCAGCCTTCGGTGAAATCGCTCTCGTGGACCGGCTCAAAGGTGACGCGCTTAATCCCCTGCTCGTGCAGCCGGGGCAGAATCTTGTCCGCCGTCCAGTACAGGAACTCGTGGCTCTCGATCTCGTCGCCCTCGAGCAGGAAGTAGAACTTGCCGTCCTTGACGCGCCACAGCCAGTCGGCCTGCGGCCCGCCGGCCAGTTCCTCCCGGGCCACGCTGTTGCGCCCGTGGTACGAGGGCCCGCCCGTGGGCAGCGGCTCGCAGGGCGTGATGCCGAAGAACCCGCGGATAATCTCGCCGGTGTGGTCCATCGCCCGCGTCCACATATCCACCACTTCGTGCGCCGCGCGCCCCTCCGCCGGGCTGAAGAGGATGTGCTTGGCCGGCGTGGTAACCGTCTTGGCCAGCGGGAAGTCGTACTCATCCAGCACGAAGATCACGTCTTCGCCCGGGTTCTTCTGCACCAGGCTCTTGACCGCATGCGGGTCTTTCCAGTAGCCCAGCAGCACCCCCTCCGCCGCGGCCTGGAAGTCAAAGGGCTGGATAGCCCCCCAGCGCGGCAACATCTGATAGGAGTGCCCCAGCCAGCTATCCCACAGGTCCAGCCGCTTCAGGCAGGTGGTGGAGAAGTGGTTCTCGACCGTGGCGGTGTAGACCGGCGGGCAGGTGTATGCCTGATGGTAAATGGTGTTGCCGGCCGCCGCCCCGCCGATTTCCCAGGTGGCGACCGTCGTCAGCTTGTGGATCTCCTGCGTCTCGCTCGCAAACCGGAAGCCGAGCGACAGGCCCACGTAGCGCTGCCCGTCGAGTACTAGCTCTTCCGGCTGGAGAATCCAGTCCAGTTGGTCCCGCACGGTCTCGCGCAGCCTCGGAAAGGCGAGGTTGTACGAGTACTCGTCCATCATCTCACCGTAGACCTCGGGTCGCCCCAGCGCCTCGGTGCGCAGCACGACGCCGTCGGCGTCCTGGACCACTTCGAGCAGGACAAAGTCCTGATAGTGCCGGGCGTCGGGGGTGGAGAAGTCCGGCCGGATCGGCGTGGCTCCGGCGCGCACCGGCACGCCGGCGATCTCGACCGCGCCGAGACCGAGCAAACGATCGCCCTCGCCCACAAGCTGCACGCGCACCTCGGGGGACAGGTCGAGCCAAACGGGGAATTCAGTTATCTTGGATAGGGATTGCATGGTACCTCCTAGAGTTATGCGGCGCGCTGCGGCCGCGCCGCGGGACCTTATCCTACCTTTACCAGACCACCCGCACCGTGGTTCCGGCGGGCACGTCTACGGCTTTCGTTCCGGCTTTGATCATCCACAGGCCCTCCGGCGCCGTCACCGTGGCGCTGACCGCCTGCGCGGTCGGATTGTGGACATCCACCACAAAGCCCTCCCCCACCGGCAGCACCGTGACCCATAAATCGGGCTGGCTGCACGCGACCAGGTTGCCGACGTAGACGTCGCTGCTGCCTGGCTGGGTGTCGAGGGTGGCGTAGGCCTGGCCGTTCACGACGCCGACGGGGAGCCATTCTTTGCGGGTATTGTTGACGATGCCCGCGGTGCAGTGGTCGCTGAGTCCGTTGATCTCCAACGGGAGCCGCTGGCCCAGATCGGCCTGGCCGAGGGTGGCGACGACCGCCCCGTCCTGCGCCTGCAGGCGCAGCAGGTAGCGGGTGTCGAGGACCTTCCCGCGGGTGAGCTTGGGGCCGTACGCGGGGGCCTTACCGGCGACACCCCAGGCATCGCGGAAGGCCGTCCAGGACTTGACCGGATCGGTGTCGCGCAGCTTGCTCTGGAAGAGCAGCAGCCGGGCGTTGTACTGGTCGCCGGGCGCGAAGGACCGCAGGTCGTACAGGCCCGTATAGATGCGCTTCCAGTCGTAGCCCAGCTCGATGCGGGCCTGGAAGTCTCCGTTGAGCAGGAAGAAGCCGCCGGCGCCGGCGGGGTTGGGATAGAGCGAGAGGAACTGGCCGGGCTGCATCGTCCCCTGCCACACCGCGGGATGCGCGGCGTCGGGGCCGGCCTTCAGGGTCGTCGTCTGGCCGTCGGGGCTGACGAGGGAGCAGACATCCTCCACGCCCGTGTCTACCTCGCCCTCATGGGTCGCCAGGTTGAGCGCCGGGAAGTTGTCGCTGTAGACGTTGGTCGGCGGCGTGTCCCAGCCTACAAAGCCCTTCAGCGGCACCCGGTCGGTCTTCCAGTGGAACTCGGGATGGTGGAAGCCCAGCCGGTGCGTCCAGAAGATCCACTTGCCCATATTCGGGTTGCAGACCCGGCTCAGATCAAGCTGGCGATCGAAGCTGAGGTCGTAATCCACCAGCGTGGGCGAAATGCCGCCGAACTGGTGGGGGAAGTAGTAGCCGGTCACCGTCGCCTGGAAGTAGCGCTGCGGGTCCAGGGCCTGCCAGGGGTTCTCCAGCGAGGGCCAGGCCGGCGAGTCCGGGGCGGCGCGGTGGGTGTACTGCTCGTCGAAGATGATCGCGTCGCGCGAGCAGTAGCGGAAGCCCTGGTGATAGACCGCGTAGGGGTAGCAGTCCCAGGTCTTGCCGCGCACCTGCACGGGGTTGCCCATCGAGAAGGTGTTGCCGTAGCCCCCGTCCACGCCGTAGGGATTGAGGGCGCGCGAGTCGGAGGTCTGCACGTTACCGAACCCCGCGCGGGTGTCCTTGTCGATCATCCCGGTAGCGCCGATGGTTACGTACTTGTCGTCGGCGGTGCGGGTGTCCTGCTGGCCGCTCATGTAGTTCTGGCGGTCGCTGCACAGGAACTGCCGGTACAGCCCGTCGTCGAGCGTGATCCCGCCGGTCAGGGCCCAGTTGCCGTTCTGGTCGGTCACGCGCGCGACCAGGACCTTCTGGCGGTCGTGGAGCTCGTCCAGGTAGACCTCAAAGCTAGTACCGGTCGGCCGGTAGGTACGGATGACCTGCTGGTTCTCCAGGATTTCCACGGTCTGGAGCGGCACGTCCGCCTCGCAGCGGAGCGCCACGCGCCAGCGCTCGGTGCCGGGCACGTACCAGCGCCCGGCGGTGAAGCGGTGGCCGTTGACCGCCTCCCACTGCCGGATGCGCGGTCCTGAGGAGATGAACCCCTGCCCCCAGCCGCCGTAGCGGGGGTACTCGCGACCCACGTCCTTCACCCAGTCGGCGAGCTTGTTGGCGGGCGCGTAGTAGTAAAAGCTGCAAGTCCGCAGCGCCGCAGGCGAGCGCATCAGATTCACCGCGACCGGGGTGAGCAGGTCGCAGTGATGATTGTTGTCCAGATAAGCGGCGGTCGCGTCCTCGATCTGCTTGCCCTCGTCGAAACTCACCACCGCCATGGCGTTGTACCCGCGATAAGTGTAGGCCGGGTAGGCGTTGTCCTTCATGTCGTAGTACAGGTGCAGGGGCACGCCGCTCTCGAACCACAGGAAAACCGGGTCGTAGATGGTCTTGTCGGGCAGGTGCAACTTGCTCGCCTTGGGCCAGCAGGTGGGGCCGACGATGATCTTGTGGTTGTTGTTGACCTCCAGGTACTTGAGGCCCGGAATGGCGGCGAAGTCCTCACTGGAGGCGGCCTGGCACTGGGCGACCAGTTGCTTGAACCCATCCTCGGTGATCTTCTGCAGGTCCTCGGTGAAGACGACCCAGTTCAGGCCCATCTCCTGGGCCACTTTCACGTAGTCGGCCACCGTGCCCGTACCGTCAGAGAGGCTGGTGGAGGCGCCGATGATGCCCTTGAATAGCGGCTGGTTGGGCACCCCCGGCTTGACGGCGTCCCAGTCGCGGATAATCGAGGGGGGAGGCTCCGTGCGCACCACCGGGGCGCCCGCGTAGCCGCCCACGTTCTTGGCCCCGTCGGCGAGAACCGCCAGGGAACGAGTGAAGAAGGTCAGCCAGTCGCTCTTCTTGCCCGCAAGACCCGCGCTGGGCATGAGGTCGTCCCAGACGACGTGGTTGAAGCCAAAGGCCGGGATAGTGGGACACCATCCGGTCAGCAGAATGCGGCCCTGCCCTAGTGTACGAACGGCGGCGATGACGCCCTCCTTCTGCTGGCCCGGCTTGCCGTTGTCGAAGGGGTAGCCGTTGTCGCTGACCACCTGGTCCGAGCCGGAGCCCTTCATGCCGCGGATCAGCGGCGTCCACTCCTTGCCTACCGTCAGCGGCGAGGTGATTCCCACCATGATCTGATTGGGCGACCAGATACCGGTGACGCCCTCGGTCAGGGGGTCTTTGGTAATGGCGTTGGTGTAGAAGTAGCGGTACCGCCAGTAGCGGAGTTGATTGGACTCGTGCTGCGGATCGCGGATCATCTCGTGGGCGACTTGCGCGTCCCAGGGCTCGAGGATCACGTTCATGGCGTTCAGCGCGTCGGGGCTGCCCATGTGGTTGGAGGAGCGGGCGAAAATCCACAGGTTGCCGCCCTCCTCCACATAGGAGGAAAGCGTCCGGCTGAGGCCTTCGATCATCGGCCGGGTGCCCGCCATGGCGTCAAGCTGGGCCGCCGCGGGGTCCAGCCGGGTGGCGTCGGTGATGACCACCACCTGGAACTGCTTGAGCAGCGGCTCCTTCACCTCGGTAATATCGGCGCGCTGGACGTGCCAGCCCTGTTTGAGCAGGACCTGAATGAGCGGCAACTCGAAAAAGTCGGCCCCTCCGATGTAGGTGGCGACGACCAGCAGCGAGCGGTCCGCCGGCGTCGTCGGAGCGGCGAAAGCGGAGACGGCAAGCAGGGACAGCAGCACCACCAGCATGAGACGTTTCATGTAGTCGCTCCTTCGTGACGCCTATTCACCTGGAGTCCAGCTCCTGAGATGCATCCTAAGCGGATTCTCTCTGCCGGCCCCGCGGACCTGCACGGGCCCCAAAAGGGGAAAGCGGGGCAAGCGGCGAAGGACCCCGCGTTCGGCCGTGGTCCGCAACTCCCGTGAGAGGTGACCCTGCCATGACGACCCCGCTCCCGTCCCCGGCGGAGACCAGCCCGGCGCGCCCGGCGACCCGATTGCGCGTCACCGTGCCGCTCATGCTCCTAATCGTCCTGCTGGCTCTGGGACTGCTGGTGCTGGTCGTGTACCGCACCCTCAGCTACCTGCCGCTGCCGATCACGGGCGACACGCCCCCGGACGTAGTCGCGCGCGCCCTGGGGGTGCGGCCCTTCCAGGTCAAGCCGGCCTTCCAGGACTGGCCGCAGCCGGGGTCCGAGTCGCCGCCGTGGCTGGAGGTGGACGTGGACGACACCCCCCAGGGCGGGTCGCCGCAACGGCGCCGGGTCCTGGTGAGCTTCGCGCCGGACGGCAAGAGCCTGAGTCTGATATCGTGGCTGGGCGGCCAGGGCGCCCCCGCCACGCACCGCAACTGCACGCAAGCGGAGGCGGAGGCTCTGGTCCGGCGAACCTATCGGCGGGCTTTCGGCCGCTGGCCGGAGGGGCTGCAACTGGCGAACGACAAGACCTATACCCCACCCGATGCTCCCCTGCGCTCCTTCCGCTGGGAACGGGTGGTGAAGCCCGGGGTAGTGACGGGTACCTGGGTCTCCGGCAACGTCTCTCTGGAGACGGGGAAGCTCGACATGATCGCTCGCGCCACGCCGGTGGAGCACCACGAGCTATATGAGGCGCGGGTCCGCCAGCAGGACGCCGAGCAGACGGCGCTGCAGCAGGTGCAGTCCGTCGCTCGGGCCGATGATATCGTGGACCTCAGCGAATCCCGGCTGGTGCTCAACTTTGCCTGGACCCCTCCGCGGCCCCCGGGCGACGACGGTCCGGTGTGGCTGGTGACCGTGGACAACCACGGCGCCCGCCCCGAGTGGCCGCCGCATCCCTATGTCATCACCGTAGATGCGGTCACCGGGCAGAGCCTGACCAAGCTGGATCCGCCACACCGGTAAGCCGAGACCCGCACGAGCGGCTACTTCCGCGGCGGGGAGTAGCCATTGTTCAGGTCAATGGCCTTGTGGCGATCCCGCGCCATCTGGGGGTCGTGCTCGCGGCCGACAATGCGGTCATCCTCGTCGTTGCTGTTGATGAGGACCGTCGTCACGTACTCCGCGACCCGACCCTGGTAGGTCGCGCGGATATAGACGTCGTAGTCGCCGCACTGTTTGAAGGTGTGGCTGACCGGGTTGCCCGTGGCGGTAGTGCCATCATCGAAGTTCCATTCCCACTTGAGGCCTGAGGTGATCACGTCGCCGGGGTCGCGGAAGCCCTTGGCCTCAAAGCGCACCGGGGTGCGAATCTGGCTGCCGTAGACGGGCGAGTGGTCGCTCGTATCCTCGCGCTTGGCCCAGTTGGGTGAGACGGGGCGAATGCCGAACCGCCAGCCCTGGGGCACGACATGATTTTCGGCCCGCGCCCATTGGTAGGCGCCATCCGGCATCCGCACTGCGACCACGTAGGCAACCCACAAGCCGGGCACAAGGTCCCGCTCGTCCCCGCTGCCGAACGAGTCCCGCGCCAGCAGGCGGCAGCTCACCGTCTGCGTTCGCGGCTGCGGCTGCCCCTCGATGACGATCGTGCCCTCCCACTCGTAGCTCTCCTTCAGTTGCGCTTTGCCGGAGCGAATCAGGCGGCGCAAGTCCTCCGAGAGGGTGTAGCTGCCGTGCGCGGTTGCGGTGAAGCGCTCGTCGAAGTAGGCGGAGTCCGGGCTTTCAATGCCGACGCTGGCGCGGATCTGGTCAGACGAGGAGGAGGGGTAGCGAGGGCGGGCCTTGTACATGCCCGTAACCATGTCATACCTCTCGGTGGGGTCGTCATTACCTTCCGTCGGAAGCGCGCCAACCGAGGGCAGGTTCGGAGTGGCCTCAGCGACTACCCCACCCGTGGTCGGGTACTGCAGCGGAACTTGGGCGAACTGCGTCTGCGACAGCCACTTCGCGTGGCCATCCGCGAAGCCCACATTGGCGCCCTCGTTGTGGCGAAAGGCCGCAGCCTCCGAGCCGCCGCAAACCTGGGCGCCATCAAAAAGCACCCCCAGCTCGACCGGCCGAGAGATGGCCTTGGTGGAAAGCTGGTTAGCCCCCATATTCATGGTGTAGCTCAGTTGCCGAATGGTCTCGGAATAGTGGCGGGGAGACTTGTCGTTGGGGCAGTCATAGATCAAAGCGTTCTTCACATACGGGTAAATCCGTTCCGGCCAGTCGGGCGCCGGGGGAAAGTGTTCGTCGTTGTCCGAGGCGTACATCAGCGAACCGAGCAGCAGCTGCTTGACGTTGCTCAAGCACACGCTCGAGGAGGCAACTCGGGGAGGGCGCGCAGCGATGGAGTAGAGCACTAGCGCCGCAACGACAAACAGAGAGAGGCCTAACAGGCAGCCCCGCCACCGGGAAAACTCGGCCACCGCGGGCGGCGAGAGCCGAACCTCAGCGGTCCCCGATTCCAGCGAGTTGGGCGGTGCTGGGTGCAGCAACTCGCGCGTCTCGGCTCGCGTCCAGCCGGCCTTCCGAAGCGCGCGGGCAATCTCCGCGTCACGGTGGCCCTGGGCGCGGAGAGAAGCTAGGTATTCCCGAGCCTCGGCGAGGCGGTCGGTCATCCGTCCTGCCACCACACTTTCCGCGGCCTTTGGGGGGTGAACCGCTCGAGCTTGAAGTCGCTCGGATAGCGCCAGGCGCAGTGGCCGTCCGCGAAGCCGACGTTCGCCCCGTCATCATGGCGGAAGCGAGCGCACTCCGGGCCGCCGGAGGTCATCTCGCTGTCGAAGAGCAGCACCAGGTGAGGATCACCGGGACCTATCCCCCACCTTCCGTCGCAGACTTGGTTCATGGCATAGCTGGCCAGGAACCACTGCCGGCGGCGGGCATCGTCGGGGCACCAGAAGTCGGACTCGGGGACCCCATACTCGCGCAGGTTCAACTTCCAGTCCCGGGGACAGGGGAAGCGGTTCTCGTGGTCAGTGGCGTAAGCCAACTGCGCGACCATCAGCCGCTGGACCTGCGCCAGACACGGTGCCCGGCTGGTGGAGGGCGGCATGTCCCCCAGGCCGCCGGGGGGCAGGAGCAGCGGGTGGGCGGGGGGCGCCGCGAGGGTGCGCTCCGCGCTGACCCGCAAGAGCCCGGCGATCACGACCAGCGCCAACCCAAGCAGCCCCAGGAACACCAGGGTCCGGGTCAGCCACCGCCGGGCTGGCGCAGCGGCCGGCGGCACTGTTCCGCGCAGCAGGTAGCGCACCTGCCACCGGGTCCACCCGCCGCCGCGCAGGGCCGCAGCGATATCTGCATCGCGGTGGCCCTCCGCGCGGAGCGAGGCAATGTAGTCCAGCGCAGTCTGGGGCATAAAGCGGCGCACTCCTGTCCGCTGGGTGGGCGCTAGGGTGACGCTGGTTCGGAGGCCTCTGCGGAGGCCGGGCGAGGCTCCTCCGCCGCACCGGCGTCGCCGGGTTGCGGGGCGACCGGGCGAGAGGGGCGCGGAGCCGGGGGCGGCGGGGCGGGAGGCAGCGGCGGCCGCGCGGCCTTGATCGCCGCGGCCACGCCCGGCGCCACGGACATGATGTAGCCAACCAGCAGCAGCCAGCCCACGGTCACCAGCGCGCCCGAGCCCTTGGTGGCCAGAGCGGCCGCGGTCGAGAGGCCCAGCAGCACCACCAGGGCAAAGCCGCCATAGCGCAGGGCAAAGCTTAGCCCCTGCCCCCGCCGCAGATTCGCCAGCACCAGCCCGCTCACCGCCAGGTAGGAGATCCAGAAGGCCGCCGCCACGGGCAGATACTGCGACATATACAGCAAGACCGGGTAGAAGGTGACCAGCGCCAGGACGATCAGCAGAAACTGGCCGACGCCCAGGGGCCGCCGGGCGACCACCGCGCCGGTGAACAGAACCAAACCGAACAGGATCACCGTGAGGAGGCCGGCCCAGACCAGCCGGCTCGAGAACAAGGCGAGGTTGCTTCCCATCAGGCGGGGCGGAATCACAATGACGATGTCCCGCGTGGTCAGCAGGTTGGTGTAAACCCACTCGGCGTGCCAGCCGTCCGCCGTCCGGGTCAGCGGGCCGCTGGGCTCCAGGCAGACGCGCGCGGGCAGCTCAGGCCGGCGTTCGGTCCCGGTTACCGCGAGCTTAAAGCTGAGTTCCCCGAGGCGCTCGTCGCGGTCCAGCATGTAGGAGAAGTCCTCGGTGCCGAAGGCGCGGTACTCGATGACGATATCCTTGGCCTCTTCCGGATCGAAGCTGCTCTCCCACTGGACGCCCTGGTGGGTGTACTTGGCCCCGTCCGGCTCATGGCCGCCGACCATCACCCGCGCGCCGGGGATGGTGTCGGCGCTGGAGGGATAGGGGAAAAAGACGTTGACGGTGACCTTCTCCTGCTTCTTGTTGCGGACCACGTAGTGCCCGCTGAAGGTCGCCTCGTACCGGCGCAGGTCCTGGTCCTTGTCGTCGCCGTACTTGGCCACGAGGTCCAAAGTTACGTCGGTCTTCTCGCGCGTGACCGGCGAGGGCTGACCGCCGGTGGTGTAGAGCCGGAGATTGGTGGGACCGGGGGGCCGGGACAGGCCGTCGGGACCGGGCGCGCCCAACGCCGGCGGCGGCCCTTCGTATACCGCCTGGCCCTTGGCGCTGAAGACCGGGGATTGTTGGGCCATCCCCGCCCAGCCGACCGAGACCGCCACCCCTAACCACCCACTCATCAGCAGTACTACCGCCAACGTCCGTACCCGCGACGACGTCGAGGTGCCCATGTCACTTCAGTCCTTTCCGGTATCGGATTGACTTATAGTGCGTCCCAACGCCGGCAGCGTTGGAGGTGATTATAGGGGGACAACATGGTCTCGCGGAGGGAGCGAGGCTTTTGGGGGCATGAACGCCAGCCGCAAGCAGAATGCCTCCAAGCGGCAACAAATAAATATTCATTAGACATAGAGTTCACCGCCGCCACCCAATACCCCTCTCCCCCTCGCGCCTGGCCGTCTCGCCGCACGGATCAAATTCTTCGCTTTCAGGAGGAACTTCCGCGCTGCCGGAGTATATTATACTTGGTACTGAGCGCCGAAGCTCATCAAGTCCCTACCGCGAGGTGAATCGCCATGCCGTCTCGCTCTGCTTGGTTGCGTTTCCTGCCGCTGCTTTGCCTCTGTCTGGCCGCGCCTGGCTTCGCCGCCGACCCGGTCACGATCACCGGCCAGGTCCTCCTCCCCGACGGCACGCCCGCCGCCGGGGCGCGGGTCGGGGCGGGCGGCGCCGGCACCGTGCCCACTTGGGACGAGACCACCTCCGGCCCCGACGGGAGCTTCCGCCTGGCCGTCGCCGCCGGCCCGGAGTCGCGCTCGCGCTCCGTGATCGCCCTGAAGCCTGGCTACGCACTCGGCTGGACCCAGGTGACCGGGACCCCTCCCGGGCCAATCACCGTCCGTCTGGGCGACAATCCGGCGACTTACCGCGGGCGGGTCTGCGATCCCGACGGCAACCCCCTGGCCGGCGCGACCGTGAAGGTGGCCGCGCTGATCCGGTCCGACCAGAACTACAGCAATTCGCCGTACCTGCGCGGGTCCGGCGCTATTGTGGCTACCACCGACCCCGAGGGGCGCTACTCCTTCCCCGACCTACCCGCTGGGTACCAGTTGTCCTTGGTCGTCACGGGTCCGAGGCGAGCGGAGGTAAGCCAGGTCGTTCACGTGGGCGGCGCGACGCTGCCGACGATCCTCGCGCCGGAAGCCACGATCAGCGGCCGCGTGCTGCGGGAGGGCCAGCCGGTGGCGAGCATTAAGGTCAGCATCTCGACGGGCAGCGAACTTGTCCAGGCGGTTACTGACAACCAGGGCGCTTACCGACTAAACGGGCTCGGAATCACCCGCGGGGCACTGGAGATCGTGGAACCCCCGGCGGGCTGGGTGGCGGCCCCTGTGATGCTGCCGGTCTTGAAACCCGGCGATGAAGTGAAAGGACTGGACCTGACGCTCACCCCGGGAGCTCTGGTGCGCGGGAAGGTCACGGACGCGGCGACCGGCCGGCCGAGCGCCGATGTCGCCGGCTTTCTAGTTTGGTCCGACGTGAAGACGCCCGCCCGCAGCAGCTATGAGGTGAAAATCGGCCCGGACGGCGCCTACGAGGTGCGGGTGCCGGCGGGGCATGTGCAGGTGAGCGTGTACGCCCAGGGAGGCCTCTACTGGGGCGGGCAGGGAGATCAAAACCGCCCGCAGTTCGACCTCAAAGAAGGTGAAACCCGCGAGGGCGTTGACTTCGTGGTGACGCCGCCGACGCTCCTCAAGGGGCATCTCCAGGGGCCCGACGGGACGCCCGCCTCGGGCCTGGAGGTTAGAGTAGCCAGCATGCCCTCGTTCGTCGCGAGTGCCTACCGCATCAAGACCGATGCGACCGGTGCGTGGTCGCTGCCCTTCCCGATGGGGAATCCCTGGGGCGGGGGCGGCGCGCAGTTGATTCTGGCGCAGGACCCGGCCACCGGCCTGGTCGCGGAGGCCTGGGTGGACAAAGCGCCGGACGAAGTGATCCTGATCCTCAGCCCCGGCGCGTACGTGACCTGCCAGGCCACCGACCCGCAAGGGCGGCCCCTGAAAGACGTGCTGGTCGCGGCGCAGGTGAGCCCCGGCCAGCCGGACCCGCCGAGGGAGCAACCGGTCAGAGGGTACGCCGCGCTGCCGCCGGTAGCGACGGACGCTCTGGGCCAAGCGCGGCTGGGGCCGCTGCCGGCTGGGGATGACGTGTTCCTGCTGCTGCAGAGCGACCAGTTCTACCAGGTAAGCCGGGGGTGGCCCGGAGCGCGCTTCACCCTGGCGGCCGGCGAGGAGCACGCGGTGCCGACGCTGGTCATTGACCGCGAGGGCAAGACAGTGGCGGGGACGGTGCTGGACCTGCGCGGGCGGCCCGCCGTCGGCGCGCTGGTCTACGCGGCTCTTGCGCCGGAGGCCGTGGAGACCGACGCGAACGGCCACTTCACCCTCCCGCATGTGCCGCCGTCCCTGCCGCGGATGAAGCCCATGGCACCGGTGAAGCCGGGCGACCCCCAGCCACCGCCCCCCCCGATGGCGATCCTGTATGCGATGGACCCGATTCATCCGCTGGTCGGCACGGTGGAGATCGCAGCGGACCAGGCGGGGAACGCCCAGTTACGTCTCACCGCCCTGGGCAGCGCTACCGGGCAGATCGTGGACGAGGCGGGCAAGCCGCAGCCGGGCGTGCAGGTCCAATTCTACAGCGACAGCCAAGCGCCGCAGGAGATAATGAGCCGGCTGCAGGCGCTGGGCGGCGGCAACCGGCAGACGAGCACCGACGCCCAGGGCAAGTGGCAGGCGGAGGGCCTGATACCCGGCCTGGCCTACCGGGTCAACTTCTGGGGGCCGGACGGGAATACCGGAGGCGGGACGCCGCAGGACGTCACCTGCACGCCGGGCCAAACGGTGGACCTGGGGCAAACCGTGCTCAAGCCGGTGCAGCGGGTAGCGCCCGAGCTGCCCACCGGCCCGGCCCCGACGCCGCCGCCCACCGTCACCGGCGCGGGCGGCCCGCCGCCGCCGAAATAGCCCGGCCGCGCTACTGGCCCAGCACGAC
Source organism: Armatimonadota bacterium (assembly GCA_036504235.1). Classification (GTDB taxonomy): domain Bacteria; phylum Armatimonadota; class Zipacnadia; order Zipacnadales; family Zipacnadaceae; genus Zipacnadum. Next base: position 83,492 of record DASXVN010000005.1, on the reverse strand, counting down.
GTCGCCGTACAGTGCCGGGCTCTTGCCGGTGGCTACGCCCTCAAACCAGGAGAGCCAGCCGCGGCCGCCGGTGAAGTGGTCGAGATCGGTATCGTTGAGCACCAGCGCGAAGGAGACCGCCCGCCCCGCTGAGGGGGCCGGGCCACCCAGCTCGGCCCAGGGTATCGCCACCTGGTAGTTCAGGTCGGCGTTGTGCCCGGTGGGGACCACGCTGCAGGTCCAACTGGTGATCTGCCGCATTTCCACCTTCCCCTGCGCGTTGAAGCGGGCGTTGAGCCGCGCCCGGGTCTGGCCCGCGGGCCGGTACAGCTCGAACTCCTGCCGCGGCGCGTCGCTCTGCAGCAGGTTGTCGGGCTGCACCGCGAACTCGAGGCTGTCGCCACAGAAGCCGGAGAAGCCATTGCCCAACGTCTCCGGCGCCAGGCGGAGCACGTCGTCGGTGGCCTCCACGCCCAGGTAGAGGTACCGGTCATCCCACAGCAGGCGAAGCTTCGCGCTGGAGTCGGCGGGGCCGGTCCAGGATTCGCCGGGATTGAGGCTCTCGTGGAGCTGCTCGCGGCTGTCCAGGCGCAAGACCGGGGCCGCCTCCCAGCCTTGCCAGGTACCGTCCAGCGCCGGGGGTGTCGCGGCGTGCGCGGCGGTGGCGAAGTTGAGGTTGGCGAGGCCCGCGAAGACGTAGCCCTCTTTGGTGGTCGCCACCGCACGGTAGGTGCCGCGGCTGTTGACCGGGGCCTCGCCGAGCACTTTCGCGGTCAGGATCAGCTCCCGGCCGGGGGCGAGGTCAAAGGGCGTCGAGGCCGGGTCGAGCGGCGTCACGCCGCTAAGCGCAAGCTGCCCGGCCAGGCGCTGCGCACCGTTGTTCTTCAGCGTCACCCGCACCACCGGGGGCGCCCCCGGGGCCGAGGCCGCATGCGTCACAGAGACCTGCAGGCGGCGGCTGACCGTGAACTCCCCCGCGTCCTCCAGGTAGAGCGGCGCCTCCGTCAGGTTCAGCGTCACCAGGCCGCCGCTGACCGGACGCCGCTCGGCGTTGCCCATGAGATCGGTGACGGTCACGGACTTGGCCGTAGTCTCCAGGGTCACCGACTGCTCGCCAACCGTAGCCCACAGGATGCCCAGCGTGCGCGGCCCCTCCCGCCAGCGGTAGATCGAGAGGCGATCGTTCCCCAGCGACTGGTCGAAAGTGGCCCGCCCGAACTTATCGGTGAGCACCACCAGCGCCGGGTACATCGGGCGCGGGAAGGCGTCGCCGCTGAGGATCTTGATCGTGGCGTGGTCTTCCCAGGCGGTAATGCGCTGGAAGCGCGGGGAGAAGTCGCTAAGCAGGCTCACAAAGGTGCGCACCAGGTCGCGCGAGGCGGTCTGCTCGCTGATGAGCCGGTTGGCCCCGTAGATGCCGTACGACACCGGGATTTCCTCAATCCACGCGGGCTTGCGGCTGTCGCCGTGCTTGTCCATCACCGCGAAGTTGTTCTTCAGGACCAGGGGCCAGCCCATGTAGGTGTTGTAGGTGAAGCCGTCAAACTTCTGGGCGATTCCGGCCTGGTACCAGCGCTGGAGGACCTTGGCCTCCATGTCGGTAGCAATGGCGCCGCCCATGATCTTGGCCTGCGGCAGGGCCGAGCGTAGGCCGTCAACCGTCTCGGACACCGCCCGGTCGTAGTCTTCCACCTTCATGGACCCGTAGGCGCAGATGCCCGGGGAGACCAGATTGGCCTGCTCCACGCCGCCGACGTCCCAGACCGCGACGTCGCTGCCTAGCAGGCGGCCGATTTGAGCGGCGATTTCCTTACCCGGCTGCTGGATGTTGAGGACCACGTCCAGGCCCAGCGACTTGAAGTAGGCCAGGGTGGGCCGCAGCGCGTCCACCGTCGCCTCGACCTGGGCGCTGGTCGCCGTCGGCCCCGGCGGGAAGAGCTGCAGCCGGGCCGAGCCGAAGCCCACCAACTTGAGCGCTGCCGCCAGCCGCTCAGCGCCCGGAGCGCCGGCCTGCATGTCTCCCGGCTGGAGGCCGACGGAGACCTGCCAGTGGCTCTCCGCCGCCGGATAGTGCGGGCGCGTGGGCCGGGGCAGCACCGCGAGACGGCCGAATCCCGAGCCGGTCGGGGCGCCCGCTTCCCGCACGGTCGCCTCCACGTAGTAGCAGTCGTATTTGCCGGCCGCGGGCAGAGCGACGGGCGCCGCCGTCTCGCTCCAGGCGTTCAGGGACACCGGCACCGGCGGCAACTCGGTCCGCGCGCCTTGCCAACTGTACTTGGTCAAGCGCACCACCACCGACCGCTTTTCGGCCAGGAAGTTGCCCACGGTCACGGTCAGGGGAGTGGGCTGCTTCGGGTCAAAGAAAAGGTTGCCCAGCGCGCTGGTGCTCACCTTGACGCAGGTGGTATCCCCGGTCGGCACGAAGTCCGGCGCGGGCAGATAGGGCGGCCGCACCTGGCGATGCGTGTCAAAGAGGAAGTGCCGGAAGCTCTCCGCGGTGTACGTGGCCGGCGCGGGCAAGTCCCGGCCCAGCTCCGGCCGCGCCCACACCGCCAGATTGTCGGCCCACATCCGCCCAAAAGTGCCCGCATTGGCGCGCAGGCCCTGGTTGAGGATCAGCCGCATCGTCGCCGCCCCCGCGGGAGCGGTCAGCGGCGCGGTGCAGTACCAGGCCCACTGCCCGGGACTCCACGGCTCGAAGGCGGTGCGCGGCAGGGCGGTGTTGAGGCGATTGCCCTGGGCGTCGTAGAAGAAGACCCGTAGCGGCCCGTTCCAGGTCCCGCGGAAGTCGTTGGTCACCTTGAGCCACGCCGCGGCGAAATACTGCTGCCCCGGCGCGCAGGGCATCGCGTCGGACTGCCAGTAGGCGTCTACCTCCTGCTCGCCGTACCAGCGGTTAACCTTGCTCAGCGGCGGCTCCACCGGAATCAGCAGCAGCGAGTGTTTGCCGGCGAAGGCCTCGTCGCTCCACTCGCCCCGCGCCCGCCCCATGCTGGGCAGGGGCCGGCCGCCGTTGCCGTTATAGTAGGTGTCCAGTTCCTGCGGGGTCCAATCGGGGTCGGACTTGCCCACGAAGGTCCAGCCGACGGGCTTGCCGTCGGCGCCCTCCTCCAGGGTCGGATTGGGCACGAGATTCGGGGCATACGTTACGCCGGGCTCCGGCCCGGTCACGGTGCGGGCCACGCGTCGTACCGTAGCGGCCTCGGTGGGGGCCAGGCTCAGGTCGAGGTCGTCAAACCAGGCCGTGCCGCCGCAAAAGACCATCTGGACCGACGCGCGCAGCAGCACCGCCCCCGGCGGGGCGACCTGCGGCTCCACCTGCACCCGGGTCCAGGCGCTATCCCCCGCGACCGGGCCGCTAACCGCCGGCGCCCCCACCGCGGCCCCCTGCGCATCCAGGAAAGTCAGCGCCACCACGGCGCCCGGGGGAAGGGCGTTGGGGTTGAGTTTGGCGGTCTTGATCCAGCCGCTGAGGCCATACTTGCGGTCCGGCCGGCAGGGGAGGTCGGTGTACCAGGCGCTGGGCTGGCCGAGGGGCGATTCGCTGAGGGAGACGCTCCGCTGGCCCCCGTGCGCCTGGTCGCGGGTCCAGGCCGGATTGCCCGTGTCGCTGTGCCGCCAGCCGTCCGGACCCTCGGCGCCGGCCTCAAAACCACCGTTAGGGAGGGAAGCGTCGAGCGGCTCGAGGGACACGTCATCAAGGTACACGACCGGCTTGAGCCCGGGCATACGGGCGCCCAGGGCCAGGCGCAACTGCACGGTCGCGGCTCCGGGTTCGGTCACCCGGTAGGTCAGGCTCACCCGCTGCCATTCCGGGGAATCCTGGTAGAGCGGGAGGCGGCGGTTGGCCAAGTACTTAGCGGGCGCCGCGCTGCACAGGAAGTTGTCCGCCATCATCGCCGAATACTGCGTGCGCTCGGCGTTCTCGGGGCGCAGACCGCTGGATCTGTACCAGAAGGACAGCTCGTACTCATAGCCCCCGACGACCGGCAGCGGGGGCGAGCCGACCAGGACGTAGCCCATACCGTCGCCGGTCATCTGCAGCTTGAGGCTGCGCTTTCCGGAATGGGCTTGCTCGGTCGTCCACGAGGCCACCGCCCCGCCCTCTCCCGGCACGCCCGCTTCGGTGACCTGCCAGGCGGCGCAGGTCCCCTCGGCCCCCTCCTCGAAGCCCGGATTGGGCGCAAGATTGGCCCCCGCCCCGGAGGCCGACAATAGCCCGACCAGAGTCGCGCCAACCACCCAGAGCCGCACAGATTTGACAAACATCCTGGTCCCCCTAAGTCGCGGCCGCGTCTGGCGGCCGAAGTCCAATAATGACAGCGCCGCCCGTCGATATGTCGCCCGAGCGGCGCCGAGTGTTCCCTAGCTCAGAATGAGTGACGCGCTAGTGCATGCCAAACATGGCTTCTTTGAGATCCAGGTAGTACAGGTAGTCGTCGGGCTTGACGTTGGGCGGGCAGCGGTGGTCGCAGAAGGGGATGTACCCGCCGCGCTCTACCAGGGGCACCAGGGTCTCCAGGTACGCCTTGATCGCCTCTTTGCCCTTGCCTAGCTCAATCTTGTCCACGCCGCCCATGATGCGCAGGTCCTTGCCGTACTCGTTGAGCAACTCGGAGGGATGGGCGCAGCCGTTGACCTCGAAGGGGAACAGGCAGTTGATGCCGCTCTCCAGGAAGCTCGGCATCAGCGGACGCACGTCGCCGTCGCAGTCGGTGTACCACAGGTCAATGCCGTGTGCGTGCAGCCGCTTGCTGATCCGCTTGTAGCGCGGCACCACGACGCTCTGGAAGAACTTCAGCGAGACGATGGGACCGTTCTTGAAGCAAATATCCTCCCAGCCGGTGGCGAAGTCGAAGTCGAGATGCCCCAGCACTTGATCCAGGAAGTGCTCCACCATGACGCACATGGTCTCCACCATGTCCTCGACCATCTCCGGATAGTCGTAGGTGGCGTAGGCCAGGCCCTCGAAGGTGAGGATGTTGCGGGGCACGCCGATCATGGAACCGCAACTGACGCCCAGGGCATAGTCCCGGTCGGTCGGGTGCTGCTGCTGGAGCGCCGCTACGTCCACAATCCGCGCCGGGTCGTCTAGCTGGTAGCGCTCTTCCTTGCAGCGCTTCCAGTCGTCGGGGGTGACGATGCTGGCCTTGACGTAGTGCGGAATCGTGTCGTGGCCGTCCTTGGGCACCTCGGCCAGCAGGCCGTCACCGTTCATCAGGATGCGGGTGGTGGCAGTCTCCTCGATAACCGTGCTAGGGAAGGCCGGGTTCATCCCCACGGTGCCGCCGACCCCGCCCAGCTTGTCAAAGCCAAAGAAGACATCCGCCTCGCTGTCGTTCTGGATCTCGTTGTCCACAAAGATGTCCCACTGCTGGTAGTTCTCGGCCCAGTAGCCGAACTCCATGTTGAAGCAACGGTCCACGGGGCGGTAGTGCATCTGGTTGTTGAAGCGCTCCCGGTCGGTCATGGCGCTCTTCCACTTGGGACGGCATTTCGTATCGGGTTTCATGCGAATAGTAGTCTCCTCAGTTTTGATTCGGGCAGCACAAAAGTCCGCCCCTGACGTGGTCGGCGCGGTGTCCTCGCCACCTCGCCCCTCGGCTCAACCGGCCCCTCCGCCGGCGCGGGCGTTTACCCTCTCCCAGGCTCGGGATCGGAAACCGTCAAAGGAGAGCGGAGCTTTCCCCGCCGCCTGGTACTCGACCGGCAAGCCCGAGCATTCCACCGCATAGGCCTTGAACAGGGCGGGATCCGACTCGCGCAGGGCCGCCAGCCAGACCCAATAGGCGTGGGCGTCGCGCTCGAACGACGGCGGTCCTCCCGGAAGCGCCTCCGCGCTGGCTCGCTGTAACCCCGACGCCCTGACCAACGTGCCTACCACCAGCGCCGCCAGCAACATCAAAATCAGCCAGACCCATAGACCTCTCATGCCCCATCGCCTCCCCCAGGAGTCAACCCGTCGCAGATACTGCGCAAAGCTGAAATACTCCAACGATGACGAGAGCAACGCAAGTTAGGGCAGGCCTGTCTGCATCAGTCCCCGCGGGTACTCCCTCAGGCGGGGCCGTACTGCAGGAACGGTTCGTCCAGCGGTATTCCATTTCGCGTGGCGCGCTTGATCTCCTCCGTCTGCATGTCCCACAGGACGTCAGCTTCCCACTCGCCCCAGCGACACACCAGCCGGCGCTGGCTCTCATAGCGGGTGTCGGACAGTTCTAGTGGACGACAGGCCGTGCGAAAGGCCTCGAAATCTCCCCACTCGCGCTCGGACCCTATGCACAAGGCGAGCCCGCCGCAGGTCTGGCGTAGCTCCGCGCCGAGAAAGTCGCGCGGCTCGCCCTGGTAGTTAGCGAAGGAGACCACCCGGAACTGCCCCACGCGCTCCACGGAGACGACTGGTCCGCGGCCGTGGTTGGTCAGGCGCAGCGGCCGGAGGCCCAGGTAGGTGATCCCGTCGCGCAGGAACACCCATTCCTCTTCCTCGCTGCTGCCGGTGAGGTCCGCCAGCGGCTGGTCGCCCAGCCAGACCTCGTCCAGGCGGCTGAAGTGCTCCGGGATCAGGGCGCAGGTCCGCAGGCGGCTGACCCCGGTGGTGGGGACGTCTCCCCCGTTGTACCAGGCGACCGCCAGGGGGCCGCTCTGCAGGCAACCGCCCCGGCCCTGCTCGGCAACCAGGTCCAGGCGATTGCCGCCTAGCTTCTCTTCCACCTGATCGTTGACCACGTAGCGGGTATACAGGGTCCGGCGGGCCAGCAGCGTCTCCAGCGACGAGGCTGCCGCCGCAGGGACTTCTCGCCGCCAGATCGCATGGCAGAAGTCGCACTGGCTGAAGAGAATCCGGCTGGAGGCGCCCAGGCCCCAGTCCTCGGTCAAGTAGGTGGACAGCACCGCCCGACCGCCCGGATGGAGGATGGTCCCCGGCAGATACCCCCGCCCTGGCTCGGCCCACCAGCCACCCAGGGCGGTCACGTCGGTCCCCGGCGGGGCCAGTTCGTTCTCGCGGTAGCCCGGCAGGTGTACCGAGCCGCTCATGGCCCAGGGATAGGGCTTGGCGGCGAACAACTCCGCTGCCTCCGGCGGCACCTGGAAGGGCACCGCGGCGTTCCAGATATTGATGCCGCCCTCGATGAACGGCTGGTCGCCAACGTCGAAGAGGCCCCGGTCGCCGGAGAAGACGCCCAGGTCCATCGGCGCGGGGGAGGCTTCCGGGCCCAGGGCGATCCAGACCAGCCCGTTGAGCGCCGGCGCGTAAGACATGCTGCAGTAGGTGTAGCTGCGCCCCGAGGCCCCCGCGGAGAACTGCAACTCGGGATGCCAGGCGGAGGCCAGCTCCAGCCACAGCCGCGCTTCCACCTGCTCGGCCAGGTTGCGGCAGACGGGGTCCTCCACCCAGCGGGCCAAGGAGGCAATCCCGGTCATGTAGACCGGCGCGTAGTTGACGCTGAGAAACTCCTCACTGACCCCGTCGCGCCGGCGCTGGAGCCAGAGGTCCTCCAGCCACTCGGCGGCTCGGTCCGCGTACCGCGTCTCGCCGCGCCGCCGGGCAACCTCGAATAGCCCCCAGGCGTTCAGCGCCGCGCAGTTCTCGGTGTAACGGTACAGGTGGTCGGAGGAGTGCTCGACATAAGCGCTGATCCGACTCTCCAAGAGCTCCCGCGCGGCGGGGGTGAGCCGGTCCTCGTGCAGCTTGAGCAGCAACAGACAGGTGTAGAGGGTGAAATCGCCCGAGTCGTCGGCGTTGGTCTCCACGATGCGGTTGGCCAACTCCACCATGTGGGGCTCGCCGCCCAGGAAGGCCAGACAGTGCCACATGCGCTCCCGGGAGCTAGGCGTCCCCCCGGGCCCGCGCCATTCGCCGGCAGCCGTAAAGCGCGGGAAGTTGGCCTCCCGGCTGAGCGCAAGATACCGGTCGCGACGTTGCTCCTGAAGCTCGGCGGAAAGGTCAATCATAGTCGGCGCCTCCCGGGGTGGTCGGACAAGTCGCGCGGATATTCCCCGGAGGGGGGAGGATACCTTCCCGGGGAACCTCCCCCCACCGCCGGGCGTTCGCTACCAAAGAAGCCGTCAGCCCTAGCCCAGGAGGCGTTTGGCATGCGACCACGTTATCTGGCGGGCATCATCGTGATTTACCTCGGAGCGGCCGTCGCCTGGGCCATTCTGGGGGCGAGCGTTTATCAGCGCTCGGAGGACAGCGGGAGCAAGCTCCGCACGCAGGTGGAGGGGCTGTGGGGCACGCGGCTGCAGCAGCGGGCGCCGACCTTCGTCCTCCAGGAGACCACGGAGGCGCGCGACGGCCAAGGCAACCTCCAGACCAAGACCGCCAACCACGCCCTGACGCCCGAGGCTACGGACATCAAGGTGTCACTGCGCTACGATCCCCGCCGCAAGGGCCTGATGTGGTACCGGACCTACCAGGTGGAATTCGACGCCACCTACACCCTCAAGCACGACTTCACGAACAAGCCGGTGCTGTGGGCCACCTTCAGCTATCCGGCGCAAGGCGCGGCCAGCTACGACCAGTTCAGCTTCAACGTAGCGGGGCAGGAAGCCTCGATGGACGGGAACACGCCGCAGGGGCTGGTCAAGTCGGTGGCGATGCCTCCCGGTCGGGAGACCCAGGTCAAGGTCCACTACCGCACCAACGGGATGGACACCTGGGGGTACATCTTCGGCGAGGGCGTCACGCAGGTGAAGAACTTCAAGCTGGTGGCCGACACCAACTTCCAGCGCTACGACTTCCCGCCTGAGGCCATCTCGCCCACCGAGAAGCAGGAGACCTCCAGCGGCGCGCAACTCACCTGGGCCTACACCAGTCAGCTCTCCAGCTACCACATCGGCATCGAGGTGCCGGACAAGCTCCAGGCCGGGCCGACGGCGGCGCGCATTGCCTTCTTCGCGCCGGTGGGGCTACTGTTCTTCATCGCCGTGATCGTCATCATGGGGATGATGTGGGGCCAGAATCTCCACCCCATGCACTATTTCTTTGTGGGAGCCGGCTTCTTCTCGTTCCACCTGCTGATGGCCTACCTGGCCGACCATCTGGACTTCACGCTGACCTTCCTGATCTGCGCGGCGATGTCGGTGGTCCTGGTGATCAGCTACCTGATCCGCGCCGTCGGCCGCCGGTTCGCCCTGCGGGTGGCGCTCCCGGCGCAGATTCTGTTCCTGGTAGTCTTCAGCTACTCGTTCTTCTTCAAGGGCTACACCGGTCTGGCGATCACCATCGCGTCGATCCTGACGCTGGCGGTGCTGATGCAGGTCACGGCGAAGGTGGACTGGGGCAACCGCTTCGACACGACGAAAGCGCCCCTGCCCCCCGCGCCGCCCCCGCCGGCGGCGGCTCGGCCGGAGGAAACCCCGCCGAGCGCCCACCCGCGGGGCGAGTAGGCCAGTGACGCAGACCAGCTCTCTGCGGGGAGGGCTGAGTCGGGCGACGTGCCGGCCCACCCCCGCGGCTGCAGACAGCCGCGTACCCCTCCCTAAAGGGGAGGGGCTTTCGGATCATTTCACCAGCCTTCGCTAACCCGCCCTCAGCCCCTCCCGTACCGGGAGGGGTGCCCGAGGTCTGCCGAGGGCGGGGTGGGCCGTTCCTCCGGAAACTTGCCGCGCGCCGACAGCGTTTCTAGGAAGAGTAACCCGTCCTCACTCGCAGCTTAGAGAGGCGCCTCGATGAACACGCTTAAGACGGTACTCCTCATGGGGATCATGACCGGCCTGTTCTTGCTGGTCGGGTACTGGGTCGGGGGACAACAGGGGATGTGGATAGCCCTGGGGCTCGCGGCCGTGATGAACATGGCCAGCTACTGGTTCTCAGATAGGATTGTGCTGGCCACGTACCGGGCCCAGCCGCTCACCCCGGACCAGGCCCCGGAGCTATACGGGATCGTGCGCCGCCTCGCGGACCGGGCGCAGTTACCCATGCCGCGCCTGTTCCTGATCCCCGACCCCTCCCCCAACGCTTTCGCCACCGGCCGGGACCCCGAACACGCGGTGGTCGTGGTCACGCAGGGGATTGTGGGAATGCTGGATCAGCCGGAGCTGGAGGGCGTCCTGGCGCACGAGTTGTCCCACGTGAGCAACCGCGACATCCTGATCAGCGCGATTGCCGCCACCCTGGCGGGCGCGCTGATGATCATCGCCCGGATGGCCTTCTTCTTCGGCGGAGGGCGCGACCGGGAAGGCGGGGGTCTGGGCGCCCTGCTGACGCTCATCTTCGCGCCGATTGCGGCGGTGCTCATCCGCATGGCCATCTCCCGCTCGCGCGAATATCAGGCCGACGCGGCCGGCGCGGCGCTCACCGGTAATCCGCTGGGTCTGGCGCATGCGCTGGCCAAGCTCGAGGCGGGCGTGCAGCAGGTGCCCCTGGCGGGAGCCGACCCCAACAGCAGCCACCTATTCATCGTGAACCCGCTGCGCGGCAACTGGCTGGCCGGACTGTTCAGCACGCACCCGCCGATTCAGGCGCGCATTGACCGCCTGGAACGCATGGCCCGCGGCTAGCCGGCTAGCGCGAATAGGTCCCTTCCAGCGTGGTCTGGCCGAGGAGCTTGCCCCGCAGGGCCGCGCGCAGGCCTGATTCGTCCGCTCCGGGCGCCAGGTCCAGGGGGGCATCCACCGCGTAGAGAGTGAACTGGTAGCGGTGCGCGGTCCCGGGGGGCGGGGCGGGCGCCGTGTAGCCGATCTGGCCGGCGCTGTTCATGCCCTGCACGCAGACCGGCTCGCCGACCTGCCGCGAGGGGGGCAGCGCCTCCGGCAGGCTGGTCACCGTGGGCCCGAGACCGTACAGGACCCAGTGGATGAAGTCGCCCCGCGGGGCGTCCGGGTCCACGCAGATCAGCGCCAGCTCCCGGGTCCCCGCCGGGGGCGCGGTCCAGGTCAGCGGCGGCGAAACGCCCTCCCCCCGGACGGCGTAGCGGTCGGGGATCCGCGCCCCGTTAGCAAAGGCGGTGCTGGTCAGGCTCCAGTTCATCGTCGTGACTCCTTTCACCGGCTCGGGCGCGGGAACCGCCGGGCGCGAGCAGCCGTTCAGCCAGCTCGCCAGCACTAGCGCCAGCAGCAGCCCGCCGGCCGGTACCCGTCCTCTCCGGTCAGTCCCTCGCATACGCCTCACTTGGCTCTCTTGACCTTCTCTCCCCGGCTCCTGTTCACCCGCCCCCGGCGGTAGTTGTCCCGGCGACGCGGGTGTAGTAGAATGCGCCCCGTGCGACGGGCCGCCGGTCGCCGCGCGCCTCACCATCTTTTGACTACGAGGAGAACCCTGATGCCCACCGCCAAAAAGCAGATCGGCTGCGCCCTGATCGGTTACGGAGGGGCCTTCAACATGGGCCGACTCCATGGCACCCAGATCAACGACGTCCCCGGCATGAAGATCACCGCCGTCTGTGACGCCGATGCCAAGCGCCTGCCGATCGCCGCGCAGGACTTCCCCGGCATTGAGACCTACACCGACGTGAAGGAGCTGCTCAAGAGCCCCAACGTGGACCTGTGCGTGATCATCCTCCCCCACAATATGCACGCGCCGGTGGCCCTGCAGTGCCTGCGCTCGGGCAAGCACGTCGTCCTGGAAAAGCCCATGTGCATCACCACCGCCGAGGCCAAGTCCATGATTGACGCGGCCACCAAGGCCGGCGTCACGCTGACCGTCTTCCACAACCGCCGCCTGGATGGCGACTTCAAGACCCTCAAGCATGCCATCGAGAAGGGCCTGCTCGGGCAGGTCTTTAGCATCGAGATGTGGGGCGGCGGCTTCGGCGGCCCCCGCGGCTGGTGGCGCGACAAGAAGGAGATCTCCGGCGGCGCTTTCTACGACTGGGGCGCGCATTACCTCGACTGGCTGCTGCAGATCATGGGCCCGGACATCCAGAGCGTGACCGGCGTCACCCAGAAGCTGGTCTGGAAGACGATGACCAACGAGGACCACGTGCAGGCCTTCATCCGCTTCGCCTCCGGCGCGGTCGCCAACGTGCAGTTCTCCAGCATCGCCCACCACTCGCTGCCCCGCTGGCGGGTCCTGGGCACCAAGGGCGCGGCCGTCTCCGGGGACACCGGTTTTGACTACTACACCGAGGTAGACGGCGTCAAGGTCAAGGGCCTGCTCAAGTATGAGGACAGCAACTGGGAGGACTACTACCCGGCGCTGGGCGCGCACTTGCTGCGCGGCGCAGAGCTGCCCGTCAAGCCCGAGGAGGCGGCCCGCGTCATCGCCATCATGGAGACCGCGGAGAAGTCAGCCGCCTCCGGCAAGGCCGAGCAGTTGCCCAAGTGGCTCCAGTAGGACGCAATGCGAAGTGAACCACAAGCGGCCCGGGTGAGATATCCCGGGCTGCTTGGTTTTGTAGGAGGTCGAGGCTCCGTGGTTCCCGGGCCCACCCCGCCCTCGGCAGACCTCGGGCACCCCTCCCGGAACGGGAGGGGCTGGGACCACGGAGGGAGAGGACGATGTTTCCCCGTAGGGGGGGCCCAGCCCCCCGCAGGTGTACCACACCGCGCGACGAACTGTTCGCTAGCGAAAACCGCTGGACACTTTCCGCCGCCGCCTGACGAGGCGCCGTATCCCCCGCTCGCGGCGATCATACCCCAAGGAGGCAGTCACAATGCCTGGTTGTTGCGCAGAGATAAAGCCGTTACGGATGGGCGTGGTAGGCCTGCATTTCGGCCGCTGGATCATCCGGGAGATCGTCCCCAAGTTCGGGCAAGGGCTCGTGGAGGTCACCAAGGTCTGCGACCTGCTCCCCGAGCGGCTCGCGGAATTCTCCGACTTTCCGGGAACCAGCCGCGTCGAGGACCTGCTGGAGGACCCGGAGATTGACGTCATCGGCCTGTTCGTCGGGCCGGTCGGCCGGGCCAAGTTCCTCGACCGCTGCCTGGACGCCGGCAAGGACGTCATGACCACCAAGCCCTTCGAGCTGGACGCCGAGGAGGCCAGCCGGATTCTGTACCGCGCCCGCGAGATGGGCCGCGTCGTCCACATGAACTCGCCCAACCCCAAGCCCGCCTCCGACCTGCAGATGCTACTGGACCTCGTGAAGGACGGCACCCTGGGGAACCCGACCATGGCCCTGTCCACGGTCTGGGTCTACTACGGGGAGACGGAGCCGGATGGCACCTGGTACGACGACCAGAAGCTCTGCCCGGCGGCGCCGATCTTCCGGCTGGGCATCTACCCGCTCAACTCCCTGTCGCAGATCTTCGGCCCGGCGGCCACGGTGCAGGTCCAGAGCACGCGGGTGGAGACCCACCGCCCCACCGCCGACAACGCCGCGATGACCATCGTCTACCAGTCCGGCGCGATCGCCACGCTGGCCGCTTCCTTCGTGGTCGGCGGCAAGGACTTCTACCGCAACTCGATCACCCTGTGCGGCACCAAGGGCGTGGCCTACCTGGACACCGGCCCCCGCCCCCGCGAGGACAACCCGCCGCCGCTCGTGACCGTGTCAACGGAGGACCGCCTGGAGACGCACACCCTGACCACCAAGTCGGGCGACTACGACTGGGAGTTCTTCTACCAGCGGGTCACGGGCCAGGTGAAAGAGGACATAACCACCCCGGAGCAGGTCGCCGAGAGCATCCGCATAGTAGACGCCATGCGGCGTTCCGAGGTGACCGGCTGCGCCGAGCAGGTGTGAGGTGGACGGGGAGTCTCCCCGTAGGGGCGCGTTTGGCGGCGTCTGCGCCGACACACACGCCCGTTCGCTGCCTGCCAGCTAGCGAGCGGGCGTGTGTTGCTCCACTTCGTTCCGCAAAACGCGCCCCTACAACGGCTCCGAGACGGCCAACGCCTCCCGTAGCGCCTCCAGATACCCCGTCCCGTAGCGCTCCTCGGGGAGCAGGTACATACCCTCGCTCCACTCATTCCAGGCGTTGAGTACGATCGCGCGGGACTCCTCCGGCTGGTTCGCCGCGTCCGCCAGGGCCAGGCGGCAGAGCTTGCCGAAGTTCTCCGGCGTGTTATTCACGATGATCGGCTCGTAGGAGAGCGCCCGGAAGTCCATCGGCAGCGTCAGGCCCCGGTGCCAGCGCGGGGTGACGTCCAGGCCCATCGTCACCACCGGATGGTGCGGCTGGCCCCACTTCTCGATCTCCCGCCAGCAGTGCTGATGCGAGACGATCACGTCCTCGTAAGGCACCAGGGGACGGTCGTGGGGGAGGGTCGCATAGGCGGGCGTGCGCACGATGTTGTAGGCAAAGAAGCTGGAGAAGCCCAACTCCTGCGCCGCCGGCACCCGGTCGTAGCCGCAGCAGTAGAGGTTGTCGTTGCAGCAGCCGATGTTGGCGGTGAAGTACAGGCCGGGCAGGCCGTTTTTCTGGGCGCGCTCGTGCATGCGCTCCACTCCGGCCCGCGCCGCCGCCGGCCCGCCCAGTTGCTCGGCGAAGCCGTTCAGGTCCCAGAGCACGAACTCCGGCCGGCCGTCGATCCGCCGATAGTTGGGCTGGCTGAAGTAGTGCTCCGAGCAGTAGTCCACCACCCGGTCGAGGTCCTCGGGCGTGTGGCGAATCGGCAGCCACACCTCCTGCCCCCGGTTCTCCCCCACGCTGCCGCCCATGCCGGGAGTCCCCGTTACCGCCGGCCAGGTGCCCCAGCAATGGTTGGCCCACATAATCGAGAACTGCAGCCGGTGGCGATTGGGCGCCTGCAAAAAGCCGCGTTCCAGGGCCTCCTCCATGATCCGCACGCCGCTGTACCAGTACCAGTCGAAGAGAAAGCTGGTGATCCCGTGGTCGGCGGCCAGGTCAATCTCCCGCGCCGCCCAAGCCGGGTCACTCTCGTCAAAATATCCCCAACTCGGCACGAGTGGCTGATGGTGGCCGGAGAACAGCGGCCGGGCGGTCTTGAGCAGTTCCCACTCGGAGAAGCCCTGCCCGTACCACGCCTGGTAATGATCGTTGGCGTGCCAACTGGGGAAGTAGATCGCGATTACGTCGCACTTAGCCATGACCGCCTCCTGGTCCCTTTGCCTACCCCTGCAGGGCGGCCACGAGGTGCTGGGCCAGTACGGCGTGCCCGGTGAGGTTGGGATGTACCGGCTCGGCGCAGAGGAAGCCGGAGCCCTGGGCGCTGATGATCGCGTCGCCAATTGCCTGCGCCGGGACGAAGAGGGCGTCAAACTTCTCGGCCAACGCCCGCGTGGTTTCGCGGTACATGGCCAGGAATTCCGTCTCCGCCGGGCGTTGCCAAGTGTAGACCGGCTCGGCGGCGGGCGCGGCCCACAGGAAGGGCTCAATCAGCAGCAGGCGGCAGCCGGTGGTCTCCACCGCGCGGCTCAGCAGCGCCTCATAGCGCGGGCCGAAGAACTCCGGGCCGGTCTCCTTGCGGTCTAGCTCCAGGAACCGCCAGACGTCGTTGATGCCGATGAGCACTGACATCCAGGTCGGGCGCAGCTCCAGGCAGTCTTCCTCCCAGCGCGCCTCCATCTCGACCGTCGTGTCGCCGCCGATGCCGCGGTTGAAGAACTCCACCTGCAGACCGGGGGCCTGCGCCATCAGCAGACCGCGTGCAATCGCGGGATAGCCGAGGCCCCAGGGGGCCCACTCCGGGCTGCGCCGACCCGCGTCGGTGATGCTGTCGCCCTGGAACAGAAAACGGTCGCCGTCCTTGAGCAGAAGAGAAGACATGAACAACCTCCGGGAAAGCTAGGGATGAGGAGCCGAGGCCCGGCGGCAGCAGTTCCCGGTGGGGCGACCGGAGTCCTCCTCGCCCCCGCTACCAACTGCTCACGGGAGCCAGTTCGCCGCGGCGTAGGAGGTACTCGTAGGCCGACAGCCCGGCCTTGGCCCCTTCCCCGGCGGCGATGATGATCTGCTTTTGCGGGGTGCTGGCCACGTCCCCGGCCGCGAAAATGCCGGGCACGCTGGTAGCGGTCGCGCAGTCCACCACGATCTCCCCCCACTGGTTGAGCTGCACCAGCCCGCCCAGCCAGTCCGTGTTGGGCGTCAGGCCAATCTCGATGAAGAGGCCTTCCACCGGCAGCGTCTCGCGCGCCCCGGCGGGGACGGACTCAATCACCACGCCCTCCACCTTGTCGCTGCCGAGAATCTCCACCACCTGCGTCGAGACGCGCCAGTCCAGGTTGCGCGCCGCGTGGGCCTGCTGCAGGAGCACCGCGTCGGCTCGCCAGGTATCGGTGACCTCGATGAGGGTGACGTGGGTGGCCACGCGGCTCAGGCTGAGGGCCGCCTCCACTCCGGAGTTCCCCCCGCCGACCACGGCCACCGGCATCCCCTTGAAGAACGGACCGTCGCAAATCGCGCAGTAGCTGACGCCGCGACCGATCAGTTCCACTTCGCCCGGCACGCCCAGCTTCCGGGAGTGCTTCCCGGTGCTGATGATGACGGTGCGGGTCTCGATCTGCTCGTTGTCGGTCGTGTCCAGGAGGAAGTGATCATCGTGGGGGGTGATCGTCTTGACCAGCGCGCCCAGCCGCAGGTCGATCGGGAACTTGTCCAGTTGCTCTCGAAACTTGGCCGCCAGCTCCGCCCCGGAGATGTACTCAAAGCCCATGTAATTCTCGATGTCGGCGGTCAGGTTGGTCTGTCCCCCGATGTCGAGGGTCACCATTACCACCTGGAGCTGCTTGCGCGCGGCATACACGGCGGCGGTCAGCCCGGCCGGACCTCCCCCGACAATAGCAGCATCATACACTGGCGACTCCTCCTCGGATCGGCGAAAACTGGTCTCCGGATGCCCCGCGCCTTTAACAACCTCTTAATATCCCGGCAACACCGCCATAACACTCCCGCACTACAATAGGACTCAGCAGGAGAGACTAGGGTTCAGGGACGACCGCAAGGGGTGAGCGACATGACGAGCACCGTGCAACTGAGTCTACTGGAAGAGATCCGGGAATACTGGAGCCGAGTGACGCGGGAGCCCGACGTCCAGGCGGCCGAGATGACGCTGACCGCCCAGTTCCAGGCCGTGAGGGCCCTCCCTACCACGGAGGAAGAAGGACTCCGGCGCCCGCCGGGCGAAAGAACCTCAAAACGTCCGGAGGGGAGCCATTGGCATGAAACAAGTTCTCATCGCCGTTGACGGTTCGGACTGGTCTCAGGTCGCCGCGCACTACGCCCTGGAGTTCGTTCGCGGGTCACAGCGGGAGGTCGTAGCCCTGGGGGTGCTACCCCCCGAGGTAATCCAGTCCCTGGGCGAGTCGCCCGAGACGCTGGCCTTCAGCCCGCAGGTTCCGGAGGGCGAGCAGATGGGTCGCCGCACGCTCAAAGACTGGTTTGATCAGGCCGAATCGCTCTGCGCCGAGGCGGGGGTCTGCTTTGCCCGCACCGTAGACTCCGGCCAGGCCGCCGAGCGGCTGGAGTGGGCCTCCCTGACCTCCTACCTCGTAGCCCTGGGGGCCCACGGCGCGCACGGCACCCACATCCCCCCCAATGGCCAGGGCCTGGGGCACACGGCGCTCCACATGGTGCGCAACTCCCTCAAGCCCATGCTGATCACCCGCCGCGAGTACCGCCCGATCAAGCGGGTGCTGCTCGGCTGGGACATGCACCCGCAGGCCGGACACGCGGCCGAGATGATTCTGGCTCCGGCGCAACGCCAGGGCTGGGAGATCGTAATCGCGAGCGGCGCTCAGCCCACCAGCCCGATGGCGCAGACCTGCAACCGGCTGGCCGAGGCCTTCGGCGAGGAGGGCGTAGCCGCGGAGGCCTACGTCACCCCGGGCAACTCGCCCGCGATCATCTTCGACGCGATCGCTAAGTTCCAGCCCGACCTGCTAGTCATCGGCGGCCACCGCCGCACCACCCGCGGCCTGTTATCCGAGGGTTCGTGGCTGGAGATTCTGGAGCAAGTCACCATTCCGACCCTGCTGTATCGCTGACGGAAGCGGCCGTTTCCTAGAAGGGGTGGACCTCGGGGCGTCTGCGCCGCGACGTCCACCCGCGGCCACCACGAAGCCACAGGATCGCGGCCGCCCCGGGTGGATGTTCCGCGGGATACGGCCCCGCGAAAGATCCACCCCTACGGACGGCAACGGCCCCCTTCGCCCGACACCGGCGAGACGCCGGTGCCACCGGGGAGACTGCAAGATGCGCCCCTACCCCTCAATCTCCGCCCTCGCCCCCGGCCGTAGGGGGTTGGTCCGCGCCGCGAAGGAGAACAGGTACGGGTAGCGCTTCCGCAGGTGGATCATGTAGGCCAGCCACTGGCTGACCAGCCGGGAGTAGGCCCGGAGGGCATCCCCCGCTAGATGCTGCCGGTCCGCTGCGCCCAGGTGCTCCAGGTCCTCGCGCGCCGCTAGCTCCTCATCCAGATGGGAGACCGCCCAGAGCAGATCGGTGAACTGCTCGTGCTCCAGCAGCGTGGGGTTTTCCAGCAGGCGCACCAGGAATTCCCGCTGCTCGACCAGGAAATCCCGCAGCGGCGCGAGTTGCTCGGCGCGCGCCTCGAGTTGCGGCTCGGCGCCGTGCACGTACTTGGCGGCCTCGCGCAACTGGGCCTCGGTCCAGTCCGGGTCCACTCGCAGCCGGTCGAAGAAAGCCTCCCCGCCCACCACCATCTCCCCCATCAGCTTGAGCAGCGGCCGGCCGACGGCGCTGAAAAAGGTGCCGATGACCATATTCATCTTCTGCTGACGATTGTGCCGCTCCCGCTCCCGCAGCAGACGCTCCACGATGAAGGTCAGCAGCAGAACCTGCAGCGCCAGGAAACCCACATCCAGCAGACTGTAGAAGACCATGTCGTCGGTGCGGCGGAACATGTGCCAGTCCACGGCGTAGGCCACCGCCGCGATGAGCAGCAGCACCAGGATAACGAGGCGGCTTTCCGAGCGCGTCATGATGGCGCCACCCCGTGCGCGGCAGCGAACTCGAACTCCGCCAGGAGGCTCTCCACCTGCTGCGGAGTACGCGGGCGCTCGGTCACCGGGCCCCGGCTGATCGCCGGGAGGTCGTCGCCGAAGACGCTGCGCTCCTCGCGGTACAGGACTCCCAGCGGGATCCGCTCGCCCCACTCCTGCGCCCGCTCCAGCGCCGCCGCCCGGTCCGTCGGGTCGTAGCCTTCTTCCAGCGGGTACACGCGCTCGGCGTACCACTCGTAGGTGTTGAGGTGGTTGAAGGTGACGCACGGTTGCAGGACATCCACCAGCGCCAGGCCCCGGTGCGAGACCGCCTGCACGATCAGGTCCTTGAGGTGCGGCAGGTCGCCGGCATAGCCGCGGGCCACGAAAGGCGCATGCAGCAGCACCGCCAGGGCCAGGGGCGCGAAGGGCTCGGACTGCGGGCCATGCGGCTGGGTGCGCGTCACCAGTTCCCGAGGACTGGTCGGGGAGGCCTGGCCCTTGGTCAGCCCGTAGACCTGGTTATCGTGGACAATGACCGTGATATCCGGATTGCGCCGCAGCGCATGCAGAAAGTGGTTGCCGCCCTCGCCGTAGCAGTCGCCGTCCCCGGTGGTCACGATCACCGGCAGGTCCGGGCGCGCGGCTTTAAGGCCGGTGGCCGCCGGCAGCGCACGACCATGCAGGCCGTTGAAGTAGTTACACTTGAGGTAGTGCGGCAGCTTGGCGGCCTGGCCGATGCCCGAGACCAGGCAGACCTGCCAGGGCTCCAGCCCCAGCTCGATCAGCGCCGTCTTCATCGCCTGGAGGATGTTGAAGTTGCCGCAGTGCGGGCACCAGGTGGTGGCCTGGCTCTGGTAGTCTTTGAGGATGCTCATGCTTTCTCCCTCCGCCGCGACCGGACTGCCGCCACGATCTCCTGCGGCGCGAAGGGCTGGCCGTCGTACTTGGCGACCAGTTCGTCCGGGCAGATCCCCGTCTCGCGGGAGATCAGCCCGCGGAACTGGCCGGTCGCGTTGTTTTCGATGACGAACGTCCGCCGGGCCGACTGGAGCACGGCAGACATCGCCTCGGCCGGGAACGGCCATAGTTGGGGGCAGTGGAGTTGGGCCACGCGCTCGCCGGACTGGCGCAGGAGAGCGGCGGCCTCGGCGAGGCAGCCCTTGGTCGAGCCCCAGCCGAGCAGCAACAGGTCCGGCTCCGCGTCGCCGGTCAGCAGCGGCGGGAGCATATCTTGCCTCATGCCCGCGCTTTTCCGCAGCCGCTTGTCCACCATGGCCTTGCGAGTCTCCGCGTCCTCGATGATGTGCCCGTGGACGTCGTGCTCGTCGGAGTCCACCTCGACCACCGCCCCCGGCGTACCGGGCAGGGCGCGCGGCGAGACTCCGGAATCAGTGAGTGCGTACCGGGCGTATTGGTAATCCCCGCCGATCTCCTCGGCGGTCGCCAGGTGGCGGTCCACCGTCAGCCCGGAGAAGTCCGGACGCGGCACGGTCGCGGTCATATCCGCGAGGTACTGGTCGTAGAGCAGCAGCGCCGGGGTCTGGTACTTGTCGGCTTGGTTGAGGGCGAGGAAAGTGAGCTCAAAGGCCTCCGTGGGGTCGCCGGGCGCGTAGACCAGGCGGGGGAATTCACCGTGGCCGGCATGCAGCGCGAACCACAGCTCCCCCTGCTCGGTGCGGGTGGGCAGACCGGTGGCGGGACCGGGCCGCTGGCCCAGGGCAATCACGATCGGCGTCTCGGTCATCCCCGCCAGCGCCAGCCCCTCCACCATCAGGCAGAAGCCGCCGCCGGAGGTCGCGGTCATGGCGCGCGCCCCGCCGTAGGCCGCGCCCAGGCACATGTTGATCGCCGCAATCTCGTCCTCCGCCTGCTCCACCACGAGGTCCTGACCGTCGGCATGCTGGGCGAGGTAGGTGAGAATCCCAGTGGTCGGCGTCATGGGGTAGCCCGAGTAGAACTGCACGCCCCCGGCCAGCGCCGCCAGGGCGATGGCCTCCACCCCACTGAGGAGCAACTGTCCATGGGGGGGCAGGACCGGCGCGTGCAGGGGCAGCATCCGGGAGAAGTGCTCCAGATGGAAGGCATAGCCGGCGCGGGCCGCCTGCTGGTTGCCGGCCACGACCTCCGGCCCGCGGCGCGCGAAAGTGGCCTCCAGGCGGGCCAGTAGCGTCTCCAGCGGGTGGCCTAGCTGGGCCAGCGCCGCTCCCGCCGCCGCCGTATTGGCGTAGCGCGCGTCGCCGGCTTCCTCCGCCAGGCGGGCCCAGGGGACGCGCAGCTTGAGGCCCTCACTCTGCTCAAACTCGCCGTCTACCAGCACCACCGGGCGGGGCCCGGCCACCGGCCAGTCCTCCTGCAAGCCGCGCTCGTCGAGCGCCACGATCAGGTCTAGCTTCTCCCGAGCCGCGGTGAGGGGCTGATCCGCGATCCGCAACTGGTAGTAGTTGTGCCCGCCGCGGATGCGGGACATGTAGTCCTGGTGGGTGAAGAGGTGCAGGCCATCGGCGTGCAGCACCTCGGCGAGCAGCGTGCCCAGCGTATCCACGCCCTGCCCGGCCTGTCCGCTCACGCGCAGATTCAGGTCAATCGCCATCAACCAGTCTCCCGGGACGCCAAGATGAGGTGGCAACAGGAAAGGGGGCCGCCAGCGACCAGACCGACCCTCCGGCCTCGGCTCTCAGGTGAGAGGCCGAACATACCGAAAGGGCGAGTCATAGCCTCGCGACCCCCAGGAAACGAGCACCGGTGGGCTGAGTCTAGGCCAGAGCGGCGGCCAACCGCCCGGCGACGTCGTCCCAGTTCACCGCATGCTCAAAAAACCCAGCCGTGAAGTCCGGCCGGCGATTCTGATACTGCAGATAGTAGGCATGCTCCCAGACGTCCAGCACCAGCAGCGGGGTCACGCCCCACTGGGCCAGATTCTGGTGCTTCTCGGCCTGCAGGATGACCAGCTTTTTGCCCAGCGGCTCCCAGGCGAGGATCCCCCAACCGGAGCCCTGCACGGCGTTGGTGGCGGCCAGGAACTCCGCTTTGAACTTGTCGAACGAGCCAAAGGCGGTCTGAATCTGCTCGGCCAGCGCGCCGCGGGGAGCGCCGCCGCCGCCCGGCTTCATGTTGGTCCAAAACAGGCTGTGCAACAGGTGGCCGGAGTAGTTGAAGGCCAACGCGTCGAGCAGGGCGCGGATCGCCGCAAAGTCGCCGGCCGCCTGCGCCGCCTTGAGCTTGTCTTCGGTATCGTTGAGGCCTTTGACATAGCCCGCGTGGTGCTTGTCATGATGCAGGTGCAGCGTCTCGGCGCTCAGGAAAGGCTCCAGAGCCTCGTAAGCGTACGGCAATTCGGGCAGTTCGTAAGGCATGGGGTGATCACCTCGCGGATAGATTGGTTGCGCAGTGGGCTCCTCGGCGCCGCCGCCGGCCCAGACTCGCGGCGCGGCCAGCAGTGTCCAGGCGCCCGCCGCTACCAGAGAACTCTGCACCAGAAACTCGCGCCGCGTCGTCACGGTTCGTGCTCCTTAGTGGGTCACGGTCAGATCAACTTGCGCCCCGCGCATCAAGGTGTTGCGGATGGTGCACATCTTGACGCCGGCCTCCACGGTGCGCTGGGCGCGCGCGTCGAGGTCCGCGGGCATGTTTACCTTGAGCGTGAAGTCGTGCAGGAAATGCTCCTTCTCGTCCCACTCCGCCTCGACTTCAATGCTCATGCCCATATAGTCAACGCCCTTGTTTTTGCAGGCCAGAGCGATTTCCATCCCCAGACAGTTGCCCAGGACTACCAACAGCCCCTCGGGGGGAATCATCGCCAGATCGTGCCCGCCCAACGGCATCGGCACGTCACCGTACAACTGATGCCCGCGAATCTCGCCTGCAAAAAAAGTGGGGCCGACGTTGACTGACTTACTCGTCCATCTTGCCATATTACTTAGAGCCTCCGGTGGCGCGTGAGCGCCGGACTACTCCGGCCCGACCAGCACAGTTTTGACCTGCGCCCCGTGAGTCAGAGTGTTGTGTACGTTGCAGAGCGGTTCGGCGGCTTCTACGGCCCGCCGGGTGGCCTCGTCAATCGGCCCGGGCATGTGTACGGTAACGACGAAATCGTCAATCCGGTGCGCGTCCGGATCGTAGTTGGCGGCCACGTCCACCGAGAGCCCCTCGTAGACGAGGCCCTTGTTCTGGCAGACCAGGGCGATGACGGTGCCCAGGCAGTTGCCCAGGGCGCCGAGCAGCGCCTCCACCGGAGTCATCGCGGTATCAGTCCCGCCCATGGCGGAAGGGATATCACAAAACAGATTGTGCCCGCGGGTCTCGGCGCAGAATACAGTCGCGCCCGCGTTGGTCGAGGTGACGGAAACCGTCGGCATGAAACGCCTCCCAGCGAGTCGAGTAAGCGGCTTAACTCCTGTCACGGACGAGTCACGGGAGGCGGTGGTTCAGTGAGAGTCAAGCGCCCTAGCTGGCCCTTTCCACTTCCTCGCGGGCGATCCGGCACCAGCGGTCGAAGCGCTGCGGCTCGTGGCGGCAGGTGTGGGTGTCTTTGAGGATGATCTCCACCACGCAGCCGCGCGCGATCTCCAGCGTCTCGCGGATATCGCGGCGCACAACCTCCTCGTTCATGACCTCGGAGGCCAGCCGGGCGGGGTTGGGCTTCCAGGAGAAGAGGTACTTGTTTTGCAGCGCCCGGGCGGAGATCTCCCGGTCGCACCAGGGGCTGATGGAGATGCGGCGCAGGCGCGGAATCTGCAGCACGTACTCAAACCGGTCATGCAGCGGCTCGCAGCAGCCGAAGCAGTTGAGCCCGAACAGCTCCATGATCGGGAGCTGATAGTCGAGCATGAAGGTCTTGAACATGCGCGGGGAGATGGCGGTGGTCTCCTGGTTCTCGAAGAACCCCCACATATCTTGCGTGCGCACGTGCGCCGGGTCAAAGCCCGCCCCGGGCAGCTCCTCCGTGAAGCCAAAGCCACCGGAGCCGACGTAGTCGTTGGTGTTGTTGAGGGTCAGCAGCCCCTGGGCCTGCAGCGACGCCAGCCACTCCAGCTTGGCGTCGCGGAACCAGGCCATGGCCTCATGCACCCACTCGGGGCGCTCGACCATGTCCAACATGAACTGCTCCAGGCCGCGGAGTTGCGCGAGTGAGTAGCCGGGGGCCAGCGTCCACCAGTGGAAGCTGCGCAGTTGCACGTCGAGAATGTCGCCGAAGACTTCCTGCGACTCCGCCAGGCGCTCCCGGGAGGCGTCCCAGTCCACGGTGGTCGTCGGCACGGTGAGCTTGGCGAGGTCCGAAGGCTCCTTGATCGGCGCGTCCCAGACGCAGGAGCCGCGCTCGGTGTCCTCGGTCCGGTGATAGACCGGCTCCAGGCCGTAGCCGGTCTGCACCAGCGCGTGGCCGACCGACCACCGGTTCTCCATCACCTCGTCGTCCGCGAAGTGCTCCCACTGGTACAGGCGAGCGCGCAGCGCCGCCTCGTAGCCCCGGGCGGTCTCGTCCTCGCACTGGGGGGCCAGCTCCGGCTGCTCGTTGATCTCCAGCCAGGAGCCCTCCGGAGAGCAGAAGATCAGCGCTTTGCCGGCTTGCAGGGCATTGTGCCGGTACCACTCGGCGCGGCGGGCCTGGTTCTCACCGGAGGCGGCGATCTCCGCCACCCGGCCCGCTAAGTCGCGCACTATCTGCAGGTCTCTTGAGTTCATCAGGTAAATGGCCTCCTCGAAAATCAGTGAAACTAGCGCGTAGTTTCGCCCGCGCCCGCCCGGAACCTCCCCGGGGCGGGAGGTCCCTGCCGGCGCCGGCGCGAATTGTCGCCGCGGACCGACTCAGCCTAGCCTTCAGTGCAGAGGTGCAACCCATGCTCTACGAAACGATTCTCTCGAAGCTCGGCTCGCGCATGTCGCTCAACTTCCGGCCCCAGGAGAAGCGGGTGTACTACTCGCCGCTGGGCCGCTACTACGACGCGCCGCTGGACCTGCGGATCGGCGTCCAGGTCGGCGAGGAAATCCGCTGCCTGCCCTTCACCGACCAGCACTCGGCCTTCCCCGAGATCGAGCAGCACCTGACTATGACCGGCGTCCTGTACCGCGCCACTTGGCGCGAGGTGGGTCTCCGCCTGGAGGCCGAGTTCATTTCGCCTTTCTACCCCCAGGATGAGCAGGTCAGCACCGCGCCGCTCTTCTACCTGCGGGTCTCCCTGCAGCGCTTCGGCCAGGTGCCGCCCGAGCACCCGGTAGAACAGGCCGAGGTCCTGGTGGAGATGGACTGGGCCGCCGACCAGGCCGGAGTGACCTCCCTGCAGACGACCGCCACGGGCGACACCCTGCACCGGATTATGCAGGTGGACCTGAGCCAGACCGAGATCGGCAAAGACTCCTTCTTCATCCCGGACATGGGCGAGATAGGTCTAACCCTGGCCGCCGAGGACCTGCTGCAGGGCGAGGGGCCGAGCCTCACGGTTTCCGAGCAGGGCTTCCGCTTCCTGATGGTTCCGGACGGCGAGGAGGCCCGGGTTACCTGGGTGGGCTTCACCAGCGACCCCATTATGCGCGTCCACGGGGACCTGACCCCCTTCAAGTACACCGAGTTTTTCGGCTCCGGCGCGGAGGTCCTGGCCTGGGCGACCGCCGAGCGGGAGGCCATTCTGGCCAAGACTCGCTTTTTCGACGGGCTTTTCACCCGGGCCAGCTTCACCGCCGCCGAGCGCGATCTGCATGCCTTCGGCTTCCAGTCCTATCTGGCGATGACCTGGTGGACCCGGCGCCCCGACGGCCGCGACTGGTACAGCGTCTGGGAAGGTTGCTGCCTGTTCCACTCCACCGTGGACGTAGAGTATAACATGGCCACCTTCTACCTGCTGTTCTGGCCGAAGCTGCTCGAGCTGGAACTGGACGCCTGGGCGGATTTCGCCCTCGCCCGCCCTGATGTGGCCGGCAAGTTCCTCAGCCACGATATCGGCATCCGGCACGAGGTGGACCGGCAGGCCTACCCGCACCCCATGGAGATCGAGGAAAACGCCAATTACCTGCTGCTGCTCTACGGTTTCTGGCGGACCACCGGCGAGGAGGGCTGCGTCCAGCGCAACTGGGCGCTGGCGCGGGAGTTCAGCCGCTTTTTGATGGACGCCGACAAGAACGGCAACGGCTTCCCGCAGGTGGGCGTGGCCAACACCATTGACGACGCCTCCCCGGCGGTCCAGTTCTCGCACGAGCAGACCTACCTGGCGGTCAAGACCGCCGCGGCGCTGCACGTGGTGGGGATCATCGCCCGGCACTTGGGCGACGCGGAGTTTGCCTGCGCCTGTGAGACGCGGGTGGCGCTGATTGACCGGACGCTGCAGGAGCAGGCCTGGCTGGGCGACCACTACGCGGTCTGCATTGACCAGGGCGTCACTGAGATAGCCGATCCCTGGCATCCCGGCTTGCTCCTGACGGACGTGCTGGAGGAGGGCGGGCGCATCCGCGGCTGGGACGCCTACTCGCTGTACACCTCGCTGGGGCTGCTCACGCTGCAGATGACCGACACGGTCCTGCCGCTGAGCTACCCGGAGCGCCTGCGCCAGGACATCGTGCGCGCCGCGCAGGAGTCGCAGGGGCCGTACGGCTGCTTCCACAGCAGCTCCGACCACTCCAACGAGTGGATTTCCATGAACCTGCACCGCGATTTCGTAGCCGCCTACATGGGCGTGGACCTGATCACCCCGCACACCGGCCTGTACTGGAACTTCGAGCTGCACAACAACTCGGCGGCGGGCCGGGGCGGCTGCTTCACCGACACCTACGGCGGCAACTTCCTGCACTACTACCCGCGCGGCCTGACCTCGATGGGGATGCTGACGGCCCTGGGCGGCGTGCAGCTAGACCGCGTCGCGGGAACGCTCAAGGTAAACCCGGTGCGCCTACCCCTACGCCTGCCGCTAGTGCAACTAGCCGACTGGGAGGCCCTGCGGGTGCCGTGGGTAAGCGCCACCTGTGGCGAGGAGGGCCTGGAGGTAGAGATCAGCGACCCGCACCTCCTGGCCGGGACGGATTGGGAGGG
Organism: Armatimonadota bacterium; assembly: GCA_036504235.1. Taxonomy (GTDB): domain Bacteria; phylum Armatimonadota; class Zipacnadia; order Zipacnadales; family Zipacnadaceae; genus Zipacnadum. The sequence goes on along the minus strand of DASXVN010000005.1, from coordinate 56,705 downwards.
GTAAGCGACCCGCTGAGCGGAGAAGCGCAGGGGCGGAACCTATTTCGCGCAGCGCCACACGATATCGCCGGTCTCGTGGTACTTGCCTTTTTCGTCCACGTTCGGCGTGCCGCCGTCGTCCACCATGTCCGGGCCAAAGCTGTAGACCAGGAAGCCCGGCCCCTCGCGGCGGTAGACGTACGGCTTACCGCTGAAGGGGTCAGTTAGGTGGAGGCGAGAGTCGGTCGCGGAGAGCTTGTCCAGGGTGTCCGGGTATTGCCCGTGTGACTCGCGGTAGTCCTGCAGCGCGAGGGTGAGGCGGCAGAGGTCTACGTTGGCGAGGGCCGCGTCGCGCTTGAGGGGTGCGAAGACGTACTCGGGCAGAGCGAGGGTGGTGCCGGACGCCAGCCACCTCCAGCGCGGCAGTCTCGGCTCCATCCTGGCCAACAAGCGGTGGCCCTCCGCGCTGGGCAGGGCAGCTGCCGCCTGCGCCTGGGGCACAAGGTCGATATAGGTACCTTCGTCCAGGGCCACCAGGGGGCGTCCCAGGGGGCTATAGTACAATCGCCAGAGAGCGCTCCCCACGCCGGGGAGGCCCGCCTTGGCGAACATCCCTTCCGCCACCTCCGAGGAACGCAGGTCAACACTTGGGCCGCGGCCCGAACGCCGCTCCTCGAAGCGCTCCAGCCGGTCCGCCATGCTCCGGCGCAAGGCGACGGCCAAAACCTGATTGAGGTCCACGGCGGCCAGCGCGGCGGCCAACTCCTGCCGCGCCGCGGCGCCGGCACGGTTCGCGCCAATGACCTCCTGCGCCGGCACGAGGGTTATCGCGCTGTCCGCGCACTCCACTAAGAGCCCCACCGTCGTCGGATACATCCCCGCGTGTCGCGCCATGCGTATCCCGACGGCGGTCCAGTGCAGCGCCTCGTCCGGCTGACCGTGCCGCGCCAGCCAGACCGACTGGAGCGCGGCCAGTTGCACGAGAGAGCGAGTCCGAGAGAACCAGTACTCCCCGTCCTTCCCCTCCAGGCGCGGTAGCCAGACGCACGCGGGCAGCGCCGCGGCGCGCTCGGCCCGGGCCAGGCGCTGCTTCGCCTCCGGCGACGCCAACAGCGTGCCGGCGGCCTGCTCGTGAGCGGGGTCGTTGTGCTTGTGGTAGTCCAGAGCGTCGTTGGTGAGGCCCGCGGCCGGCAGGTCTACGGCCTCCCGATAAAGCACCGCAGCGTTCTGGCTGTCGGGGAAATCCGGCGGCATCATCTCGGAGACGGTAAGCGGCTGGCCCGAGGCCTGCAGCGCCTCCAGGCGCTGGGTGAGTTCGTGCCCCCACCACAGGTTGAGGACCGTCCACCCGACCGCCAGCAGCAGGACCAAAGCAACCAGCCCTTTCAGCAGGCCCCGCACAAACCTACGCAGGGCGCGGCCCACTCGACGCGAAATCGGAAAGCGGTCCGTAGTCATGGCGCTCGCCTCCTTGCACCGTCGGGGTGTCGCCGAGGATTTCGGCGAGGAACTGCTGCTGCTCACGCCAGTCTTCGGCCAGTTGCGCGGAGGAGACCGGCGGCAGCGGGCCGATCAGCGCCGCCAAGCGCCGGTCCTGCCGGCCACCGACCACCAGGTTGAGCGCCAGCAAAAGCGCGGCCAGGCCGACCGTCGCCCAGCGCCGGGCCGTCACCCGCCGTCTCTGCGCCTGGCGCCGGGCGGCCTCGCGCAGCAGGGCGCGGCGTGGCTCCTCAGGAGGGGCGGGTAGGGCGGTTTCTCTCAGTCTGCTTTCCCAGTCCATGTCATTCCTCCTCATCTCCCAGCAGCCGGCGCAGCTTCTCCGCCGCGTAGCGGTAGCGGCTGGCGACGGTGTCGGGCGAGAGGCCCAGAGCCTCAGCGATCTCCCGAAAGGTCAGGTCGTGCCAGACCTTCAGCACCACCACCGCCGCCTGCTCGGGCGGCAGGGCCGCCAGCGCGCGCTGCACCTGCACCGTAGTCCCCGGCGACTCGGGCGCCGCCGCGCCCAGGTCCGTCTCCTCCAGCCCCACCTCGCGCCGGCGCCGCCGGCGGTCCCGGGAGGCCAGATGCTGCGCCACGCCCAGCAGGTATGCCCGCAACGAGCGGATACTCCGCGCACCTCGCCCCCGGTCCAGCAGCGCCAGGAAGGTCTCCTGGAGCAGGTCCGCCGCGGCCTCCGGGTCGCTCGTCTGCGCTAAGAGCAGGTGATAGACGGGCGGCGCGTAGCGGTCATAGAGGGCGGCCAGGGCCTCGAGGTCTCCCTGCGCCAATCGCTCCAGCAGCGCGCTGTCTTCCGCGGACGAATCGTGATTCATGCCTTCCTTGCCGGGCGCAGGTCCTCGTCTGTGAGGGTAGTGTCTGGGGAGGCGGGGATTTGTCTAATAAGTACTCGTTCCCGGTCGGGGGGCACTTTCCTGCCGGGGCAGGTCAGCGGGCGGCGCGCGAAGAAAGCCCGAGGCTGATCGCAGTGTCCCACGATTACCCCTAAGAGAGGACCTTCACTCATGTTTGAGTTCCGCGAGCAAGGCAGCCACGCCGCTATTGTTCACGACGGACAGGAGATTCTGCAGTTTGACAAGATGATCACCTACCACGGTGGCCCCTGGTGGGTGCAGAACCAGGTGATGATCCCCGGCGGCGAGCCGGAGGTCGCTTATCTGCCGATCTTCGCCTTCTTCAGCTACTTCCACGCGGTCTCCGACGTGAGTTACGAGGCGGTGGCGGGGGAGGACAGCCTCACTCTGACCCTCACCCCCACGCGCACCCTCCAGGGCACCGGCCTGTTCCATTGGGTGCAGGAGCGGTGCACTTTCGAGGTGCGACTGGTCGAGGGCCGCTTCGTCTGGAGGCAGCAGCTCGAGATTGACGTCCTGCAGGACCTGGACACTGCCCAACTGGACTCGACGACCCCCCTGCCCGTCTACCGCTTCCCGCACCAGGACAACCAGCCGGGGCTCTTCTTCCAGTACGCCGACCCCCAGCCCGTCAGCGCCTCGGGTCCGGCGGTGCCGATGATTCGCGACTGGCAGTGGCAGTTCGAGCCCAGCGTAGGCCCGGAGGCCTTTCGCAGCCACTGGCGGCGGCGCTGGGTCAGCCTCATCTTCCAAAACCTCGACGGCAGCTACGCCTGGTCGGACCTCAACAAGACCAAGTGGGCCCACTTGACCCAGGATAACCGCCGCGCCCGGCCCTGTGACCCGCAGGGTTACCTCTACCTGCTCAAGGAGAACGGCGAGGCGCTCCAGTACCGGGCGGACGCCCCCAGCCACTACCACCACGTGTGCGAATGGGGCATGGACTTTCACTTCTGGTGCGATCTGGCGCCCTTCCTGCAGGGCACGGTGCTCCCCGCGGGCACGCACCTGGAGGCGGCGACCACTGTGCAGTTGGTCGGCCCGGAGGTCACGCAGCCGATCCTGGCGCAGGCCACGGAAATGCGCCTGACCGAGCGGGAACACGCGAAGGCCAATCTCCCCGCCTACGAGGAGCCGGAGAACAGCTTCACCGTCTCCGCGCTGGAGCGTCTGGACGCCCAGCCCTGGCGGCCGCTGAGCGAGGGCTGCCGCTGGGAACCGACCGGCGCGCACCATGGCGACGGCGGCTGCCTGATCGTCCACAACGAGATCAGCAACGAGGGCAGTTGGCTGTGCAGCGATCTCGGCCCGCAGCAGTGGGGCAATCCCTTCCTGGCCGGGGCCACCTACCGCCTGTCGGCGTGGGTCCGAGTGGAGGACGGCGAGTTCGACACCTCGGATGGCGGGCCCCAGGTCGGGGTGGAGTTAATGCAGTCCAACGGCCCGGCTTACGTCTCGACCAAGGAATGGCTGGACTTCGGCTGGAGCGAGGAACTGGTCAACATGACCAGCCCAGTGCCCACCTCGATCCCCTGGACCCAGGTGGAAGTGACGGTCCCCGCCTGCCCCAGCTTCGCCATCTACGGCAAGCTAAAGCTCCGCCTCAGCGGCCGCGGCACCGCCTATTTCTCGAACGTGCGCTGGGACATGGTGGAACCGGAGTAGCCTTCGGGGAGTAGGACGCGGAAACTGCCGCCCCTCACCACCAAAGAGGCGCCGCCCACCCAGCGGCGCCTCTTTCCTGTCCTCTTTTCTCTCCATTTCGACCGATCAGCCGCGTCTCCCGCCGCCTCGCCCTTGAATAATCCGCCCCGCTAGCGTATGCTTGTCTTTCGCGATTCATCGTGGAGCTTCCGCCCCGGGAGCGCCCCCTCGATTTCTTGATTGTGAAGGATGGATTCCATAGTGAATGACTGGTTTGCCCGGCTTGAGGAGATTATGGTGGAAGCGGCGGAGTTGCCGGAAGACGTGATCCCTCTGCTGGCGCAGATTGACGCGGTCATCGAGCCTCTTCCCGCGGATGATTCCCTGGCCGAAGCCATCAATGAACTCGACCGCTTGCTCGACGGCGGCGAGGGCAGCTTGCTTACTCGTTATAGTCGCGCCCGCCTACAGGAGCAAGCCGGTCTCAACACGGCCGCCCGCAGCTACGGCAAGGTCGCCCGCGAACTGGCCGACATGGGCCGCTGGGAGGCCGCCTCGTTACTGGCGCGGCATGCCCTGCGGCTCTCGCCCGACCCCGAACTGATCCCGCTACTCCTCGAAGCCAGCCGCAACAGCGGCAACGACGAGTCCCGCCGCGCCGATCTGCAACTGGCCGCCCACCTGGCTCCCCACAACCCGCGCGTGCAGTGGGCCCAGGCCCAGGCTGCTCAGGCTCAGGGGCAAACCGGCCGCGCCGCCGAGTTGACCGTGCGGGCCCTGCGCGGATTCATCGAGTCCGGGCAACCGAAAGCGGCGGAGGATGCGCTGCTGGCGGCCCTGGAGGAGCCCTCCCCCACCCTGGCCCACCACCTGCTGGGGCTCATGCCGCTGATGGCGGAGAAGAAGATGCTGCCGCTGGCCGAGGACGCCCTGGACCTGCTCGAGCCGCTGGTCGGCAAGTTTCGGCTGCGCCAGGCGTTGTCCACCACCTTGGAGGAAATGCTCCGCGTCGGCGAGGCTACTGTTAGCATGCGCCAGCGTTACGTGGACGCGGTAGCGGAGATCCGCGGCGATCAGGCGGCGGTCAAGACCGCTGCTGAAGAGACGAAGCTCACCGACCCGGGCACCAAGTTCACCGAGGCCCTGACGGCCTTCCAGAGCGCCCTGAGCTTCGCGCGCGGCGCGCTGGTGAAGCACCGCACCTGGGGCGTGGGCCGCATCACCTCCACCAACGACCAAGCGTTGATCATCGATTTCCCCGAGCGCCGCGGCCAGCAGATGGCCCGCAGCATGGCCCGCCGCAGCCTCACCGCCGTCTCCCCGCACTCGCTGGAAGCCGTTATGTTCCTGCGCGCCGACAGCCTCAAGCAGGAGGCCAGCCAGGACGCCGTGGGCCTCATGTTGCGGGTCATCGACGAGTCGGGCGGCAAGGCCTCTGCCCCCAATTTCAAGAAATGGCTGGTCGGCCCCGTGCTCACCGAGGGCCAGTGGTCAGCGTGGTGGAAAGGCGCCCGCGAGTCGGCCGCCGAAGACGCCCGCATTGACCACAGCAACGCCTTCCAGGGCGACTACCGCCGCGCCAGTGGCGACCAGCAGGCCGCCGTCAAGCTGCCGCCCCTCAATTTCCAGGCCGGTCTCTCCGCCGCCGCCCGCATGGTGATGCGGCTGGTTGACCAGCACCCGGAACTCGAAGAGGAAGCTCAGGTCAAGTACGGTCCCGCTTTCGTGAGCTGGGCCGAGCGCGATCAGGAGCCGGAAGATCAGTTGGCCGTAGGCCTGCTGCTCTCCGACTGGTATCCCGATCAGCGCGATGCCTGGGCCCGCGACACCGCCCGTCTGCTGGGCGAGGCCCGCGGCCTCAATCTCCTGGGCTCGGCCGCGGAGCAGCAAGCCGCGCTGGAGTTGGCGCAGGAAGCCGCCGATCCCTCCCGCGCCCTGGTGGCAGCCCTGGGCTCGCGCTTTGGCCCCGTCCGGGCCCACGCGCGCACCCAGCTCCTGCGGATGGGCGACAAACTGCCCGCCCTGCTGCACACCTACTTGAACGATGAGCAGACGCCGGTGCCGGTGCAGGTCGAGGTGATTCGCCTGGCCCTGGAGTTGCGTCAGCAGGGCCTGGGGGCGGAGCACGATCCCTGGAGCCTGGCCCTGGCCGTCATTCGCGCCCTGGCCCACGTCAAAGCCCAGCGCGACGCGACCAGCCTCAAAGAGATGCTGGCGCCGCAGGGCGAAATCGCCGGTCTGGTCCGCGACCATCCGCGCACGAAGGACATGGAGATCAACCTGGAACTGGCGCTCCTCTTTGTGCTGCGCCACGGTCGTCGCGCGCCGCTGGTGCGCGAGTTCCTGACCGCGGTGGGCGCTGAGGAGCTCAATCGCCACCTCGAGGAAGCCCACCGACCGGTAGAGCAGGAGCATCTCATCCCCGAGCGCGATCCCAAGATCGTGCTGATGACACGCGAGACCTACGAGGGCAAGGTGGAGCGGCGCGAGCAACTGCGCAAAGACCTCGCCACCGAGATTCCCAAGAAGATCGCGGCCGCCCGCGAGTTGGGCGATCTCAGCGAGAACGCCGACTATCACGCGGCCAAGGAGCAGCAGGGCCTGGCCGACGCGGAGGAACGCTCTCTGGAAGCCATGCTCGACCACGCGCGGATCATCGAGGATCTGCGTATCTCCGACGAGTACGTCATCGCAGGGACCGAGGTAACCCTGCTCGACGCCGCCGGCGAAGAGCGCCACATGTGGATCCTGGGCCAGGACGACAACCACCACGGTCCCGAGGTCGTCAACTACCGCGCGGCCCTGGGCCAGGCGGTCGTCGGCCGCAAGCGCGGTGAGGAAGTCACCCTGGAGACCGAGACCGGCCCGAAGACCTATAAGGTGGTCTCCATCCGCAAGCGCCTGCCCGAGACCAAGCGCAAGGGCAAGGGTAAGCGGGCCGGCATGTTCAGCGACTAAGATGCCACCAAACGGGCCGATTTCACCCTTGACTTGAAAACGGCCCGCTAGTATACTTTGTCACTACGCCGAGGTGGTGGAATTGGCAGACACGCTAGCTTGAGGGGCTAGTGACCTTTTGGTTCGTGCGGGTTCGAGTCCCGCCCTCGGCACCATTTTAGAGGCAAGCACAGGGGCAGGCACGACGACAGCATAAGGGCAGGCACGGCGGCACCTCTGCTGCCGTTGAGCTTGCCGTCAAGCCTGACGCTAGGCCTGACCCTGAGCCTGATGTTTCACGGGCGGTTAGCTCAGCTGGCAGAGCGCAGCCTTCACACGGCTGAAGTCAGAAGTTCAAGTCTTCTACCGCCCACCATTCGCCTGCAAATCGCGCCAAATGCTTCCCCCAGGGGTTGCGTCCCGCGACGCGGTTCGCTATAATAGCAGGGCTGTCGGGGAATCCCGGTAGACCGGCACCGAGCGGGAATAGCTCAGTTGGTAGAGCATCAGCTTCCCAAGCTGAGGGTCGAGGGTTCGAGTCCCTTTTCCCGCTCCATATAATGCGGGATATGCCGCTCCACCGGAGCGGCTCACGGAGAGCGGAAGTAGCTCAGTTGGTAGAGCGCCTCCTTGCCAAGGAGAAGGTCGAGGGTTCGAGTCCCTTCTTCCGCTCCATCTGCTTTACCGGGCGAGGCGGGCCATGGCCCGGCTCGCCTTTTTGGTTTCTCAGTAGGACAGGCGCCTGCTCGCCGTAGCCGGGCGTTGCAGAGCAACGTCAGGCGAAGGTGAGTCTCGCCCGTCAACCCGGGGGGCGGCATAGCCAAGTGGTTAAGGCGACGGTCTGCAAAACCGTTATTCGCCGGTTCGACTCCGGCTGCCGCCTCCAGTTCTTTGTCTCGCCCAACTCGTAGCCGCTGCTCCCGCGGAACGTCCTTCGAACGCTCGCACCTGAGGTGACGGACATGACCGACGAGCAAGTTACTCCTGAGCCAAACACTCCCGCGCCCCCTGCCGGCGATCTCCCCGTGCCGCCCCCGCCGCCCGTACCCGAGCCCTTCGCCCCACCGGCTGAGGTCCTGAACGTCGAGGTCCCCCCGGCCACGCCGCCTCCGCCGCAGAACCTGCCGCCCGCGCCGGGCGGAGAGCATGACGACACGGAGGTCACCCTGGTACAGGAGCCTCCCGGCCAGGCCCTCGCGCCGCCGGCGGTCGCCGCTCCTCCGCCGGAGGTCGCCTATGAGCCCCCCGCCGTGGAGGCGCCGCCGGCCCAGCCGGTCGCCGCTCCCGCGCCGGTCATCCCGACCATGACCGATCCCGGCTGGTATCTCACCAGCAACGGTCAGGTCTACGGGCCCTACCAGGCCGACGACATCCGCGGCTGGCTGCGCTCCGGGCAGACCGCCTGGGACACGCAGGCCAGTCGGGGCGGCGATGACCCCTGGCGCGCCCTGCACACCATCGCCGAGTTCAACCCCTCCCCCGCCTACGGCGTGCCCCTCGGGGCCGCCCCGGCCGCGGGCAATAAGGACCGCACCGTCGCCGGCATTCTCGGCATCCTGCTGGGCGTGGTGGGCGCGCACCACTGGTACCTGGGCAACTACCTGCTGGCCGTCTTGTATCTGCTCTTCGGCTGGACCGGAATCCCCTCGTTGCTGGGTATCGTGGAGGGAATCATCTACCTGACCGCCCCCGAGGACCGCTTCCAGCGCAACTACAATCGGTGGTTCCTCTCCGGCGCTTAGCCGGGCTCAACCGCCTAGTTTAGTCCTACCGGTGCGCCAGGTCCCTGCGACTGGCGCATCTCGCCGTGTAGCCAGGGTCCCGTTCGCCAGATTCTCCTCGGAGTTGGTTCATGTGAGCGTCTTGAGCAAAGCGCAACTCGAAACGCACCATCTTGAGTGGTACGGCGACTACACCCTTCGGGTCAGCACCCGGGCCAAACACCTGCGCCTGGTCGTGAACCTGCGCGAGGGGCTAGTCGTGGTGATGCCCGCCCGCTTTGACCGCGCTCGCCTGCCCGAGGTGCTGGAGAGCAAGCGCGGTTGGCTCCTCAAGCTGCGCGGGGAGATGCAAGAGCAGGCAAGCGGCACGGTGGAACCCGCCCTCCCGGAGCGCATCGAGCTCCGGGCCGTCGGCGAGGAATGGTCGGTCGAGTATCGGAGTACCGCTTCGCCGCGCGTGACGGTCCTCGCGCGCAGAGACCGGCGCCTGATCGTTTCCGGGCAGGTGGCCGACCCGGAGGCCTGCCGCGAGGCCCTGCGCAGATGGGTCAGCCGGAGGGCCCATGCGCACCTGGTGCCCTGGGTCGCGACGCTGGCCAGCACCAACGGTTTCCGCCCCGAGCGCGTGGTGATCCGCGCGCAGAAGACGCTGTGGGGAAGCTGCTCGTTCCGGCGCACCCTCAGTCTGAACCGCAGCGCTCTGTTCCTGCCCCCGGAGCTCGCCGAGTACCTGCTTCTCCACGAGCTGTGTCACACGGTCCACCTCAACCACTCCCCGAAGTTCTGGAAGCTGGTGAGCGACCACTGCGCGGACTACCCCGAGCTGCGTCGCCGGCTGCGGAGAGCGGGCGGCTTGGTGCCCGCGTGGGCCGGGGGGCTCGCCCCGATCTGCGCACCGGCCACACCGGGGCACCCGCGGCCTACCGACGGACTAACCGAACTCCCGTAGTCCGCGCAGGTCGGTGCCCCCCGAGGCGACAGTGCAAAGGGCCGGAGGCTAAGTGCCTCCGGCCCTCATACTTCCTTGATGCGCTTCGGGTGCTGCTTAGGGACCGGCCGTGGGCAGCGGACGGGGGGAAGGAGGCGTGACGGCGGGGCTCTGGTCGGTAATGCCACCCGCCCCGCCTAGTGCCTCGATGAGCAGCGAACCCTCGAAGACGCCTTGCGCATTCAGGATATGGGGAGCGATGAGGATGACGATCTCGCGCTGTGATTTGGAGGAGGAGCTGGAGCGAAACAGCTTCCCGACCAGCGGGATATCCCCCAGCAGGGGCACCTTGCTCTCGATGCGTGAGGACTGGCTCTGGATGAGCCCGCCGATGGCGAGCGCTTGACCATCCTTGATGCAGACCGTGGCCCGCGCGCGCCGGACGGTGATGACCGGTAGCCCTCCGGCCCCCGCGCCCGACACGTCGGACACGTTCGGTTCGATGTCGCAGATGACCTCGCGAGTCCGCTCGACCACCCTTGGTTTGATCGTCAACTTGATCGTAGCGGTGATCTGCTCCAAGCTCGTGTAGGCATAGGCGGCCGACCCGGTAAGTAGGCTGAAATACTGCTGCGTGCCTACCTCAATCTCCGCGGTCTTACCGTCCACGCTGACGATACGGGGACTGGCGCGCAAGAGGGCGCGATTGTTGCGCAGAAGCCACTTGAGTCCGATCACGATGTTGCCGGGAGTGGGCAGAATGTCGTGAAGGAGGCCTTCGCCCCCGGCCGAGCCTAGATCGTGGGATTGGTAGCTGAGCAGGCCGCCGGAGAGCCCACCGGCGATGTGGGAGGTCGCAAAGGCCGGGTCAAACTCCGAGAGCGCCCCGACCGTGGTCTCCAACACCAGGGCCTCAATCATGACCTGGCGCGGAGCGAGGTCAAGTTGCCTGATGGCCTCGGTTACCTCCTGCAGGATGCCCGGGGGGGCCTCTACGATCACGCGGTGCGCGTCCGGATCGGCCTTCACGTACAGATTGAGGCGGTCCGAGAGCAGCCCCTTGAGGGCGGGAGCCTCCAGGTATGAAAGGGACAGAACCTCCGTCTTCGCCACCAGATGGAAGCAAGGCGCCTTGGGGTCGGGAGCGGTCACTACCCACACGCCCGGCTCGATCTCAGCGCTTACAAAGCCACCCGGCAGCAGCATCAGGTTCAGCGCCTTATCGAGGGGCACTTCTTTGAGGTCCAACGTGATCAGCCCGGCGACGCCGTCGTCGGTCATGATGGTCACGCCGACCTGCGCGGCCAAGTCGGAGAGGGCCTGACGCAGGTCGGTCTGAAAGAACGAATTGGTCACGAGCGGGCGACCACCGTTGTCCTTCTTCACCGGGACCGCGGCCGGGGGCGCAACCGGGCCGGGAGCCGTCGCAGCCGCGGCGGCTGACGGCGCCGAGGGAGCGACGCCCGCCGGGGGCGATAGGGGAGAAACCACGGCTGCGGGCGCGGCCGGCTCGGCGGCCGGAGGCGCAGTGGTCGCCGCCGGCACCGAGGGGACGGCCGCCGCCGGGGCGGGGCTTTCCGCCCGACCAGCCCCGGAGAAGCAACCCACCAACAGAGCAATCAGCGCGAACTGCAGCCCCGGGCTCTGGCGCCGGGGACGAGAAAACTGATTAACTACCCGCATTAGCACTCCCACCCGGCGGGGCCGTAGCCGGCGCCGGCGTCGCCGTGACCTCGAGGGCCGTGACCAGCTTGCCGCCATCGGGCCCGGCTTCCACCTTGATGGGCAAGCGATAGCTGACGTCTTTGCTCCCGTACTTCATCACGGCGACCAGGAAGTAGCTTCCCGGCGCCACCTTCGAGAAGTCCATTACCCCGGAGAACTGCGGGGTACCGAGCGGCAGCACCGTAGTGGCGTCCGTCTCCAGAGGGACGGCAGCCGCCGCCTCGCCGGTGGGACTGACCACACTCGCCTGGGCCGTCGGCGCCACGAAATGCACGTTTCCGACGTTGGCGAACTGCGCGGTCACCGCGTACAGATTGCCTTCCTGCTGGGCGAAGACCATGCGCACCGGCTGCGCCTGCAAGACGGACTCCACCTTCAGGTTCTTGACCCAGATCAGGGTGCGCGTCTCCCCCGCCGTCTGTCCGTCCGGGTGAGCGGCCACAAAGCGCAGTGTCGCATAGTAGTTGGCCTGCGGGAGATCCAGGGCCGGGAAGGCGACCGAGAGCGCCAGGTTACGCGCACTGTTTCCTCGCAGCGTCAGGCGCGGCGGGCTGGCCTTTACCCAGCCGGAGCAGTCAAAACAATCTCCCGTGATGTCGCCCAGGGCCACTCCCATCAACTGCGCGACCGGCTCCACCAGGCAGGCAGCGTCTACGGACTCTTCGGTCGAGTTTTTCACGGCCAGCGCAACCGTGCGCGTCGCCCCCGCGTTGCCCTCGACTGTGATCAACTCCGGGACCGTAAGGGCTACGTCGGTGGCCACGCCGGTGGCGGCCGGGTCGCCCACCAGGTCAAACTCCTTTTCCAGCACACCCTTGGGACGTCCGCTCAACTGGAAGGCGGCATTCACCCGGTAATGGCCGGAAGGCAGACTGCGCTTGAGGTCTTCCGTCACTTTGATTGTCGCCCCCGGCATCACGCCACGCTCGGTCAGTTTGGTCTCCAGCACCCGCTGCCAGCGTTCGCCATCTTTGCGCAGCAGGGTCAGGCGCCCCCCGGTTTCCCCGAAGGTGTCGCCCTCATTCTTTATCTGCACCCCGACCTGCGTAGTCGCCGGGTTCTTGTCCTTGGCTGCCACCCACTGCAGATCCAGGTCGGTCAGGCTCACCCGCTCGCGCGCTACGGGGCCTTGGATCGTGATTCGCAGGGAGATCAGGAACTCGATGACGGTATAGATATTGCCACCCGGGCGGGTCTGCGGGGCGGATTCCAGGGAGAGCATCGCGAGGTAGCTGCCGCGCACGCCGCCCGGCGGAACCTTGATGGTAAGCGGGAGCGCCTTGGCCTCCAGCGGCCCCATCTTCAACTCGGGAGAGCCGATGGTGATCCAGTCCACACAGGTGCGATACTGGGTCCGATCCACCTGCGGGCTGGTGGGATCAAGCTGTACCCAGGCGCCATTGGAGGCCTGGGTTACCAGCAAAAGTTTGGTCTTCAGCACCGAGGGGGTGTCCGTGGTGCTGGTTATCTGGATGTCCTTACTGAAGGACTCCCCGGGACGGAGGGTGAGGTCCATAGACATGGGCTTCACCAGGAAGCCTTGCGCGCAGATCGGCCCGGCGGCCAGCAGGACGGCGCTGCCCAGCAGGCACAACGCGACGAGCACCGAGGCTCCGCGAAGCGGCGAACTAAGGGTCATGCCCCTCTACCTCCTAGAACTCACGACGCCGGCGGTATCCCGCCGGCCCCTCCGAGTGGTCGCACGGTCCCGCTGGGGACGGGTGCGGCTCACGTTCATTTGGGTCCTAAAAACTGCTGATGATCGCTATCCCCACCGTCCCGTGGCCAGCATTGGGAACGCTGACCTCGGTTGAGCCTGTGGCTTTCGGTGCGGACGGTCCGCCAGTCGGTGTGGAACCACCGACTCCGCCCGGCGTCACAGTTACGGTTAGTGAACCGGTGCTAGTCGGTTGTTCAGGGTGGTCAATCGTATAGGACACCACCGCGGCATCGGTACTCGGGGTCCAGCCTTCACCCATCCAATACGCGTTCAGAGTGTAAGGGAAATTGCATACAATGTCCAGCGGCGCGCTGCCGGTGTACGGGCCAGTCCCCTGGAGGACAATGCCTCCCTCAGGAGCGCGCACCGTGACCGCTGCATACTCATCCACGGTTACGGTGGTGGTGGCAACGTCCACGAGACCCGCCGCGACCGGCCGGATTCCGCTGACGATTACGGCCAGCGCCACCGCTAGGAGCACCACGCAAAACCTATGCATCATTCCGTCCCCCTGGACCGATGTAAAGCTGAGGAAGGGCGGCGCCGCCGGAAGGACGGCGCCGTCCCCGTTTATCGTGCCCCCCGGCCCAGCCGGGCGAGGGCCCCTCAAGCGCGCGACTAGGGCGTGTAGGCGCTAATCGTGGCTTTGATGTTGGCCTGGTACATGGCTGCGGTGGGCAGCTGGTTGTTGTTGTTGATAGCCGTGGCCGCGATCCGATAGTCGAACTCGAACGTCCGCGCCACGGTGGGCGAGAAACTGCTGTCGTAGATGGTCTGATACTCCGCCTTGGTGCTCGCCAGGATCCGGCACTTGGCACGACTGGCGTAGGCTGCGCTGTTGAGCGCCGTGCGGAAGGCCGACCCCGAGTCATACGGACTCGGCGCCCACGGCCCGACCGCGGCGGTGAAGCCATTGGCTCCGTCGGGCGCGATCTTCTCGATGGCGGGTACTCCCGCCCGCTCTATCCCCATCACGGCGCCTCGGTCCAGGACAAAGCTGCCCAGGGACCATTCGGTCTTGAGTTGGTCATCCGGCGTCGCGGTGGTCCACAACTGCCCGGCCGCTATCTGGAGGGATATGCCGGTATTGGCCCGCACCGCGATGTGTCCGTTCCCGGACAGGCCGCTTTCGACCATGACCGTCCGAGGGTCCGCGGCGGCGCTCAGGTCGGTGGCCTTGATGAGCAGCGACGCGGCGGGCGAGGTGGCGGTCACTGCCGCCCACTTTTCCACGTTCACGGTGCAGGTTCCCTGTTGCTCGGAAACCGGATCCGCCCCGGCGGGTAGCGCGAGCGCCACCACCAGGCCGAGCAGCACCACCAGTAGGATGGTTCTTATCATGTGTACGTTCTCCCTGGCCTCAGTTAGTGCCTGTCTGTCCACCTAGCGCACCGCGATGGTGCACTTGACGACGGAGCTGTAGGTCGCCGCCGAGGGCAGTTGGCCGTCGTTGTTCACGTTGGTGGCGATAACGTTGTACCCCAACTGCCACTGCTTGGCGATGGTGGGATCGAGACCCCAGTGATACGCGACCTTGTAGTCGAGCGCGCTGGCAGTGTTCACATTGCAGGTGGCCGTAGGGACGGTGCCGCCCGCCGGCGCGGTGGGAGACCACACAGCGGTCACGCCGTTGGCCGCCAGGAAGCCTTCCGACGAGACCATGCTTATGGCGTTAGTCGCGCCGCCGTTCAGGTACAAATACGCGAACTGATATTCCGTCTTCAACTGGTCTTCCGGGTGCCCGTTGGGGGTGATATCGGCGGCGGTCCACAGTTGCTTGCAGGAGATCTTGAAGTCCACCGCGGTGTTCATCTTGATCGTGAAGGAGCCGGGGGTCCCGGTGATCCCCTGGGCGGCGATACCGCGAGCGTCGATATCCTCGGTGGTGATGGTCGCCGAGGTGGGCGTCGAGGCGACAACACTGGCCCACGGCTGAACGGTCACGGTGCAGTTGGAGTCCAGGTCATGCGTTCCGGTGGCCGCCGGCATAGCCAAGGCGGGCAGCGCGAGGGCTACCAGCAGGCCGAGCAATGCTACCAACATGATGGTCTTTGACATTTTGCATCCTCCCTCTGATTTGTTGTTTCCAGTCGGGGCGGCGCCGCCCCGCAGGCGACGCCGTCCCTGCTTCTGGTCACGCTTCCGGCTGAGCAGCACTTGCTGCAACGACTCGGTCTCACCACAAGTCGGTCGTGCGCGCGCCAAGTGTGACCTTGACCTTCGCGGAATAGCTGGCGGCGCGGGCCAACTGGCCAGCGGTGTTCCTGTTGATCGCATGGACCTTGTATCCCAGGTCCCAGGTCCGCGCCTGCCAGGGGGCCAAGTCGTTCTTGTACACCTGCACATACTCGTCGGCGTTGTACTGAGCCAGCGTCTGCGTCGCGGTGAAGGTCGCGGTCGCCGGATTAGTGCCAACCCAGCCGGGCGCCACCCCGGCCTGGCCAGGCGTGAAGGCAGCGAGGGCGTCCGTACCTCCGGTATGCTCCGTGGCGTTGCCGTCCATCAGCATGTAGCGGACGGAGTAGACCGTCGTCAGATTGTCTGATCGCGACGCCTCTGATCCCTGCAACGCCGGCGCCCACAGTTGCTGGACGCCCAGTTCGAAGTTCGTATAGTCGTTGATTCTGATTACGAAGCCGTTGTCGGCGTCAGCGCTAGCGTCACTGGTGTTCGCTGCGATGGCAGCGTTCTTGATCTCCGCCGACGCGCTACCGTAGGGGGTCACGGACGCCCACGAATCTACGGTTACGGTGGTGAGGGCGGTTTGCGTGGCGTTGTCGCCGGGCACGTAGGCGGCTCCCGCCGGCAGCGCGAGGGCTACCAGCAGGCTAAGCAGCGCTACTAGAACGATGGTTCTTGACATTTTGCTTCCTCCCTATGATTAGGCCTATCCGGTCGAGGCGGCGCCGCGCCAGGCGGCGCCGTCGGTGCTCCTAGTCATGCGACCCTATCCCAGTACGCTTCCTGTAATCGTGAGCTTGATCTGCGCCGCGTAGTTGTCTGCATGGGGCAGGGCTTCGGCGTTGTTGATGTTGGTGGCTTTCACGCCGTATTTGAACGTCCAGTTGTGTCCCTCCCAAGGGGCTAGCCCCGCCGTAGTCAGGAGGGCGTAGGTGTCTCTTGCGTCCGTCTTCACATCGGCGGTCCGGTCGGGAACGTCAAAAGAATTGGCCGGATCGCTAAGTTTATCGGGGTTGGCATTTTTACTGCCGGGTACAAGTGCGCCGTCCTTGTAGCTAGTCAACACATATTCCGTCTTCAGTTGGTCGTTACGCAGAGGATGTCCCTCGTTATGACTGGTCGACCACAGCTGCTGGGCTTCCAGCGTGTAGGAAATATAGCAGTTCATGTTTATCTCGAAGGCACCGGGGTCCACGCTGGTACCGGTGGCTTCCTTGGCGGACGTTTCGGTCGTGCCCATGATATTGGCGGCGATAAGCACCGGCGAGGGGTTCGAGGAGGTCACGCTCACCCACGGCTCGACGCTGGCGGTGACGGTTCCTTGGGACACTTGGGCCCCGGCAGGCAGCGCCAGCGCTACCAGCAGGCCGAGCAGTGCTACTAGAACGATGGTTCTTGACATTTTGCTTCCTCCCTGGGATTTGGTCTCTTCCGGTCACCTGCGGCTCTGCTGAGCCGATCGTCAGGCGATTCCGGCGTTACTCGTATTCGTGCGACAAAGTAAGATCTCCGCGGGAATCTCTGACTGAAGGGCAGTGCCCTGCCCCCTCCCCGCCGAGACTTGTTCCTGGTTTTCGCCACAGCTCGTTGAAGGCCTCACCTCACATGGTGCTGACTGCAAAGAGGGCTGCTGGTCACCAAGGAATAGCGGAAACTGTGATCTTGAGATCGCCTTGATAGGTGCCGGCGTCGTCGTATACTCCACTGCGGTAGAGAGCGCCCATGATCCCGATCTGGTTGTCGCCGGTGCCGGTAACGGTGCCGCCGGTCCCGATGCCGGCGATCGAACCGGGCCAGGGGCTACCGGTGTCGCGGGGCGTGAGCCACGGCGGAGTGGCCTGGCCGTGCGCGTCTCCGCCCAGGTCGCCCCAGGTGGCCCAGAGGGTCCCGGTGCTCACCGGCTGGCGCAGGCGCAGGCAGGTCGGGATCTTGTGGACTCCCGGCAGGGTCACGTCCTCGCCGGTGGTGACCGTCAGTTGGAACTTCAGGTTGGTCTGGACCCGCAGGTTGGCTTCGCTGCTGTAGATCCAGCCCTCAAGGTTCCCCTCACTGAGGCCGAAGTCTAAGGTAGGCGGCGTGAGGCTCAGCGAAAAGAGCTCGGGCACGATTATGTGCAGTTGGATGGGGAGGCTGCCTTTGGTCCCGCTGCCATCCAGCAACTGGTAAGAGATGAGCGCGGCGGCCACGTAATCGCCGGGCGGATCGGTGAGCAGTACGTTCGCGCGGAACTGGAGCTCTACCCAGTACTGTCCGGCCTGATTCTGCTGCGTCCCGCCCAGGGAGACCCAGCCGGTGCCGGTCTGGACGTCCCGTGACTGCACCCGCGAACGGGCGATACGGGCCGTGCCGCCGACAAGCTGCGGGGCCGCGCTGTCCACCGTGATCCGCCAGGGGACGGCGTAGGGGTTGATAATGACCAGGGAAGGGCTGAGGGCCCAGCCGGCGGCGGTGGCGACGATGTCCACGCGCGGGCCGGAGGGGGCGCCCTGAGCGGGCCCGGACAGGGTCACCGAGGGCACATCGGCGGGCGGCCGGCTCACCGCGGCGCGGGCCGGAGCCAGCCCCGCTCCCCACAGGGAAGCGGCCGCCAAGCACGTCAATACGGTTGTCCCAAGCCTACAATGCACCACGGCAACCCAACCTCCCAGATTAGACCCAGAGCCGGCGCAGGCCCGGCAGGAACGGGCGGCTTCTACGAAGTGAAGCGTGAGGCGGTCGGAGCGGGGCGCCGCGAGCGCCGCCACAGGAAGAGCGCCAGCAGCCCCAGCGTGAAAGCGGCGACGGTCGAGGGCTCGGGAATCGGGCGGCCCTCCCCCTGCCCGAAGTACACGGAGGAATCGCCCGTGTCGTAGTAAGAGAAAACCGGCTGGTCAAAGAGTCCCATGTCCAGGTTCAGCCAGGCGGCGTCCCCGCTGGCAGTAGCCAGGGTGCGGTTGGGGCTCCACACCGTCCCCCCCGCCAGCCGCTCGCGATAGTTGATCTGCTTGGTGACGGGATCGTAGTAGATCAGGTGAACGTTGTTGGCCGAGTCCACCGCCATGTCGAGGTAGTGCCGGTCCTCCCAGGCGGTCGCGTAGTCCCCCTGGGCCACCAGGTCCGAGGACCAGGCGGTCCCGTTCCACCAGTCCACGTACACGGCGTTGGTGTCAGTATCTATGTAGGCGATGTAGGGATCGCCCTGACTGTCCAAATCGAGGGACACGTAGCGCGCCACATGCTGGCTCCCGCCCAGAGTGGTCTCGGACCAGACGCCGCCGCTGTCGCGCTGGCCGAAGCGCAGGGGATCATAGGCGCCGGTGTCGGCGCTATACCCGATGAGCGGAGTGCCGGTGGAGCCGAAGCCCAGCCCGACGCCGCCGGAGCGCAAGGCCCCGCTCCCGTGCACCACTTCGGTGTGCCAAGTGCCCCCGGATTTGTACGAATAGCTCACCCGGTCGTCGGCGGCGCCCAGCCCGGCCTCGTCGAAGTAGGCGATGGCGGGACTGCCGTCGGGACTCATGGCGATCGAAGTGTGGCGCGGATTGGCCGCCGAGTCTACGGTCGTAATCGCCCAGGAATCAGGCGAGCCGGCCGCGTAATTGAGCGTATAATCTCCTATGGTGTTGACGCCGCGATAGGCGATATTCGCCGTGGTGCCGGAGTAGATCAGAGAGCTACCACTGCCGACATCGGACCCGGATTCAACCACGGTGGTGGCCCAGGCCGAGCCCGTGTAAGAGCCATAGACGAGATTGGCCATACCGCTGCCCTCAAAAGTGAACCCGGCGTTGCCGTTTGCGTCCAGGGCCATAGAGAGGCCCCCATCGACCTCCATATCGAAGGCCCCAATGCGCTGCGGAGTCCAAAAATCCGCAGCAGCGGGTGCACGCCCGCAAATTGCGCAGGCGAGCAACAGCGACAAGCACCCCAGACCGACCAAGCGCGTCCGTTTCTTCATGTGAAGGTCTGCCCCCCGATCAACGTGCAAAGCAGCTCTCTTGAGTACGGTATTGGCAGCATTATAATTTATAACATACTATCTGCGATTATCCCAGGCTCGGCGATGCTATCACTAATGAGCTTGTCCGCCAAGCGCCCATCTAATATCTTTATGTATTTATGAGCTTTAGCATACGTTACCGAGACGATTCTCGTTCGCAAATCGTATGCCGCTATAGATTGCATCTTTCGATAGCTCTATGATGCCTCCTTGGCGCCGAACGACAGTCCTAAGACTGTCGCCGCTGTTGTCCTCTGTTCTGGAGAGCTGACTGACGCTAAGTGGAAGGTAAGGGGGAAAGACAAGGGGCAATAGGAAGGGTTAGCGAACGGCTCGATCTGCCGCAACCCCGCACCTTTGTAGGTATTCTCCTATTGACGGGCTCTGCCACCCAGGTATAATGCCTGCAATCCCTCAGGCCGCGCCCCTCGCGGGCCGATACTGGGCCCGGGAGGGCGCGAATCTTCCGCGCTGCACCTGCCTCGCGTCGCTCGAGCCGGGGGCGTCTGTTCGCTGCTAGGCCTGACTCTGGTGGGGAAAGGGACGAGGGGCGTGAAACAGGTACGCACTGGCGCTGCCCTGGCGATGCTCTCGGTGATCCTGCTGAGCGCCGCCTCCACCCCCGGCTGGACCGTTCCCGCCTACCCCGGCCTCGTCAACATGCGCCAGCCCGACGGCAGCACGATCCTGGTGCGCCGGCACGGTGATGAATGGTTCCACTGGAGTACGACGGTAGACGGGCAGGTGGTGGCCCGCGATGCGCGCACCGGGTATTGGCGGCCCGCCCCTATGCCGGTCCGGCCCCTCAGCCCGCGGGCGCTCCGCCCCGCCTCCGCCACCGCCCGCATCCCCACCGCCGGCGTCAACAATCTCGCGGTCATTCTGGTGACCTTCCCCGACAAGACGACGACCTACGGCCCCAGCGATTTCTCCTCACTGCTCTTCGGCGCGGGCGCGGGCAGCATGGCCTCGTTCTACCGCGAGGCCTCGTACGGCCGATTCACCGTCAGCGCCGGCCCCAGTGGCGTCGTCGGTTGGTACACCGCGGCGCACAATCACGACTACTACGGCTACGCGGGCGGATTTGGCCCGGCGGCGGAACTGGCCGAGGAAGCGGTCCGCGCTGCCGATGCGGCGGGATTTGACTTCTCTGCCTACGACCAGGATGGCAACGGTTATGCGGACTCGGTCTGCATCATCCACCAGGGCGCCGGGGCCGAGGCCTCTGACGATACCAACATCTGGTCGCACAGTTGGGGCATATCTCCCTACCTCACCCGCAGCGGCGTCTACGTGTCGAGCTACGTGATGCAGCCCGAGATGCTGTGGGGGGCGATCAGCACCGTTGGCGTGTACTGCCACGAATATGGTCACGCTTTGGGCCTCCCGGACCTATATGACACCGACTACACCTCGGCGGGACTCGGTAGCTGGTCGCTGATGGCGGGGGGATCCTGGAATGGCAGCTCGGGCAACCAGCCCGCCCATCCCGACGCCTGGTGCAAGATCAAGCTGGGCTGGGTCACCCCCACCGTCGTCACGGGCAGCCTGACGGCGGCGACGATCCCCAGTGTGGAAACCACCGCGACCGTCTATAAGCTCTTCCCGAACCCCAACGTGACCAACGAGTACTTCCTCGTGGAGAACCGGCAGCGCACCGGTTTTGACACCCCTCTCCCCGGCTCGGGTCTGTGCGTTTACCACGTGGATGACAACGTGGGCGGCAATAGCGCGGAGTGGTACCCGGGGCATACCAACAACGGGCATTACCACGTCGCGCTGCTGCAGGCCGATGGTCTGTTTGACCTGGAGCGCAATCGTTCGGCCAACGCCGGCGACCCCTACCCGGGGACTACCGGCAATCGCACGCTGAACTCCGCGTCTACGCCCAACACCAACACCTACGCGGGGAGCAGCAACGCCGTTGCGGTCGCCAATATCAGCAATTCCGGCGCCCTCATGACCGCGGACCTCACCGCCGAGAGCACCTTCACCATCGCCGGTACCGTGCGCAACGCCGCCGGCGCGGGCCTCGGCGGTGTCAGCGTGGCGACCACGGGGGCCTCGACGACGACGGCGGCCGATGGCGCCTACACCCTGCGCGGTCTGGCCGCCGGCAGCTACACCGTCTCCGCAACCCAAGCGGAGAAGACCTTCTCCTCGGTTAAGTCGCAGCCGATTGCGGTGAATGGCACCGTGGGCAGCGCCACCGGAGCAGACTTCGTCGGCACGACCAGGACCTACAGCCTCACCGGCCAGGTGCGCAACGCCGCCGGCACCGGCCTGGCCGGAGTCGCCGTGGCGACCACCGGAGCCGCGACTACCACGTCCGCCGACGGAGCCTACACCCTGAGCGGCCTGGTCGCCGGCAGCTACACGGTCACCGCCTCCAAGGCGGAGATGACCTTCAGCTCAGTCAAGACGCAGCCCCTGGCGGTGAACGAAACCGTTGGCAGCGCTACCGGCGTGGACTTCACCGGGGCCGCGAGGACCTACACTATCGCCGGTAAGGTGCGCGATGCCGCCGGCAGCGGAATCGCCGGGGTGAGTCTCGCCACGACCGGGGCCGCGACGACCACGGCGGCCGACGGCGCCTACACCCTCAGCGGCCTGCTCGCCGGCAGCTACACGGTCACCGCCAGTAAGGCCGAGAGGACCCTCAGTTCGGTGAAGGCCCAGCCGATCACGGTGAACGAGACGGTCGGCAACGCTACGGGGGTGGACTTTACCGGCACGGTGAAGACCTACAGCCTCAGCGGCCAGGTGCGCAACGCCGGCGGCACCGGCCTGGCCGGAGTCAGCGTGGCGACCACGGGGGCCACGACCACCACGACCGGCGACGGTACCTACACTCTGACCGGGCTGGTTGCCGGCAGCTACACCGTCACCGCCTCCCGGTCGGAGATGATCTTCAGTTCAGTCAAGACGCAGCCCCTGGCGGTGAACGAAACCGTTGGCAGCGCTACCGGCGTGGACTTCACCGGCGCGGCGCGGACCTACACCATCGCCGGCACGGTGCGCGACGGAGCCGGCCACGGCCTCGCCGGAGTCACCCTCGCCACGACCGGGGCCGTGACGACCACCGCGGCCGACGGCACCTACACCCTCAGCGGTCTGGTCGCCGGCACTCATACAGTGACCCCACAGCTTCCCGAGTGCAGCTTCTCCCCGTCCACCCGCGAGGTTACGGTGAACGAGACCACCGGCAACGTCCTCAGCCAGAACTTCACCGCGCAGGTGCTGACCTACTCGATCTCCGGCGCTATCACCCGGGACGGTAGCCCGCTGGCCGGCGTGCTGGTGACCGCCACGGATGCCGGCGGAGTCGCCAAGAGCGCCTTGACGGTCGCCGATGGCACCTACCTGTTGAGCGGTCTGCTCGCCGGCAGCTACACCGTCTCTGCCGCCAAGGTGGAGCTGACCTTCACCGCGCTGCAATCTCAGCCCGTCGCCTTGAGCGAGGCGGTGGGTAACGTCAGCAGCGTCAATTTCACCGCCAGCCCGTGCCTCTATACTATCTCGGGAACGATCAAGGACGCGGCGGCTATCGGCCTGGCCGGCGTCAGCGTCAGCGCCGGGGGCAAGACGGTGCTGACCGACGCCGACGGCGTCTTTGCCCTGGAGGGGCTGGTCGCCCGCACCTACAAGGTGACGCCGACCCTGGCCGAGTGGAGCTTCAGCCCGCTCAGCCGCTCCGTCACGGTCAGCCAGAGTACGGGCAGCGCGACCGGCGTGACCCTGGCCGGCACCCGGCGGCAATATCGCGTCGCCGGTTACGTCCATGACCGGCAGGGCGCGGTCCTCCCGGGAGTGCGGATGACCCTGGGCGACCTCGTTACGACCACTGATGCCGGCGGGCACTACCAGTTCGACAACCTGGTCGCCGGCGCGTATACCGTCACGGCGCAGTTGGCCGAGTACAGCCTCGCCCCGGTCAGCCGCACGGCCACCGTCAACCAGGCCACCGGCAGTACCCTGAACCAGAGCTTCGTCGGCACGGCGCGGACTTACCCGATCTCCGGCACGGTCACCCTGAACGGCAACCCACTGGCCCGCATGCTGGTGACCGCCGCCGGTGGGACGAGCAGGAGCGCGCTTACGGCCGCGAATGGCACTTACACCATCTTGGGTCTGCCCGCCGGGACCTATACGGTAACGGCGGCCCGGAACGAGACGCTCTTCTCCCCGCCGACCAGCAGCGTGTCGGTGAACGAGACGACGGGCGGGGCGAGCGGGGTGGACTTCGCGGCCAGTACGCGGCTCTACGCGCTGGCGGGGAAGATCGCTGACTCCGCTGGCGCGGGTGTCGCGGGCGTGAGCGTCACCGCCGGGGGTAAAACGGTGCGCACGGCTGCCGACGGCTCCTATACCCTCGCCGGACTGGTCGCTCGTACTTACACGGTGACGCCGAAGCTAGCCGAGTGGACCTTCGCTCCGACCAGCCGGTCCGTCACGGTCAACCAGACCACCGGCAACGCCACCGGGGTGGACCTGGTCGGCACCCCGCGGCGCTACCGCGTGGGCGGGTTCGTTCGCGACCATACCGGCGCAGGCGTCTCGGGAGTGGAGATCGCGACGGGGAGCCTGTCCACGACCACCGACGCGAGCGGACACTACCAGTTCGACAGTCTGGCTGCCGGCACTTACCTCGTCACGCCGCAGCTAGCCGGGCAGAGCTTCCGGCCGGCCTCCCGGACGGCGACCGTCAACGAGGCGGTAGGGAGCACCCTCGCCTGCGACTTCGCGCTCAACACCGCACCGGTGCTCGCCTGGAGCGGTGACGCCGGCTACACCGCCGACGGGGTCAACCCCGACCAGCGCAACGCCGCAGGCGACTTCGTCTTCGCCGTCAGATACTCCGACCTCGACGGCGATCCGCCTGCTTACGTAAAGGTCCGGGTCTGGGGTCCGGGAGGGACGACGGAGCTGATCGGCAGCCCCTTCGTCCTGCGGTGTTGGAGTACGGCTCCCGACTGGAAGACCGGCGCCATCTTCGGCGCGCGCCTGTCGCTCGCGACCGCCGGGACCTACAGCTACCAGTTCCTCGCCAGCGACGGGCTGCAGGAGGTGCGCTTCCTGGCTGCTCCCCGCTCCGGCCCGACCGTCGGGACCGCCCCGGCCGGCGCTCTCGCGGTGAGTGGAGCCGCCGCCCAGCCCCTGGCCGGCGGGGCGAGCGTGACCTACGCCCTCTCCGCCCCGGCCGACATGGAGGTCGTGGTCCTCAATATCGCGGGCCGCCTGATCGCGCAACTCCCGGCAGGCCCCCAGGAGGCCGGGGTCCGCACCCTGCAGTGGAACGGGCGCAACCAGTCGGGAAGTCTGGTGCCGAGCGGAGTCTACCTGATCCGCCTCACCGCCCGCACCCCAGACGGCGCGCAGACCCAGACGGTAGTAGCGCTGAACCTGCAGCGCTGACCGCCGATACCCTCCCGCGGACGTAGCCGAGGACGGCTAGCGGCGTACTAGACTGAGGTCGCACCCCGTCAGGTGATCGCCGGCCTGGAGGGTTTTGCCCTCCAGCGGCGCGGCGTACAGGTTCTTCTGGTTCCACGCCAGGGAGACGCGGAAGGTGCCGGCGGCGAGGCCGGAGATGAGGTAGGAGCCGTCCGCGCCGGTCACGGCCTGGCCGCTGCGCCCCGCCCCCGGTCCGTCACAGCCGCAACCGTTCGGGGCGCCGGCGCTCCCCCCACTCGTCATGACCGCACTCACCGTCACGCCCGCTACCGGCTGGCCCCCCCGCCGCACGTGCCCGGAGAGGCTGGCCTCGGGCATCAGCGTGATCGCCAGAGGCGCAGTGTCCGCGGTGACCGTGACCTCCTGACTCTGGGAGGCGTAGCCGGTCGCCGTCACGGTGAGCTGGAAGCTGGCGCCGCGCGGGACCAGACTCATCACGAACTGCCCGTCGGGACCAGAAACTCCCGCCATCCAAATGCCCTGGTGGGTCGGGAGGTGCGGGGCCGACTCAGGACCGGCAACGCTGTCCCGGAAGCCCTCGGCCCTGATCTGCGCGTCGGGGACGGGGTGGCCCGCGGCGTCCCGCACCGTCCCCGCGCAGGGCCAGAGTTCGGCCAGATACTGCGTCATGTCCACTGTCTGCCCGGGCGACACGGTGATTTCGGCCTGCCAGAACTCGCTCCGGTTGATCTGCCAGGTGCCCGGCCCCGGCTTGGGGCCCGGCGCATCCACGTCATCATTGCGCTGGCTGAAGAAGTAGTACGTTACCCCGCCTACCAGGCGGTCGTCCCGCCAATTGCCCTGCGCGTCGGTCTGCGCCCAGTCCCGGCTATCGTTTCCCCCCAGGCGATGCTGCAGCGCCGGAGGCAGGCTCCGGGGGAGACCGGTGACCGCAGTCACCACCACATTGGTATGCGCGGTCGGCCGGCCGTGCGTGTCGCGCAGTTGCCCGAGCACCATGCCCATCGGCTGCAGCGTGAGGCGCTGCTCACCCGGCTGGTCGGGCGTCAACTCCTGCGCCCCTGCCAGTCGCTCGGTAGGATGGAGCGCGAGCACAGACACGGGCGCCGCTGTCTTCAAGCCGCCCAGTTGGAAGTGACCCGCGGCGTCGGTGCGGGCGGCCTCCCGGCTCTCGCCACAGCCCACCAGCGCGCCCGCCACGGGATGCCCCGCGGCGTCCACCACCGTACCCCGTACCGAATGCCGGGCCAGGTTCAGGTGCAGCACCGGCATAGCTCGCACTTCGCCGGGACCCAGCTTGAACTCGCCCATCGTGAGCCACGGGTTATCCGGTTTCACCCGCGGCGCGGCAGGCGCCGCTCCCGGCCTATCGGGCTTGTACCCTGGCGGTGGGGCCGGGATCGGCCCGCGACAGGAGACCTCCGGGAGTTCGCCGGGAGCCGCCAGCAGGGCCGTCTCGCCGGCGGGCGTGGCGTGCACGGTTACTCCGGCCGGCAGCGGGCCCAGCCGCACCCGACCGGCCCGATCAGTGACCGCGGTCACGATAGACCGGCACGGATGCTCCGTCTCGTAGCCCAGCAGGAACTCCACCCGCAGGTCCGCCAGGGGCTGCCCCGCCAGGTCCACCACTTTCCCCACCAGCCAGCCGCCCGGAGTCATCGTCAGGGTGATCGGACTCTCGTCGTTGACGTAGGTCAGAGCTGCCAGGCCCCGGACGGGGTCCACGGCCAGCAGGCGGCCCAGGCCCTCTTCCGACCGGAGCGCCGGGGCTAGCCGTAGCGAGGGGGGCAGCACGAAGCGGCCGTCGGCGTCGCTGACCGCCTCCCCCGCCGCCTCGGGATCACCGGGGGCGAGGAACATGAAGTTGTCGCCGCCGACCTGCGCGCCCGCCACCGGCCGTCCGTCCGCGAGCACCACCCGGCCGCTAATGCGCGTGGGGGCGGTCAGGGTGAAGTCCACCCCCTCGCGGGTTTCGCCCTCCGGCACGGTCAACTCGCGCGAATCAGGAGTCGCCCAGTAGCGGCTATCGTAGCTAGACTTGCCGAGGTAGTAGACCCAGTTCCGCCCGGCGGCCACCCGCAGATGGTAGACCCCCTGGGCGTCCGTGAGGGTCCCGCTCTCGCTGCTCGGGTGGCTGCTCATGGGACCGGAGGCCACCACGCGCACGCCGGCGAGCGGCTGGTTCGTGCCGGCCTCGCGCACCGTACCGGTGACCACGGCTCCCCTCGTCAGGTGCAGGTCGCAGCCGGTCACGTGCTCGCCGGCCTCCACACCTACTCCGGACAGCGCCGGAGCGGTCCAGCCTTCGGGGAAGTCCCGCAGCTCCACGCGGTACCGCGCCGCGCCCAGGCCGCTGAGCAGGTACGAGCCGTCGGCGGCCGTCACCGCCGGCGCCGACTCCGCCCGCCAACTGGTGCCCACGCGCACACCGGCAACCGGCTGCCCGTCGCGGGTCACCCGGCCGGCGATGGTGGCCTCCGGAGCCAGGGTCAAGACCGCGTCGGTGGCGCCGGCTTCCTCGTAGTCTCCGCGGCTCGGCGCATAGCCCGGAGCCCGGGCCGTCAGGCCCAGGGTGTAGCCGGCGGGCAGGTCCGGGAGGGTGAAATGTCCGGCGGCGTCAGTGGTGGCCTGCAGCAGGGGTGACTCGCCGGTGCCGGAAAAGCTCAGGAAGCCCGACCAGGGCGCCCGGCCCCGGCCCTCGGGCAACACCAGGACGACGACTCCGAGGCGCGCCCCCGGGATCGGTTTCCCCGCGGAGTCGGTGACCAGTCCGGAGCAACTCACCGGGTGGGCGGTGAGCCGGAGCGTAACCGGACGAGAGGTCTGCAACGCCGTCCAGACCAGCCCGTAGCCGGGCGCGGCGGCCGCGATCCATCCCTGCCAACCCCGGGACTCGTCGTCCACCGGGAGCGAGAAGCTGCCCGCCGCATCGGTGCGCGTCTCCGGGTAGGTCAGCCGCCCGGAGGCTTCCACCGCCGCCATCACCCGCGCGCCCGCTAGCGGCACGCCCGCCGGGTCGAGCACCTGACCCGTGACCGTGGCAGCAGAGACGGGTACGAGACTCGCCAGGACGGCGACTAGCAGCAGAGGCAGACCAACGGCGGCACTGGCAAAGCCATGACTCCGGCGGGACGTGAACAAGATAGATCGCCTCCTAGGTGGTAGCGACTACGCAAGCCCCCGACACGATTCAAGGCAAATCCGCAGCTAGCGCCTCGCGGATTCATCCCTTGAGCTGGGGACGTCTTTCCCCATTTACTCTCATCCTCCTCTAATCTTTCGCCGCCTCCTGGACTACTCCTGCTGGAGGGGAGCAGGAATCAAACCCGCGCGTAACCGCGGACACTTTCTTCGCCACAGGATTAGTTTTGACCGTGCTTACCCCTTTCATCTAGCGCCCCCTGCCCTTATACTGGCAGGGTAGCTGGACTGGCGCCGGGGACCAAGGCTAAACCCGAGGTGATGGACCCATGACTCGCTGCCCACTAGTTCTGCTGTGCCTGCTAATGATTTGCCTGCTTCCGGTCCTGTCGGGTTGCCCGAAGCCCCCCGCCGGCCCGCCCGGCCCGGGCTCCTCCGCCGCCCCGGTGACTGTCAACCTCTGGACCATCTGGAACGCCGAGCCTCGCCAGTCGGCCCTGGCGCAGATCGTCAAGGACTTCGAGGCGGCCCACCCCGGCGTCACCGTGAAGGTCACCGCCTTTGAGCCGGACGCGTACAAGACCTCCATCAAGGTAGCTCTCGGCGGCGGCGACGCTCCGGATATCTATTTCGTCTGGTCCGGCGAGAAGATGCTGCATAGCTTCGTGCGGGGCCAGAAGGTGGCGGACCTCACCGCGGCGATGGACGCGGACGGCGGCGCCTGGCGCAAGCGCCTCCCCCCCGCCTCCGTGGACCGCTTCACCTTCGACGGGAAGGTCCGCGGGGTCCCGTACCTGCTCCAGTGCACCTTCTTCTTCTACAACAAAGCGATCTTCAGCAAGCACGGCTGGCAGGTCCCGAAGACCTGGGACGAACTGGTCAGCCTCTGCAAGCAGATGAAGGCGGCTGGAGTCACGCCGCTGGCCCTCGGCAACGCCGAGAAGTGGCCGGCGCATCACTACCCCTTCGCTCTCACCCAGCGGCTGATCGGCAAGGAAGCCACCGAGAAGCAGTACGACCCCACCGGCCCCGGCGACTACGCCGACCCCGGCTTCGTCAAAGCCCTGCGGATGTTCAAGGACTTCGCCCAGCAGGGCGTCTTCAGCGCCAGCCCCAACGGGACCAGCCGCAATAACGCCCGGGCGCTGTTCTACTCCGGCCAGACCGCCATGTTCTACACCGGCACCTGGGACTTCGCGCGCTTCAGCAAGGGCGGCGAGGCCCCCGCGACTTTCTGGGACCAGTGGGACTTCTTCAACTTCCCCTCCGTGGCGGGTGGCACAGGCGACCAAACAGCCCTCGCCGGCTCGCCGGACGGCTACGTGGTCAGCGCGAGCAGCAAGTCCCAAGATGCCGCGATCCAGTTCCTCCAGTTCATGACCACCCCAGAGGAGGCGCGCAAGTTCGTGACCGCCTGCCAGGAGCTGGTCCAGGTGCAGGGCGCGGTGGACGAGAAGCTCGCCGGCCCGCACCTGGCGAAATACGCCCAGATGGTGGAGGCCGCGAAGCAGATCACCCCCTGGATGGACACCATGATGGAGGCGACAGTCGCCGAGGCGTACATGAACGGCGTGCAGGCCCTCCTGGCCGGAACGATGACGCCGGAGCAGGTAATGGCCAACGTCCGCACCCGCCAGGCGGCGGTGAAGAAGGAGATGGGACTGTAGGGGCGGCGCGGACCAACGGAGGCGAGACAAGATGGGAGATGAACCGTCGGTTGCTGAGACTGACCGCAGTGCGATCGGATGGGCACGTGTCCTGGTGAGCGGCGCGGCCGTTAGCGCGGTGGTCCCGGTCGCTTTGTGCGCCGTCGGTTGGGCGGTGGCGGGATCTGAGCCGGAGGGGGCGTCGGGCACTGGCCCCAACGCTATGACCGTGCTCTTCTTTCTACTCTCGGTCCCGGCGGCCGGGGCGGCCGCCGCTACGGTTGTGCGGCTGCTCAGACTTGGTCGCACCGGAGGGGAGTGGACGTGGGTAGCCGGGGCTAAGGCGGTTGGCGGTATCTTAGTGGGGGGATTCATCGGCTTCGGGGTGACCCTGGGCCTCGCGCTGGCGTCCTTCCGGGCGTGGTACCCGGTGCATCCCGAAAGCTGTATGTACGGATTCGTCATCTTCCCATGGATCGCGGCCGGCGCAATGGACGGGGCGCTGGTCGGGCTGGTGTGCCCGCTGTGGTGGGGCAGAGTGGCAACGTCGCGAGCGCGTCGGACTGGAGATGAACCGTCAGTTGCTGACGACTGACCGCCGCACGGCCGGCGGGGGACGTAGCCCCCGCCCTACACTACATGAAGAAACGATCTTCCCTAATCGGCTATCTACTCACCCTCCCCGCCCTCGCGGTGTTTGTTTTCTACGTGGCCTACCCGCTGGTCTATACCGTCGTGCTCAGCGCCTACTCCTGGAGTCCCGTCAACCCAGTGAAGCTCTGGCGGGGGCTGGGGAACTACGCGGACCTGCTGGCGGACCCCAACTTCTACGTCGCCCTGCGCAATAACGCCTACTTCGTCCTGCTCTCGCTGGCGGTGCAGTTGCCGCTGGCCCTGCTGCTGGCGGTGGCCCTGGGCTCGGCGGCGCGACGGCATCGCCTGCTCCGCACGGTCTTCTTCTCTCCCTTCGTGCTGCCCATCGTGGCCGTAGGCCTGGTCTGGCAGCTCATCTATGACCCCAACCTCGGCGCGCTGAACGCCCTGCTCAAAGCCGTCGGCCACTCCGGTTGGGCCCTCGGCTGGCTCGGGGAGGAGACCCCCGCCATCTTCGCCATCATCGCCGTATCCTGCTGGCGCTTCGTGGGCTTCCACATGATGATTCTGCTGGCCGGGCTGCAAGCCATCCCGGAGGAGCTCTACGAGGCCGCGCGGCTGGACGGCGCCGGACGCTGGAGCCTGTTTGTGCATATCACGCTCCCGGCGCTCCGCCGCCTGCTGCTGGTGGATGCGCTGCTGATTACCGCCGGGGCCGTCAAGATCTTCGATCTGGTGCAGGTGATGACCGGGGGCGGGCCGGGCTACTCCTCGGACGTGCTGGCGACGTACATGTACCGCTCGGCTTTCACCAACGACCGCATGGGCTACGCCGCGGCGCTGGCGGTGGTGATGCTGCTGGTGACCCTGGGGCTGACCGTCGCCTATCAGCGCGTCTCGGGGCAAGGCGGGACGGAAAGCCGGCCGCTCAACCTGCGGGCCTGGCTGGCGGCGGCGGTGGCGTTCGCCGTCCTGGGGCTGGGCGGCGGAGCGCTGCTGCTGCGCCCGGTGGCGTGGGCCGGCGAGACGCTCCTGGCGCTGGGCGGGTGCGCGGTGGCGCTGCTGGTGCTGTGGCCGGGGGCGGCGCTGGTGAGCCGGCTCTGGGACTACCTCCCCCGCCGGGCCGGAGACAACCTGCGCGACGGGCTGCTGGCCCTGGTCGGTGTCGGCTTCTTTCTGCCCCTCGTTTGGTCGCTGGTCAGTTCGGTCAAGCCGCAAAACGAGCTGCTCCTCGCCCCCTGGGCGCTGCCGAAGGAATGGGCCTGGGGCAACTTCGCCGCGGCGCTGCACGGTGGCATCGGCCTGTACTTCGCCAACAGCGTCGGCCTGACCACGGCGGCGGTCCTGCTGATGCTGGCGCTGAGTCTTCCCGCGGCGTATGCGCTGGGCCGGCTCCGGCTGCGCGGCGAGGCGCTACTGCTGGGCCTGATCCTGGGCGGCCTGCTGGTGCCGGTACACGCCGCGCTGATCCCCCTCTACCAGATCAACCATGCCCTGCACCTGCACGGCTACCTGGCGGTCCTGGGCCCGTACGTGGCCTTTTGCCTGCCCCTGTCGGTGCTGCTGCTGCGAGCGTACTTCCAGGAGCTACCGGCGGAGCTGATCGAGGCCGCGCGCCTGGACGGCGCGGGCCACCTGCGGCTGCTGTGGTCCATCCTCCTGCCGGTAGCGCGCCCGGCGCTGGCGACGGTGGCCATCTTCCAGGCCTCCTGGGTCTGGAACGAACTCCCCCTGGCGATGGTCTTCCTCACCCAAAAAGCGAACATGACCCTGACCGTAGGGTTGCTCACCTTCCGCGGCGAACACTCCACCGACTGGGCCATAGTGATGGCCGGCGTGGTCATGGCGATGGTTCCGGTGCTGGTTCTGTACTTCCTCTTCCAGCGCCACGTGGTCAAGGGCCTGACCGCGGGGACGATCAAGTAGGGAGGCGGCGGTCTGCCGTTTGCCGTCTCCGTCGGTGGCACCGGCGTCTCGCCGGTGCAGCCGTTGACGTCATGTAGGGCGGGGGCTACGTCCCCCGCCGAAGAACGAAGCTTAGCGTCGGCGGGGGACGTAGCTCCCGCCCTACAGTACGGCAAAAAGGCAACGGCACACCGGCGAGACGCCGGTGCCACTGACGGAAACAACCAAACTGCCGGCGGGGGACCCTTCGACAGGCTCAGGACATCCTGCGTAGCCCCCGCCCTACAGGAGACTCACATGCGCTTACCGCACCTTGCCGCCTTCTGGGATAACGCCGTGCTCCAGCAGCCTGCCTCGCGGGCGGTGGTGGACGGTGACCGCGTCTGGACCTATGCGGAGGCCGACGCCCTCGTGGCGCGCTTGGCCGGGTACCTGCGCGAGTTGGGGGTGCAGCCCGGTGACCGCGTGGCCCTGGCCCTCCCCAACTGTGCCGCCTTCCTCCTGGCGTACTGGGCGACCTTGCGGCTGGGGGCGGTGGTCGTCCCGGTCAACTACCGCCTGGGCGCGGACGAGTTGGCCTTCGTCTTCTCCGACTCCGAGCCGTCCGTTGTGTTCCTGCATGAAACGCTGCACGAGAAAGTAGCCCCGGCTCTCGCGGCGTCCGGGGTGTCGGCCCACGTCCTGCCGGTAGCCGCGGGAAGCGCAACGCCGGAGGGCCTGGAGGCCGCCACCGGGCCGGGCGTCGCTCAGGCTGCGGCGATCGCGCCGGAGGACCTGGCGATCATCCTGTACACCTCAGGCACGACCGGCCTCCCCAAGGGCGCGATGATGCGCCACGCGGACCTGCTGTTCAACGTACACTGCGCCCTCCTGGCCCATTCCTTCCGCCACGAGGACGTCCACCTGCTGGTCATCCCCTGCTTCGCGCCGACGGCCGCCTACAGCCTCTTCCCCAGTTGCGCCTATCTGGCCAGCGCGGTGGTGATGGCCCCGGTGGCGCAGCCGGCGGAGTTGTGCGCGCTGGTGGAGCGCTGGCGCTGCAGCACCCTGTTCGGCGTGCCCACGCTTTTCAATCTCCTGATGCACGACCCGGCGGTACGCGCCGCCGACCTCTCCTCCCTGCGCCTGATCGCCTACTCCGGCTCGCCCATGCCCGCGGGCACTATCGCCCTACTGCGTGAGCGCTTCCCGCAGGTGGCGCTGCGCAACTTCTTTGGGCTGACCGAGACCATTTCCGTCACGCACGTCCTCCCCAGCGCCGACGCCGCCACCCGCGCCGACTCCATCGGCAAGCTGCTCCCCGAGGTCTACGCGCGGATCGCCGACGAGGCAGGCCGGGACGTGCCGCCCGGCGAGGTGGGCGAGCTGCTGTTCCGCCGCGATTGCGTCATCCCCGGCTACTGGCGCCAGCCCGGACGCCTGGAGGAGTCCCTCCGCGAGGGCTGGTTCCATACCGGGGACCTCGCCCGGCGCGACGAGTGGGGCTATTTCTACGTCCAGGGGCGCAAGAAGGAGATGATCATCGTCGCCGGGCAGAACGTGTACGCGCTGGAGGTGGAGGCGGTGCTGCTCCGCCACCCCGGAGTCCGCGATTGCGCGGTGATCGGGGTCCCCGCCACCGGGGCGCGCGCGGCGCTCGGGGAGCTGGTCAAGGCCGTCGTCGTCGCCCAGCCGGGGGCGACCCTGACGGAGTTGGAGATCAAGCGCCACTGCGCCGAGACCCTCCCCGGCTACAAGCGCCCGCAGATAGTAGAGTTCCGCGACGAATTGCCCCGGAACGCGACGGGGAAGGTGCTCAAGAGGGAGTTGTAAGGGCCGTTTGTAGGGCGGGGGCTACGTCCCCCGCCGAAAAACGCTGGCCCAGCGACGGCGGGGGACGTAGCCCCCGCCCTACAGCGCCGTCCCGGCAGGTCTCGGTTTCTCCCTCGGCGAACCTCCCCCCCATGACCACGAAGACACCCCTACCCCTGGTTCTACTAGCTCTACTCCTGCCGCTGGCGGCCGGCGCTGCACCCTGGGACCAATGGCGCGGCCCCGGACGGGACGGCCAAATGCCGGATAGCCCGCCACTGGCCACCACCTGGCCCGCCACCGGACCCAAACTGCTCTGGCAGAGCGAGGCGATCCCCAGCGATACCCTGGGCGGCTTCGGCAGCCCCGTGGTGTCGGGGGGGCGCGTCTACCTCTTCGTGAACTGGAAGATCAAGACCCCGGTCGCGCCGCGCAAGCTGACGGAGAACGCCCTGTTCGGCATGTCGTGGTTCCCCGCGGACAGTCTCACCCCGGAACTGGTAGCCGCGATGGAGGCGGCGCGGGTCTCCGACGAACGCAATGCGCTGCAAGGCGACGCCCTGACCGAATGGCTGGCCGCTTGGCCCAAGACCCACCTCACCGAGGCGCAGCAACAGGCCTGCGGCCCGCGGGTGACGGAACGTCTGCGCCGCGGGAAGGGTGCTCTGCCCTGGGAGGTCCTGACCAAGCTAGTCGAAATCAAGGACCGCGAGTTCGCCGGCCAGGCCGATCTGGACGCGTGGTTCGCCGCCGCCGGCTTCACCGCCGACCAGATCAAGACGATCATGCAGTCCATCCCGGTTACCCTCGACACCGCCTCGGACACCGTGCTGTGCCTGGACGCCGCCACCGGCGCGACCGTGTGGAAGCACGCGGTGGAGGGGCGCGCCACCGACTTTGGCTCCTCCAGCACCCCCTGCCTCGCGGGCGGCCGCTGCTACGTCTCGGCGGCCAAGGGCGTGTACTGCCTGGACGCGGCCACCGGGGCGGAACTGTGGCGCGCGGCCACGCAGGCCAACGACAACTCCTCGTCCTTCCTGGTGCTGGACGGGATCGCCATCGTACAGGCCGGAGAGATGTACGGATTCGACGCGGCTACCGGGGCCTTGCGCTGGAAGCAGCCGACGATCAAGGGTAACTCCCCCTCCGCTAGCTACTGGCAGCACGGGGGGAAGACCTACCTGATCACCACCGGCGCCCCGAACCTGAGCTGCGTGGACCCGCAGACGGGCGCGGTGCTGTGGACGACGCCGAACAATACCGTCGCCTCGGCGACCGTGGCGGGCGACGTGGCCGTAGTCTGCAACACCCCGGCCAAGACCGGACTGAGCGCCTATCGCCTCTCGCTCACCGGCGCGGAGCTGCTCTGGAGCGTCGAGATGGGCGACCGCGGGGTCAGCCCCCTGATCAGCGGCGGGTACGTCTACGCGGTCGGCGGGCAGCGGGTAGCGATGCGTTGCGTGGACCTGCAGACCGGGGCGACGCGCTGGGAGCAGCCCTTCGGCTCCGCCGACTACTCCTCCCCGGTGCTGGCTGACGGCAAGCTCGTGGCGGTCCTGGACAACGGGGGCAGCCTCCGGCTGATCGAGGCCACCCCGGACCAGTACCGCGAACTGGCCAAGACGCCAATGAAGATCACGCGCTTCACCACCCCGGCGGTCAGTGACGGTCGCGTGTATGTGCGGCTGGTGGACGCGGTAGCGTGCTACGACCTGACGGCGGCGCCCTAGCGGCGGGGGAACTTCGCCACCGCTGAGGACGCTGTCCACGTGTTCGGTTGCACAGCGGGCGCGGCAACTCGGCGCTGCCGACGCCCGGCCGTTCCACCACAATTGGCACGGAGGGATTCCCGCATGAGAAGCCTACGCCCCCACCCGGTACTCCAGTTACTGGCTCTACTCTGTTTGGCTGTGATCGGCTCGCTGGGAGCCGCGGCTTCGGCCGCGGAGGCGCCGCGAGGGGCTTGGCGGGAGCTGTTCAACGTCCGAGTGCCGGCGGCGCAGACGCTGCGCGGCTTTGGCCGGGTGGAGACGGAATTCACCGGCTATGAGCAGGGGCAACGCCGCGTGGGGGTGCAGACCTTCCGCTGCGAGAGTGCCGAGAAGGCCGGCGTCCTGATCGGCAAGTTCCTCGCTGATGTCGCGCTGTCGGCGGGCGTAGTCGCCGGCGAAATCCAGTCGGGCGGCCAGCGGATTCCGGCGCTCACCACCCGCGAGGGCACGGTCTTCGTCGGCTGCCGGGAAGGCGCGGAGGCCCGGATTCTCGACGCCCCCTCCCGGGAGGCGCTGCTGGCCTTCGCCGCGACGCGCCCAGAACTGCTGTCCGGCGCGCTCTCCTCAGCGGCCTACCCCGTCTACCTCGACTACCTCGATCGCTGGGGCTGGGGCCTCTGCGGTCTGGGCGGCCTGGAGAATACGCATGGCTGGATGGAGACCGCCGCCAAATTCGACGGCAAACCGGGGCTGAAGGACCCGCTGGAAGACGTGGACTTCCTCGCGCAGTACAAGTTCCGCTACAGCGGCTGGTTCTCGCCGGTGCAATTCGACTGCAGCGATGGCATTACGGGCAACGTGGGCACCCCCTGGAAGTTCTCAGAGGCAGCCAAGCGGGGCCTGCCCATGTTCTTCTCCTACTCGTACGGGGCCACCGGCGGGGCCAACTGGATGAGCCGGCGGTTCGGCCCTTACATGGAGCAGCCCGCCGACTTCCTCCAGGGCGGCTTTTACAATCCGCAACTCTTCTTCAAGGCCCAGCCTCAACTCTCCTGGCATTCCCGCGACGCGCAGGGGTACGTGGCGGCCAACTTCATGGCGATGATGCGCCAGTACGCCGACCAACCCACCACGCTCGGCTACATGGAGCCGCATGGCGAGCTGTCCCCGGAGCCGTGGTACTTCATGCACGCCGACTACTCCTCGTTCGCCCAGGAGAGCTGGCGCGCCTACCTGCAGAAGCGGGGCCTCGACCTGCCCACGCTCAGCCGCATGTACGGCCGGCCCGAGTACCCCCTGGCCGACTGGGAGGAGGTTCCGGTCCCCGAATTTGCCACCTTCGCCGGCCTCCCCGGCCGCGTGGCCGCGCTGGAGGGCGAGTGGTTCTACCGGCGGGAGAATGGCAGCCCGACTCCGGCCGACGCCGCCTGGTGGAGCCAGCCCGCCGAGCAGCGCTATCAGGGGCTCCGCGAGCAATGGTGGAACGCGCCGCTGGACATGACCCAGTGGAGCCCCCTCCACGCCCCGGGGAGCGACATGCTCTACGGCGTCTTCCCCGCCGCGAATCCCGACGAGGCGACCACCTGGTTCCGCCGCAGCTTCACACTGACCGCGCAGCAGGTGCAGCGCCAGCCGCTGTATCTGTACTGGTTCCCGATCAGCCATGAGCAGCAGATCCATTCCGGCGAGCACCGTCGCTACCATGATGTCTACCTGAACGGGAAGAAGGCCGGCGAGATCGGCTCCTGGGGCGCGCTGGACGTCACCAACCTGGTGCGCGCCGGCGAGAATCAGATCGCCCTGCACTTGATGGGCTCGCTGTGGAGCGGCCGCATCTTCCTCTCCACCGAGCCGCCCCAGGTCTTCCCCTATCTGGGGAAAGAGCGCAACCAGCTCTGGATGATCTGGAAGGAATGGCTGATGGACTCCCGGCATGACGCCGTGGCCGAGGTGCTGGACGGAATGCGCCAGGTGGACCCCAACCGGATGATCCGGCTGGCCGCCCCGATTGGCTGGGGCACTGACCGCTGGCTCGACCTGGCCGTCCGCTACGGCGGGTACGGTCATTTCACCGGGGAGGGCATGTGGTATTTCCCCTGGTACAAGCGCTACGGTTTCCTCTACGGCGTCCCCGGCAGCAGTGAGCTGGGCGGGCCACTGCAGACCACCAACGACCAGTTTGACGCGGCGCGCCGGGTTTTCCTCGCCGGCCTCAACACGCACGAGGAGGTCTTCAACGCGCAGACCTACACGCGTAATCCCGTCCTGCGGCAGTGGTGGGTGGACCACAACTCCGTGCTCAAGCGCCTGGGCACCTACGATATTGACGGGCAGGGGCCGCAGGTCTTGCTGTACCGCAGCACCGGTTTCCAGGCGCTGTACGCGACGGACCCGCCGTACCCGACGCTGGGGCAGGCCTCCCGGGAGCTCCAAACGCCGTGGATGTGGGACCTGGGCCGCGGCACGCTGCAGACGATAGGCCAGTCCTGCCTGTACCTGGACGACGGCGGAATCAAAGACGGCAAGATGTACGGCTACCGCCTGATGATGGACGCCGGTAACGAGACGATCTCCGAGCAGGCGGTGGCGGATATCGCCGCCTGGGTCCGGGCCGGCGGGACCTTCATCACCCTGCCCTTCACCGGGCGCAACAGCCTCGTGGAGCCCGACTCCTGGCCGATCCGGGCGCTCACCGGCTGCGAGATCGGGACGCTGCGCACTCCCGGCGCGGCCGGCGCCACGGTGACCATCGGCAAGCAGCAGTCCGTCTTTCATGCGCTGGCGGGGCAGACCTTCCCCGACGCGGGGCGGGCCGAGTACCTCAAGATCAACCACAACCTGCTCAGCGTGGAACTCAAGCCGGGACCGGGGGATGAGGTGCTGGCCACCTTCGAAAACGGGGCCCCGGCGATCGTCAAGCACAAGCTGGGGAAGGGCACAGTTATCGTCCTGGGCAGCGCCTTCTGGCGCGACTCGGCCGACACCAAGGGCCTGTGGCCGGCGGGCGCCGGCGAGTGTGCCTTCGTGACCGACCTGCTGGCGGGCGTGGGCTTTGACCCCGCCCCCTGCACGACCGATGACCCTCAGGTCTGGCCGCAGCCGTACCGCTCCAACAACGGGCTGGACGCCGTCACCGTGCTGGTGAGTTGGCATGAGGACAAAGACGTGGTCGTCCGCACCAGTCTGCGGCTGGCGAAGAAGCCGGCGCAAGTGACGGTCTACGGCGTGGAGGGCATCCAAAACCTTCGCTTTGAGTGGAAGGACGGAGTCGCCACGCTCAGCGTGCCGATGCCTGCGCAGGAGATCAAGGTGATCGCCGCGGAGAGCTTTAGCCCCGACAACGCGGTGGCGCACTGGTGGAGCTACCAGGAGCAGATGTGGCGGCAACTGGATAAGCCGGTCGTGGACTTCACGCCGTACACCCAGGGAGAATGGAAGGACCCGACCCTGGACCTCTACGACGGAGCCCGCTTTACCAATACCGATCCGGGCGAGGCGAAATGGACCGAGCCGGCCTTCGACGACTCCGCCTGGAAGCCGGGGCATCTCGATGTGCTCAACTTCGACGGCGCGGCCGCCGGGCAGCCGGCGTGGGTGCGGCGGAGCTTTGAGGTCCCCGCGGAGTGGCTCAACCAGGGCGGCGACATCTACCTGGTCAGCGGCATGTGGTCGGGGCCGCATTACCTCAGCAAGGCGCGGATGTACCTCAACGGTACGCTGCTGCACGACTACACGACAGGCGGTTACAGCGAATTCGTGGTCACCCCGGCGCTGCTCAAGGGGCGCAACGTGGTGGCCTTCCAGTTCCAGGGCGGGCCGCAGTATGTCGGGATTCAGGGCAATGTCTTCCTGTACCACCGCGTGCCGCCGGAGCGGTCGGTGGCGCTGAGCGGACAGTGGGACGGCCTCGACCAGGACGGCAAGCTCGCGGCGCTCACGCTGCCCGGCAAGGGCGCGGCGCACGCGCCGACGCGAATGGTGGCGATCCCCGAGCAGTGGCGGGGGCGTTACCGAGTCCGCCTGTGCCTGGACGGCGCGCGCGAAAGCGTGCTGGGCGCGTGGGTGAACGGGCGGCTGGTGCGCCGGCATCATCACGGCTTCGGCGGACGCTGCGACATTGATATCACGGACATGCTCAAGTTCGGCGCGGAGAACGAGATCACTCTGGCCAACCAGGGCGAGGCCAATGCGCCGCTCCCCCGCACCGGCCCGCCGCCGACCTGGGAGATCAGCTCGGTGCGCCTGGAGCTGTTCCCCAGCAGCCCCAACCGGCCCTGATTGCGCAACCGGGACCAAGGTCCCTACATTTGCAGGGAGCTGACAATATGTCTACCCGCTTGGTACTGGCCCACGCTGGCCTGATCGTGGCCGGCCTGATCCTGGTCGGCCTCGGTCGGCCCGCCGCCGCGGAGACCGTCGCCCTACGGGGCTATGGCACGGTCACCGCGGACCTCTCCCCCCGCCGCGCGGTATTCACATGCGAATCCGCGAGCAAGGCGGACACCCTCCTGGGCAAGCTGCTCGCCGACCTCTTCTGGGACGCGGGCGCCGAGCACCTCACGCACCCCGTAACCGTGAAGGGCGTCACCCTCACCGTTCATTCCTGGGCGCCCTACGGGGCGCTGCTCGCCGCCCGCGCGGGTAAGCAGGTCTTACTTCTGGGCGGCGCGGACGAGATGGCCGTGGCCCGGTCTGCCGCCTTGGAGCCGCTGCTGCTCGGCCGCGACGTAGCCTGCGCCCCCGCGCAGCCCTATCCGGTGTACCTCGACACCTTCGACCTGCGCGCGTACAAGTTCTATACCCACGCCATGTCCTCGGTGCGCAAGCTGGGGTTGGACACCCATTGGCCTTTCCTGGAGAAGCTCGGCCTGAGCGCTATGTCCTTCCAGCAGTTGCTCTTCCATCGCATGAGCCCCGCCCCGGGGGTCGTTGAGACCACCGCGAACGACTACGAGGTGAAAGAGGCGGAGCGTCACGGCGGCATGGTCATGGCGGGCATCTCCGGTGGCGGCGAGCTGCCGCTGTGGGTCTATAACAAGTACCCCGAGGTCGTCACCCAGCCGACCCCCACGACGCTGTTCGGCAGTTGGGGCGGAGCCGGGGCCGCCGGCGCGCACTACGAAAGCTGGGGCATCCCCGACAAGACCCTGGCCGTGACCGGCCTCGCCTTCCTGCGCCAGTCCATGCAGCGCTACCTCAGCAGCCCCGCGCTGGGCGGCTGGGTCCTGTACAGCGGGGCTCCCGGCATGGAGATGGCGATGCACAGCCGCTCGGGCATGTACTGGGACTACAGCCCCGTGGCGCAGCAGGAGTTCCGCCGCTGGCTGCGCGAGGAGCGGCGCTACACGCTGGCCGACATGGGCCGCCGCTGGTACGGCGACCCCGGGCACTTCACCAGTTGGGACCAGATCGCCCTGCCCGATCTCAACGACTTCTACGGCGGCACCGCGGTCGGCGGCGTCCGTTTGGCGGACAATTGGCAGTTCCAGCCCGCGGCTCCTGAGGCGACGGTACCGCCGCCCGCCGGCGACCCCCAGTGGCTGGCGTACGCCCAGCCCCCTTCCCAGCAAGGCGACTTTCTTCCCTGGGGTCCTTCCTTCTATCGCACCACCTTCAACGGCGACCGCTGGCAGCAGCCGGGGCAGACCTTGTACCTCGCCTGCGTGGCCAACAACCAGGCCCGGGAGGGCGTCTCGATCTGGCTCAACGGCAAGCTCCTCGGCCAGTTCAAGCCGAGTGGCAACACGATCGGCGGCCTCCAGACCGAGATCACCGGCCTCGTCACCCCCGGCACCAATGAGCTGGTCCTCAAGGTCCCCTCCAACAGCCCCTACAACGAGGGGCGCCTCGTCGGCCCGGTCTACCTCTGCCCGGTGCAGCCCAAGTTCTACCCCTACCTGGGCCCGCAGCTCAACGCCCGCTACGCCGACCTGCGGCTCTTCCAGGGCTATGGGGTCTACCGCATCCACCTGCCCGTGGCGGAGATGGCGCGCGCCGTGGATCCGGACCGGCCCTTCGTGTTCTCGCCCGGGTCGGGCGCCGACACCGCCGATGCCGCGGCGCAACTGGCCGTGCGCTTCGGCGGCAGCCTCCAGAACACCGGTCGCGAGGCCTATACCTTCCCGTACTGGACCGGCTATGGCTACGTGGGCGGCTTCTACGGAACCAGCGAGCCCTCCGCGACCACCACCGGCCCCAACCTGGATCGTCTGCTGGGCATGATCTCCTTCGACGGCGACTCCAACCACATTCTGTTCTGGGACATTGAGGACTACATCAACTACGAGCGGGAAACCGGCTGGTTCACCAAGCACGCCCGCCAGATTCAGCTCGTCGGCAAGGCCCTCCGCGACCATCCGCGGCTGGTGCTCTACCGCTCCTCGCGCAATGCCCTGCTCGGCAGCACCAACTTCGGGCGGTGGGATATCGGCAACAGCGATATGCAAGCCGCCCACTACGACAACGTCTACGCGAACGACAGCGACGTCCTGAGCGGGCGCGTGGACAAATTCCCGGTGCTCTTCGATACCGGCGACGACTTCCTGGAGCCGGACCTCCTGGCCGCCCTCACCCGCTATGTAACCAACGGCGGCACCTTCGTCGCCACGCCCGGCACCGGGCGGCACACCCTGGAGCAGGTGGACAGCTACCCCCTCGGTCCCCTGGTGGGCTGCACCCTGGCTAACCCGCAGCAGCGCGGCACGCTGCACTTCGGCACGAATCTGCCGGTGCTCAACGCCTATGCCGGCCAGGACTTCGCCGCCGACGGGATTGCCCTCACGCCGCTGCCGGGGCCTAACCCGCTCGTGCCGCTGGCCACCTGGGAGGACGGTAGCGTCGCGGTCGGCGTGCGTCAGTTGGGCAAGGGGCGGGTCATCGTGCTCGGCTCCGACTTCTGGCGCGCGGAGGGCCGGCGCAACGACTTCTACGACAAGTTCTTCGCCGACCTGGGGATCGGGCGCACAGCCACCAGCGACAGTCCAACCGTCTGGACGCACAAATTCGTCACTAAGAACGGCCTGCAGGACTGGATCGTCGCCTTCAACACCACCAACGCCCCGCAGACGGTCGCTCTGGCCTATCAGGTCGCGAGTGAGCCCGCCACGGTCTGGAACCTGACCACCCGGCAACCGGTGGAGTTCACCTACACCCCGGACGGCTGGGTCCACGTGGCGGCGGCGACCATTGAGCCCCAGAGCCTAGCGGTCTTCGGCTCCCCGCGGGGTACGCTACTCGCGGGCCTGCCGGTCTGGTGGGGCGAGAAGACCAAGTACTGGCGGCGCTGCGAGGCCACCGCGCCCGCGGTGCCGGCCTCCCCCCCGGAGGTGATCGCCATGGATCAATGGCGCTTCACCACCGATCCCGAGGCCAAGATCAGCGCCACGGACGCCTGGCAGGCCCCCGGCTACCAGGATACCGCCTGGAAGTCCGTTCCCTCCGGCGTCTGGAGCCTCATCTTCACGGACCCCGCCGAGCGCCAATACCACGGCCTGGCGTTGTACCGCAAGTCCTTCACCGTCCCCGCGGCGTGGTCCGGCCACCGCCTCACGCTAAATCTCGAGTGCTTCAACACGCCCATCGTCTACGATACGGGCGAGTTCTACCTCAATGGTAAGCTGGTGACCACGTACAAGGCGCGGGGCTGGGCGCAGTTCTACAACTATGACGTGACCGATCTGCTGCGGCCCGGGACGAACGTGCTGGCGGTGAAAGTCACCGGAGGGCAGGAGTTCTCCGGGATCGCCGCGCCGATCTGGCTGGCGCCGGAGAAACTGCTCTCCCCGGTGCTGGACCTCGCCGGCGAGTGGTCGGCGGTCAAACAGGACTACCGGACCCAGGAGACGGTCACGCTCCCCGGGACGCCCACCGCCCGCTATCTGGTGCGCAACGTCGCCCTGCCTGCCGCCTGGGCAAGCAAGACGGTCTACCTCCACGTGGAGACCGGGCGCCAGTGGCTGGGCTCGGTCGTGATCAACGGACATCCGCTCAACCTCAACGCCGCGCTGCACCCTTACCCGCTGCGGGCGGAGATCAACCTGACCCCGTACCTGAAGCCCGGCCAGGACAATCGCCTGGAGCTCTGGCCCTACAAGACGATCCCCGG
The DNA here is from genome assembly GCA_036504235.1 of Armatimonadota bacterium. Taxonomy (GTDB): domain Bacteria; phylum Armatimonadota; class Zipacnadia; order Zipacnadales; family Zipacnadaceae; genus Zipacnadum. Next base: position 13,232 of record DASXVN010000005.1, on the reverse strand, counting down.
CAAGGGCAACAAGAACGACCTGGAGGAAGAGCAGGTGGATGTTATCGCCCTGCGTCTCGGCTGCCTCTAGGAACAGGAGACCAAGATGAAAGCGAGCACGATCCACCTGTGCATGGCCATGTTGCCTGCGCTGGGTCTGGCGCTGACCGCGCAGGCGGCGGAACCGCCGCCGCCGCAGACCTGGACCTTGTCCACCGCCGACACGGAGCTGACCCTGTCGGTGGCGAACAACGCGCTCAACCTCGTCAGTCTGCGCCACCCCGCGCAGAAGTGGAACTGGGTCCCCTCGCCCTCCCCGGTGCCGCTGCCGGGCGTCCAGGTCGGAGCGGACTATCAGGCCGTGCCCTGGCAGTTCCGCGAGGCGACCGAGGACCGGACCCAGGGCCATCAAGTCACCTTCCGGTTCACCTGCGCCGCTCCCGCCCTGGAGCTGACCTCGGTCTGGCGGGCGCGACCGGGGCCGGGGCCGGTCGAGAACGAGGTGAGCGTCAAGAACACCTCGACAGGCGCGGTCACCTTCGGCCCCGGTCTGGCGGCCGCCTCGGTTGATCTCACCGCGGATGCCGCGGTGACCCTGCACCGGGCCGACAAGACCAATGTGGGCCAGGGCCGGGTCTATGAGGACGCGCTCGGGCCGAACGCCACCTTCACCACCAATTCCGGCGTCATCCCCCTGATCATGCTCGGTGTCGGCTCGATGCACGGCGCGTACCTGGGCTTCGAGTGGGAACTGGGCGGATTCACGGTCGCCACCCCGGCGAATCCCCTGCGGATGACCGCTTCCGTCCACCCGCTCACCGAAAACGTCACGCGAGCGCCCGGCGAGGTCTTCGTCGTGCCGAGCGTCTACTACGGCGTGTACCAGGGCGACTTCGACGACGGCGGCAACCGGTTCAAGCGGTGGTTCTGGAACTACAAAATCACCCGGAGCCTCCATGACAATCCGGGTGAGCCGTGGATTGAGGTATGCATGCAGGAGATTGGGGGCAACGGCAGCTCCAGCGTGACCGGCGACATCGCGCAAGCCGCCTACGATCGCCTGGCCGCCACCGGCGCGGAATGCGTCAAACTGGACTTCTGGGACGGTTCCGGCAAGTGCTGGTACACCGACCGGGACTGGCAGTTCCACCCGGAGAGCTGGCCCCACGGCTTCGATTTCGCCGCCAAAGCGCATCAGGCGGGGCTGAAGGCCTCGCTCTACATGGGCGGGACGTACCGGGATGCCGACCTGACGACCACCGCCGGCCGGGACGCGGAACTCGAAGCCGTCCGCACCCGGTATGACCAGGGCTGGTTCGACATGTGGCGCACGGACCTCTACACCGCCCCCCATGAGCCTATGCCGCAGACCTACCAGGGTGTGACCAACTTCCTGTATATCCAGGACCAACTGATCCGGAGCCGGCCCGGATACCGGTACGAGAACTGCTGCAACGGCGGCAAATATAAGGGCTTCGCGATCTGCCGGCGGATGACGTTCTGCACCATGAATGACGTGGACAGCAAGGCGGACGTGACCCGAACGACCTACTACGCCAACACCTACGCGATCAACCCGGTCCAGCTGAAGTCCGACCTGGGCCCGGCCAGCGAGGCCTACGACCTGCGCACGGATATGCTGGGTTCCATCCTGACCTGGGCCGCGGACAACCCGGTCTATCGCCGGCACCTCGCCCTCTACAAAGCCCGGCAGCGGCCGATCCTCCGGGGGGCCAATGTCTACCATATCCTGCCCATGGCCGACGGCACGAATTGGGACGGTCTCCAGTTCTTCAACCCCGACCTGAATCAAGGCTCGGTGTTTCTCTTCAAGCCCTCCGTCAAAGCCGCCGACGGCGACTCCAAACTCATCAAGCTCAAGGGCCTGGACCGCAAGGCCACCTATGCGCTAGCCTTCCAGGATCGGGCCAGCCTCAACTGCCTCCGCACCGGCGCGGAGCTCATGGACGCCGGGATCACCGTCTCCGGCCTGACCGGCAGCCGCGCTTCGGAGATTATCTGGATCAGCGGCGCGAGTGCGCTAGCGGTTATCCAGGTGGATTCCGCCGCCCGGGAGGTCATGCTGCCGATCCGTTTCGACGGCGCCCAGTCCGGCAGCACCTCGGGCAAGCTCGTCTCGTACGCCTGGGATTTCGGAGACGGAGCGACCGCGCGCGGCGCCGCGGCGACCCACACCTACGCCCAAGTCGGAACCTACCCGGCCAGCCTGACGGTTCGCGATGACCAGGGGCGCAGCGATACCAGCCACGTAACGGTCACGGTGCTGCCCCTAGACACCGTCGCCCCGACCGTCCTCGCGGCGGCGGTGCCGAGCAGCCAGCCGGACCGAGTGGTCGTGACCTGCAGCGAGCCGGTCATGCCGACGGACGCGGAGACGGCCGCCAACTACGCGCTCGATCAGGGCGTCCAGGTGCTAGCGGCGTCGCTGGGGACGGATCTCCGGACGGTGACGCTGACCACCTCGCCGCGGGCCGCCGGGGCCGAGTACACACTCACGGTGAAGAATCTCCGGGACCGCGCGCACCGGCCCAACACCATGACGGAGAACCGCACCGTCTTCCTCAACGCGCCGCTCTTTGCCTGGTGGAAGCTGAACGAGGGACAGGGGCTGGTGGCCTCCGACGTCGCGGGCCACGACCTGCCGGGGGCGTTGCGCGGGGAGCCCGCCTGGACGACAGCCGCCGGACGCGCGGCTCTCAGCTTTGACGGGGTAGATGACGTCGTGGACTGCCCCACCCACCTGGAGGACCTGATCCTGCCCTTCTCCGTGGCGTTCTGGGTGAACCCGGCGCCGACGCAGGTGGAATACGCTGATATCCTCGGCAGCCACGCGGGTGCTCTCGGCCTGGTCATGCAGCAGGCCGGCCAGCAGGCCAACCTGTTCGCCCTCGGCTATGGGGACGGCCAGCACAGCTCGGGCCCCGGACCCGTGCAACTCCTCGCGGACCAGTGGCAGCACGTGGTCGTAGTCTGCGACGGGCACAACTCCCTTTGCTACGTGAACGGCGAGGAGAAATCCCGCGCGCAAACCCAGGGCGGTTTTGCGCCCAATCCCAGCCTGACCTTCCGGCTGGGCCAGGGGTACGGGAGCGGGCGGTTCTTCCACGGCCTGCTCAGCGACGTGCGTCTCTACACCACGGCGCTCTCCCCGGCGGAGGTGCAGACCGTGATGCGCGAGGGCGCGCCGGGCCCGGCCCCCGCGTCAGCCGGCGGTTAGAGCCACTCGCGACAGGCCGGGCGGAATCGTGATCCGGTAACCCGCGGCGTCGGCCTCCAGCGTCACCCCGGGGGCCGGGGAGGCGAGCGCCCAGCGTCCCGGCAGGGCCACCGTGACCTCGGCCGCCTCGTGATCAGGGGGGAGTTCCAGCGTTGCAGCCTCCGGACTCACCCGCAGGCCCACCGCCCCGGAGGCCGCCAGTTTCAGATCCTGGTACTGCACCTCGCCGGCCGCCCCCAGCGACAAGACCCGCTCGCCCCGGCGGTCCTGCACCGAGCCCGCGGTTCCCCGGAAGACCGCGCTGTCCCCCTCGGCCTGGGCCTCCGTGGCGGAGAGGAAGCCGTAGTCGGTTCCCCAGTCCCCGGTGGTTCTGATGATCAACCCCCCGCCCCAAGCGGTGAAGTTGGGCGCGGTCTCTCCCGCCCGGCGGGGGAAGAAGGCCACGAAGTAGGCGCCGTCGCCCGGCAACTGCAGGTGCAGCAGGTCGCGATACTCGGAGTAGTTGTCGCGCAGCACGGACAGCGGGTGCCAGGAGGCGCGGTGCGGCTCATAGGTAGTTCCCCAGCGCAGCGTGTGGCGCGGCGTGTCCGCCGGCGAGGCGATGAAATACTCCACGTCTACGCCGAACTGCCCGCGAGCGGTGAAGCGGTCCCCCTCCAGGCAACGAGCGGGGAGGATCTGCCGGCCGGCGGAAGCGCTCACCTCGTCCGGCGCGTCCAGGCCGTCGGAGAGCGTCCACATCTGCCACATGGTCGGCTGCCCGCCCCGCACGGTGTCCCGGAAGAGCAGATAGCTGGCGTCGCCGGCGTCCTCGCCCTTGAGGAAGAGCACCTGCCGCCGCCAGTCTACGGGCGGGGCGCCCTCCCCCCCGGCGGGCCACTCCGGCAAGCCCGCCACCAGGGGCCAGCCCACGCGCTGCGGATGCACCAGGGCGACGTCCACGGTAGCATAGTCCTGCCGGGGCAGGGCGGAGAAGCTGCTGACGTTGCTGACCCCCGGCTGCTCGCCGAAGCTCGCGAGCGGCTTGGGGCGCCGCCGCCCGGTGGACTCCTCCTCGGGGCTGGTGACGGTGCCAGTGTAGCCGACCCGCGCGCGGCGCTCCCCGTCGCTGCCCACCCCGCGGGCCAGGCAAACGCGGCTGGCGAGCAACTCCTCCCGTTCGCCATAGCCGCCATAGAAGGCCCCGGCCAGCGGCGCGCCTTTCGCGCAGAGCAGCGAGAGGGCCCCCGTCTCCGCGGCGAAGACCTGATGGGGAAAGTCCGCGCTGATCACGTTGACGTAGTACTCCTCGGGCGTGCCTAGCCCCTGGCGGAGGATGACGCCGGCCTGGGGGAACTGCTCCGACTCCCAGGCGGGCCGGGCCGCCGGCAGGGAGGCGTCGAGGTAGACCTGCTCGAAGCCGCCCAGGGAGGCGTTGGGGATTTCCCGGCACTCCCCCATCTGCTGCCATACCCACTGCTGTGCGGCGGAGTAGGCCGGGTCGCTATCGCGGGTGGCGCGGGCCATCATGCCCGGCAGGCCGAAGCGGTGCCCGGCCTGCGCTCGGCCGTGCGGGGGCAGACCGCGCCACGACGGCTCGCCCGGCTCGCGGGGGAGCAGGTCGCACGGCGCGTACATCTTCGCGATGTAGTCCAACAGCAGCTTCATGCGGGGGTCATTGACGAAGTCGCGGAAGCCCGCGCTCTGCGCCGTAAGCGCGAAAAGCAGCAGCGCCGAGCCGCTCACGTGGACGTAGTTCGACACACTCTCCGGCCATTCGCCGGCCGGCCCGACCTCGTTTAGCAGGTCGTCAACCAGCTCCAGCGCCGGCTGTACCCAGGTGCGCGCCAAGGGATGCGTAGGGAGCGTGCAGGCGATCATGCCCAGGTGCAGCGTATGCGATACGCTCATGTTGAGGTTGTATGAGCGATACCCGCGCTCGTTGGACCAGCGGGCCGGCGAGGCTTGAGAATAGCCCAGGTAGGCCATCCGCGCGCTGAGCATCGCTCGCTCCTCATCGGACACCAGCGGCTCATCAATGAGCGCATCGTACAACGCCACCAGGTGGGGCACAAAGCGCATGGTGTCGAAGGCGCCGAAAAGGGCGAGGTGGTTGCGCAGCCGCTCAACCACGCGCGTGGCCGCGGCCACCTGCGGGTCCCCGGTGAGCAGATAGGCCCCCAGCGCGTCGGCGTCGGCCACATGAGGCAGCCCGTGCGACTCCTCGTGGGAACCCTCGACCAACGCGGCCAGCCGCGCCGGATCAACCGGACGCGTCCGCATCTCGCGCAGTTCCTCCGCCGAGAGAAACAGGTGGGGATGCGCGCCGGCCTCTCCCGGCCACGCGAGGACGTAGTCCTTCACCGTGTCGAGGAGCCGGCCCACCGCCACCGGGCGCGTCTCTTCGCGCTGACCATACGCGGTGAGGCGGTAGGCGGGGACTGACAGGGCCGCCGCCTGGTAAGCGCCCACGCGCCAGGCGCGGCGCCCGGAGGCGGCGTTGATCTGCAGGAACACGCGGCCGTCCGCGTCGCGGCACAGGGCAACAGTCTTGCGCAGCCACGCGTCCCAGGTCCCCAAGGTGCCCTGAGGCGCGGGCTCCACCCAGTCGCCGGGGTCCTCGCTGCCGATCTCCAGCGTCCGGCCGCGCCCGGCGGTCTTGATCACCCAACTCGTCTGGGTCTGGTCGTCCCACCAGTCTTCCCAGGGCACCAGATTGGTCAGCAGGCCCGGCGCATAGTCGTCCAGCACGACGTCGATGGCCTGGAGTTCCTCCGCCCCCCAGGTGTTCTTGTGATATTCCCAGGGAATCTGGTCCAGGACGAACGCCGACAGGCCGGGGGTCAGATCGAGCTGCCAGCCCGCCTCCAACTCGTCGCCCTCCACCGCCATCGTCCAGTGGGCGTGCGAATCCCCGGCGACCACCCGCGCCGTCAGGCTCATAGTCAGCCCGCCCTCGTAGACATACTCGAAAGCTACCTCGGCGAACACCGGTCCGGTCGCGGTGACCCGGGCCGACCAGGCGGCGACGCGGCGCTCTCCGTAGAGCCGGCTGCCGCCGAACCAGGACCCGTCCGGCAAACGTAGACCCAGTACTGGGCCGGGAACCTCCGCGGCGAGCGTCGGAACCGGGTACGCCCTCTCCCCCAGCGGACAGCGCAGGCCGAAGTGCTCGGTGGTGATCTCCACCGAGGCGGCCGCTGGCGCCACGCGTAGGTCCGTCGCCGGGGGCGCGGCGTTCACCAGCCGCCAGGTTCTCTCCGCAAGCGGCGGCAACTGATCCACGACAAACCACAGCGTCGCGGTCTGCACAAACGACGTGCCGGGCCAGCAGACCACCTCGGCAAGCTGCGCGGGCCGCAGCCCCTCTGGCCCCTCCAGCGCCACCGCCTCGTGGCGCAGGGCTCCGGCCTCGAGGGCCAGCGGGTAGGAGACTAGCTCTTGGGTCCAGGGAACGCCCAGATGCTCGCGCAGCGTAAACGCCAGGGGGTCGCGGCCGGGGGTGATCGATGGTTCGCTCATGGGGGGCACCTCGCTGCAGGGTTGCGTTGCGTCTGCTAATTGGACGCTCGCGGCACGGCGACCTCCGTCGGGCGTACTGCGCTAGCGGGAGGCAAAGAAGGGGCGGGGGAATATGTCCCCCGCCCCTGTGAACGTCCTCGGTCACCCGCAGCGACTGTTCGCCGGTTAAGGGACCTCCAGCAACTCCACATCGTCCAGCCACGCGGAGGGCGTATTCGGCGCGGTGCAGCCCAGCGCCAGGCGAAGCTGCACGGAATGCGCGCCCTCCGGGGCGGTGAAGGGCTGGCCGAGCATCTCCTCGTTGCGGCCGCCACCCACCGCGGTGGTCCACTGCGGCCGGTCGCGCAGCTCATTGAGGACGCGCTCGGCGCTGACCATCTTGCCGCCGTCGGGGCTTGCCTGCCAGAAGAGCGCCACCTGGAGGGCAGCATAGCCCCGGTCGGGTCCCGCCTGGCGCTGCTCGTGCAGCCCGCCGACGCCGCGATAGCGGAAGCGCACCAGGTAGTGTTTGCCCGGCGTCACCGGGACCAACTGGCTTAGGAGGATGTAGCCGCCCTTGACCGCTTGGTTGTACTGCTCCCAAGTCAGCTTCGAGTTGTCGGCCGGGACCAGCGGCGGGGTCGTTTGGCGCAGCAGCAGGCTGTACTTGCCGCTATATGAGTCGGCGGCGGTCAGCGTTGCCTCCGCGCCGTTTTGCTGATCCAGGACCACCCAGCCCTTCGTCCAGTCCTGGCCCAGCGGCTCCTCAAAACCGGAGTTGCTCAGCAGGTTGGGACCCTCGGCCCCCTCCAGCACCATCGGCCCCCACTGGTCCGGCTGCAAGCGCGCCTCGGTGGTGAGGTCGGCGGTCATGGTGGTGTCCTGGTTATAGTAGTACAGGCGCAGGACCCGGTCATGGCCGGTCTCGTCGGAGTAGATGACGCCCACGTCGCCCCGCAACGGCTTGGTCGGCAGCGGAGCGAGGCCCAGGTCCGCCAGCGGGACGCGAGCTTCGATCGTGTAGGAGGCGGCCTGTCGGGTGAACTTGACCTCGGCCTGGTCCAGGCGGATCACCTGATCGATCCGGGTCGCCATGAACTGCACGGGGCTGGTGCTCCCGGGGACGGCCGGCCGGTAGAGTACGGCAATCGGCTGGCCCTGATAGACGCCCAGCAGCAGGCGCTGATCACCGGGGGCCGCCTCGCGGCGGTTCGGATCGGCCGCGGGGTTCGTACTGAGCATCAGGTCCACGCAGTCGCCGCTGATGAACAGCCGCTGCCAGTCCGCTCCCAGGTTCAGCAGGGGCGTAGTGTCCTGGACCTCATAGGCGAGATACAGATTCTCGTTGTCCCGCTGCAGCGCCACGCGGGCGCTACGGCCCGCCGAGCCTGTCAGGGTGACGCCCTCGTCGAGCTTCCAGTCGGCCAGATCGCCGTCGACGGTCAGGGCCTGGCGCTTCTGCGGCACCCAGATTACCGGCTGGGCGCGGACTTCCTCCACGGGCGCGGCGCGGTACTGGGCCGCGCGGTCCACCTCCGCCTGGGTCAACGTGAGCTGCCCTGTGAAGCGACCGCCCTGCTCGAGGCCCTGGAGCTTGAAGAGATGGTGGTCCTGGTTGGCGCCATTCATGAACCACACCTGCCCGTCGTCGGTCTGCCAGAGCGCTTTGTAGGACTCGCTCCAGGCTGCCTCCGGTCCCACGCGGGTCTCCGTGTCCAGGAGCGTTCCCAAGTAGAGACCGTCGCTGGTGAACAGGTAGGGGCGGAAGTTGTGGTGCCAGTTCCACAGGGCCATGACCTTGCCGAGACCGGGAACGTCGGCCTCGCCACAGACATTGTTGCCCCAGAAAGCCTTGGTCGCGGTATCGCGCGGGCCGGCCATCATCCACTTGAGATTGCCGTCGCGATCGTAGCAGCCGACGCCGGGCGTGGCGCCACGCAGTTCCGGCTTGAGGAACTCCGTGTCGGCGGCGTAGCAGACGAACAACTCGTTGTCGCTGTTGACCCACATGCCGCTGACCAGGTCGTTGCCCGGGCCGTTCGGCGAGGGCATATGGATGATCAGCTTGGCCTGGTTGGGGTCGTAGATCGGCGCGCCGCCGGGCGTCCAGCCCTGCACGTCCAGGCGGTAGATGGCGCCCTCGCTGCGGCAGAAACCGGCGGCGTAGATGGACCAGTCCGGGCCGATCCCATAGCCCCAGCCGGTCATCCACTCGGTGACGGTGTCGGGCCCCAGGTTCTCCCCCCGGCTGATCGCCGGGCGGAAGATGAACTCGTCCGCCGAGCATAGACCGTCGCCGTTGCGGTCTGCCCAGGCGTAGTCGGTGCCGATCTTGTCCCGGAACAGCTCCGGGAACCAGTTCCGCTGCACATGGCGGCCGAGGTCGCTGTCCCAACTCACGAAGCTGGTCCCCTGACCGTCCTGGAAGGACAGCCGCTGGAGCGTGCCTACGGCGCTGACCGGGACCAGGAGGTCACCCTGCCGCTGGAAGATGGTCAGTCCGTAGTGCTGATTGTCACCGATGAGGTACTCCTTGCCGTCCTTCGTCCGCGGCAAGACCCCTAGCAGGCGGCTGAGTCCCGAGCCGCCGGCCATGGCGTACGGCTGATCGAGGCTCATGCGCCGGGAGACGGTGGCCACGGGCGTAAAGGTCTTGGCGGCCAGGTCCAGCCGCCAGCGGTCCCCCAGGGAGATCAAGTCGGTGATGCTCTGCCGCGAGGGTACGAAAGACCCGCCCCCGTATGGCGTGGGGCCGCAGAACTCGCGCACGAAAGCGCCGGTCCGGCTGTCCCACACGGAAATGCGCTTGGGGCTGGAGTCGTCCTCGGCTACCCAGAGGCGTCCGGCGGGCGTGACGGCGATCCCGCGCGGCACCAACATGCCCGTCGGATCGTACTTGCCCAGCCAGGGCCGGCCGCCCGGCTTGCCCACCGCGCGCAGGAACTTGCCCTCCGGAGAGAACACCTTCACCTGGAAGGACTTGCCCCAGTCGCTCACAAAGATCTCGCCGCCGGGGCCGACGGTGACCTCCGCGGGAGCTTCAAGATTGGCCGTGATCAGCGGCGTGACCGTCTTGGTGCCCGGGTTCACGCGCACGATCCGCGCCTCGCTGACCGCGAGCAAACTGTCCTCCGGCCCGGGGCTAAGGCCAAACGGCGCGGGCACCGCGATCTCGTCCACCGACTTGCCCGTGGCCCGATCCAGCACCATGAGCTTGCCGTCGAAGAAGAGCGAGACATAGAGCCGGTCGCCCAGGGCGGCCAGACCGGTGGCCTGGCTGGTCTCGGCGACGTCAATATCGAAGTACCGCGGCTGGCCGGCGTAGGTCGCCGGACGATAGTCCATGGCCGCGCGCAAGTCCCAGAGCTTGAACTGCTGGTGCCGGTAGGGCCAGGTGCCGATCTTCTGCGGGCCGGCGGCGGCCGAGAAGCTGACGTACTGCCCGGTGCGCTTGTCGAGGCAGAGCAACAAAGCGCGCTCCACCGCGTTGTCCCCGCTCTTGTACAGGCGGCTGTTGTCGGTTAGTTCCGGGCCACTGACCAGGGCGTACAGGTAGTCGCCCGCCAGCGCCAGGGAGATGCAGCGCGGGTAGATCTCCAGACGGAAGCCCCACTGGCGCTGGCCGCTCTCGTCCACGGCGATCACCGACCAGCCCTTCTCGCAGCCGGGCGCGGCCAGGTAGATCCAGTTACCGTCGGTGACGGCCGCCTGGGGGTTGGACTCGTCGGAGAGCCAGTCACCCTTGCCGTCGGTCGTAGGCCAGCCGGGGTGGCCGGGGTTCGTGGCGGTCATCTGGTAGTCGAGCTTCAGCGGCGGATGATAGGCCCCCCGAACCTCGTACGAGCCCGGCGCGACCGGCTTGCCGAAGTTGTCCAGCCCGTCCCAGGGCTCCACGTTCTGCCCGGCCCGCCGGAAGTCGGCCTGCAGCAGCCAGCGCACTAACCGCCCGGCCGGATCAAAGACGCCCAGGCTCGCCTCGCCGTCTTGGGGAAGAAGGTAGGGAACGCTCAGCGCGCCGGGCCGCCCCAGCTTGATCTCGGTGCTGACGGCAAAGCGCGAATCCAGCCCCGCCCACCACATCTGGAGGACCGCGGGCCACTTATCGCCGGCTGCCGGCGCCTGGCCCCCCGGGGTGACCAAGGACCAGGGCAGGATGAGGGTGGCGCCCGCCGGTAGCGGTGAGGAACTCCCCGCCAGCTTCATCTGCATCTGTTCGATAGCAGACCCGCCCTGGCAGTCGAGGTGCGTCAGCTTGTCGGTGAGCACATTCAGGCCCAGGCCCGCTCCGCCCTTAGTGAGCAGGGGGTCCTGCCAGGTCAGCGCCAGATAGAGCGCCTGGTCGTCGTAGACCGACCGGACCTCCACGCGCTGGCCGAGGGAGCCCGCGTATTTGGTGAGCGCGGCGCCGGACTCGGCCGAGATCCCTTCCCCGAGCTTCAGCGGCGTATAGAGGAAAAGCGGCGCGCTGCCGCTCCACTCCTGGAGATTGCCGTCCACGACCACGGGCGTCACGGCGCGCGGCGCGGTCAAGGCGCCCAGGTATTGCACCCCGCCGGCATGGACGACGACGGCGGCGCAGAGCAGGGCGACGCAGACGAACGAGCGAAAGAACTGCATGGACGACCTCCTGAAAAGCAGCGGTTGTGGGCGAGCGGGTGAGGCAGGGGCGCGGGAGGCATCCTGCCTACGGTACGGCGGAGCCTACCCTCGCGGCGCACGGAAAGACCGCGCCGGACATGCCGGCGCGGTCGGGAGGAGCCGCGGCAACTAGGCCCCCCTTCCGTCTTGCGCGCCTTTACTCGACGATGATGGCGCCCTTCATCCACCCGTGGTCCCGGCAGTGGTACTCGTACCGGCCCGGCTCCAAAAACGTATACCGGAACTCGTGGTGGTAGCCCAGGTTGCCGCTGTCAAACTCCTTGCTCGTCACCGTGTGCTTGGCGTGGTCGTGGTTGATCCAGATCACCGTCGTGCCCAGGGGCACCCGCAGATCGTGCGGACGGAAGTCCAGGCCCTTGATCTCTACCCGCGCGAGGAACTCCTCGTCCAGGGCATCCGCCAGCGCCACCGAAGCACTCGTCGAGCCGGTGGCCGCGCGAGTGGTCGCGTAGCGAAGCGTCCCCACCACACTCAAGACTACCGCCGCTATCAGTACGAGCAACCATTTGGCTCTCATTCTCCGACCTCCTCAAACAAGCGCTCGCGCCCGCGTGGCGCCTATTGCAGTCACGCTGACGCTAGACGCGCGCAGCCGGTTCAGGGCTGCCGGAGCCGGTCGGAGGCCTCCGAAATGGAGGCGGGCGGAGCCACGCGGGCGGCCGCCCCCTACTTCTCCAGCTTACACTGGACCCCGACGGCGCGGGCCGCCTCCACTAGCTCGTCCATCAGCTCAGCCGGTGGCGGTGTGGAGGTATGGTCGGGGGTGGGCTGGCCGAGAGCGGCGTGCTTGCCCTCGCCGAGGCGGTGGTAGGGCAGAAGCTCCATCAGCGCCGGCCGCGGCAGGTCCAGGACGATCTGCGCCAAGTCCCGGATCTGCGCGGGCGTGGCGTTGAAACCGGGGATGGTGGGCACGCGCACCAGAATTTCCATGCCGCTGGCCGCTAGGCGGCGCAGGTTGTCCAGAATCAGCGCGTTGTCTACGCAGGTCCCCACCGCATGGGTGCTCGGCTGGGCGTGCTTGAGGTCAAACAAGACCAGGTCCAGGTAGGGCAGGACGGCCTCGTATAGCTCCCAACGCGCATAGCCGCTGGTGTCGAGGGCGGTGTGCAGGCCCTCAGCTTTCGCCTGGCGCAGGAGTTCCCGCGTAAAGCCCGGCTGGAACATCGGCTCGCCGCCGGAAAGGGTCAGGCCCCCGCCGGAGTTGTCGTAGAAGGCGCGATCCTTGAGCACCTCCTCCAGGACCTCCTCCACCGACAGCTCCTTGCCCAGCAGCACCAGGGCCTGGGCGTAGCAGGTCTGGGCACAGGTCCCGCAGTTCCGGCAGCGGGCGCGGTCCACGACAATATGCTCCTCTACGGAGCTGAGCGCGCCGTGCGGGCAGACCTGCAGGCAGACGCCGCAGCCGATGCAATTGCGGGGATATTGGACCAAAACTGGGTCTGGCTCCTGCGATTCGGGGTTGTGGCACCAGAAGCAGTGCAAGGGGCAACCCTTGAGGAAAACGGTAGTGCGGATGCCGGGCCCGTCGTGGATGGCGAAGCGTTTGATGTCGAAGACAATGCCGGTCATGGCGCCCTCACATACAAGTATGGCCGACTGCCAGGGCAGCCGACCGGTGAGGAGGATTCTACGCTGGGCGCGGGAGGTTCGTCAAGGTTGGGGCCGGCCGGGCCGTCTTCCCGTAGGGGCGGAGCTTGCTCCGCCCGCGGCTAGCGCTAACCTGAGCGGTGGCCCCGGGCGGAGCAAGGGTTCTGTTAAGAAACCGCCTCCGCGGGTGCGGCTTTCAGGCCGGGTTGTATTGCCGCCGGGGCCGCTGGCCGAAAAAAGCGTTCGCTCGCTCCACGCCGCGCGCTGCGGTCTTCTTTAGATTGATGGC
>DASXVN010000004.1:0-46830 GCA_036504235.1 Armatimonadota bacterium | reverse complement strand
GCCCCCTCTCCCACTTTGGGAGAGGGGGAGTGGAAACGACCGGGGGGGGTGACCCGCCATTCGGCGATGATGGTCAGTTTTGTTGGCCTTTGCGAGTTTCCGCTGCCTTTCGCTCGTCGCTTACCGATTTCCCCTCTCCCGCGAGGGAGAGGGGTTAGGGGCTTGCCCGCCGTAGCTTTAGCGTTGGCGGGTGAAGCTTCGCCTTTAGAACCTCAGGTTCCGCACTTGTTCCAGGTACGATTTGTACATGTCCAGCGAGACGCCCGGGGTGATCAGGTGGTCGGGCATCATCAGGAAGCCGCCCTCTTTCAGTAGGGGCATCAGGCGGTCGAACTCGGCCTGGACCGCCGCCGGGCCCTTCTCGATGGCGAACTTGTCGAAGTTCCCGATGACGCGCAGATCCCGGCCGTACTGCTTGCGGAAGGGGTTGGCGTCACCCTTCCAGACGCCGACCTCGATGGGGAACTGCACGTTGACGCCGGACTCCAGCCAGTGGCCGACCAGGGCGGTGACGTCGCCGTCGGAGTCAATGCCGTACAGGTGCACGCCGTATTCCTCCAGCTTGTTGCGGATTTTGCGGTAGCCGGGGGCGACGCACTCGTCGAAGATCATGGGGCTGACCAGCGGGCCGGCGCGGCCGCAGATGTCCTCCCAGCCAAAGCCCATGTCCGCCTGCATGTGCGGCAAGACCTGGTCCAGGCCCCAGCAGGTCAGGTCCGCGAGGGTCATGACCATGTCCGCGTAGACGTCGCGGTCGTCGAACATCAAAAAGGACATGTTCTCCACGCCCATCCAGTTGCGAATCCAGCCCATGAGCGAGGCGGTACCCACCGCGAGCGGCAAACCGGAGGCCTCCGCCCGCGCGATGTTCTCCCGGAGATCGGCGGGAATCCGACCCGGATCGGGCTGCAGCCGCTTCTTATATTCGGGCCAGTCGGCGGCCGTCTTCAGCGTGAAGTCAATGAAGTGGGGGATGCAGGACTTGCCCTTCCAGTCCTTGCAGACCACGCCATCGCCCTGGCGGAAGATGCGGTATTCGGGGGTGTCCTCGAGGCACTCCTCCTCGAAAACCGGATAGAGGCTGAGGTCCACGCCCGCGCCGGTCCACTGGGGAACGGTGCCCAGGTACTGGTGGATGTCCACGTCGCGGGGCAGCCCCTCGCCGTACCAGCGCTCCATTGTCTCCTCCCACCCGGTCCAGTGGATCACCGGCATGTGGTCAAACTCACCGTAAAACATGATCTCGTGGAACAGTTCGCGGTAGGTCACGTTACTCAACTCCCTGAAAGGGCGGGCCTCGCGGGAGGCCCGCCCGTTACTTGATTCGCTAGAGCGTCGCCGTGGTCAGCGCCTCGCGATACATGGCCATGACTTGCGCCTCATCCGGTACGCGCGGGTTGCAGGCTACGTCGGGGAAGGCCATGCAGTCCTTGAGCACCGCGGCCAGGCCCTCCTCGGGCACGTTGATATCGCACAGGCCGATATACATGCCGATGCGCTTCATCCAGGCCAGCATCGCCTCGACCGCCGCGTGGCAGTCGCTCACCGCGGGGTCCAGCAGCCGGCCCACGGCGGTGAACTTGTCCGCCGCGGCCTCGCAGGTGAAGCGCAGGAAGGGCGGGTAGACGACCGCCAGCGACTGGCCGTGCGCCACGTGCGGGAAGTGCCCGCTGATCGGCTGGCCCATCGCGTGGGGCAGGGTGGTCCCGGCGTTGGAGATGCACATCCCGGCCAGGGTATCGGCCCAGGCCAGCGCCGCGCGACCCTCCAGGTTGCCGAGGTCGGCCAGCACCGTCTCCAGGTTCGCGGTGATCAGGGTCAGCGCCTGGAGGTTCAGCAGGTCGGTCATCGGTGTCGCCGCCGGGTTGGTGTAGGACTCGAAGGCGTGGGTGAAGGCGTCAAACGAGGTGGACGCGGTGATCGCCCGCGGCAGGCCCAGCATCAGTTCGGGGTCCACCAGACCCACGCGGGGGAAGACGTTGTCGTGGGCGATGGCCGACTTGCACTCAATATCGGACTTGGTGATGACCGCATAGCGGGTGGCGTGCGCGCCGGTGCCGGAGGTGGTGGTCACGGCGATGATCGGCAGAGTCAGCGCGCTGGGCTGCGAGGGCTGGAAGTACATGTAGTCCCAGACGCTGCCCGGATGGGTGGCGGCCACGGCGATGCCCTTGGCGGTGTCAATGGTGCTGCCGCCGCCGATGCCGATGACGGCCTCGATACACTCGTCCTGCGCCACCGCGGCGCCCGCGTCGATGGTCGCCACGGTCGGGTTGGGCTGGGCGCGGTCATAGACCACGACGGACAGCCGCGCGGCCTGCAGGCTCTCCTTGGCCCGGGCGTAGATAGCGCCGAGGGGGCCCTCCCAGGACTCGGTGACCAGCAGCACGCGCCCGCCGTGCGGCGCGGTCAGTTCGCCCAGATTGTTCAGCTTCCCCGCGCCAAACTCAATAGCGGTCGGGGCCAGATGTCGGAAGTTGTGCATGGTAAGTCCTCCTGAATTGGTCGGTGGTCTTTGGTCGGTAGTCGGTAGTGGAACGGCGGCCGCTTCTACGCGGGCCACCATTCCGGGTCGGGCGGCTCGATTACGCCTTGCTCTATCGCCAGCGCGTACAGCGGCGCGAAGCAGCCGATAAGCGTGCCCTCGTAGCCGGTGGGTAGGCCCTCCCAACTGCGGAACTCGTGGCCGGTGCCCATGCCGCCGTCGAAAATGCCCGCGGCGTAGCCCTCCTCCAGTTCGGCGGCGAGGCGAGCGGCCTCGGCGCGCAGACCGTAGCGGGCGAGGGCGCGCAGGTAATAGGTCACCGCCTGCGGGCAGAGCGCGCCGTCGGTGTAGTTCTCAAAAGTGGGACCGGTCCGCGGCAGCAGTAGCGGCAGCATGTGGTCGCCGGGATCAATCGGCAGCAGGTTGACCGGCGGGCCTAGCGCCATTGAGCCCGGACCGACGCGGGCGCGGAGCGCCTCCAGATTGCGCAGCGCGGTGCGCGCCGCTTCGTCGTCCAACAGCCCCCAGGCCAGCGCGGGGCCGTTGACCCAGAGAAAAGCGTAGTCGTGCAGTTCGCCGTCGCGGCTCCGCCAACCTGCCACCCAGCCGGTCGCCGGGTTCACCAGCGCGGGGGCGTAAGCGGCGCGCAGGCGGTCGGCGGCCGCGCCGCAGCGGGCGGCCGGATCGGCCTCGCCGAGATCGCGCCAGAGCGCGGCGGCGTTGCGCAGGGCGCGGTAGGTCCAGGCGTTGACGTAGGCGTCCAAGTGGCCGAAGCCGACCACGTCCATTCCGTTGCTGGACCAGCGGTACGAGCCGGTGTCGCCGGACAGATCGCGGCAGACGGCCAGGCCCTCCGCGCCGAGCGTGCCCAGCATCCGGTCGGTGGCCTCGCGCAGGCCCGGGGCGATCCGCTGCAGCCAGGCGAGGTCCGGCCGGACCTGATGCAGCCGACCGGCGGCGCAGACCAAGTTGGGGTCCGAGTCCAGGTAGAGATTGCGGAAGTACCCATAGCCGCCGCCGTCCAGCAGCGCGCGCTCAAGGGTGAAGCGCCCCAGCGCCACCGGGTCCGGCCCGTGCTCGGGCGGGCGGGTGCAGGCCACCAGGTCCAGCGGTGCGCCCTGGGAGAGGTGGCAATTGACCGAGGCGGCGTTGTTGGAAAAGCCGCCGTACTCGGGACGGAAGCAGGAGAAGATCGCGGCCCAGCGGCTGGCTGCGCCGACGGACAGCGCCCGACCGGGGAGCCCGGCAGGCTCCAGGGCGGTGACCGCCAGCTCGACCACCGCGCGCTGCGTACCCGCGGGGAGGACGGTCGTGCCCTGCGGCGACTGCTCCGCGGCGAGCACGATCCCGCCGGAAACCGCGGGCAGGTCGCGGTAGCTCTCGACCTGCACCCGCGGCGCGGGCCCGTCGTGCTCGAGCAGGTCCATACCCAGGCAGCCCACGGAATCGCTCGCCCACCAGGCGGGGAGGGCGACCTCGCCGTTGCGGCCGGGGCGAAGCGTGGGCAGACCGGCGCAGGCCGTAACCCCCTGGCGCAGGTCGAAGAGCAGCCGCCAGGCCTCCGCTTGCAGCGCCGGCAGGGCGGCGGCGCAGGTCTGGGTCAGCTCCAGGCGCAGGCGGTCCGGCTCCACCGTGAAGACGGCGTCCAGCGTCAGGCCCTCCGCCGCGTGCAGGCCGCGATAGGCCACCTGATTGCCGCGCACCTCCACCGCGCCGGTCCACAGATGCGCGCCGAGGTCGGCGGTCAGCGTGCGCAGCAGGGGCCCGCTGGGGCCGCCGGCGGCCTCCACCCACCCGGGGCGCTTGGCGAAGGCGAGTCGCTGCCGGCCGGCGAGGCCCTGGTCATGGGCGTCCCAGCCGAGATGCGTCAGCGTTGGGCGGCGGAGCGAGAAACCAACGGAAAGCCGGTCGCCGGAGAAGAGCAGCATGTCGGGGCGCGGGGTCACGGTCATCCCCGTCGGCGCCACCGGTTCCACCGCGCCCGTCTGCAGCAGCGGCCGGTACGTGGGCGGGTAGAAATCCTCCTGCAGCGCCCGGCCGTGCGCGGTCAACGGGTTGAGCAGGGCAAAGGGCACATGGTACTCGCCGCCATTGCACTCCCCGTGGTTGGGCCAGACGGGGTGCTCGCGGTCGCACTCCACGCGCAGATGGTCGGTGCGCAGACCGCCCAGGTCAATCCGGTGCGGCGGGTCCGCGAGGACGCGCGCGAAGTGGGCGTCCATCTCCGCGACCGGCAGGTCTTCGCACAGCCCCTCCCCGGCCAGCCGCGGGTCGAGCGGGAGACTGACCTCGCGGACCAGCCGCCAGGCGCCGTCCTCCCAGACCGAGATCAGCAGGTGGGCGGGGTGACTGGGGACCTCGGGAACCCAGCGGCCGGCGCGCGGGAGCAGGGGCAGCTCCAGGTGGTCCAACTCCACCGGCCGCAGAAAACGCAGGTAGCGCACGGCGCTCTGGCCGTTGATCTCCACGCCCAGACGGGGGTGAAAGACCGGCGTCAGCCCGGCGTGGGCGACGGGCCAGAAGGACAGGACGTCACTCATTGTTGATCATCACCTTGAGAAAGTCCGCGCCCGGGGCCAGCATCATCCGGACCGCCTCCGGGCCCTGCTCCAGGGCGTAGCGGTGCGTGATCAGGCGGAGCGGGTCAATCCGTCCCGCCGCCATTAGCTCCAGCGGGAGCGTCCAGGGCTCGCCGGGCCAGGTCGGGCCGTAGGACATCCACTGCCCGCGCACGGTCAGCATCCGCCGGCACAGCTGCTCGCGCTGCTCGCCGCTGAGCGTCACCTCGCGCGGCCCGGTGCCGACCAGCACCAGCGTGCCGCCCTTGCCCAGCGACTCCAGCGCCGGCGCGAAGGCGGCCCAGTGGCCGCTGCATTCCAGGCAGATATCCGCCCCGCCGCCGGTGATCTCGCGCACCCGCGCCGCGCTGTTCGCGTCGCTGAGCACGGTCTGCGCCCCCAGCGCCTCGGCCAGCGCCAGCTTCTCCGGAACCACGTCGCAAGCGATCACCGGGTCCGCGCCCAGGGCCAGCGCCACCTCCACCGCCAGCAGCCCAATCGCCCCCGCGCCCATCACGAGGACGGAGGGCGTCTCCGCGTAGGGGCGCGTTTGGCGGAGCGCAGCGGAGCCACACACGCCCGTTCGCTGCTCACTAGCTTGCCGCGCAGGGGACATTCCTCCCAACAGGCACGCCTTGGTCGCTACCGACAGCGGCTCCAGCATCGCCGCCGCCTCGTCGTCCACCGCGTCGGGCACGGGCAGGAAGTTCACCGCCGGGGCCACCAGGTACTCGGCCAGACCACCGTCCCGGCGGGAGCCGAAAAAGCTGTAGCCGTCGCACAGGGAGAACTCCCCGCGCCGGCAGTAGGGGCAGGTGAAATCGGGAGCCAGCGGGACCAGCGCCACGCGCTGGCCGACCACCGGCGAGACGCCGGTGCCACTGGGGAGGGCCTCCCCGACCGCGTCCACCACGCCACTGCACTCGTGCCCCAGGACCACGCGGTTCCACTTGGGGTCCTCGTCGCGCAGGCGCGCCAGGTCCGAGCCGCAAATGCCGCAAGCGCTGATGCGCACCCGTACCTCGCCCGGTCCGGGCTCCGGGGTCGCGCGCTCCACCACTTCCGCCTCGCCGGGCCCGACTCGCAAGAGCGCCCTCATGATCTCGACTCCTCTTCTTTCAGTCGCCGCAGGCTGGGCCGCAGCGCCTCGTAGACCTCGGCCAGCAGCTCCTGGCGGTCGGCATAGCGCTCGTGCGCCTCGGCGCACGGCTCGTAGCGCTGCTTGACGCGCAGCGCCGCGGTCAGTTCCGCCGGCGAGCGGTACAGGCCCGCGCCCAGCCCGGCCAGCAGCGCCGCGCCGTGGCAGGTCACCTCCGGCGCGTCCATGACCACCACCGGCCGGTTGGTCACGTCGGCCACGATCTGGTTGACCAGCGGCAGCGCGCTCTGGCCGCCGGCCATGCGGATTTCCGCGATGGGCCGCTGGTGGACCACTTCCTGCAGCGCCTGGAGCCGCCCCAGCGCCAGCGCGTTGCCCTCAATCGCCGCGCGGATCAGGTGCCCCACGGTGTGCTCGGGGCGCAGTCCGAAGATCGTCCCGCGGCAGTCGTCGTCCCAGAGCGGCGAGCGCTGGCCGACCATGTAGGGCACGAACAGCGGGTCCGCGCCGGGCGCCTCGGCCGCGACGGCCAGGCGCTCCATCTCCTCGTAGGACAGCGCCGCTCCCGCCTGCCCGAGCACGCCGCGCACCCAGTGCAGCACCGCGCCGCCGTAGTCCACGTTGGCCGCATGCACCCAGCGGCCCGCCAGTGCGTGGTCGTGCATCTGCAGGTCCGCGTGCGGCTGGGGGGCGCTCAGGCAGGTGGCCAGCACCGTGGCGGTGCCGATGACCAGGAAGGACTGCCCCGCCTCGGTCACGCCCGCGCCCAGCGCGGCGGCCAGCAGGTCCATCGCCCCGGCCACCACCGGCAGGCCCACCGCTAGCCCGGTAGCGGCGGCGGCTTCCGCGGTGACCGCGCCGACCACCGCGGCCGGGTCCACCAGCGGCGGCAGCTTCTCGCGCGGCAAGTCAAAACGCGCCAGAATCTCCGGCGACCAGTCACCGGCGGCCATGTCATAGAGCAGCGACATCCCGCCCTCCGTGCGGTCGCAGGTGAACGCGCCGGTCAGGCGGTAGATCAGGTACCCGTTGGCGTGCAGGAACTGTCGCGTTTGGGCGTAAATCTGCGGCTCTTCCTCCCGCAGCCAGAGCAGCTTGGGCAGGATGTAGGAGGGGTCCAGGCGGTTGCCGGACAGGCGGATCAGCTCCGCTTCCGGCATCAAATCGGGGATCACGCGACACTGCGGCGCGGCGCGGCGGTCCAGCCAGAGCGGCGCGGGCCGCAGCGGCTCCCCGGCCTCATCCAGCGCCACCACGGCGCTCGACTGGGAGGTCACGCCCACCGCCACCGGCTGGCACCCGGCCTCCGCGAGCACTGAGCGCACGGTTGCCGCGGTCGCCTCCCACCATTCGCGGGGGTCCTGCTCGGCCCAGCCGGGATGTCGCCGCCGGGTAGGATAGTCCCGTTGCGCCGCGGCCAACACCGAGCCGCCGCGGTCAAATAGCACAGTTTTCACACTAGAGGTGCCCAGGTCAATACCCAGCAGCGCCTCGGAGGAATTGCTCATATCGTTACTCCTGATTCACTGGTCACTCGCGCCCAGGTCCCAGACCTTGAGGGTGCCATTCATCGCGCCGGAGACCGCCCGGTTCCCGTCCGGGCTCACCGCGACCGCCAAGATCGGGCTCGCGTGGCCGGTGAGAGTTCGCAGGCAGACTCCGGTGTCCAGGTCCCAGACCTTGAGGCTGCAGTCCGACGAGCCCGAGACTATTCGTTTCCCATCAGGCGTCACCGCGACCGCCTCGACCTCGGTTCGGTGGCCCTTGATGGTCTGCAGGCAGGCCCCCGTCTCCAGGTCCCAGACCTTGAGGGTGCGGTCCCAGGAGCCGGAGATAATCCGCTTCCCGTCCGGGGTCACCGCGATCGTAGCGGGCGTGCCTGTATGGCCCCTCAGGGTGCGCAGGCAGGCCCCGCTGTCCAGGTCCCAGACCTTGAGGGTGTGGTCTTCTGAGCCGGAGACGGCCCGCTTCCCGTCCGGCGTCACCGCAACCGACCGGACGGGGTCCGCGTGCCCGGTAAGGGTCTTCAGGCAGTATCCCGTGTCCAGGTCCCAGACCTTCAGGCTCCTGTCCTCCGAAACCGAGACCGCCCGTTTTCCGTCCGGCGTCACCGCCACCGCATGGACGTCGGCTTCGTGGCCCTCCATGGTCTTCAGGACGGCCTCCGTGCCCAGGTCCCAGACCTCGACAGTACTATTCCACGAACCGCAGACGACCCGCGTCCCGTCCGGGGTCACGGCGACCGCCTTGACTCCTCCGTAGTGGCCGGTGAGGGTCCGCAGGCAGACTCCGGTGCCCAGGTCCCAGACCTTGAAGGTGCAGTCAGGCTCGCACGAGGCGGACACAATCCGGGTCCCGTCCAGTGTGACCGCGACTCCATAGACCCAGCCCGTGTGCCCCGTGAGGGTCATCAGGCAGTCCCCGAGGGCCGCCTTCGCCGGAGTCATGGCGGTCAAGCCCACGGCTACCGACAAAGCCACGACCAGAGCGGTTGCGTATCGCATGATCCGAACCTCCTGCAGTCAGAATCGGCCCGGCCCTCGCTTCCTTCCTCTCCTATCCGCTTCATTCCTGCCCCCTCCCGGCGGCAGGAGTTGGCGGCGCGGCGAGGAACCTCTGGGCACTACTCAAATCTTGGGGAAAGAACGTGCCCATGCTCAGACTATCTCTCCTACTAGTGGTGATCACCGTGACCAGTTGCGCTTGCGCCTCCGCGGACAACTCCACCCTCTGGGTGACGCCCGCGCCCGGCGCGGTGACGGTGGACGGGCAGACGGCCGACTGGGACTTCTCCGGCGGCCTGCCCATCTGCCCCGACCCGGCGCAGCGCGAGATCAACAGCCTGTGGCTGCACGCCATGTACGACCAGGACAATCTCTACGTCCTGGCCCAGTTTGCCGAGCCTTGCCCGCTGCGCAACCGCTACCGTGCGGGCCAGGCCGACCTCTTCAAGGACGAGAGCCTGCGCCTGCGCCTGCTCACCGACCGCCGAGTGCAGATCAGCGCCGCGGTGGACGCCACGGGGCAGCCGGTGGTGCAGCTCGCCTACGACGACTTCTCCAGCGCCGGGGACGGCACCCAGGTGAGTGACGCCCTGGCCGCGGGAGCGCGCTTCGCCGCCGTCAAGCACCCCGACGGGAAGGGCTGCACCCTGGAGCTGGCCCTCCCCTGGAAGCTGCTCAGCAAGTCGGGCCACGCCTACGGGTCCGGCGAGGGCTTCCGGCTGATCGCCCAGGGCCTCACCGGCTGGTATTACTACGTCCGGCCGCTGGTCGGCCCCTTTGCGGCCGACTCCCACGCGGGCGTGGCTTGGCTGGACTCCGCCGCCTGGGGAGAGGCCAAGCTGGCGCCGGGGCAGGTGCATCTCAGCCGCTCCCTCCCGCCCCCGCCGCCGCCCGGGCCGCCCTGCCTCGTCTTCGCCGGGGACAGCATCACCGGCTGGTCGGACCGCTCGCAGTGGATGAAGTTCTCGGAGTTGGTGGCCCTGATGCTGGAGGCCCGCGCCGGGGCCGGGAAGTACACCGTGGCCAATCGCGGCTGGGGCGGCGATTCCACCGGCGGCCTGCTGGCTCGGCTGGACAAGGACGTGCTCCCCTGCCGCCCGCAGATCACCGTCCTGATGATCGGCGGCAACGACTCCAACGCCCACGTCCCTCGGGAGGAGACCGCGCGCAATCTCGACCTGCTAATTACCAGGCTAGAGGCCGCCGGCAGCCGGGTGCTACTGATGCAGTACCACGTGCTGGACAACCCGGAGAGCCCCAGCACCATCTGGCGCGGTCTGGCCGGCAACAACGACCTGATCGCGGCGACCGCCGCCCGCCACGGGCTGCCGGTGCTGAACCTGGCCCCCCGCATGGAGCGCGCGCTGAACGACAACCGCCGCTCCGAGTTGGCCAGCATGAACGACGGGGTCCATCTCAACCCCGGCGGCGAAATCGTCATCGCCCGGGCCGTCTTTGACAAGTTGCTCGAACTGGGCTGGGTACAATAGCCCCAACGCGATTCTCCGGAGGTGCTGACCGTGTACACTAGCAGCGACCAATCCGCGGATAACCTCGCCCCCCGCCTGCCCCAACTGGGCGAGAAGGCGCCGGCTTTTGAGTCGACCACCACCCAGGGCCCCCTGCGCCTGAGCGACCTTAAGGGCCAGTGGGTGATCCTGTTCTCGCATCCGGCGGACTTTACGCCGGTGTGCAGCACGGAACTGATGGCTTTCGCCCGGCTGCAGGGGGAATTCACCCGGCGCAAGTGCCGGCTGGTGGGCCTGAGCGTGGACAGCGTCTATTCGCATATCGCCTGGGTGCGCGACCTGGAGCGCATCGGTGGCTTCCCGGTGGACTTCCCGATCATCGCCGATGTGGACATGCACATCGCCCGCGCCTACGGCATGATCCACGCCGGCGCCGGGGAGGCCGCCACGGTGCGCTCGCTGTTTGTGATCGACCCCGAGGGCCTGCTGCGAGCGATGCTCCACTACCCCCCCAACGTGGGCCGCAACGTGCCGGAGGTCCTGCGCCTGCTGGAGGCTCTGCAGACCGCCGACCGCGAGAACGTGGCCACGCCCGCCGACTGGCAGCCGGGCGAGCCGGTCCTGGTCTCGACGCCGCGTACCCAGGAGGCCGCCCAGCGGCGCCTGGAGGAAGGCTACGAGTGCGAGGCCTGGTACCTCTGCCACCGCCCGCCGGATAAGAGCTAGGCGGCTGCTGCGCCGTTCGCCGTTAGCCGTTCCCCCTCTCCTGCCAGGAGAGGGGGGCAGGGGGGTGAGGCCGGCAACCGCGCCTTGCCTTTTGGCTAGCTTCAACTTATAATCCTTGGACTTCGTTATGCACCTCCCAAGCCGTATTACCGGGCCTAGAGCCGGCCCTTATCCCAATTTGCAGGGGGCGATTGGTGTGCGCGCAGCGTCCGCGATTCCGGCGATTCTCATTCTGGTGACCCTCGGTCTGGTGCTCTGCCTGGCCGGTTGCCGCCCGGCCGCGCCGACCGCCGCCGCCGGGGGCCTCGACACGGCCCAGCAGCAGCAGATGAACGAGATCATGGCCTATATGAAGGACAAGGACGCCTCGCTGGAGTCGCTCCGCGATGAGGTCCGCCAGTTGCGCTCGCAGGAGGAAGACCCCGGCGGCGCCAAGGCGCTGGCCGAGGACGTGCGCGTCGCCAAGGCCCTGGCCTCCGCCGCCCGCAAGGGCGCAGCCGACAAGTCCGCGGCCGACACGCAGGCGGCGCTGGACCGCCTGGTCCCGGCGCTGATGACCCTGCGCACCAACCTGCCCTCCGCCCGCGTCGCCCAGTCCCTGGAGCGCGCGCTGGAGGTCATTCACTCCTACCCGGCGCAGGACGCGGCCAATCTGGCCTCGCGTTACCTGCTGCAGGCCACCGATATTTGCCTGAAAGCCCCGCCGACTCTGGCGCCGACGGTGACCAAGGACATCGAGTCGGCCAAGGGCCAGGTGGACAAGCAGGACCTGGCCGGCGCCGGCAACAGCCTGCTGGCGCTGCTCAAGACGCTGGCCGCTGACGAGTCGCTGCAGACCGCGGCCCGGTCCGTCGCCGCCGGGCGCGGCGCCAACGAGGCGCTCACCCAGGGCGCGTGGGTCGTCGTCACCGCGCAACTGGACTATCTGGACACGCTGCTGGCCACCCTGCAGCAGAAGGCGGAAGGCGCGGCCACCTCGGTGAATCCCGAGCAGCCCGCCGCTACCGGCAGCGCCGCTCCCGCCGAGCCCGCCCCCGCAGCGGCCGCTCCGGCTAACGAGTTGGCCCCCGCCGCGCCGGTAGCCCCCGTGGCTCCGGCCGCCAAGCCGAGACGATAGCCGCACGCCGGGAGGTGCGCCGGCCATGTCGCGAGGCAGACTCTGGGTGCGAAAGTGGCTCTGGCTACTGATTGCGGGAGTGGTCCTGGGCGCCTTCGTACTGACGGTGTTTCTCTACTGGAATAATCATCTGAGGGCTGGACCCGTGGGGCTGGCGAAGGTCGTCTCCGAGACCGGCCTCTACTTCCCGCCGGACGCGCAGTTACTGGGGGCCAACTGGGAGCCTTGGAATGGTGTTCTCGTTGCCGCGGTCCGCATACCGACCGCTGAACTGCCCGCCACGCAGGGCAGCTGCCCAAGCAAATGGAGCAACTCGGGGGACGATGCGGGATCTGTTCTCGATTGGATGAGGACCGGGGACGTGTACCACCTGAAGTGGTGGCGGACGCCTCATCCCCGGCGCTTTCTGGATGCCTACTGGCAGAGGCCGCTGTCGTATGACCCAACCGAGCATAAGCAACTGTGGGCTGTGCTCGACTTGGACGATCCGGCCCAGGCCACGCTAAGCATAGTATCGATAGAGCGCTAAGACCGCGAGCCCCCGCTGCCCACGCGTCCCGCGTCGCCCTTTTCCGCCGCACCCTATCATGGCAACCAACTTCGCTCACCTACACGTACATAGTGAATACAGCCTCCTGGACGGTGCCTGTCGCATCAAGGACCTGGCCCGCCGGGCCGCTGAGTTCGAGCAGCCGGCCGTGGCGCTCACCGACCACGGCGTCATGTACGGGGCGATTGATTTCTACCAGGCCTGCAAGAAGGAAGGGGTCAAGCCCCTGCT
Source organism: Armatimonadota bacterium (assembly GCA_036504235.1). Classification (GTDB taxonomy): domain Bacteria; phylum Armatimonadota; class Zipacnadia; order Zipacnadales; family Zipacnadaceae; genus Zipacnadum. Next base: position 34,091 of record DASXVN010000004.1, on the reverse strand, counting down.
GGGCTGCGAGGTCTACGTGGCGGCGCGTACGCGCTTTGACCGCGAGGCCGGCACCGACCGCGGCAACTGCCACCTGACCCTCCTCGCCAAAGACGCCGACGGCTACCGCAACCTGCTCAAGATCGTCAGTGCTGCTCACCTCGAAGGCTTCTACTACCGCCCCCGCGTGGATTTCGACCTGCTCAACGAGTACCACGAAGGCGTGCTGGCGCTCAGCGCTTGCCTGCACGGCGCGGTGGCCCGGGCGGTGCAGGAGCAAGGCTTGGAGGAAGCCGAGCGCCAGGCCTGTAAGCTGCGCGAGATCTTCGGCCCCGACGACTTCTACATTGAGCTGATGGAGCATCACCTGCCGGTCCAGGCGGGGGTCAACGAGGCGCTGATTGAGCTGGGACGCCGCACCGGGATTCCCGTGGTCGCCACCAACGACGTCCACTACCTCACCGCCGAGGACGCCGAGCCGCACGACGTGCTGCTCTGCATCCAGACCCAGGCCACCTACAACGACCCCACGCGCCTGCGTTTCGGCAGCAACGAGTTCCACATGCGCAGCACCAGCGAGATGGCCGAGCTGTTCCCCGACTGCCCGGAGGCGCTCGCCAACACCCTGGAGGTGGCCGAGCGCTGCAACGTCGAGCTGGAGCTGGGCAAGCTCATGCTGCCCAAGTTCGACGTGCCGGAGGGCCACAACCTCAGCACCTACCTGCGGAAGCTCTGCGAGGACAACCTCACCGGCCGCTACGGCGAGGAAGTCCCGGATAATGTGCTCCCGCGCCTGGACTACGAGCTGCAGGTCATTGACCACTGCGACTACTCCGGCTACTTCCTGATCGTGCAGGACTTTGTCCTCGAGGCCAAGCGCCGGGGGATGCTGGTCGGCCCGGGCCGTGGCTCGGCGACCGGCAGCCTGGTTTCCTACCTGCTGGGCATCGTAGACGTGGACCCGCTCAAGTACGGTCTGATCTTCGAGCGCATGCTCAACCCCGAGCGCGCCAGCCCGCCCGATATCGACATGGACTTCCCCGACGACCGCCGGGAAGAGATCATGGAGTACGTCAAGGAGAAGTACGGGCGCAGCCAGGTGGCGCAGGTCGCCACTTTCAACACGCTGGGCGCGCGCGCGGCGATCCGCGACGTGGGCCGCGTGCTGGGTGTGCCCCTGGACGTGGTGGATCGCGTCGCCAAGCTGGTGCCCGGCCCCAAATCCACCCTCGCCGAGTCCCTGCAGCAGGTCCCCGAGTTGCAGGCCCTGGTCCGGGACGATCCGCACGTGGCGCGCGTGGTCAACCTGGCCCAGCGCCTGGAGGGCCTGGCCCGCCACGCCTCCGTGCACGCCGCCGCCGTGGTGATTTCCGACCGGGTGCTGACCGACTACGTCCCCCTCCGCGGCGAGAAGGACGGCACCATCTCGACCCAGTACGCCATGAACCCGGTGGTGGAGGTCGGGCTGGTCAAGATGGACTTCCTCGGCCTCAAGACCCTGACCGTGGTGGACCAGACGCTCCGCTCTGTCAAGCGTAACCACGGCGTGGAGATAGACCTGTACAATCTGCCCCTGGACGACGCCAAGACCTACGAACTGCTGGGCCGGGGCGAGACCGGCGCGGTGTTCCAACTCGAAAGCGAGGGCATGCGCGCCCTGCTGCGCGAGCTGCAGCCGAACCGTTTCGAGCACGTCATCGCCCTGGTGGCGCTCTACCGGCCGGGGCCGATGGCCAGCGCCCCCCAGTTCTGCGCGGGCCGCCACGGCGCGCCCGTGGAGTACCTCGACCCGCGCCTGCGCCCGATCCTGGAGGAGACCTACGGGGTCATCCTCTACCAGGAACAGGTCATGCAGATCGCCCAGGAAATCGCCGGTTTCTCCATGCCGCAAGCCGAAATCATCATGCGCGCCATGGCCAAGAAGAACGCCGCGAAGATGGAGCAGATGAAGCCCCAGTTCGTCGCGGGCTGCCTCGCCAACGGCCTCTCCGAGAGCAACACCCAGACGCTCTTTGAGCGCATGGAGACCTTCAGCAACTACGGTTTCAACAAGTCCCACTCGGCCGGCTACGGGCTGGTGGCCTACTGGACCGCCTACCTGAAGGCCAACTACCCGGCGGAGTTCATGGCCGCGCATCTCTCGACGGTCATGGACAAGAGCGACGAGGTCTCCAAGGCGGTCGCCGAGGTCCGGCGCCTGAGCCTGAAGGTCCGCCCGCCCAGCGTCAACCGCTCGGAGGCGACCTTCTCGGTCAGCAACGGTGAGGTAGTCTTCGCCCTGGCGGCGATCAAGGGTTTCGGCGTGGCCGGCGCGGAGGCGATTGTCGCCGAGCGCGAGGCCGGCGGGCCCTTCCGCGGCCTCTACGATTTCTGCCGCCGTCTCCCCTCCGACAAGGTGCCCAAGGCCGCCGTCCGCCTGCTGGTGGAGGCGGGAGCTTTCGACGATTTCGGCGAGCGCAATGCCCTCCTGGCCGTGGCGGAGCAGGCCGCCGGCGCGGGCCAGAAGCACCAGCAGGACCTCGCCATCGGCCAGACCAACATGTTCGGCGAGTCGGCGGCCTCCCCGGACTCAGGTCCCACGCCGGAGCCGCCGCTGCCGGTGGTCCCCGCCATGGGCGACGAGGAAATGCTGGCCCTCGAGCGCCGGGTGCTGGGCTTGTACGTCTCGGCCCATCCCCTGGAGAAGAACGCCGACCGCGTGGCCCTGGTCACCAGCACCCGCGTGGAGGACGTCAACGATTACCCCAGCAAGACCCCGCTGGTCGTCGCCGGTCTGGTGGAGGAAGCCAAGCCCCACTACACGAAAAACGGCGATCCGATGCTCTACGTGACCCTGCAGGGCGTGGCCGAGCAGGTGGAAGTCACCGTCTTCCCCTCCACCTATGAGGCCTGCGCGCCCGTGCTCACCGCCGGCACTCTGGCGGTAGTCGCGGGCAAGGTGGAGCGCCGCGGCGGCAACGGGGGAGAGGGCAACGACACCGGTCGTGCCAAGCTGATTTGCGACAAGGCCTGGACCCTCGCTGACGCCCCCAAGCTGCCCAAGAAGCGCCGTGAAGAAGCCGAAGAGGCGCGGAAGCGCTACCAGGCGCAGCGCAACGCGCCGCCGCCCCCGCCGCCGCCGCAGATAGTCGTGGAGCTGGACGCCCAGTCGCTGGTCCCGGAGGACCTCCAGGACCTGCGCGACCTGATCCAGAACTGCCCCGGCTATCAGAACGTGATCCTGCGCTTCCTGGAGAACGGCACCCGCCGCCGGGTCCACCTGGGCGAGCGCTTCCGAGTAGAAATGGGCGGCGCTTTCCCGGTAAAAGCCCGCCAAATCCCGGTGGTGCTGTCGCTCTACGAGGAAGCCTCCACCGCCGAGGCGACCCCGGCCGCCGCGGTGACGATGGACCTACCGGAGGGTTTCATGGACCTAAGCGAGGAGTTGGGTGGCGAGGATTAGCGAGCCGCTGCCACCCTGTAGGGGTGGACTTTGCGGTCCGCCGCAATGTCCACCCGGCCGTTTGCCGTGGCCGTTCGCCGTTTCCCGGAGGGGCCGCACGAGCGCAGCGAGGTCGGCCCTGCCGTTGCCTTTAGCCCCTCCCTTTAGGGAGGGGTGCCCGGAGGGCGGGGTAAGGCCGTTTGCCGTTCGTAGGGGTGGATCTTTCGCGGAGCCGTACCCGCGAAACATCCACCCGCGCCAACCACTAAACTGCGCACCCCGCGCGGGGAGACAGCGCCGTTCACCGGCCGGGAAAACACTAACGAACCACGGAGCATACCACCATGAGTGAATATCTGCGAACAATTGACGCCCGGCAGGACGAAACGGAAATTCGCCGCCTGATCCGCGCCCATCTCGGCAAAGCCGCGTCCAGCAGCACCGGCGCGGACGTGGCCGAGCAGGTCGCCAAGACCCTGCAGCGCGTGCGCAGCGGTGGCGATATTGCCCTGGCCAGTCTGTCCAAGCAGTTTGACTACTCGGAGTACACGCCGGAGATGATCCGCGTCTCGGAGGCCGAGATTGACGCGGCCTACGAGCAAGTTTCCCCCGAGTTGCTGGCCTCCCTGCGCCGGGCCATCGCCAACGTCCGCGCCTACCACGAGCGCGAGTTGCCGCACGGCTGGAGCGCCGAGCTGGACGGCGTCACGCTGGGCAGCCGCATCACGCCGCTGGCCTCCGCGGGGATCTACGTTCCCGCCGGACAGGCGCCGCTGCCCTCCACCGTCTATATGTGCGCGGTGCCGGCCCAGGTCGCCGGCGTGCCGCGCTTGGCGCTGTGCAGCCCCCCGCGTCGCGACGGAACCATGGACGCGCTGACCCTGGTCGCCGCCCGCGAGTGCGGCGTGGCCGAGGTCTACCGCCTCGGCGGCGCCCAGGCGATTGCCGCCCTGGCCTACGGCACCGAGACGGTCACGCCGGTGGACAAGATCGTCGGCCCCGGCAATCCGTGGGTGGTCGAGGCCAAGCGCCAGGTCTTTGGCGTGGTGGGGATTGAGTCCCTGCCGGGGCCGAGCGAGTCCGCGATGATCGCCGATGATTCGGCCGATCCGGAAGTCGTAGCGGCGGACCTGCTCAGCCAGGCCGAGCACACCGGGGACAACACGGTGGTGCTGCTGACCCCTTCGGAGCGGCTGGCGGAGGCGGTGCGCGCGGCGCTTCCGGCGCAAGTGGCGGCCCTGGGGCGGGCGGAGTTGATCGGCAAGTCGCTGGAGCAGCAGGGGGCGATCGTGCTGGTACGGGACCTAACGCAGGCCGCCGCGCTGGTCTCGGAGCTGGCTCCGGAGCACTTGGAGCTGGCGGTGGCGGACCCCGAGGCGCTGGCCGAGCAGATTCCCAACGCGGGCTGCATCTTCCTGGGGCACCTGGCGGCGGTGCCGCTGGGCGACTACGCGGCCGGCCCCAGCCACGTCCTGCCCACCGGCGGCACGGCGCGCTTCTCCTCGCCGCTGTCGGTGCAGGACTTCGTCAAGCGGACTTCGTTAGTGCAGGTCTCGCCGGAGGGCCTCCAGCGCCTGGCCCCCGACGTAATCGCCCTCGCCGAGGCGGAGGGCCTGACCGCCCACGCGGCGGCGATCAAGCGGCGCCTCTTGTAGGGCGGGGGCTACTGCCTCTTCTGTCAGTGGCACCGGCGTCTCGCCGGTGTCGGGCAACTCAGCGGGAGGGGACACCGGCGAGACGCCGGTGCCACCGGGGACGGCGGGGGACGTAGCCCCGCCCTACATTCCTACGCCGGCCTCTCAATCCCAAACTCGGTAATCTCATACAGCGCCGTCAGCGGATAGCCCCTCGCGGCCAGCGCCTCCCGCGCCCCCTGCAGCCGGTCCACCATCGTGACCACCTGCACCACCTGCGCCTGATACTCGCGCTCCACGGCGTCAATCGCCTGGAGCGTGGAGCCGCCGGTCGTGATCGTGTCCTCCAGCATCGCCACCCGCACGCCCTCCCAGAGCGGCCCCTCCACCTGCCGGCCGGTGCCGTGGTCTTTGCGCTCCTTGCGGACCAGGTAGCCGGTCAGCTCGCGCCCCTGCGCGGCGGCCAGGGCGATCACCGCGCCGGCAATCGGGTCCGCGCCGATGCTCATCCCGCCGACCGCTTGCACCTGCGGGTCGAGGGCCTCCAGGATCATCCCCGCCAGCAGGTAGAGCCCCTCACCGAGCAGCGTGACCTGCTTGCCGTCGATGAAGTACGTGGACTTCTGCCCCGAGGCCAGGGTGAAGTCCCCAAACCGCAGGGCTCGGTCGCGGATCAGTTGCTGCAGACGCTCGCGTTCGTTGCTCATAGCTCGTCTCCTGTTACTCTGGGGCTGCCCCGGACTCTTCGCCGCGCGGCGTGATGTTCACGTACAGCTTGAGGTTCTTGATGCTGACCTGCGGCCCGGGCTCGCCTTCCACCGGTGGGGAACTCATGGTCATGTTTATGGTCACGGTGACGCGGGTGCTGTGCATCGCGCCGGCGGCCGGGTCAAAGTACATCTGCCCCTCGATATCCACGCTCATCAGGTCCAGGCGCGGGAGAATCGGCGACGGCGGCTGCGGCAGGTCCAGGTTCCTGACCTCCCCGTGGCTCGTCAGCGCGATCCGCGCCATCTCGCGCCCGCCGATCAGGCCCCGTCGGTCCAGCGTGTAGGTGGTGGTGAGGGGCATGAGTTGCGTTGTGCCCGCCACCGGGAAGCTCCCCGTCTGGGTCCAGGAATCCCCGACCCTCACCGGCCCTTCCGGGAACTGGGGGGTGGCGTTATTCCCTAGCTGGCTGAGGTCCGGCAGCAGCGGCGCGCCCATGGCCCCGAGCGGATTGGTCTTCTTAAGCGCCGCCAGAACGGCCTCGACTCCCTCCACCCCGAGCACCTGGCCCCGCGGCGAGGTGACGATCGTCAGCTTGGAGAGCGCTTCCCCCTGCTCGGCATGGGGCAGCGGCGTGATCTTGCCGTCCACCGTGACCGTGCCGTGCGGCAGGTCTAGCTCCATGTGCATGGTCTTGCCCATGGTGGTGACTGCCATGCCCATGGGGCCCATCGCCAAGCGCAGCCGGCCATTGCCCTGCGCGTCCGCGCTCTGGGCATTAACCACCACGGAGCCGTTGATCAGCATGGACAAGGGGACGTTGAGATCGCCCAGGGCCGAGCCCATGACGGCGATCCGGCCGCCGCCGGTGAGGTTGAAATCGTAGCTGCGGGTCTGCTCCGGCTGGAATTTGTAGCGCAGCAGGAGGCTGTCGGGGCCCTGCGCCTGCGCCGTCAGGGCGGACAGCATCAGGATCATCGCAGGAAGCCACACGCGCGTCTTCATAGCGGCCACTCCTAGGGCGAGAGAATAGCGGGAGGTCATCCGCCGCATTATACGCCGGGGGCGACGCGGCGGTAAAGGGCGGGGGGGCGCCTCTCCTGTAGGGCGGGGGCTACGTCCCCCGCCGGCCGTTGCCCGTCTGCCGTCAGCCTTCAGCCGCCATCTCTCTCCCGCTTGCGGGGGAGAGGGGGTCCGCGCCTAGCGCGAACGGCCTCCCCCTCTCGTCACCGCGCCGAACGACGCGCGGCGCCACTCTCCCCTCTCCCAAGGTCCGCCGCGGGAGAGGGGCCGGGGGTGAGGTTGCCGTTTTGCCGTTCCCCCCCTCTCCTGCGGGCGCTCGTCGGCGAGCGCCACGGAGAGGGGGCCGGGGGGTGAGGCCTCCCCCTGTCCTTTACTTCTCGCCCCTCCCTGTGCTATAGTGTTCGTAGCGGTTCTCGGTTCGGTCGGACGCGTGCGCTTTTCCAGCGGCGTGTTGGGCTGTTCTATAGAGTAGAGCCGCCGGCCTGAACCCTCCCACCGGGGAGTTGGGCTCGTAAGGAAAAACAGGTGAAGGAATTGACGTTTACTGCCGACAGCAAGACCGCGATCATTGAGAAATATGCCCAGCACGAAGGCGATACCGGCTCCCCCGAGGTGCAGGTAGCGCTTCTGACCGGGCGCATTCAGTACCTGACTGACCATCTGCGGATTCATCGCAAGGACCATCACTCCCGGCGAGGTCTGCTCATGATGGTCGGCCAGCGGCGCCGGCTGCTCAACTATCTTCGCAAGAAGGACGTTGAGCGCTATCGCGCGCTGATCGCTTCGCTCGGCCTGCGCCGCTAGTTCGCGCGCCCGTCGGGCTACAATTTGCCGCTTAAGCGGCCCTAAGTCGCAGGGTTAACCCTGGGGTTCGCGCTCCGCTCCCGGCTGCTTCAGCCGGGGCGGGTGCTATCCGCAGGGCCTGCGCCCATACGCCAGTGGACGCGTCAGTCCACCGGGGCGGAAGCGGCGGTGGGAGACCAGGGGAAACAGGGAAAGAGAAGGTTGGAGAGTCAGACGACGCACGGCTGCCCGGTTTTTGTAAGCCCTTCGACGGTGACTTGCCCCCTCCTTTTTCCCTGTTCCCTCTAATCTCCTTGCCGCTGCCTCCACAGGCCCCGTAACTTACCTGGAGGTAAGCATGATTCACTCGGAGAGTATTGAGTTGATGGGTCGAACTTTGACCCTGGAAACCGGTCGCCTGGCCAAACAGGCCGAAGCGGCCGTCCTCGCCACCTATGGCGAAACCGTAATCCTCTGCACCGTCACCGTCTCCCGCGACCCGCTCCCCATGGACTTTCTGCCCCTGCGGGCCGACTTCGAAGAGAAGATGTATTCCGTAGGCAAGATCCCCGGCGGCTTCTTCAAGCGCGAGGGCCGGCCCTCCGAGGAAGGCACCCTCATCTGCCGCAAGATCGACCGCCCCATTCGCCCGCTGCTCCCCCAGGGCCTGCGCAATGACGTGCAAGTCATCGCCACCGCCCTCTCCGTGGAGAACGAGAACGCTCCCGACTTGGTCGCCATGATCGGCTGTTCGGCGGCCATGCACCTGTCCTCGCTGCCCTTCGACGGCCCCTTCGGCGTCATCACCGTCGCCCGCGTGGACGGCGAGTTCATCTTCAACCCCAGCTTTGAGCAGCGCACCACCGGCGACATGGAGGCCACCGTCGTGGCCACCCGCAAGGGCGTTGTCATGGTGGAAATGGGCGGCGAAGAGGTCCCCGAGGACATCGTCGCCGACGCCCTGGACCAGGGCACCGCGGCCTGCCTGCCGATCGTCGAAATGATCGAGCGCCTGCGCGACAAGGCCGGCGTTCCCAAGAAAGAGTACGCTCTCTGGGCCCCGCGCCCCGAGATCGTCAAGTACGTGCGCGCCGAGGCCACCGACCGGGTCGCCGCGATGATCGCCCTGAAGGATAAGGGCGAGCGCTACGCCGCCGAGCATGAGATCGTCGCCGATCTGACCGCCGCCCTCGCGGACAAGTTCGAGAAGGCCCAGACCGACGTCAAGGCCGCCGTGGAGGAGATCGAGCAGGAGCAGATGATGAAGCTCATCCTCGAGACCGGCCACCGCGCCGACGGCCGTGCCTACGACCAGTTGCGCGCCCTCTCCGCCGAAGCCGGCCTGCTGCCCCGCACCCACGGTTCCGCCGTCTTCACTCGTGGCGAGACCCAGGTGCTGGCCACCGTCACCCTGGGCGCGACCCGCGACCAGCGCATGGTCCGCACCCTGGAACAAGAGGACTACACTCGCTTCTCCCTGCATTACAACTTCCCGCCCTTCTCCGTCGGTGAGGTCCGCCCCCTGCGCGGGCCCGGCCGCCGCGAGATCGGCCACGGGCATCTCGCCCAGAAGGCCGTCGAGCGCATGCTCCCGCCGGTCGAGGACTTCGCCTACACCTGCCGCATTGTCTGCGAGGTGCTGGAGAGCAACGGTTCTTCGTCTATGGCTTCCGCCTGCGCGGCCAGCCTGGCGCTGATGGACGCCGGTGTCAAGATCAAGGCGCCGATCGCCGGCATCGCCATGGGTCTCATCCATGAGAGCGACGACAAGTACGCGGTGCTGACCGACATCCAGGGCCTGGAGGATCACGCGGGCCACATGGACTTCAAGGTCGCCGGTTCCGCTAACGGCGTTTGCGCCCTGCAGCTCGACATGAAGGTCCCCGGCCTCAACCCGCGCATCCTGCGCGAGGCGCTGGCCCAGGGCCGCGAGGCGCGGCTGCAGATTCTGGACGCCATGCTGGCCGCCCTGCCCGAGGCGCGCGAGGACTTCTCCCGCTACGCCCCGCGCATGTTCAGCCTCAAGATCGATACCGAAAAAATCGGCATGGTCATCGGGCCTGGTGGCAAGAACATCCGCAAGCTGCAGGAAGCCTACGAAACCCAGATTGACATCTCCGACGACGGCACCGTCCTCGTCTTTGGCGAGGACAGTGAGAAGGCCGAGGCCTGCCGCCAGGCCATCTACGACATGACCCGCGACGTCGAAGTCGGCGAGATCTTCACCGGCAAAGTCGTCTCGACCACGGCCTTCGGGGCCTTCGTCGAGCTGATGCCGGGCCGCGACGGCCTGGTCCACATCTCCCAGCTCGCGCCGCACCGCGTCGAGAAGACCGAGGACTTCTGCAAGGTCGGCGACGAGTTGCGCGTGAAGGTCATCGAGGTAGACAGTGAGGGCAAGGTGCGCCTCACCGCCAAGGACGTGGACAACGACGTCATCCCCGAGCCCCGCGAGCGCAGTGGCGGCGGCCGGGGCGGGGACCGTGGCGGCCGTGGTGGCCGCGGCGGCGACCGGGGCGGCCGTGGTGGCGACCGGGGCGGCGATCGCGGTGGCCGGAGCAGCAGCAGCTCCAGCTCCAGCGAAAGCTCCAGCGCCCCCGTAGCGCCGACCGGCGGCGCCCCCGCGCCGGAGGTCGCCGCGCCCAGCGGCGGCGGCGAGGACGAGGCCCGCGGCCGGGTCTACTTCCGCAAGAAGTCCTAAAGCAACGGCGCCAGCCTCGCGCCGGCGCCCCCCAGCAAAACAAACGGCCCACCGCTTAGCGGTGGGCCGTTTTGTTCGTCATGTTCGCAGGTCTCTCGCCCGCCAACCGAGAAACGGGCCTCGGGCGGCAGGGCCGTTGCCGCATGTAGGGCGGGGGCTACGTCCCCCGCCGGCCGTTAGCCGTTAGCCGTAGCCCCTCCCGCACCGGGAGGGGTGCCCGAGGTCTGCCGAGGGCGGGGTGGGCCCGCCGTCCGCCCTGCCAACTCGCCGCCCCCCATCCGCCATATGAACAAGCGCACCACTTCAACCCGCCCTCTGCCTTTGGACTCGACCGCCGCCCCGCAGTTGGGGCTGCCCCTGCCCGAGCCGCCGCCCAGTGCGGGCAGGGGCACCGCCTGGCGCTTCTGCCGCCAGTGCCACCGTCCCATCCACCCCGACGCCCCCGCCTGCGGCTGGTGCCGCCGCCCCCCGCGCAAGCCCAAGCCCGACGGCCCCACCTTGGAGAGCCTGTTCGACCAGGACGCGCCGGACTAGTCCCCCCGCTTGTCCACCACCCGCACCGCTTTGCCCTCGGTCACCGGCAGCCGGTGCGGCTCCAGGAGTTCCACGTTAACCTTGCTGAGCAGCTCCCGATGCAAGCCCTCGGCCAGCGTGGTTCGGATTCCCTCCAGGCTGCGCACATCGTCGAAGGAATAATCCGGGTTGAGCTCCACCTGCACCGTCAGTCGGTCCAGGTCGCCCTCGCGGGTCAGCACCAGGCAGTAATTGTGCCCCACCTCGGGCACCGCCATCAGCACCCGCTCCACCTGCATGGGGTAAAAGTTCACGCCGCGCAGGATGAGCATGTCGTCGCTGCGCCCGCGCATCCGCGCCAGGCGCCGGTGCTGGTTGCCGCAGGGGCAGGGCTCGGCCACGAACTGGGTCACGTCGCGCGTCCGGTAGCGCAGCAGCGGCATGGCCTCCCGGGTCAGCGCGGTGAGCACCAGCTCCCCTTCCTCGCCCTCCGCGACCGGCTCTTGCGTCTGCGGGTCGAGAATCTCCGCCAGGTAATGGTCCTCGCGTAGGTGGAAGCCGCCCTGGTCGCGGCACTCCATGGCTACGCCCGGCCCGGCCAGCTCCGAGAGTCCGTAGCAGTTGTAGAATTTCGCCCCCCAGGCCTCCTGGATGCGCTGCCGGAAGTCCTCGGTATGCGGCTCCCCGCCCAGGAAACCGTAGCGCACCTTGATATCTTCGCCCATGCGCAGCCCTTCCTGCTCGCAGTAGTGGGCCACGTGCAGAGCATAGCTGGGCAGAATGTGCAGCAGCGTGGTTTCAAACAGGCGCATCATCTGCACCTGCCGGGCGGTGTTGCCAGCGGAGGCGGGGATGGTCATGCAGCCGACCAGCTCACCCCCATAGTGCAGGCCCAGGCCGCCGGTGAACAGGCCGTAGCCCATCATGTTCTGGAAAACGTCCTCGTCCGTCACGCCCACCGCCAGCAGCCCCCGAGCCACGCACTCGGCCCAGCGGCTCAGGTCCCCGCGGGTGTGGTAGACGGCGGTAGCGATGCCGGTGGTGCCGGAGGAGTAGTGCATCCGCACCACCTCCCGGCGCGGCACGGCGAGGAACTCCCAGGGCATCCCGGCGCGCAGGTCGTCCTTAGTGGTCAGCGGCAGGCGGCGCAGGTCGTCCAGCGACTGGATGCTCTCCGCGCTCAGCCCGGCGGCGCCCAGCACCCGCTGATAGTGCGGGGCTCGCGCCGCGCGCGCCACAGCCTCGCGCAGCCGCACAAGCTGCAGCGCCTCGATTTCGCTACGGGAGAGTTGATCGGCCAGGGCAAATTCGTACATCACAGCACGGGCTTTCTTGGGGAGTAAAGCAACCGAGAAACCTTCCGCGCGCGGGGCGAGAAGACCTGCCGCAAGCCGGCTCTTCTACCAGGCAAACGCGGCCAGCGGCTCGGGTGCCGGAACCGGCTGGCCGGCGGCCTCGGCCGCCGCGGCCCACAGGTACAGGCAGGTGAAGTAGGCGCTGTTCAGATAGGCGGTGAACACCGACACCAGCAGCACGGCGACGATCACTACGCCGATGATCACCGGCAGCAGCGCCGCTCCGCCCAGCGCGTAGAGGCCGAACGCGAGTCCTCCGGCGAGCACCATCGTGACTGTCCCCAGCACGCGGTTGAGCAGGCCCACGCCAAACCAGGCCACCAGCAGGTCGCCGACATGCCGTCCGTGGAGCTGCTTGGCCCGTCCGAAGGCGGCGATCAGGCCCACGTCCTCCAGGATGATGATCGGCAGCGTCAGCAGCACCACCGCATGCCAGGCGCTGTCCACCGCGTCGGCGGCGCGCTCCCGCGCCCAGCCGCGCCCGTTGCCGCGTAGCGCCCCGGCGACCAGGCTAACCAGCGCGCTGGCCCCGGCCAGCATCGCCAGCGCGCCCAGGTTCTGGAGCGAATCCTTCACCCCGAGACTGAGGTCGCAGCGCCGCCCCTGCAGCATGTCGCCCACCAGCCGCACCGTGATCCCCTGGAAGAAGTACGACACCAGGTAGATCACCAGGGAGACGGGGAGGATGATCTCGTACATCAGCAACCGGGCCCCCGGGGATTTCGAGCCGAGCCGCTCCCCCAGGCCGGTGCCACGCAAGACAAAGAAGGCGATTCCCAGCAGGACGAAGGACGCCACCATCGAGAACACGGAGGGCAGCAGCAGCCGCCCGTCGCGGCCCAGGAGATTCCACGCCTGCCCCAGGAAGCTCCAGCCGCGGCTGAGCCGCTCAAAAAAGCCGCCGCCCGCCCCCAGCGTCAGCGGGTCCCACGCCAAGGCCCCCGGCGCGACCTGGTAGGGCACCTCCACACGCGGCGCCGCCGGCGGTTTGCCTCCGGAAGCCGCCAACTGCCCATCATCCAGCGCCACCCCGCACGCCAAGCACCGGTCATCAGTATAGTAAATCGGCGCCCCACACTGCGGGCAATTCAACCGTCCGGCGTCCATAGCAGTCCTCCCGAGATGCAGCAATCGCCCTCCAGTATACCACACGCCGGGGGGCGATACCCCTCATGCGCCGCTTACCGGCTCCTCGCTAGGGAACCACGCGGCCACCCCTACGTCTCTACTAGCAGCGCGCGCGCGCCTGATCCAACTCAGCTCTCAGGAGGGTCCCATGCCTCGCCCTTTGTCTGTGAATATGCTCATGCTATTCGCCCTCGCTGTGGTCTCGGGCTGCAGCGGAGGCGCGGGCCCCGCCGACTCGCCCCCCGACCGGTCGCGCACGTACTCCGGGGTGGAGTACGCCCGGCCCGACGGCCTTTCCCTCCAACTCGACGTGGCGCTTCCCCCCGGCCCGGGGCCTTTTCCCGCCGTGATCATGATCCATGGCGGGGGCTGGGAGAGTGGCAGCCGGGCCGAATTCCACTACCCGGGGCTTTCGTTCTATGTCCGCCCGGGAGTCGCCTGTGTCCCGATTGATTACCGCCTCTCCGACCAGGCGCCGTATCCGGCGGCCGTGGATGATTGCCTGGCGGCGGTGCGCTGGGTCCGCGCCCACGCGGCGCAGTACAAGCTGGACCCGGATCGGCTGGCGGTGCTCGGCGGTTCGGCGGGGGGGTATCTGGCGTTGATGGTGGCGACCGAGCCGACTACCGCGACGGACCGGGACAGCCACGGCCGGCAGCTCTCCTGCCTGGTGACGGCAGCGGCCTCGCTCGCCGGGCCGACGGACCTGCTCGCGATAACCCAGTTCCGGCCTGGCGCGCCCCATCAGCGTGGCCCCAACGCCCTGCGGCGCATGCTGGGCAAGTTCCTCGGCGGCTCCCCCGAGCAGCTTCCGGACCTCTACGCGCAGGCCTCGCCGATCAACCGCGTGACGGCCGCGGCCCCGCCCACGATGCTGGTCTACGGCCTCCTGGACCAGCTGGTCCCTCCCGAGCAAGCCCTATCCATGCAAGCCGAACTACAAGCCGCCGGGGTCCCGGTAGCCATGCTCCCCCGGCCGGACCAGGGCCACGGCGCAGCCGATATATACACCCGCACGGAACTGGTAGAGTGGCTAACGGAGCGCCTCAAGGCGCCGGCGGCGGGGCCGTAGCGGAGATGGTCAGGAGTCCGGGGCACCGACCAAAGCCAACAGCCCTGATCGAAAAACTCGGAAGCTATGCGAGCGATTGCGTGCGGGGTCCATCTTCTCCGAGACGGCTTTGGCGACCTCAATCTTCGGCATTCCGGTAGGGTAGTAGCCGTATCTGTACAATAGTCTCTCCAGTTTCTCCCAAGTGCCACCGGCAATATGATCGGGGTCGCGGTAGCCACGCTGTTGGGCGAGGGTCTGTGGCAGTCTAGGGTACGCCTCAGCCAACGCCTCCACATCTCCGAAGAACCAGGCTTCGAGTTCCTCAACGGCGATGCGGTTCAGCACCTGGAAACTGCCAGAGCTCCCGGGGGAGGACTTGGTGGCAAAGCCGGCTCGGCGCGCTTGCTGCTCCAATTCGGACTTGAGTTGGAGGCAGTCATTGCAGTCTTTGTCCACCAGCACCACAATTCGAGTGTCCTTCGGCAACCAGCGCCGGTACCCCCGCAACCGACCGGGCAGCTTCCCGAGAAGATCCTGCTTGCCGGAAAATGCGTGAATCGAGAACGTATGGTCGGGCAGTATTCTAGGCAGGATTTTGCTGAGCGCCGATTCGACGGAAGGCTCCTCGACAAGAATCTCCAGATGCACTCGGCTCACTCCTCGGATATGGTCAAGCCTGGGAAAGACGGTTGCGTGGGGCCTCCCGCGTTTGTAAGGGGGTCGCCGACCGCCAGATACCCTTCTCGCCAAAGGCTGCCCAGGTTTGCGCCTTCTGCCAGGAAATCGGGAATTCCCGGCATGTCGGAAGCCCGCATGGCTTGTGTGTATCCCGCCTCGTTACGGTACAACACCCACAACTCGGAAGCACGCACTTCAGACACAAAATCGGGCGAGTGCGTCGTCACTAGCAATTGTGTCAGGGCAGAGGCCACGCGGCACTCCTCGGCCAATCCCGGAAGGAGACGTGGATGTAGCTGGTTTTCCGGCTCTTCAATTCCGATCAACTGGGGCGGGTCCGGGTCTAGCAGAACGACAAGATAGGACAGGAGCTTCAGGGTGCCATCGGAGGCAAATCGGGAGAGGATTGGGCGATCAAAGGGAGCATCTTTGAGCTGCAGCAGCAGACGTCCATCCTGCATCAACTCTGCATCCACCCTCTCTAGGCGAGGCACGCGCGAACGCAACACCCGCAGTATCTGCTCCAGACGGTTGCCGTGTCTCTCTTTGAGGTACTGAATCACGTTCGGCAGGTTGTGTCCGGTGACGGAAAGCCTCTCCGCCGGTCCGGCCTCAGGTGCGCCCCGAGTTGCGTCGGCAGTCAAGTATGAGAGATACCACCCCGTGATGAAGCGGCGCAGCGCGCTCACGCGCGGATGCCGCGCTAGCTGTCCTAGGGTGCTGACGGCGAGGGTCTCCGGCGAGTCCATCTTCTCCTCGATGCGTTCCGCACGCTCATCGTCCGGCTCTTCGCCACTGAAGACCAACCCGCTTCCATTGTGGAAATCTAGGAATTTGAAGGGCCTCCCGTGACTGCCTCGTCGCCAACGCAGAGACTCCTCAGCGACATATGGCCCCAGCTCATTCTCGTCGATCGCCAAATGGTAGGTCATCGCCGGGCGGTCAGCGCTTTCCCGATATCGCAATTCAAAGACGATCGGCCCTTCCGCGCCTCGTGTGCGAAGCTCCTTGAAGCGCCCTCGCTTGTCCCAGGCTTGGCGAAGTCCCCCAGTAACAGTGAAGCACTCTGATAGAAAGGCAAAAACGTCGAAAATGGTGGATTTGCCGCTGCCATTAGGGCCGAGAAACACGGTGAAAGGTGTTAGGTCCCTGAGGTCCAGGTCACGCAGGGCCCTGTAGTTTCGAACAGTCAACCTTTCAATCCGGGGCACCGACGCTCGGGCTTCTGCTTTGACGCTCACGTTTTCTTCTCCTTTGGCTTCTGCCCGAAGGCGACCCTAGATGCTGGCCGTCCTCCCCACCCACTCCTCCGCCTGCTCATACGCGTACGCTACCCGCAGCATCTCCGCTTCGCCGAAGGGCTTGCCGATTATCTGCATGCCTACCGGCAGGCCGCCGGCGAAGCCGCAGGGGAGGCTCATGCCCGGCAGCCCCGCCAGGTTTACCGGGATCGTGCAGATGTCCGCCAGCTTCATCGCGATCGGGTCGTCCGCCTTCTCGCCGATCTTGAAGGCCGTGGTCGGTGAGGTCGGCGAGAGCAGCACGTCATACTTCTCGAAGGCCCGGTCAAAGTCGCTCTTGATCAGTGTGCGCACCTTCAGCGCCTTCAGGTAGTAGGCGTCGTAGTACCCCGCGCTCAGCGTGTAGGTCCCCAGCATGATCCGCAGGCGCACCTCGGGGCCGAAGGCCTCCGCCCGCGACTTGCTGAACAGATCGTAGATGTCGCTCACCGGCTCGGCGGTGCGGTGGCCGTAGCGGACGCCGTCGTAGCGCGCCAGGTTCGAGGAGCACTCCGCTGGCGCGATGATGTAGTAGCAGGGCAGCGAGTAGTCCACATGCGGCATCTCGACTTCCTCGCACTCCACGCCCAGCGCCTGCAGCCGGTCCACGGCGGCCAGGATCGTGCTCTTCACCTCCGGGTCAATCCCCTCGCCGAACAGCTCCTTCGGCAGCCCCGCCTTGAGGCCCGCGACGCCCCGGCGCATCTCCGCGACGTAATCCGGCGGCGCGTCGGTGGCGCTGGTGGCGTCATGCGGATCGTGCCCGGCGATGATCCCCAGCAGCATGGCGCAGTCGGTCACGTTGCGCGCGAAGGGCCCGACCTGATCCAGCGAGGAGGCGTAGGCCACCACGCCGTAGCGCGAGACCCGCCCATAGGTCGGCTTCATCCCCACCAGTCCGCACAGCGAGGCTGGCTGGCGAATCGAGCCGCCGGTATCGGTGCCCAGGGCCAGCGGAGCCTCCCGCGCCGCCACGGCGGCCGCGCTCCCGCCCGAGGACCCGCCCGGCACGCGCTCCAGGTCCCAGGGGTTCGCGGTCACCTGGAAGGCCGAATTCTCCGTGGAGGAGCCCATGGCGAACTCGTCCATATTAGTCTTGCCGACCACCGGCAGCTCCGCGGCGCGGCAGCGGGCCACCACGGTGGCGTCATAGGGCGGCACGAAATTCTCCAGAATCCGCGAGCCGCAGGTGGTGGGCACGCCGCGGGTGCAGAAGAGGTCCTTGTGGGCGATGGGCACGCCGGCCAGTGGCGGCAGGGCCTCGCCCGCGGCCCGGCGCCGGTCCAGATCGTCGGCATGCTCCCGCGCCGCCTCGGGGGTGAGGTGCAAAAAGGCCCGCACGCGCGGCTCCACCGCCTGGATGCGCTCCAGATGCGCGTCCGTTACCTCGCGAGCCGAATATTCGCGCGCCGCCAGCCCGGCAGCCAGTTCATGAGCGGAGAGTTCAAACAGTTCCATAGGGGGTCCCATTCCAAGCCAGAGTAATGCCCAACATTGTAGCCTAGGGGGTGGGGGGGGTCAAGGAAGGGCAGCGGTGTTGGGGCTTGCAGAAAGAGAAAGTGCTATAATCCATGTGCCAAGCCCCAAGCCTAGAGGGCGGAGACACATGGACAACCATCCCCCGGAACTAAACGAACTCGGCTGGAGCGACTGGTTTGAGCAGCGGATGGCCGGCAAGCCTACGGAGACTATCGCCCGCGTGGCGGCGGTCGACCGTAGTCTGCTCACGCTCGTGGATCAGACCGGCCCTTTCCGCGCCAAGCTGGCCGGTAGCTATCTGCAGCGCGCTCGCCCCTCCCCCGAGCGGCCGTGCGTGGGCGACTGGGTGTGCCTGGAGAGGCAGTCCGGCGACGACGTGGCGGTGGTCCACGCGCTGCTCGAGCGCCGGACGTGCCTCCGCCGCAAGCTGGCCGGCAACGTTATCGGCTTCCAGATGATCGCGGCGAACGTGGACTACGCGGTCATCGTCCAGTCCTGCCACTTTGATTTCAACCTCAAGCGGCTGGAGCGCTATCTGGTAATGGTCGCGGAGGGCGGGGCCGAGCCGTATATCCTGCTCACCAAGACCGATCTGCTGGACCCCGCGGGGACGGTCCTGGCGGAGCAGTTGGCGGCCATGCGGGCGGCGGGGATCACCGCCCCGATCCTGACCTTGAGCAACGTGACGCGGGAGGGCGTGGACGATCTCGAGCGGCGCTTGCTGCCGGGCCAGACCTATTGCTTCGTCGGGTCCTCCGGGGTGGGCAAGAGCACGCTGATCAATCATCTGCTGGGCCGGGAGGTCCAGGAAACCAAGGCGGTCAGTGTGACCGGCGAGGGCCGGCACACCACCGTTCGTCGTGAGCTGATCCGCCTGGCGGGCGGCGCGCTGGTTATCGACAACCCCGGCATGCGCGAATTCGGCGTCTTGGACGCGGAAGAAGGCCTGGAGAGCAGCTATGCCGACCTCACCGCCCTCGCCTCCGGCTGCCGCTATGGAGACTGCACCCACACCAACGAGCCCGGCTGTGCGGTGCGGGAGGCCGTGGCCTCCGGCGAAATGGGCCAGGAGCGCGTGGCGAACTACCAGAAACTCCGGGAAGAGTCCGCCTTCAACCAGATGTCCTACGCTGAAAAGCGCAAGAAGGATCGGGCCTGGGGCAAGTACCTGAAGTCGGCCAAAAAGGACCTGGAGGACAAGTAGTGTATTTGCGGTGCCTGGCGCGGAAACCCGCCGCTGACGTCGAATGAGTAAAGGGCAAACCTCACCAATTCATTTCCCTAAGGAGACCCACCATGTCCAAGGTTCTAGTCGTCTATTGCAGCATGACCGGCAACACCAAAGCGGCCGCCGAGGCGGTAGCGGCGGGCGCCACCGCGGCCGGCGCGGACGTCCTGCTGCGCGAGTGGTCGCAAGCCGGCCCGGCGGAGCTGGTCGCCTGCGACGCCGTAGCCCTCGGCTCCTACGACGCCTTCAGCTACATCGGCGGCGGCCTCAAGGACTTCTTCGACCGCGTATTCTACCCCACCCAGGGCAGCATCACCGACAAGCCGTACGCCGGATTCATAACCCACGGCGGCGGCGGCAAAGCGATAGACAGCCTAATCTCCCTAGCCGCCAGCCTGAAGCTACAAAGAGCCGCCGAGCCGGTGCTGGTCGTGGGGATGCCGGACGAAGCAGCCACTGAAGCGCTAAAGGCCCTAGGCGCGAAACTAGCCGGAGGCTGCGGCTGTGGGTGTGGGTGTAGCTGCGGGTAGGAGAAGGGCGCTAGTGCGGTCCAGCGGGGTGCGCCGCTTTGGCTTCAGCCTTCTTTGTGCGCCGCAGCGCACGGAGCTCGGCGTGGGCTTTTCGAAGTCGGACCGAGGTTCGGCCCTGAATCAGCCGGATGAAGCCTATCCGCGAAAGCACACGCCGGCAGATTGCCTCGGTCTCGTCGCAATGCCCCAACCGCTCAATGGCGCCTATAGCCTCACGCGTCTCGGATAGGACGTCAGATGCGTACTGCGAGGCCGCCCGAGGGCGAGGCTGGCTAACGTCAATCTTCTTGAAGATCAATGCTTCGGCGTCTCCGGTGATGCTCAGCCTGCGAACCTTATCGCCGGACACGCGCAGCTTGTGCTCTCGAAGCACGTCAGTCACGAAGGACTCGATCATGCCGGGGGACGCATCCCCGGACACAACGATGTCATCTACCCATCTCGTGTAGGAAAGATGCCGCTCTTGGCAGAACCCGACAATGCGCTGGTCGATCGGAGATAGGATCAGATTCGCGATATGCAGACTTGTCGGAGCGCCTGTTGGTAGTGAGCTTCGGCACGTAGTCAGGCGCGTAAGAAGGCGTCCGACTTTGGGTGAGCACTCGGCATCGTGAGTCCAGAAGTGGAGGACGCGTTCATAGTGGATGGACGGGTAGAGCTTGCGGACATCCACAACCACGACGTATTTCTTGCCGACGTGAACGGACCCGACGCGTCCGATATGCTGGCCGCGTACGCCTCCCCGGACGTGCTTTGGGAATGTCAGCATGCTCCTGAGCAGGCGTTCATTGATGAGCCGTTGGATGTCCTTGAGGCGATGAAGGGGGTTGTCGATATCGCGAGGTTTCGTGCCTTTGTGGCTGATGAAACGGGAGTAGCCGTCGTCGCCGCGTTCAGCCCACTCGTTCAGTTCGTCCAGGCCGACGCCGAGCCGGTCAGACAAGCGTTGCAGGGTGACGATCCGGGGACTATGACTCGGTCTTTTGCTGGGCGCTGGCAATCGGGACCGCTTCCTCTTCATCAGCGTGTCTGGTTCGAAGCCTGATATCCGCCAGTTCCAGTACTAACCGACGCATATCTGCAGAAAGACGGGCAGCGTCGCTTGTTGGATCGGCGTAATGGTCCGGCTCCGAATGTAGCAGCAGAACCGAGACGGGGACGCCCACCTCTTGGGCGAATCTCCGCAGGAATGACAGACTAGGCTCGCGCTTGTCATTCTCAGCCATGCTTAGGTATTTTGGTGAAACGTCCAGTCGGGCCGCCAGATCTTTTTGCCTGAGGCCCGCCGCCGTACGCATTACGCGGAGAGTGCGGCCTATGCTCATCCGGAGGTCTCCCTCGGTTGGAGTGCAGTCATGTACATTTCGGTGTCTTAACCGAAGATCGACTTCAGCAAATCAATCATCGTCACGACGATAGACACGATACCCAGACACTCGCTAAATGTCGGTCTGGCTCGGCCGTCATCATCGACAAGCCTTTGTGCTTCGTCGAGCAGAGTCTCGATCTGCTTCAGTTGGGCGTCCCCGCCTGAAGAAACCTTACACAGCCGTGCATTGCGCACCGTCTGCTTGGCTTCTCGCAGGACTTTTTGTAGCACCCGTGCTGCTTCTCGGCTGGGGTGTGTCCTCAAGACAGCACCTCCCTTCGTGTTGTGTTCCCCTCAGGAAGACATGAGGGGCGCCCGTACCTCCCACGGCCAGGAGGTGACAGACTGGAAGCCAAGCGCTGCACAACACGCAATGAGAGACCGCTCACGAGTCGCGGCACGCAGCATGACATAACGACGATCTGTCTATCACATGCTGAGGGACACGGCGCGAGGAGCGATACACCCAGGGCTCAGAAAACGTCGTGGCAAGATTCTGCCCGGAAGGCCCTTTCGGGCCACAGCCCGGAGGCTGCGGTTGAGGGGACACGAAGGTTCAATGAGAAGCCCACGTTGTAAAGGTGCTGGAGTTACTGTAGCACAACGCGGAAGAAAATGCAACCCCTAGGGGTAGAAAGTAAACTGTATGTTTACCTTACGTCAACGGGGCCCGCATAGAGGTTCGGGGCGAGACGGGCGAGACGCCCGTCCTACCGGCCTCTTCCCCCTCCCTTCCGGGAGGGGGTAAGGGGGGTAGGGCCGTGCTTACTCCACAATCCGCGGCACGCGGAAGTATCCGTCTACTCCGTCCGGGGCGTTTTGGACCGCCTCGGCGGGGGGGAGGGACTCGCCTACTACGTCTTCGCGATAGACATTCACCAGGGGGATAGCGTGCGAGGTGATCGGCGTGGCGCTGGTGTCTAGCTCCTGCAGCTCGGCGAAATAGCCCATGATGCGGTTCAGCTCCCGGCCCACCCGGGCCAGCTCCTCCTCGGAGAGGGCCAGTTTTGCCAGGCTCGCCACGTGTCGCACTTCCGCCTCGGAGATCTCAGCCACGTTCCGCAACTCCCTTTCGCTGCCGCATAATCACGCCTTCATCGTAGCATAGGGGCCGGGGCCGGTCAAGCGGGGCGCCGGTCGCAACCTGCGCTCGGCAGGAAGACCACCCCCGCGCGGGGAATCGCCCTGCTGTCGCTCGACGGGCGAGACGCCCGTCCTACCGATCTTCAGGAGGTCTTCCCATGATCGAACTCGCTCGCCGCAAATCGTTCCGCGCTCGCCGGGAGAGCAGTTGGGACCGCACCGGCGGCAATGACGATAACCGCCATGTCGCCCCCGGGGAGACGCTGGTCCTCGCCGACCTCGCCGGCCCCGGCGCGATCACTCACCTGTGGTTCACCTTCGGCTCCCGCGATCCGCTCTTCCTGCGCAAGGTGCTGCTCCAAGTCTACTGGGACGACGCCGCGACGCCCGCGATCCAGTCCCCGGTCGGCGATTTCTTCAATGTCGGCCACGCCTTCACCGCCTCCCACTCCTGCGCGACCTTCACCACCAGCGCCCGCGGCCAGGCGCAGGGCGGCTCCATGGGCATGAACGCCTGGCTGCCCATGCCCTTCCGCAGCGCCGCGCGGTTGGAGATCGTCAATCAGACCGACCAGGACCTGTGCGTCTACTACTACGTGGACTGGCGCCAGGAGCCGGTCGGCGAGGACCTGTTCTACCTGCACGCCCAGTGGAAGCGCGAGAATCCGCCGGTCGGCTCCCCCGACCCGGACGGCCTCAACCTCACCGGCGCGAACAACTACGTGCTCCTGGACACGGTCGGCGAGGGGCATTTCGTCGGCTGCAACTTCTCCATCTACAACGAGGCCGGCGGCTGGTGGGGCGAGGGGGACGACATGTTCTTCGTGGATGGCCAGAGCTTCCCGCCCGACCTGCACGGCACCGGCACCGAGGACTACTTCGCCCACGCCTACGGCATGCAGCGCCACCAGGGTCTCTACAACGGGGTCAGCCTCTGGGAGCCCACGGCCTGGGCGCCGCCCGGCTATCCGGCCGAGTGGAAGGGCTGGTTCACCTGCTACCGCTGGCACCTGCTGGACCCCGTGCCCTTCACCAAGTCGCTGGTCATGAGCCTCGAGCACGGTCACGCCAACGACCGCGCCGACGACCTCTCGAGCGTGGCGTACTGGTACCTCAACGCGCCAGAGCACAAGTCGTACAGCGAACTGCCGCCACCGGAGAACCGCGTCCAGCGGTGCGATCGCGAGCCGTATGATCTGATCTACTAGCGGGGAAACCCGGCGCGCGGTTAGATGCGCCGGGGCTGCAGCTTGGCGCGGCGGACCAGGAAGGACGCCACCGTGTACGCCAGGAAGGCCAGGAGGTACAGCAGCGTCAGGACGTAGCCCCAGCGCACGCGGCGGGAGGTCACGGTCACCTCGTAGGCCTCGTGGGCGGCGGACAGCTTGAAGCTGGCCGTCGAGCCGCTGATGTCCGCGGCCAGGCTCGGCCCGCCTTTCGTCGGCGCCGCGGCCGGCGCTTCCGGAGCGGCGGCAGGCGTCGGCGCGGTCGGTGGAGCCGCAACCGGGGCGGTCGGCGTTGTCGCCGGGGCCGGAGCGGGCAGGAGTGCCGGAGTAGACGGCGCCGCCGGAGCCGGGCTCGCGGGTGCGGGCGTCGGTGCGGTAGCAGGCGCGGGCGCGGTCGGCGCCGCCGGCGCCGGCGCCGGCATGGTCGGCGCAGGGCTCACCGGGGGGGCCGGCGTCGCGGTCTTGGTCGCCGCAGGGGTCACGGTCGTGGGCTTGGCCTGGGCCTCGGTGACCCAGCCGGGCATGTGGACCTCGTACGCAAAAGTGGCATTAGCCGGGCTGGATTTCTCCACCGCCGTAGCCGTCTCACTGGGCACCTCGACGGTGTCCGTCCAGGTGTAATAGGTGAAGATGCTCAAGGGCTGGGTCGCGACGTCTTGGTACTCCAGCTTGGTCCCCGCCAGTTGCTCCGCCGAGGCCACGATGACGCTCCAGGTGCCCCGCATGGCCTCGCCGGCCGGGCCCACGCGCGTCTCATCGGCCTCGGGGAGGGCGCGGTCCAGTTGCGGGATGACGTTGGTGCGGCGCTCGGAGAGGAAGTCCGCGCGGACCTCGCGGCGGATCGAACCGTCCAGATACACAACCGTGCGGACGGTCGTGCTCTGCGCGGAGGAGAGCAGCAAGAAGGGGATCACGGACATTAGCGCCAGATTCGGGCGGCGGATCACGCTAGTTGGTCTCCCTCGCATGCGGCGGGTGGTGGGCCGGTTGCAGCCGGGCTCTTACTGGGGCGCCGCCGGCGCTTCCGCCGCGGCGGTCTCTTCGGCGGCGGCCTTGTGAGCGGCGCGCTGCGCCGTGAACAATTGCCACCAGCGCAGCAGCGCCGCGCCTAGCAGCAGGTTGAACAAGAACAAGATAGTCTTGGGGGCCTCGCCGTTCCAGATCAGCAGCCGGACCCGGACGGGCGGCCAGTTCTCCAGGAGGAACCACAGGATCAGGATGACCACCAGGAGGTAAAGGAAGGTCCGCAGGTTCCACTCGGGGAGACGCACCCGGGTGAAGGGGGCCGCCACCTTGTCGCCGAGGCGATGCAGCTTGCCGGGTTTGCGGGCGGACATGGCGCGTTGGCGCGCGTCCGCGGTCTCCGCGGCGGGGGCGGCCTCGACGGGCTCCGCCGGCGCGGCCGGTTCCTCTGCTTCTCCGGCCAGAGCGTCCAGGTCTATGTCGAAGTCGTCAGCCACCCAAAACCCTCCCTGCGGGGCCTGCAGCGTTAGGACTTGCGGGCGGGGGGCCCAGTTCGCCGGGCCGCGCCCTGTCTTCTGCCCAGATTATACGGTAGGCTGAGCAATAACGTCAAGCGGTCGGCGGCTCGGCCGGCGTCGCTTGCGGCAGCGTCACCGACCACGTCTCCAGCCCCTCCGCGCGCTCGTGGATGAACCGTGGCGCCTGATCGAAGGGGATGAACTGGCCCATCAGCATCCCCATCTGGTCCCAGCACCAGTACACCCACTGCCCGCGCCAGTTTTCGCCGAAGGCCCCCAGAATCTGGAACCACACCCGCTGCGAGCAGTCCACGGCCACGGAGACTCCCTGGTCGTCCTCCAGCGCGAGCACGCAGAACCCCAGCCCCTCCCAGCAGTCCGCCAGTTTTCCCAGATAAATCGTTGTTTCCCGCGCGAACAAGCTCATACGACCAGGCTACTTCCTCTCTCGGTTGGTGCGGAGCAGCGACCGGCTACTTGTGGGACTCGAGGAGCACCGGCAGGTCCGGGGTGCTGAGCTGCCGCACCTGCGTCGCGTCCCCGGCCTCCAGCGCCTGGAACCACTGCGTCCCCAGGAGCTGTCCGCCGCGGGGGCCGTTGTGCCCGCCCCAGGGGTCAGCCAGGATGGCCCGAATCGGCGCGTTCGCCAGTCGCGACCAGGCCGACAGCGCTCCCGCCGGACAGGTCACGTGATCCTGCAGGCCCAGCTCCAGGAGCACCGGACACTTGATCCTCGGTGCGAAGTTGGCCGCGTCGCCATAGCGGACCACCGCGATGCGCTTCTCCAGCAGAGCCGGGTCGGTGAGCAGGTTGTTGTTCTCATCTACCGGCTCCAGTGGCGGCCAGTAGTTCGGCCCCAGGTAGCGCAACTTCCACTCCAGCCCAAACAGGCCGGGGCTGGAGCACACCGCCATGCCCACGTGCGGATTCAGCGCCGCCGTGATGAAGGCCAACCCCCCGCCCTGCGAGCCGCCGGTCACGTAGATCTTACCGGCGTCCACCTCCGGCCGCGAGACCAGCAGGTCCACCGCCCGGCTGCAGGCCGCGAAAGCATACCGGTAGTACCAGGTCTCTCTCGTGTCAATCCCGGTTCGCCAGTAGTCCCAGCCTAGCCGGAAATAAGGGTCAGGCGGAAAGCCGGTCATGCCCGCCGGGATGGTCAGCTCCTGCCCGGCGATGGCCAGGACCATGCCGACCTCGTCGGGCGCCATTCTCGGCAGGTAGGCTACGTTGATGCCGCTGGGCATCTGTGTCAGATAGGCCGGATACTTCCCCGGCTTGGTCGGCACCGACAGCCACGCGTGCCACTTGCGCCCGCCCATGCCGTCGAACGTTGTCCGATAGACCTTGTAACCAGGCGCTTCCCGATCCAGCACCAGTTGCCAGTTCGGATCGATCTTGGCCTGCTCGGCCAGGGTGTCGTCCCAGAACTTGTCGAAGTCCGCGGGCCGCTCCGGCGGCGTCATCTTGGCAATGTCGTAGGCGAAGGGGAAGTTGCGCGTCACCAGCGTGTCCGCGCCCTGTTTGACGGTGATCGTCGCCTCATAGAAGGCCGGCAGCGGGGTCACCGCAAAGCTGACCTCGCCCCACCCACCCGCCGCCAGCTTGCAGGGCTGGTTCAGCCGGAAGGCCTCTTTCTTGGTCAGAAAATCGTTGACCACGAGCTGCACGTCACTGTCCAGCGCCAGGTCGGGGAACTTCATCTTCATGTTGACCTTGAACTTCGCCGGCGCTCCCCCGGGGAAGATCTGGTTGGCGCTGGGCACCTCCACGGTGGCGGCCAGCGCGTCAGCCACCGTGGGCCGCGCGTGGATGGTCACCTTCTGCGTGAGCACCTGGTCGCCCCAGGTCCGCGGCATCCAGTCCATCATGACCATAGGATCGGCGCCGGTCTTCATGCTCGGCGCGCTATTCCGCGCAATATAGTAGAAGTTGCCGGTGGGGAAGGTAACGTTGGCGCCCTGGTCGTTGAACAGCGTAATGATGCCGTCGCGGGGAATGCTCCCGTAGGGCACGGACTCGCCGGAGGTCCGCTCCTGCATGTCCTTGATCCCGGGGTTGACGATGAATGTGTAGATGGTGGGCTCGGCGAGGTGGGAGAAGCTAAGCTCAATCCCGTCGGTCACAAACCTCATGGTGAGCTTATGCTTGTCGGCGGTAGCGACCAGCGTGTCCGGCGCGGTCAACTCGACCTTGTCGAACTTGAACGGCTCGGACTTCCAGGCTCCTTCAGTGAGGGTCTGGTACCCGGCGCCGACCAATCCGCGGGGGCCATCGAGCAGAAACTCGGTCCCCCCGGAGACCAGCGAGTGGATACTACCATCGTCGCCGACCTTCACGGTGTAGTTGTAGCAGGTAGCAGTAAAGCCACCCTCCCCGCGAGTAACCGCCACCTGAGCGGAGGCCGCCCCGGCCAAAGTCAAGGTGGCCAGCAGCAGAATCCCGAACAGAGTATTGCGCATAGCTCTCCTCCTTCTGCCGTTGTCGGCAGGTGGCACCGGCTGCCCGCCGGTGTGCCGTTGCCGTCTCCCAGAGGGGCCGCACGAGCGCAGCGAGGTCGGCCCTGCCGTTTGCCGTACGTAGGGGTGGATCTTTCGCGGGAGCCTCACCCCGCGAAACATCCACCCGCGCCCCCCGCGCAGGTTAGCGCCGCCCCTACAGGGGAGCCTTTGCCATTGCCGTTCTCCCCCTCTCCCGCAGGGAGAGGGGGCCGGGGGGTGAGGCGCCCCTAGTTCTCCCGCAAAAAATCCACCGTCCGCTGCACACCCTCGCGGAAGCTGACTTTCGGCTCCCAGCCCAGCTTGGCCTTCGCTTTGGATACATTCAGGCAGGAGTGCTGCAGGTCCCCGGCCCGCTCCGGCCCATAGATCGGCGGCTGCGCATAGCCGCTGGCCGCCGCGATCGCGTCAAAGACTTCCTGGTCGGTGGTCTGCCGGCCGGTGGCGATGTTGAAGAAGTCGTTGCCCGGCGCGTCCAGGGCCAGCACGCTGGCCTCCACCAGATCGCCGACGAACACATAGTCCCGGGTCTTGTGCCCCGCCCCAAAGATGGTCGGCTGCTGGCCGTTCAGCATCAGCCCGCCGAAGATAGACACCACGCCGGCCTCCCCATGCGCGTCCTGCCGGGGGCCAAAGACGTTGCCATAGCGGAAGATCACGAACTCCAGCCCGTACAGCCGGTGCCAGGTGGTGATATAGTTCTCCCCACACAGCTTGGAGCAGCCGTAGGGAGACAGCGGCTGCAGCGGCTGGTTCTCATCGGTAGGCAGGTTCGCCGCGTCCCCATAGATCGCCCCGCCGGTGGAGGAGTACAGCACCCGCCGCACCCCCGCCGCCCGCGCCGCCTCCAGCAGGTTGATCATCCCCAGCACGTTGTTCTGCGCGTCCCACAGCGGCTGCTTGACGGAAATCGCCACCGAGGCCTGCGCGGCGTGGTGGTTGATGACTTCCGGCCGGAACTCCGCCACCGCCTCGGCCACCGCGTCCGCCTCCATCAGGTCCACCTCCAAGAACCGCGCCCCGGGGTTGAGATTCTGTCGCTTGCCGGTGGACAGATTGTCCAGCGCCGCGACCTCGTGCCCCAACGACAAATAGCGGTCCACCAAATGAGACCCAATAAACCCGGCGCCGCCGGTAACCAAAATACGCATAAGACCAGCCTCCGACCAAAATCAGAACTTCTTCGTTCGCAGCAAAGCATTTCCGTGAAAGACGCGCACTAACCTGCACACCGGCAAGGGTGGCAGGGCTGTTGCCGTTAGCCGTTGTCGTTTGTAGGGCGGGGGCTCGTACCCCGCCGCCGCTGACGTTCGCTTACCGACGGCGGGGTACCCTTCGACAGGCTCAGGGCCTGCGGCGAGCCCCCGCCCTACAGTAAAGGCATACGGCTCCCTCCCAGCCCCTCCCGCATCGGGAGGGGCCAGCCCGCCGAAGCTTTAGCGAAGGCGGGTGCCCGAGGTCCCCCGAGGGCGGGGTGGGCCGGCGACCGCTACCCCACCATCCCCTCCGGCGGGGCGTTCTCCTCCCACATGCCCAACTGGAACTGCCGCTGGTACATCTCCGCGTACAGGCCGTTCTTGGCCATGAGCGCCTCGTGGCTGTCCTCCTCCACCACCTCGCCGCCTTCCAGCACCAGAATCTTGCTGGCGTTGCGGACCGTGGAGAGCCGGTGGGCGATCACGAATACCGTCCGCCCCCGGGTGAGGTTGTCCAGCGCCGCTTGAATCTTCTGCTCGGCCTCCGTGTCCACCAGCGAGGTCGCCTCGTCCAGGATCAGGATGCGCGGGTCGGCCAGCAGCGCGCGGGCAATGGCGATGCGCTGCCGCTGCCCGCCGGAGAGCTTCACGCCGCGCTCGCCGATGCGCGTCTCATACTGGTCGGGCAGTTCCACGATGAACTCCGCCGCGTGCGCCGATTCCGCCGCCGCCCGGACCTCCTCGTCGCTCGCCTCCAGCCGCCCGTAGGCGATGTTGTCGCGCACCGTGCCGTCAAATAGGAAGGTCTCCTGCAAGACCAGCGCCATGTGGCTGCGCAGGGACCGCTGCGTGACCTCGCGGATATCCACCCCATCCACCAGCACACGCCCCTCTTGCGGGTCGTAGAAGCGGGGGATCAGGTTGACCAGCGAGGTCTTGCCGGCGCCGCTGCGCCCCACCAGGGCCACGGTCTCGCCGGGATCGGCGTGGACAGAGATGTCATGCAGCACTTCCTCGCCGGTCTTGTAGCGGAAGGAGATGTGCTCCAGGTCCACCGCGCCCGCCACCGTGGTCAGCTCGCGCGCATCCGCCGCGTCCCTGATCTCCGGCTGCTCGTCGAGAATCTGGAAGAGCCGGGCCAGCGCCGCCAGCGCCCGGTTGAAGATGTCATAGACGCGGATAAGCATCCCTACCGGCCCGTAGAACATCGCCACGTAGGCCAGAAACAGCATGACCTCACCGCTGGTCAGCAGGGCCGGTCCGCCGCCGGGGTTGGCCCGCGCGCCAATCCACCAGACCGTCACCGTGCCCAGCGAGGTCAGGAAGGTCAGCAGCGGAAAGAAAGTCGCCCACCAGCGGATGCCCCGGGCGTTGGCGAGGTAGTACTGCCACGAGCGCTTCTGGAACCGCTCCAGCTCATGCGCCTCCCGCCCAAAGGCCTTCACCACGCGGATGCCGGCGATGCTCTCCTGGAGTTCGTTGTTGATATCCCCCAGGTCCTCGCGGATCTTGCGGTAGATGGGCCGGACGTAGCGGGAGAAGATGATAATCCCGGTGACGAAGAAGGGCACGGGCCAAAAGCCCGCCAGCAGCAGCAGCGGTCGGTCCCCAAAGCTCGCCAGCAGAATCACGATGACGCCCACGGCGGTGACGACGTTGGCGATAACCTCGTCAATCCCGTGCACGACCATGTCCTCCACCGCGGTCACGTCATTCGACAGCCGGGACATGATGTCGCCGGTCGGGTGGTCGTCGTAGTAGCTGAGCGACAGCGTCTGCAGATGCTCGTAGCACTCCCGGCGCAGGTTGAACACAAACCGCTGCCCCAGGATGTGCATGACGTTCATCCGCACGGAGCCGAAGAATTCCCGGCCGAAATAGTAGATCGCCAGCAGCAGGAGGAAGTGCGGCAGCAACTCATAGCGGTGCGCGCCGATGACCTGATCCAGCAGCGGCCGAGTAGGCTGAGGCAGCAGCAGCCCGGCTCCCGAGGCGACCAGCGTAGCGAGCGTCCCGGTCAGCACCTGCGGCCAGTACGGCCCCAGCTTGTGGTAGAACCAGCCCAACATGCGCTTATCGGTCAGCCGTAGCGGCTTAACGTCGCTGTCCGGGCTGCCGTCCCGCATCATTCTGCCCATACCCATTCCGCGCATGAATCAGGTCTCCTGTGGTTGCGTCTTGCGCTGCACCCCTGGTAGGGCGGGGGCATGCCTGCCCTGAGCCTGTCGAAGGGTCCCCCGCCGGCCTTTGCCATTTGTCGCTTGCCGTCCCCTCTCCCGCAGGGAGAGGGGCAGGGGTGAGGCTCCTCGCCGTTCGCCGTTGCCTTTCCCCCCTCTCCTGCCAGGAGAGGGGTAGGGGGTGAGGCCCGGCTGCCGCGTCGCACCCGCCTCTAGTCCGCGAACTGCTGCAGTGATTCCTTGAACTTGAGATACAGGGGCAGATAGTCGCTGTAGGCGGCGGCGTTGCGGTACTTGATCCCGAACACGTGGCGGGTGTGCGCCGTGGCGTTGCTCACGTCCACATAGGCCCGCTCATACTTGCCACCCGGCCCGCGCAGCGTCACCTGCACCGCCTGGCTCTCGCCCCGGGTCTCGGTGGACTGGTCCTCCACTTCCTCCCCGGCCAGCGGCTTGATCCAGTCCGGCTCCCCGCTCCACTGGGGCGAGAAGACGTAGAACTCGACCTTGCCGTCCGGCGACAGGAAGCTCACGCCATCATACCCGGCGGCGCTAGCGCTCTTCTGCCGCGGCGCCACCTTGAACCCCTGCGGGTAGCGCACCTCAAACCACGCCCCCCGGTAGACGCTCCACGTCTCCGGGTCGTCCTCGCGCTGGAGGTCGCCCTTAGCGGCGACCGTCTTCGCAGGAGCAGGGGAGGTAGTGGTGGGCGCCGGTGCCGCCACCGGCGGCGGAGTCACCATCACGCTCGGCGCCGACGGCGCCGGCGGTTGCGGCCGCGCGGGGCAGCCGGCGAGGACAAGGATGCTCAGCAAGACACCAACGACGAAGACCTTCATCTGCGCCCCCTGCGACGTGGCTTACCCCTCGGCCAGCGCGCGGAAGTTGCGCAGCACCTGCAGGCCCACGTCCTGGCTCTTTTCCGGGTGATACTGGCTGGCGAAGACGTTATCTTTCCAGATCGCCGAGCAGAACTCGTAGCCGTATTCGGTGGTCGTGGCGATAATCGAGGGGTCCTCGGGCACCACATAATAGGAGTGGACAAAGTAGAACCAGGTCTTGTCGGGCACGCCCGCCAGGTGCGGAGCCGCCGCCTTGATGTTGACCTGATTCCAGCCGATCTGCGGAATCTTCAAGTCGTGGTGGAAGCGCTCCACGCGCCCCGGGAAGATGCCCAGCCCGGGTTTCTCGCCCTCTTCGGAGCGTTCAAAGAGCATCTGCAACCCCAGGCAGATGCCGATAAAGGGCTTGCCGCCGGCGATCAGGTCCTTAATCGGCCCGACCAGTCCGTGCTCTTCCAGCCCGGTCATGCAGTCATCAAAAGCGCCCACGCCGGGCAGCACCACGCCCGCCGCGGCTTCCAGCACCGCCGGTTCCGCGGTGATTTGCACGGTGCAACCCACCGCCTGCAGCGCCTTCTCCACGCTCCCCAGATTCCCCATGCCATAGTCAATCAGTGCGATCAAAGCGTTCACCCCAGTCCGTCCGCCCGGTTCGGGGCGTGACTTACCCTTCAGTATAACACAAGCCGCCGCGCCGGTCAGCAGCCTGCCGTTTGTAGGGCGGGGCCTACGCCGTAGGCCCTGAGCCTGTCGAAGGGTGCCCCGCCGGCCGTTGCCCCTATCCTTAAGCCGTTATCTCTCTCCCGCTTGCGGGGGAGAGTACCGGCGCGCAGCGCCGGGGAGAGGGGGTCCCCGCCTGGCGCTAACGTTCTCCCCTCTCGTCACCGCGCTAACGCGCGGCGCCACTCTCCCCCGCTCCCGCGGGAGAGAGATAACAGCAACATCTCGGTCGTTGCCTCTGCCGTTCTCCCCCTCTCCTGCCAGGAGAGGGGGCTGGGGGGTGAGGCCGGCGCAACCGCGCCGCGAGCTCCCCCGCCGTTGCCGTAGCCCCTCCCGCCCCGGGAGGGGTGCCCGAGGTCTGCCGAGGGCGGGGTGGGCCGGTCGTTAGCCGCCCGCCCACGACAAACCCCTCCTCGAATCATCGAGGAGGGGTCTGCAGACCTAACCAAACGTACGGTCGCGCCCTAGTAAGACACGGTCGCGTTCACGGTAGCGGTCCGCCCCGGCAGGATGTTGATCCGCCCGGCCGGCGCGGCTTTCGCCCCGTTGAGGCTGTACACCAGCGGATCGCCTACCGGCGTCCAGTCGAGCGTGGCGTTGTACAGGCGCACCGTGTAGGTGCCGGGCAGCACGCAGGGGATGAGGAAGGAGCCGTCCCGGCGAGAGACCTCGCCCACGGCTACCGTACCCAGCGGCCCCATCAGAAAGGCGCCCAGTTGCGTGTTGGCGGGCGGGGCCAGGGGGCGCCCCCGCGCATCCAGCACGCTGCCCTGCACTCCGGAAAGCACCGGGTTGGGGTCATCACTCGCGCTGGCGTAGACCAGGGGCCGCAGTTCCCAGTTGCCGCCCACGCGCTGGATGGAGGCGGCGGCGTTGAAGTCAATCAGGACGGTGCTGGTCTGTCCGCCGGTGATGGACAGCGCGCCGGTGGCCATGCGCGCCAGTGCGTAGCCGTTGGCGGGCGGGATCAGGTCGGCGGTGGTGCCGTTGGTCAGCCGGACCCAGTTCGCTCCGCGGGTCGTGGAGAGTATCAGCCGGAGCTGGCTGTAGTTACCGGCGGGCACGCGCGGCGCGCCCAGCAGCAGCGCCCGGCGCGCCAGCGCGGCCACGTCAATATCCACCGGCAGGTCCGCGCCTTGCAGCATGGTGACCGGGTCTCGCCCCGCCTGCATGCCCTCGATTGCGTTGATCCGCAGGTGCACCTCGGCCACCTCGGTAGCCGGCAGGTCCGCCAGTAGGATGCGCATGGTTCCGGTGTTGCCCCCGGTGTTGAGGTCGCAACCGGTAACCCCCAGCAGCAAAGCAGCGCCCAGGGCGCCCGCGACTAACAGGTACAGCGCTCGTCTGTTCAATTCTCATACCTCCCTAGATATACGCGCAGCGGCCCGCGAGCGGCTGCCCGGTCGTTGAGACACCTTACCGGGGGGGAAGGTTCGGATGGCCGTCCGTCGTGGGCGTTTCCGGGAGGGGCCGCATACGAGCACGACCCGCTTCCGAGCGGGACGCGCGCAAGTATCCGGCCCAGGCCTTAGCGCTAGCCCTGGGCCGGATGCTTCCGCGCGCCCGCCGCAGACGTCGGTCGTGCTCGCATGCGGCCCCTCCCGGAATTTCCCGCCGTTTCCTTAGCCCCTCCCACTATGGGAGGGGTGCCCGAGGTCCGCCGAGGGCGGGGTGGGCCCGCCGTTTGCCTTTGCCGTACTGTAGGGCGGGGCCTACGTGCCCCGCCGGCCGTTGCCCTTAGCCGTTGCCGCTTGTAGGGCGGGGGCTCGTACCCCGCCGGCCGTTAGCCTTTGTCGTTTCCGTCGGTGGCACCGGCGTCTCGCCGGTATGCCGTTTGCCCTTCGCCGTTGTAGGGGCGGCTCTCGGGTTCTGTTAAGAAACCGCCTCCGCGGGTGCGGCTTTCAGGCCGGGTTGTATTGCCGCCGGGGCCGCTGGCCGAAAAAAGCGTTCGCTCGCTCCACGCCGCGCGCTGCGGTCTTCTTTAGATTGATGGCCAGCGCCGTCA
>DASXVN010000003.1:0-69401 GCA_036504235.1 Armatimonadota bacterium | reverse complement strand
CAACACACGCCCGCTCGCTAACTGGCAGGCAGCGAACGGGCGTGTATCATCGAGCACGCGGGCGTGCTCGACGAGACGCGCCCCTACGGGAGTCGTTCGCATCCGAAAAGGAGAACCACTATGCGCACCAACCGCCTGACCCTGTGCTTGCTCTTGCTTGTCGCTCTGGCCCTCCCCGCCCTGGCGGGGGACCTTTCTATCAAGCAGGTCTGGCCGGAGAAGATTTGCTACAAGCCGGGCGAGACCGCGACGATCACGGTGACCGTGGCCAACGCCGGCGCCACCGCGGTGGCCGACCTGCCCGTGGATCTGGCCATTGTCTGGGGCCTGGATAACCGCGACCAGCTTCCCGTCCAGAAGGTGAACGTGCCGGCCAAGGGCGAGGGCAAGGTGACGTTCTCCTATCCCGTACCCCAGGACCGCAAGTGGGGCCATGAGGCCGTGGCGACCGTCACTGACGCCTCCGGAGCCGTCTCCGGCCATGAGTACTTCACCGTGGGCAATAACCCCTGGGAAGTGGGGCACTACCTCACCTGCTTCGGTTTGCGGGGAGCGAAGAAAGGCGGCCAGATAGACAACTCGCTGCTGCCCCGGTTCCGCAAGAGCTACACAACCTGCATTGAGGCGTACTCGGTCCTGCCCTCGCAGTTTGACGATATGACCCCGGGCAGCGAGACGTGGCGCTCCGGTCAGGGCTGGTATACCGAGGGCAAGAGCGACTGGCAATACATGGTCCAGCGCGCCCATGAGAACGGGATGGCCGTGGTTACCTACATCCAGTACTTCGGCTACGGGCCGGAGGCCTTTGACTTTACCCGGCGGCATCCGGACTGGCTGACCTACGACAAGACCGGGCGGCCCAACGCCTGGTTCGACGTGGACCAGCTCACCAATGACCGCTACGAGCCGGAATCTCAGCCTCCCCATACGCCCGGCGGCATCACGACCGGACAATTTCTCCCCAGCAAGCAAATGGTGGGCGACTATTGGATCGCCGAAATGGGCCGCTCGAAGGATATGTTCGGCTGGGACGGCTTCCGCAGTGACGGCACCCCCGGCGTGGTCGGCGGCTACGATGTGAACGGGAAGCTGGAGGAACTGCCGAATCCGGGCGTGGCCAACACCGAGTTTGTGCGCAAGTTCCGCCGCGAGCTGACGGCCAAGTACCCGGACTTTCTTTTTGGCTGGAACAACGTTGCCGGCGGCTACCCGCAGATGTACAACAGCGAGACCGAGGAAGACGCGATGCTCCCGAACGCCTACAGCCTCTACGAGTTCTTCCGCGGCGCGAGCCAGCCCAACGTCGTCTACCACGCCTGGAAGAAGGGCGCGTCCTACCTGCAGCAGGAGTGCGCCGCGATCCGCAAGCGCGGGGGTTTCTCGCACGCCGGCTGGATGGCGAGCAACCGCTACCTGGAGGCCATGGCTTCCGCCAGCGGCGTGCAGGTTGACGGCTGGGCGGACCCGAGCGCGGTGAACTGGCCGGAGTACCGCCGCTTTGAGTTCCGCTGGGGCGAGTACCTGTGGGACTGCAACCTGCGCTACGTCCGTCCGGCCGCGGACGCGGTGAAAGTGGCCGGTCCGGCGAGCGTGTGGTGGGAGGACCTGGTCAACGCTCGGGACCTGCCGGGCGGCGGCAAGCGCGTGGTGGTCAATCTGATCAACCTCCCGGAGAAGGACGACGACGGCTGGGCCGACAAGGCCCCCGCGCCGGCGACGAACGTGAAGGTGACTTTCGCCGCGCCGGCGGGCAAAAAGTTGGTCAAAGTGGTGGCGCTGTCGCCGGACGTGCCGGGCGACGTAATCGCGGTGACCCCGGCCGCCGACGGCTCAGTGACGATCCCGCAGGTGAGTGTGTGGACGGTCGTCGTGGCGGAGTTCAAGTAGGGAGCCGGCGACGCCTCTCCGGGTCTACCCGTTGGTCTGCTATAAAGGAGCCTACTCATGTGCCGTAGACTGCTAATCCCTTGCCTCTTGCTCGCGCTGACCCTCCCCGCCCTGGCGGGTGATCTCTCCGTCAAGCAGGTCTGGCCGGAGAAGCTCTGCTACAAGCCAGGCGAGACCGCGACGATCACGGTGACGGTCGCCAACGCCGGCGGTAACGCGATCGCCGACGTGTCCGTGGACCTGGCCGTCATCTGGGGCCTGGATAACCGCGACCGATTGCCCGCCCAGAAAGTGAACGTTCCGGCCAACGGCGAGGCGAAGGTCGCCTTCAGCTACCCAATACCCGCGGACCGCAAATGGGGCCACGAGGCCGTGGCCAGCGTGGGTTCCGTGGCGAGTGTGGGGGGCGCCTTGTCGCCGGATCAACTCACCGGGAGCGGCCATGAGTTCTTCACCGTCGGCGCTAACCCCTGGGAAGTCGGGCATTACCTTACCCTCTTCAACCTGCGCGGCGCCAAGGCGAACAAGCAGATTGACGACTCGATGCTGCCCCGGTTCCGGAATGGCTACACGACCTGCCTGGAGGCCTACTCGGTGCTGCCCTCGCAGTTTGACGGAATGACCTCGGACACCGAGACCTGGCGCTCCGGTCAGGGATGGTACAGCGAGGGCAAGAGCGATTGGCAGTATCTGGTGCAGCGGGCGCATGAGAACGGGATGGCCGTGGTTACTTACATCCAGTACTTCGGTTACGGTCCGGTCGGCTTCGACTTCGCCCGTCGCCATCCGGACTGGCTTACCTATGACAAGACCGGACGGCCCAACGCCTGGTTCGACGTGGACCAGCTCACCAACGACCGCTACGAGCCGGAATCTCAGCCTGCCCACACGCCCGGCGGCATCGTCAGCGGTCTTTTCCGACCCAGTGAAGGGATCGTGGGCGACTACTGGATTGACCAATGCATCAAGTCGTCGGAGATGTTCGGCTGGGACGGCTTCCGCAGCGACGGACAGCCGGGGCTGGTGGAGGGCTATGACTCCACCGGCAAGCTGGAGCCGCTCCCGGACCCCGCCGCCGCCAACGCGGCTTTCATGGCCAAGACCCGCAAGGTCCTCGGCGAGCGTCGGCCCGGCTACCTCTTCGGCTGGAACACCTGCGTTTTCGGCTACCCGATGAAGATCTCCTCGGAGGCGGAATTCGACGTGATCGTGCCCGGCTCGTACTGCCTGTACGAGTTCTTCAACTCCGCCGGGGAGCCGTCCAGCGTCTATCACCCCTGGAAGAAGGCGGCCTTCTACCTGCAGCAGGAGTGCACGCCGATCCGCCAGCGCGGGGGCTTCTCGCACGCCGGCTGGATGCCCAGCAACCGCTACCTGGAGGCCGTATCGTCCGCCAGCGGGGTGCAGATTGACGGCTGGCCGTCTCCGAGCGCCGTCAATTGGCCGAACTACCGCCGCTTCGAGTTCCGCTGGGGCGAGTACCTGTGGGACTGCAACCTGCGCTACGTCCGGCCTGCCGCGGACGCGGTCAAAGTGGCCGGTCCGGCGAGCGTCTGGTGGGAAGACCTGGTCAACGCGCGCGATCTGCCCGGCGGCGGTAAGCGCGTGGTGGTGAACCTGATTAACCTGCCGGAGAAGGACGACGACGGCTGGGCGGATAAGCCGCCCGCCCCGGCGCAGAACGTGAAGGTGACTTTCGCCACCCCGGCGGGCAAGAAGCTCGCCGCAGTGGTCGCGATGTCGCCGGACGTGCCCGGTGATGTAATTCCCGTGACGCCCGCTGCCGACGGCTCGGTGACGATCCCGCGGCTGGCCGTGTGGACGGTCGTCGTGGCCGAGTTCAAGTAAACAGACTGACAAGTGAGGACCAAACCTATGAGCAATTCTTCTTTGCCGCATCTGCAGCGCAACGGACAAGCTGTGCAACTGATGGTGGACGAGCAGGCCTTTCTCATGCTGGCCGGGGAGCTGGGCAACTCCAGCTCCGCCTGCGCCGCGGATATGCCGGAGATGTTTGACCGGCTGGCCGCGCTGCACCTGAATACGGTCATCGCCGCGGTTACCTGGGAGCTGGTGGAGCCGGAGGAGGGGACGTACGACTTCTCCCTGGTGGAGGCGCTGATCGCCACCGCGCGCGAGCGGGGGATGCGGCTGGTGCTGCTGTGGTTTGGCGCCTGGAAGAACGGCAAGTCCTGCTACGTCCCGGCGTGGGTCAAGCAGGACCTCGCGCGGTTCCCGCGGGTGCAGTCGGAAGCGGGGGCGAACATGGACATCATTTCGCCCTTCCACCCGGCAATCACCGAGGCGGACGCCCGCGCGTTTGCGGCGTTGATGCAGTGGATCGGCGCGAACGACCCGGCGTACACGGTGGTCATGATGCAGGTCGAGAACGAGGTGGGCATTCTCAGCGCGCCGCGGGACTTTTCTCCGGCCGCCGAGGAGGCCTTCCGGCAGCCGGTGCCGGCGGGTCTGACCGACTACCTGCAGGCCCACGACGAGCAACTCTTGCCCGAGGTCGGCGAGCCGTGGGCGGGGCATGGTCGGGTGGGGGGGCAGCCCTGGGCGGAGACCTTCGGCAAGGACGCGGCCGAGTTCTTTATGGCCTGGCATCTGGCCTCGCACCTGGACGCGGTCGCCGCGGCGGGGCGACGGGAGCACAACCTGCCGATGTATGCTAACGCCTGGCTGGTGTCGGAGGGGCAGCCCAGCGCTGGGGATTACCCCAGCGGCGGACCCGTCTCGCGGGTGATGGACATCTGGCGGGCGGCCGCGCCGCACCTGGACTTGCTGGCCCCGGATATCTACGACCCGAGGTTCAAGGAGGTCTGCGCCTCCTACGCGCGGGGCGGCAATCCCCTGTTCATTCCGGAGGCGTACCGCGAGGCGCGGGCAGCCGGGGCCGTATTCTATGCCTTCGGGCAGCACGCGGCGTTGGGCTTCGGTCCGTTTGCCATTGACCTGCGCGAGGCCGGCGACCCCCTGGGTGAGTCGTACGCGGTGCTGGCCGAGCTCATGCCGCTGCTCACCGCCGCGCAGGCGGAGGGGCGTGTATTGGGCTTCTACCAGCAGGACGAGAGCGACCAGGTGGCGACGACGCTGGGGGGCCTGAAGGTGTACGCGAACACCCTGGCGCCCAGCAGTGAGGTCGCGGTAGCCGGCGGCGGGCTGCTGATCAGTCTCGGCGACGACGAATTCCTGGCCGTGGGCCGCAACTACCAGATCGGCTTCGGCACGCCGGACAGCACCGGCTCGAACCTGGAACTGGTGAGCGTGGATCAGGGCGAAATCCGGGGCGGGGCCTGGGTTCACCACCGCCGCCTGAACGGCGACGAGACCGTGCACGGGCAGGTGATTCCGCTAGGGGCGGTGTTCCTCTCGGGCCTGCGAGGCGGCGTCTACTGCATGCGGGTGAAGGTCAACCGCGCCGCCGGGCCGGTGGCTTTCGCTTCGTCCTGGGTGTTTCCCGGCGAGGGGTAGAGCGCGCCGGAGGTAGATCCTGTCGGCACAAGGAGCAGTCTTCCCATGTCTACCCGCCCCCTGGTCCTCTGCGCGGTGCTCGCCCTGCTGAGTCCACTGCGGCCGCTGCTGGCCGCGGACGCGCCCCCGCCTTCCCCGCCCCCCGTGACCATCACCGACGATGGCATGAAGTGGAGTGAGTACGCGGAGGGCAAGAAGCGGCAGGGTAACCGCCTGTTCCGCCAGACCGGTCTGACCCGCGACTACGCGCTCGCGCTGCACGAGGAGCAGACCAAGCAGCCCGACGGGACCTGGCAGAACACCTACTCCTCGGTGGGCATGCCCCAGCCCATCCAGGGCAACTGGTACCACGGCGGTTTCTTCTCTATCACGGGCAACAATCTCAACCTGACGGCCACCGAGCCGACGGTCGAGACCATCGAGACCGGGGCGCAGGGCGTACTGGACTTCACCTGGGAGCACGCTCTGGCCAAGGTCCGGGTGCGCTTTGTGCTGCAGTCGGGCAGCGACCATCTGCTGATGGAAGTCCGCTGGGAGCCGAAGCCCGACCTCAAGACCCTCGCGATCAGCCTGAGCTGCTACCCGGAAGGCTTCCGGGTCAGCGAGCCGGACCGGCTGGCGGGGGTCAAGCTGGACCGCCAT
Organism: Armatimonadota bacterium; assembly: GCA_036504235.1. GTDB lineage: Bacteria > Armatimonadota > Zipacnadia > Zipacnadales > Zipacnadaceae > Zipacnadum. The sequence goes on along the minus strand of DASXVN010000003.1, from coordinate 63,395 downwards.
ATGCTCACCGCCGACCGCGACGTGGAGCAGGTCCAGACCGTGGATCTGAACCTCGCGACCGAATGGTGGCAGTACTACCAGGACAACACCCTGGAGAAGTCCCCCACCTATGGTCTCGGCGGCGCGGCGCTCGTGGTTCTGCCCGAGGAGCTGGACAAAGTCACCGCGCAGATCACCGACTACCCCGTCGTCATCAACCTCAATCCCCAGGTCGCCCGCGGCCGCTGTCGCTTGGCCTTGTGGGACTTCAACGGCACGGCCAACTCGGCCGCGCTGAAGACCCTGAAAGACGAGGCGCCGGGGGTGCGCGCGACGATGGCCGCGGACCCGTGGCTGCCGACGGCGATCACCGGCTTCTCGCCCGCGGCGGAGGGCCAGCGTCTGGAGGCCTTGGGCGGGGCGCTCGGCTCCGGCCAGAGTGGCAAGCTCTCGGCTCTGCGCCAGCGGGTGGCGACCCTCAACGCCCAGCGCGGCGCTTTCCTGGACAACCGCTCCTTCGCCGGTGAGTCGGCCTTGCGGCAGGCGATTAGCGACTACCGGCTGGCTTACTGGCAGGCCGAGCGGCCCACCGTGAAGAAGGTGCGCACGCTCTTTCTGGCCGGCCCCTGGGCCTACGGCTGGCGCCTGGACGAGGCCGCCCGCGCGGCCTGGGGCGCCGACGCGGTCAAGCAAGGCGGGTATATCTGGAAGGAATGGATGGGCAACTTCCTGACCTACTTCCCCGCGACGCGGGAGGAGTTGCTCAGCTACGATGTGGTGGTGCTGGCCGACCTGCCGCAGGACCCCTTTACCGACGACAAACGCCAGCGCCTGGCCGACTACGTAACCCAGGGCGGCGGCCTGCTGGTCCTGGGCGGGACGTACGCCGGGGGGGCGGGCAAGTGGGCGGGCTCACCGCTGGAGCCGCTGCTGCCGGTGACGATGGGCAGCGCTTTCGACCTGGCCGCCAGCGGGCAGGCCCTGGCGGTGACCGCCGCGGGGACCAAACGCTTGGGCAAGATCACTCCGCCGCTGGGCATGGTCCCGTGGCGCAGCAAGTTGCTGCCGCGTCCCGGCGCCGAGGTCTGGATGACCGCGGGGAAGGATCCCTTTGCGGTCTACGCCCCGGCGGGCGCGGGGCGGGTGGCCTACGTGCTGGGCACCGCCTACGGTGAGGCCCCGGCGGGGAAGACGGCCTTCTGGGACACCCCCGGCTGGCAGCAGGCCGCGGTCCGGATGCTCGGCTGGCTGGCGCGAGGCAAGTAGCGCCGAGTTGCCTGGAGTCAACGTGAAGGAGTAAGGAATTGACCAACCGCGAACGTTTCTATAACGCCATGCACTATCTGCCCGTGGATCATCCGCCATACTTCCTCGATGGGCCGTGGCCGGATACCCTGGAGCGCTGGTACGGCGAGGGCTATCCGCGCGGCGTGGCGCTGGAGGATTACCTGGGGGTGGAGCCCTTCCGGTATCACGGGGCCGGGATTGATACCTTCTTCATTCCACCCTTGGAGCCGCGCATCCTCGAGGAAACCGAGGAGTTCGTCATCCGCACGGACGCCTATGGCGCGACCCTCAAAGACTTCCGGGACCACACCTCCATGCCGCACTGGATAGACTTCCCGGTGAAGACGCCGGCGGACCTGGAGGAGCGGATCGAGCTTCTGAGGTGGAACGGCGGCGCGGGGCGGATTCCCGCCGACTGGGACGCACAGGTCGCGGCGTGGCGCGCGGACGGGCTGGGGGTGGTGGCGAGCGGTGGGTCGTACTACGGCATCCTGCGCAACCTGATGAGCGTCGAGCTGCTCAGCACCATGCTCTACGACGCGCCGGAGAGCATCAAGCGCTACAACGACGCCTATTTTGAGCTCATCATGCGTATCCTGGAGCGGGTCTTCGCGGACCTGCCCGGCGAGGTGCTCTACGTTTCGTTCGGCGAGGATTTTGCCTACAAGACCGCGCCGCTGCTCTCCCCGGCGATGTACCGCAAGTTCATCATGCCCTACCATCAGGCGGTGGTGGACTTGGCGCGGAGCCACGGGGTAGACATTTTCTTCTTCGACAGCGACGGCAACCTCAACCTGATGCTGCCGCATCTGCTGGAGGCGGGGATCAACCTGTTTTACCCCATCGAATGCGCGGCGGACATGGACCCGCTGGCCCTGCGCGCCACTTACGGCCGCGACCTGCGCATGATTGGCGGGATAGACAAGCGCGCCCTGGCGGCCGGCAAGCCCGCCATTCGCGCGGAACTGGAGCGCAAGGTGCCGCCGCTCATCGCCGAGGGCGGGTACCTGCCGCGAGTGGACCATTCCGTCGGCACGGACATCTCCCTGGAGAACTTCCGGTACTACATGCAGGTCCTGCTGGAGCTATTCGGCATGGAGCCCGCCGGCGCCCTGGCCGCCGACTCGTAAGCGTTGCCCCGCGCCCCTGTCCCGGTCTACTCGACGAGTGTCCCCGGTTCCTGGCAGTGCGGGGCCAGCGGCCGCCGGGCCTGGCGGGCGGCCCAGGTGAAGTGGTCGAAGCCGCTGACGTCGCCGGTCAGCCAGGGCAGGCTCTCCGGGTTGACGCCGGTGCAGTCGAAGGTCGGCAGCGGGTACTCCCGGCCATTGAGCATCCGGTACATGAGCGTGTCGGTCCACACGTCCCAGCGCAGCCCCAGGTCCAGCCCCTCGCGGTGGTAGCGCACTTGGCGCATGAAGAAGAGCTGATCGTCCAGCACCTGGCCCGCGCGAAACCAGGCGCGGAAGGCCTCGATCGAGGGGAACTCTGCCGTCGTCGCCACCTCGCACAAGAACCCGCCGCCGATCCGGCACAGGTCCATCTCGCTCAGGCTCAGCGCGGGACCGCGGTAGCTGTAGAGGTGGATCAACCCCCAGAACTCCTCGCGGACCGCGCGCACCCGCGCGCCAGCGCAGGCCTGCGGGCGGCTCAGCAGCGGACGAATCCCTAGGTAGAGCGGCCCGTCCTGGATGAAGATGTCCCACAGCTCGGCCGACTCGCCGGTGAAGTCCTCGATCTCCGTATCCCCCAGCCACAGGTGGTCCACCCGGTTGCGGAAGCAGCGCGGGAAGACCAGCGTGGTGGCTAACGCGGTCAGGGCGTGGCGCTCGTGGACGCGGGGGCGGTAGAGCAGGAGCGAGGTGCGCTCGTGCTGGACTCCGGCATAGCGGCCGTTGTCGAACCAGTGCTCGACGTCTTCCGTCTGGTGCACGGCCGGGTCGTGCGGGTCCATCTGGAAGGTCCACGCGCCGGTGACCGGCTTGTCATTGATGGTGTAGGAGCAGAACAGCAGGCCCTGGTCGGCGGTGCGGGTCAGCGGGGCAGACTTGCGGTAGTAGACGCCCCAGTTGTTATTGGGGCAGTTGCCGATCATCCGCTGGCTGGCGGTGCCCATCGCCCAGTCGGCTTCCTGGTACTGGTACGTGAAGATCTCGCGGCCGGAGAAAGGAAGCACGTCGGTCAGGGTAAGCCCCTCCAGCACCTTCGTGCCGCCGGGACCGGGTACTTCGTGGCGCGCGCCCTCGTCGAAATGGCCGGTCTCGTGAGTCCCGCAAATCACGTGCGGATAGGCGCGGTCGTAGATCAGCGGCGCGACCTGCTCCGGCACGTGGAAGGGGTGCGCCATCATCCGCGCGAGGAACCCCAGGTTCCAGTGGCCATCGCTGGGATTGCCGTTGAACTCGAAGTGCCGCTCCTCCGGAAGCGCCGCGGCGAAGACGTCGGCGGGCGGGAAGGCGGGCTGGCCGAAGCCCTCGCCGAACACACCCCACAGACCGGTGGCGATCACCAGCGGGTTGAGCCGGCCGCCGGTGTAGTCGCGGGCGCTCGGTCCGGGCTTGCGGCTGAGATTCGGGTGCCAGTGGCCGATCCAGTCCGCCCAGAGGCGCGCCTCACAGTCCAGCGCGAGCTGCTTGATCTGCTCGTCCTGGGCGAACTCGGCGACGGCGGCGGTCGAGTACATCGAGTGTGGGAGGTAGCAGTCGTTGGTTTCGTGCATGAACCCGCGGCGCAGGAAGGTGTCGCGGAAGTTGAGCAAGTTGGCGCGCCCCTCCTCGACCGCTTCCGGGTTGTCCGTCAACTCCCCGCCCAGGACCAGCGAGGCGGTCGCCAGCGTCACGTGGTTGTCGTTGTAGCCGTGGTGCTGCAGGTCCTTCTTGGCGTAATGTAGCAGGTCGCGGCCGATCCGCTCCCGCAACAGCGCGCGCAGGTCGGCCGGCAGCGCCTCGCCGGCGCCGAGGATCACGGCCAGGACGTATTCGGTCGTGAAGGAGCAGGCATTGATCCGCTGGTGTACGGTGGGGTGGGTGAGGAAGGCGCGCGCCAGGCGGCGGTCCGCCTCATCGCCCAGCAGGAAAGGCAGCGCCACCTGCACGATAACGCGCCAATCCGGCTCGGGGTTGACGCCGGGCGGGCTCTGCCAGACGCCCTGCGCGTCGACGAAGGGCCGGAAGCTGCGGCGCACCTGGTCGAAAATCCAGTCGCGGCGGGGCTGCATCCCAGCGGCGCTCCAAGGGGCGGGGGTAGGAATTGCGGTCATCATCGGCCTCGATTCGTGGGTTGAGTCGGTACTCGCGGTCGCGGGTGGGCCGGCCTAGGGGGCGGCCCACTTCAGCGGCGCGGCGAACGTTACGGTGAGGACGAGGTGGAACTGGTCGTCGGCGGCGATCTCGCGGCTCTCTTCCATGAGGGCCGGGAAGCGGATCTCGAACACGGGCTGCTCCCACTGGCGCAGGTCCTGGACCACCACGTCGGCGGGGGCCAGCAACTCAATGGTGATCGCCTGCTCAGTGCCGGGGGCGACCGCCAGCGTGGAGCCCTCCCCGCCCCAGATTCCCGGCTGGTCGGGGCGCTGGTCCACCGGGAAGGTGGCGAGTTGCGGGTCGCCCTCGGGGCGCTCGATGCGCAGTTCTTTGCCGCCGAACCGGGCCACGGGGAGTAGCAGGGAGACCTGCAGACCGTTGAGCTTCAGCGCTTGGGTCACGCCGACCTCGTACTCCACGCGGAAACCGGAGGGGAGTGGCGTGAGGGTCTCCGTGAACTTGAGCGCGCCGCCGTCGGTGTTGGGCACCGGCAGCGTGCCGACTATCTTCTGGCCGGCGCCGCCGGGGAGAGCGGTGCTTGTCGCGGTGGCGGTGGACTGCGGCGCGTGCTTCCACTGGGGCCCGTGGGCGTTGAGCGCGAGGCTGACCAGCTCCCCGTCCGCGCCGAGCACCCGAATCTCGCCCGAGGGGTCCGGCTTGATGGTGAGCGCCGTCGGGGTCGCCGGTGTCGCCGGCGCAGTCTGCGCCCGGAGCCCGGGCGCCGCGGCCAGCAGCACCGCCGCCGTCAGAATCATCATCCCTGCAGGTAGTCTGCCCATAGCTTGCCTCCCGACCGGCCCGCCTTCGCTTGCTCTGCCGTACTGTACCTTCGCCGTCGCAGGCCGACAGCCCTTGTGGGGGCCGGGTCGCCGCGATTTCCGGGCGGCGCGGCGAACCACTCGCGTGCCGCGGCGTCTGCCTAGGCACGCGAGGAAGTATACCCAGTTGCGGGAGGAAATCCCGCCCCGGAGTCCCCGATGCCCCAAACACCGCACTTGGAGCGCCATTTTTCCGCCTCAGACACCGTGCGCGACGTGATTATCGGTATGGCGGACGGGCTGACCGTGCCCTTCGCGCTGGCGGCGGGGCTGTCGAGCGCTGCGGCGGCCACGCACCTGATCATCACCGGCGGCCTGGCTGAGATTGCGGCGGGGGCCATCGCTATGGGCATGGGCGGCTACCTGGCCGCCCGCAGCGACGCCGAGCACTACGCGGCGGAGCGCCGGCGCGAGTACCACGAGGTCGCCGCTACCCCCGCCGCGGAGTCGGCGGAGGTCCGGGGCATCCTCCAGTCTTACGGACTCACCGCGGAGGAGAGCACGCCCATCGTGACGGCCCTGGAGCGGCGCCCCGATGGCTGGGTGGACTTTATGATGCGTTTTGAGCTGGGCCTAGAGCGGCCCAATCCCCGGCGGGCCCTCGCCAGCGCCGCGACGATCGGCGGGGCCTACATCGTCGGAGGCCTGGTCCCGCTCGCGCCGTATATGCTGCTGCCCGCCGCCTCGTCGGCGCTGGTGGTTTCCGCGGCGGTCACGCTGACTGTGCTGGGCATTTTCGGTTTCGTGAAGGCGGGATTCACCAGTTCCCCACGCCTGCGCAGTGCGGTGCAGAGCATGCTGCTCGGGGGCTTGGCCGCCGCCGCTGCCTTCCTGTTGGCACGGCTGGTATGAATTGCACCCCAAAGGAGCGCGCCGGGGGACTGGACGCCGCCGCTTTGGGGTATACTATCGCCATCTGACCCAGGGCGAGGGGTGCAATTGGGGATTGAAGTATTCTAGTAGGCTGGTGCTAGCGGGCTTGGTCCTGCTCGCGGTGGGGAGGGCGCCGGCGGCGGAGACGCCGACGGTGCGTCCCTACGAGCGCGAGACCTGGGCCACGCCGGCGAATGGGGTGGACACGCGGGTGCTCGCGGCCCTGCAACAGGCGGGCGTGGACCCCGCACACCCCTGCTCGGATGAGGTCTTCATCCGGCGCGTCTACCTGGATGTTACCGGTACCCTGCCGGAGCCTTCCGCGGTGCGGCGGTTCCTGCTGGACCCGGCTCCCGCCAAGCGCGCCACGCTGATTGACGCCCTGCTCCAGCGAGACGAGTTCGCCGACTACGCGGCGCTCAAGTGGTGCGACCTGCTGCGGGTCAAGGCCGAATTCCCCATTAACCTCTGGCCCAACGCGGCGCAGGCCTACCACGGCTGGATCCGCGACGCGATCCAGAGCAACCTCCCCTATGACCAATTCGTGCGCGCCCTGCTGACCTCCAGCGGTAGCAACTTCCGCGTGCCGTGCGTGAACTTCTACCGCGCGGTGCAGGGCCGGCAGTCCGACGATCTGGCGCAGGTGGTGGCGCTGAGCTTCATGGGCACGCGCCTGGCGACCTGGACGCCCGAGCGGCGCGCCGATCTGGCGGTCTTCTTCTCGCGGGTGGCCTATAAGTCGAGCGGCGAGTGGAAGGAAGAGATCGTCTACCCGGACCTGACGGCGACCGCGCCGCTGCCGGTCGTCTTCCCGGATGGCAGCAAGGCGGTGATCGCGGCGGGCGACGACCCGCGGGTGGCCTTCGCCGACTGGCTGACCAAGCCCGACAACCCCTGGCTGGCGCGAGCCGTGGTGAACCGCCTCTGGGCCTGGCTGCTGGGCCGGGGGATCATCAACGAGCCGGACGATATCCGGCCGGACAACCCACCGGCCAACCCCGAGTTGCTCGCCTACCTGGCCCAGCAGTTGGTGGCCGACAAGTGGGACCTGCGGCAGATTTACCGCTTGATTCTCAACTCCCGCACCTACCAGCAGTCCGCCCTGCCCCGCAGCAACCGCCCGGAGGCCGAGGCGCTGTGCGCCTCCTACCCGGTGCGGCGGCTGGACGCGGAGGTGCTGGCCGACGCCCTGGACTGGGTGGGCGGCACTGCGCAGAGCTTCGTAAGTCCGATCCCGGAGCCCTTCACCTACCTGCCCAGCGATCAGCGCTCGGTGGCCCTGCCCGATGGCAGCATCACCAGCCCCTTCCTGATGAGGTTCGGGCGACCCGCGCGCGACACCGGGCTGGAATCCGAGCGCAGCAACACGCCCTCCGACGCCCAGCAACTCTACCTGCTGAACTCCAGCGAGGTGCAGCAGCAGATCATCAAAAGCCCGCGGCTGCGCGCAGCGGCGGCCGCGGCCGGGGGCGACCGGGCGGCGCTCATCCAGGAGGTCTACCTGACGCTCCTGTCCCGGAACCCCATGCCGGCCGAGCAGGCCGCCGCGGAGGCCTACGCGCAGACCCCGGGCCTGGGTCCGAACGACGCCGCGACCGACCTGGCCTGGGCGCTGATCAATAGCGCGGAGTTCCAGTACCGGCATTGAGGAGAAACCAGGGAACACCCATGAAGGCTCTATCCGCTTGGCTAATCGGGCTGTTATTGCTCACCTGCACCGCCCTGTACGCGCAGGCGCCCGTCGCCGCGCCCGGCAAACCGGTGGGCAAGGCCAAGTCGGTGATCCAGATTTGGCTGTGGGGCGGGCCGTCGCATCTGGACACCTTCGACCCCAAGCCGGACGCGGGGCGCGACTACGCCGGCCCCTTCACCACGCCCATTGAGACTAACGTGCCGGGGATCAAGATCTGCCAGATGCTGCCGCTGCTGGCGCAGCAGGCCGACAAGTACTCGCTGATCCGCAGCATGACCCACGGCAACAACGGCCACGAGACCGCGGCGTACCTCGTGCAGACCGGTCACCAGCCGGGGGAGCACATCGTCTACCCCGCGCTGGGGGCGCTGGTCTCGCGCTTCAAGGGCTACGAGGGCGGCTACACGGGGCTGGTCCCGCCGTACATTGTGCTGACCGCGCCGCTGGGGCGCTTTGATGAGGCCGGCTTCCTGGGGCCGATGTACAAGCCCTTCGCCACCGGCGGAGACCCCAACGGGAAGCGCTTCGTGGTGGAAGGGATCGTCTCAGAGAGCCTCACCGAGGAGCGCCAGCGCGCGCGCCGTGAGTTGCGCAAGTCGCTTGACTCTCTCCCGCAGGCGCTGCCGGGTCTGCCGCAGTTCGCGAAGCTCGACACCTGCCGCGAGCAGGCCTACGAGATGATCCTGGGCGACGCCGGGAAGCTCTTTGACCTCTCGCAGGAGCCGGCGGACCTCCGCGTTAAGTATGGCCGCACCACCTTCGGCCAGTCCTGTTTGATGGCGCGGCGGCTGGTGGCCGCCGGCGTGCCGTACGTGACCATCAACTACGGGGGCTGGGATACGCACAAGCAGCACTTCGAGGAGATGCGCCGGAAGCTGCCGGAGCTGGACAAGGGCCTGGCCACGCTGCTGCAGGACCTCGCCGATAAGGGCCTGCTGGACACCACGATCGTCTGGTGCTGCGGGGAGTTCGGGCGCACGCCCAAGATTGACTGGGCCGAGCCCTGGAACGGCGGCCGGAGCCACTACGGCAACGTGTTCTCCGTGCTGGTGGCCGGGGGCGGCTTCAAAGGCGGCCACGTGGTCGGCGCCTCGGACGCCAGGGGCGAGTTCGTGGCGGAGCGGCCGGTGTCGCCGCAGGACCTGCTGGGGAGCATCCTGGAGCTGCTGGGAATTGACCCCGACGGTCCGCTGCCCAACGCCCGGGGTCTGGACACCAAAGTAATGCCCGTCAACGAGAAGCCGACCGAGGGCGCCGGCCGGTTGCGGGAGATCATGTGAGGCGCGGCAGGCGGCCTCACCCCCGGCCCCTCTCCGTGCACTTGAGTACAAGTGCCGCAGGAGAGGGGAGAACGGCAAGGGCGACGGCGAAAGGCAGGCGCTGCCTCGCCCGTCGGGGCGGAGCTTGCTCCGCCCGCGGCGGCCGCGAAGCCGAGGGTTGGCGGCGGGCGCGGGTGGATGTTTCGCGGGGTGGGGCTCCGCGAAAGATCCACCCCTACAAACGGCAACGGCGTACGGCGCCTCACCCCTGGCCCCTCTGCTTGCAGGAGAGGGGAGGAGGGGAGAGGGGAATCTGGCGGCGGAGAGGTGGGTTCTTGCGGAGCCCAGTATGACTGTACTCAAACGACTGACAATTCTGGTTCTCCTGCTCGGCGCGACGCAAGTCCTGGCCCAGAACGGGCCGAATTTGGGGTATGTCTACCCGGCCGGCGGGCGGCAGGGGACGGTCGTGCGCGTTACCGTGGGCGGCCAGTTGCTGCGCGACCCGCAGGGGGTCTACGTGTCCGGCGCCGGGGTCAGCGCCGCGGTCGTTGAGTACGTCCGGCCGCTGAGCGATCAGGAATTGGGCTTCACGGCCTGGTGGCTGCAGAACCTGGTGAAGAAGCGCTGGAGCGCGGTGGTCCAGGCCCAGGCGAAGACGGTGCACCGGCTGCCGGACCATCCCTGGCTGCGCGACCTGGACGAGCAGACGCCGCAACGGTTGGCGTGGTTGCGCGCCCGGCTTTATGACCCCAAGAAGCAACCCAACGCGCAGCTTGCGGACCAGGTGGAGATTGAGGTCACGATAGACCCCAGCGCGCCGCCGGGCGACCGCGAGTTGCGGCTGGTGACCGCGAATGGCCTGAGCAATCCGCTGCGGTTTGAGGTGGGGGCGCTGCCGGAGGTCCGCGAGGAGGACCTGGGCAGCGCGTCGCCGCCGCTGGACCTCCCCGTGGTCCTGAACGGCCAGATTCTGCCCGGCGCGACGGACCGCTTCCGTTTCCGGGCCCGCGCGGGGCAGCAGTTGGTGGTCTGCGCGCAGGCGCGGCGGCTGAGGCCCTACCTGGCCGACGCGGTGCCCGGCTGGTTCCAGGCGGCGGTCGCCCTGTACGATCCGCAGGGCCGGCGCGTGGCCAGCGCCGAGCATTATGGCTTTGACCCCGACCCGGTGCTGCACTACACCGTCCCCGCGGACGGCGGGTACGGGCTGGAGATTCACGACTCCATCTACCGCGGGCGGGAGGACTTCGTGTACCGGGTGTCGGTGGGGGAGCTGCCCTTCGTCACCAGCATCTTCCCCCTCGGCGGTCCGGCGGGTACGCCGACGGTGGCGACGGTGGCGGGGTGGAACCTGCCGGCCACGACGCTGACGCTGGACACGCGGCCCAACGGCGCGGCGATCCGCTGGGCGCACGCGGGCGCGGGCGCGGCGCTGAGCAACGAGGTCGCCTATGCCGTGGACACGCTGCCGGAGAGCGGCGAAACTGAGCCGAACGACAGTGCCGACCACGCGCAACGGGTGCCGTTGCCGCAGATCGTCAACGGGCGGATCGGCAGCCCCGGCGATGTTGATGTGTACTCCTTCGAGGGCACGGCCGGGCAGGAGATCGTGGCCGAGGTCTGGGCGCGCCGGCTGGGTTCGCCGCTGGACGCGGCGCTGCGGCTGGCGGACGCGACGGGGGCGACCGTGGCCGCCAACGACGACCATACCGACCCGGAATTCGGCCTGCTCACCCACCACGCGGACCCCTACCTGCGGGTGAAGCTCCCCGCGGACGGGACCTATCTGGTGTACGTGAGGGACGCGCAACGCGAGGGGGGCGAAGCGTACGGGTACCGCTTGCAACTCCGCCCGGCGCAGCCGGATTTTGCCCTGCGCGTGACGCCCTCCAGCCTGCCGATGCTCGCGCGGCGACCGGCCGCGGTGACCGTCCACGCGCTGCGCAAGGACGGTTTCGACGGTGATATTGACGTAGTGCTGCAGGACGCGCCCGCCGGTTTCACGCTGAGCCGGGGGCGGATTCCCAGCGGCCAGGACTCGGTGGTGGTGACGCTCAGCGCGCCCCCGGATGCGCCCGCGCAGTTGTCGCCGGTGCGGCTGGAGGGGCGCGCCACGATCGGCGGCGTGGCGGTCACGCGGCCCGCGGTGCCCGCCGAGGACATGATGCAGGCCTTCGCCTACCGGCAGCTCGTGCCGCAGCAGGAACTCCTGGCCCTGGTCACGGGCACGCGGTCCATACCCACCGTCTGGCGGCCTCTGGCCGGGGGGATGACGCTGGCGTCCGCGGCAGCCGTCCGGCTGCCGCTGGGCGGAACCGCGCCGGTGGCGATCACCGCGCCGCCGACGCTCCCCGATGCGCGGCACAGCGCCCTCGCCTCGGTCCACTTCGCGCTCTGCAGTCCGCCCCCCGGCGTGCGGCTGGTGGGGGCGAGAGTGAGCCCCACCGGAGTGATCCTCACCTGCAAAGCCGACGCTAACAGCGCGACGGCGGGCCGCACCGGCCACCTGCTGGTGGAGGCGTACCTGGAGCTGGATGGGCAGCCGCCGGCGCGAGCCCGGCAGCGGGTGTCCCTCGGCCTGTTGCCGGCGATCCCTTTCCAGATAGTCGCTCCCGGGTCGTAGGGGGCGGGTTGCTCTGCGCGGCAATTCCCGGTATGCTGGTGCCTGCGTTACCGGATAGTATGCATCGTCTGATACCCACACGGAGGACCCACATGAAACACCTGGCGCTGCTTAGCACTCTCATCCTGCTCGCCCTCGGGGCGTCGCTGCCTCCGACGGTCCGGGCCGCCGAGCCTCCCGTCAACGTGCTGGTGCTGTCCGCGGGTGACTTGCAGCCGGACCCCCAGTTGTTGACGCAATTCGCGGCCGAGGGCGTCACGCTGGTCACGCGCAACCTCGCTGACCCGCTCAGCCCCGAGATGCTGCGCCAGTTCCACGTCGTCCTGATCGCCGACTGGGAGGGCGAGGGCGGCCAGGGGCGATCCTTCCTGCGCAGCCACGTGGAGCAGACGCTGACCATCCAGCGCAACACCGGCCTGCTGCAGACCTACATCCAGGACGGCGGCGGGTTCTTCTTCACCCCCCTCTACGGCAACGAACTGGCCACCGAATCGCTGACGCGATTCCTCGCGCCTTACGGGGCAGGGGTGCAGTGCGCGCAGGTGCGCGACGACGCGCATGCGTTTTCCTCGGTCAAAGACTCGTCCCTGGCCCCGGCGGACTACTACGATTACTCCTGGACCACCGCCATCGTGGCGCACCCGGCCACGCGCGGGGTGCAGCGGCTCTACTACCCGACCAGTGAGCTGCGCTGGGACGACCTGTACTCCACGCCGGTGGTCACCCTGAAGGATCCCGCCTGGACGCCGCTGGTGAAGGGCATGGAGACCAGCCGGCCCTCGCGGGCGATTGACTACTACAACTGGCACACCGTGGGCACGACGCCGCCGGTGCTGACCGCGGTGCGCAGTTTCGGCGCCGGGCGGATCGCCCTGTTCACTCCCAACTTCAACTACACGCTCAAGCAGCCCTTCGCCACGCCGAAGAACGGCTGGTACTTCGAGAACCATCTGGGGAAGATCGAGGGCATCGTCCTTGACAAGGGCGACGGCCGGCAGCCCAGCCAGGGGCGGCAACTGCTGCTCGGGCTGCTGCGCTGGCTCGCGGAAGGCGCGCGGGCCAAGGGTTTCGGGAACTATCAGGCGGCTGCCTTCGCCGCGCTGCCCGCGCCCGCGCCGGTGCCGGCTCCGGGGTGGCTATACTCCTGGCAGCCCAACGACGGCAACCAGTGGTTCAAGGTGCTGGTCGGCGCGCGGAGTTCCTTCAGCGACGGCCAGGGCACGATTGCCGAGTACGCGGCGGCCGCCAAGAGCGCCGGGGTGTCCATGCTGTACATGACCGAGACCTTCGAGAAGTTCACGCCGGCGCGCTGGGAGGAGTTCCGGGCGGCCTGCGCTACGGCCTCCGACGCGACGCTGAAGGTCGTGGCGGGGCTGGATATCCCGGACGCCTACGGCAACCGCTATCTGCTGCTCGGCTCGCCGGTCTTCCCCGCGCCCAGCCTGCTCAGCGCGGACGGCAAGTTGCTGGCCAAGCCGCAGTATCTCTGCCTGTGCTTCCCCAAGGGCACCACGGTCATGCACCGCCCCGGCTCCTCCTCAGTCCCGCACGAACTGGACAAGCAGTTCCAGGGGATCAGCCTGTTCACCTATCGCAACGGCGTGCTGGAGGACAACAGCTTCCCCGCCTACCAGTGGGAGGTCTTCCGCTTCTCGAACCCGCTGCCCTTCGTCGTGCATGAGACCTACGCGCCGGCCGACTTGGCCAAAGAGGCGGGCGCCGGCTATCAGATGCTGGCGGCCGCGGACTCGCTGGACGGCCTGTCCTGGTACCTGGGCTCGCACGGCACCTCGCATTTCTGGGAGTCGCCGGTGCATCTGCAGGTGACGCAGGGCCCGATCATCACCGCCCTGGGCGGCGCGATTCCCGACCCGAAGGAGCCCGGGGCGCACGGGAACCTGGGCTTCACCATCCACAGCGACCAGCCGCTCAAGGAAGTGACGCTGCAGGAGAACTACGCCCTGTACCGGCGCTGGCTGCCCAACACGCCTGACTTCACCGTCAATAACGTGAAGCTCCCCGAGGGGCACGTGAACTGGGCGCTGCTCACCGCCACCGACGCGCAAGGGCGCACCGTGATCGCGCCGGGCGTGGGTTTCGGCCGGCAGATCGTCCACACCTGGCGCTGCGCGGACCGACAGAACTGGTGGGAGTTCCCCAACATCTACACGGGCACCGACCTCGCGCAGTTCGACCTGCGCGTGCCCACCGCGGACACGCTGGAGGGCTCGGGTATGTTCCCGGAGCTGCACGGGCCGCAGCGGGGCGACAACATGGCCGCGCTGCTCGATTTCCCGCTGGCCAGCCCGGCGGCCTACGTGCAGGACGTGGCTCTGGACCAACGCTATCCGCGGGCGCTCTTTGACGACGTGGCCTACGACGCCAAGCCCTCCAATGCCACCGCTCGCTCCCGGGTCTATGAGGCGCAGATTCGCTACCGCAAGTTCTGGGTCTCCGACGAGAAGGTGAAAAAGCAGACCGACTACTTGCCGTACTACAACGAGGTGGAGGTCTCCTTGCGCCGTCCGACGCAGCCGGTGGGCGCGATCTTCCCGATCGTCACCACGCTGAATACCAAGCACATCCAGGTGCGCGGCGATATGTCCTATGCCTACACGGACCCGGCCACTGGTCAGGAAGTCACCGGCAAGCTGACGCAGGGCTTCCTGGACCTCCCCAAGGGCGGGCGCGTGGGGGGCTTCATCGCCTTGTCGGACGGGATCCGCGTGGACGCCGCCGGGACCGTGGGCTGGGCCGCACCCCAGTGGGTGAATGGTAACCTGCCCGCCGGCACGCGCTGGCAGGCGGCCTTCACCGCCGTGCAGCCCGCGGAGGCCGAGAACTGGCGGTCGCTGCTGGGCCTGCGCGGGACGCCGCCGTATAAGCTCAGCTTCACCCAGGGCAAGCTCCAGTCGCTGGCCTATATCGCCAACTGCGCGGCGGCGGACTTCGGCCTGAGCGGCAGCGTGGATCAGGCGCTAAATCCGGACCTGCTGAAGGGCTGCACCAGCGGCATGATCAACCTCAATAAGGAAGCGCTGGGCGACCCGATAGCTGAATACCGGCTGCCGTTGCTGGTGAGCGGCATCAACTACAACTGGCCGGCGGCGCTGGTCCGCGAGGGCGCGCTGGGGGCGGAGTTGGCGGTGTTCGAGGGGCAAGCTTATGCGCGGCTGGACGTGAGCAAGACCGGCGCGTTCTATGTCGGCAACGTCCTGGTCTCCGACGCGCTGAACCTGCGCCTGGCGTTGCTGAACTGGACCGCTGACGCCTGCGTGGTGGAGGTCAACAATCCGACCAACGCCGACCTGCAGGCGACCATCTGGACCGCCCCGCAGGTGAAGGATCGTTACCAGGGCCGGACGAAGGTCACGGTGAAAGCCGGGACCTCCCAGACGGTAAGACTCACGGCCGCGACCGGCTAAGGCGCGGCGGTAAGTCAGACTTGCATTTATCTAGATAATCCAAGGAGAGTTTCGACCATGAAAGCAGTATTCTTCGGCGGTGGCTCGCATCGTTATCTCGGCATCGGCCGCTCGGCGCTGGCGCAGCCGGGTTTGTTCGCGGGCGGCGAGCTCTATCTCTACGACCTGAACGTCCCGCGCGCGGAAGCCGTGGGACAGATGATCATGAAGGCCCCGGAATACGCGGCGGCCAACTGCCGGGTGCGCTGGGGGTCCAACCTGGATGAGGCGCTGGAGGGCGCGGATGCCGTGATGGTCGTGATGATGGCCGGCACCCGCGCGAACCACGGCGTGTGCGAGCTGATCTGCCGCGAGCACGGCTTCCTGGGCTCCGACCAGCTCTCGCCCAGCGGCGCCATGCTGGCCCTCAAGGGCGGCCCGACGCTGATGTCCCTGGCGCGCCTCATGGAGCAGGTCTGCCCGAACGCCTGGCTGGTGGATTTCGCCAACCCGGTGGCCGTGCTCAGCGCCGCGGTCAACAACCACACGAAGATTCGCTGCCTGGGCGTCTGCGGCGGGTACACCAATCACCAGTGGGACCTGACGCGCCTGCTCTACGGCCAGGACGCGCCGCACAGCGACTACGAGATTCGCTGCGCGGGCGTTAACCACATGAGCTTCATCCTGCCGGGGTCCCGGCACCAGGGCCGCGATCTGTACGAGCTGGCCGCAGAGCGGGTCAACGATCAGTGGACCATGGCCCCGCTCTCCGACCGCTGGGACGCCGGCTCGAAAGCGAACATCACCAACAGCGTGACCACCCTGGAGCGGCTCTATCGCAAGTTTGGCTACCTCGTCTTCTCGACCGAGGGCGACGGCCTGGCGCATCTGGACATCGAGCGCACCCACCCGCCGGTGGACCCCACCGAGATCGCGGCGGGCAAGGCGCGCCTCGCCGAGAATGCCGCCCGGGGCGACGCCGGTCGCGCCGCCGCCGACGCAGAATTCAACTCCTGGCTGACGCGCGTGACCCCTGCCGACTGGGACCGCGAAAGCCCCGAGACCCTTCATCTGCTGCGCTGCGACGAGGACATCATGGTCAAGGTGCTCAAGGCGCTGGGCGGTTGCGGCGACATGGCGATTGCCACGAGCTTCCCGACCGGCGGCGCGGTGCGTGGCTTCAAGGACCGCACGGTGCTCGAATATTCGCAGGTGCTGGGGCAGGATGGCCTGCGCCCGGTGCCCGACCTGGAGGTGCCGGACGTGTTCCAGGGACTGGTCAGCGCCCTGGCCACCCATCAAACGCTTCTGGGCGACGCCATCGGTACGCGCGACCCGAAGATCCTGTTCGAGGCGCTGTACAGCTACCCGGTGAAGCAGGACACCGCCGACTCCAAGGTGCTGTGGCGTGACTTGCTGGCCGCCGCTGCCGAGGAAATCCCGGCGGAATTCCAGGAGACTCGGGCCTACTTCGCGAACCGTCCCTAGAGACTCGCTGCGCCCCCCAATCCGCTGCTGCCACCCGCCAGGAGGACTAAGATGAAATCGTTCCGGTACGTGGTCGGTCTGATGATGGTCTGCCTACTGGCGGGTGAGTGCGGGGTGTTCGCGGCGGACTCGTGGCAAGCGGCGCCGGGCACCCGCTTGGTGGAGAACGGAGCGGTACTGGAGAATGACCTGGCCGCCGCCGGGCCGGTGCTGCAGGCGGCGCCCTTGCCCGCGGGAGCGCTGGGGCGCTACCGCGTGACCTTGCGGGCGCGCACCGAGAAGCTGGGGCCGAGCGCGGCGAGCCTGCAGGCCACGGCCCGCCCCGCGAGTGGGGGGCCGGCCGAGGTAATCGCCTCGACCTCGCTGAGTGGCGCGGTCTTCACCGCGCCGGGCCAGTGGCAGGAGTTTCGCCTGGAGTTTGAGGCGGAGCCGGAGCAGACGGTGGAGACCGCGGTGGTCTACGCGCCGGCCGCCAAGCAGACCAATCAGGCCGGCAAGCTGCAGATCGAGTCGGCCTCGATTACCCGGGAACGCCTCGACCTGCCGCTGACGATCAGCTACGCCCTCTCGACCAAGCTGCGCTACAAGCACGGCGAGCCGGGCGAGCTGCAGGTGCATCTGACCAACTCGGGCGCTCAGCCGCAGACGGTGCAGGTGCGTCCGGTAGTCGTAGACGACACGGGGACCGCTCGCCCGGGAGCGACGGTCGCCGTCACCGTGCCGGCCGGCGGTGTGGCGCGCGGTGTGGTGCCGTTTGTGGTGCCGACGGCCGAGGGTGGCTACGAGCTGCGCGCCGAGGCGCTAGTCGACGGCAAGCCGGTGGACAGCCGTAGCGGCGACGTTTTCTGCGTCGCCGACAGCCCCTTTCAGTGCGCTATCCAGTCGGGCGGGATGTGGCCGTACTGGCTGGCCGGCTCCGGGCCGCTGGAGACCTTCCAGCGCGAGGTGATGGGCAAGTGGGACGCGTACGTCGCTTCCTGCCGCGAGGTGCTCAAGCAAAAACGCGCGGCCTACTGCACCTACGAGGAGTACTTCGCCTGGGCGCGGGAAGACGCGACGCTGATGACCGCCTCCACCGACGAGCCATACATGACCGGGCAGACCAGCTACAGCGTGTCGCGCAAGCAGATCCGCCTGCTCAATGGCCTGATGAAGAGCGCGGGCATCGCCCCGGTGGCGTACCTCAACGTTAGCCCCTTCGGCTGGTCGGGCTTTGAGGTCATGCGCCGGCACCCCGAGTGGTACGACTCCTCGGACTTCAACACCGAGTTGCTGGAGAAGTTCGAGAACAACGACCAGGGGGCCTACATCACCTACCCCCACATCAACGTGAACCTCGACGCGCGCTCCGCCAATGGCGGTCAGACCTACTTCGAGTACCACCTGGGGCAACTCCAGGCCAGCGCCGCGATGTACGGGTGGGAGGCCTACCGCTACGACGCCGGTCCCGTGCCCGCGGACCACTTCCCCCGGGTTAAGGCCTTCCTGGCCAAGCTCAATCCCCCGGTCGCGGTCGGCAACAACATGGGCGTCTATCTCCTGGGCAACAAGCCCAGCGCGGACTGGACGACCTACTGCCGCGACGGCTCGTACATGATGGAGGAGGCCATTCGCAGCGGCTTCGACTCGCCCACCAGCCCGCAGCGCCGGTGGCCGGAGTGGATCGATCTGCTCCGCACCGGCTCCCACTTGACGCGCTCGGCGGGCGGGCACTACACGTACATCAACGGGGTCGGGAACTGGCTTTCTACCGCGCTCGGCTACGCGGTCGGCGGACACCCGTGGGGCACCTCTGCCAGCCCGTACGGCGATATCAACCGCTTCATGATCCGCTATGGCTACTACTTCTGGGACCGGCGGACCCAGCTTATGGACGCGCCGGAGAAGACCGTGACCGTGACCAGCGCACACCCCCTCTGGTGGCAGTCGCTGGTGAGCGAGCGGCGGCTGGCGCCCGGCCACCGGCAGGTGATTGTCCCCCTCTTTAACCCGCCGACCGGACCGGAGGTAGTGGATACCACCTGCGAGGCTCCGGCGGCGGGCGTGATCGTGACCCTGACCCCCGCGGCGGGCGAGAAGGTGACGGCCTTCCTGCTCACGCCCGAGCCGGTGGCTACCCGGTCGGTGCTGCCGACTCCGACCTCGGCCAACGGTCAGGTGCAGGTGACGGTGCCGACTTTCTGGGGCTGGAGCAACGTCGTCTTCGACTGCGAGGGGAAGTGACGCCCACCATGCGAGCCCTGCTCCTGGCGCTAATGCTCTGTGGCTCTCTGCTCCCCGCCGGCGCGGCTCCGGCGGCCCCGGCTCTGCCGGGGGAGCAGATCCTCGTCAACCCGACCCGCATCTACCGGGGCCTCCTGGTCGCCGATCCGCAGGCCCGGAGCGGCTACGCGCTGGCGGGCAACAGCGACTTCAACCAGCCTGGCCCGGGGGCCATGGCGTGGGACTATTATGCCTACAAGTACCTCCCGGGGAGAGTCCGCGGCACGCTGCGGATGAAGGTAGCGGACAACACCGTCAAGAGCGTCGTGGTGCTGATCCAAAGCTACATCTGCTACGGCGGCGATCTCAAGTCCGGCCAGTCGGTCACGCAGTTCCTCAAGGGGACGGATTTTGCCGCGCCCAATGTCTACCAGGATTTCCCGCTGGAGGTCAGCATGGGCGAGCAGGGCTTCGGCGTGTGGTTTGTCGGCACGCAGGGGGGCACGACGGTCACCTTTGACGGCCTCTCCTGGCAGCAGGAGAGCGTCTTTAGCACCGCTGAGCTACTGGACCAGGTCAACCTGCCGGTCAAGCCCGCGGGGCTGACGCTGAACGCCGAGGCCTTCACGGTGCACGAGACGCACGGGCTGTTCATGGAGCGTTGGGGCGTGCGCCCGGCGCTGGGGCAGCTCCCGGCGCCGCTGCGGGCGGGGTCCGAGTGGCACGAGTCGTACCTCAACGTCCACCCGCAGCAGACCGCGCTCACTGGGGACAAACCCACGCTGATGTCCGAGTCGCAGATCGTCGATTACGAGAAGACGCACCCGCGCCCGCCGGCGCTAGCCGGGGTCAAGCAGCCTTTCCCGCGGAAGTGGGAGGACTTGTACCGCTGCCGGGCCGTGGTGCTCAACAACGTGCCGACCAAAGCGGTGACCATCGTCGGCACGCTGATGCTCAAGGCGTACCTGCAGGACGGCGGCTGCGTGCTGCTGATGGGGGACACCCATGGGCTGGCGGCGGGGGGCTGGGACCAGTCGGTGCTGGCGCCACTGCTGCCGGTGACGCTGACCACGAACGACCGCGTCCGCCCCGCGGCGCCGCTGGTACTGAGCCCGCGGACGGACGCGTTGCGCGGCCTGGGACTGGACTGGGCGGCCGCGCCCTTCACGCAGTACTACCACCAAGCGACGCTCAAGCCGGGCGCGCAGGTGCTGGTCGCAGCGGGCGACGTGCCGCTGGTGGTCGCCGCGCCGGTGGGGAAGGGCCGCGTGGTGGTCTTCCTCAACTCGGTGCTGGGCGAGAAACCCCCGCAGACGCGGGGCCTACCCTTCTGGGAGTGGCCCGACTGGCCGCGGCTGATGGCGGCCCTCCTGGCGGGAAACTCGTAGGGAGGAAAGGGATGAAGATGAACCCGCATGCTGATGCGCGTAATCTCGCCTTCCCGGGAGCAACCGGCGCCGTCGGCGGGTACCTGCGCCCCCTCATCCCTCAATACCTTGGTGGTGCCTGCCTGCCGACCGCTGCGCACGGTGACTCAGGGCGTCCCGGAGAGGGGCCCTTGCCCCTCCCCTACCTAGAGGAGAAGTGATACGTGATGAAGGTTGTCGTCATCGGCGCCGGGAGCGCCAGCTTTGGTCGTGGCGTCATTGCCGACTTGTTCCAGGAGGAGGCCCAGGGGCTGCCGGATTTGGAGATATGTCTGGTGGACACGGCCCCGGAGGCTCTGGCGACCATGCTCGCCTTCGCTGAGCGGCTCAAGGCGCACACCGCGAGCCGGGCCCGTCTCACCAGCTTCACCGACCGGCGTCAGGCCCTGCCGGGAGCCGATTACGTCATCACCGCCGTCTCGGTACGGCGCATGGCCTTGTGGGAGCAGGACTTCCGGGTGCCACACGCTCACGGGGTGGAGCACATCCTGGGGGAGAACGGCGGGCCGGGGGCCTTGTTCCACGCACTACGTAGCTTCAATCTGATGCTGCCCATTTGTCGCGACGTGGAGGAGCTATGCCCGCAGGCGCTGCTCCTTAACTTCACCAACCCCGAATCACGAGTGCTCCATGCAATCCTGCACCTGACCAAGGTGCGTGCGGTTGGGCTATGCCACGGGGTATTCGGACTGGAACTGCTCGCCAGCCGGCTCACCGGCCTGCCCCTCGAGGACCTGGAGGTCACCTCGGCGGGTCTCAACCACGTCTTTTGCGCGCTGAGCATCAAGGAAAAGTGCACCGGCCGTGAGCTTCTCCCCGAGGTGTTGCGCCGGGTGCAGGAGGACGAGACGGTGTCGGTGCCGCCCCTGTACCGGGAGATGGCGCGCATCTACGATGTGCTCTCCTACCCCTCCGATGACCACATCGGGGAGTACTTCTCTTTCGGCACGGATTTCCATGGGCGCAAATGGCAGTATGGGCTGGAGAACAAGCAGGTTGCGGCGGCCGAGGCCGAGTCGCCCGATCTGGTGGGCGGGTTCCTGTGCGGGGAGGTGCCGGTCGAGCAGGCGCTCCAGCCCAGCGGTGAGGTAGCCGTGCCCGTGATCTGCGCCCTGCAGCAAGCTGAGCCGGTGCGGGTGTCGGCGGTGAACCTGCTCAACACCGGCTCTCTCATCACCAACCTGCCGGAGCACGCCGTCGTGGAGGTACCGGCGACGGTGAACTCCGCGGGCGTCAAGCCACTGGCGGTTGGTACCCTGCCGGAGGGATGGGCCGCGCACCTGCGTACCCAGTGCGCCATAATTGCCACCCTCACCGAAGCCTATCGCACGCGCTCGAAGAAGCTGCTGCTGCAAGCGCTGCTGCTGGACCCGTGCATGCACAGCGTACGAGGGGCACGCGCGCTACTGGACGACATGCTCGACTTGCAGGCGGAGTACTTGCCGCAGTTCGAGTAGCCCGCGGAGGGGCTGCGCGGCCTGGGCCTGGACTGGCGGCCGCGGCTGATGGCAGCCCTCCTGGCGGGAAACCCGTAGGAGGAAAGGGATAACAATGGCGACGAAAGCGACAACGACTACCCCCGCCCGGAAGGCGCGGCCGGCGGTGCTGTGGATCTGCACGACCGCCGGGGAGCCCTGGACCAGCTTGGCGCCGGCGACCGAGAGCAGCTCCGGCGGGCTGGCCGATACCGGGGAACGAGACCAGACCTGGCGCGGATTCGGCGGTTGTTTCAATGAGCTGGGCTGGAAGGCGCTGCAGCCGCTCACTCCCACCGCCCGCGACCGGGTGTTGCGGAGCCTGTTCGCCCCCCGGCAGGACAGTTGCCGCTTCCGCCACTGCCGCGTCCCCATTGGGGCGAACGACTACGCCGAGAGCTGGTACAGCCACAACGAGACCGCCGGCGACTTCGCCATGAAGCACTTCTCCATCGAGCGCGACCAGAAGCATCTGCTGCCGTACCTGCGCGCGGCGCTGGCGATCCAACCCGAGACCACGCTCTTTGCCTCGCCCTGGAGTCCGCCCACCTGGATGAAATTTCCGCAGGCCTACAACCACGGCACGCTGGTAGGGACCGACCAGAACCTGGCGGCCTATGCCCTCTACTTGCTGCGCTTTGTCCAGGCCTACCGCGCCGAGGGGCTGCCGGTGACGGCGATTCACGTGCAGAACGAGCCGAACTCGGATCAGAAATTTCCCTCCTGTCTGTGGACCGGCGCGCAGATGCGGGACTTCATCCGCGACCATCTCGGCCCGCGGTTTTCGCGGGCGAAGTTGGACTGCGAGATCTGGGCCGGGACCATCGAACGCGGGGACTACAACGCCTGGGGCAATACGATCTTCAGCGACGCAGCGTGCCGGCGCTTGGTCACCGGCATGTCCTTCCAGTGGGCGGGCCGGGGGCAGGTGCAGCGGATGCGGATGAGCTGGCCGGAGGTGCGGCTGATCCAGAGCGAGGGCGAGTGCGGCTCGGGGAGCAACTCGTGGGGCCACGCCATGCACACCTTCGACCTGCTCTGGCACTACCTCACCAACGGCGTGGAAGCCTATACCTACTGGAACATGGTGCTCCCGCCCGGAGGGACGAGCACCTGGGGCTGGAAGCAGAATGCGATGATTACGGTGGACCCGGAGACCCGGCGCGTCACCTACAACCCCGAGTTCTATGTGATGAAGCACCTGAGTCGCTTCGTCGCGCCCGGCGCCCGGCGGATCTGCTTGCGGGGTCCCTGGACCGGCAACAGCCTGGCCTTCGAAAACCCGGACGGCACGGTAGTCGTGGCGGTCCAGAACCCGCATGCCGACGCGCGCGACTTCGCCTTCCAGGGAGCCACCGGCGCCGTCGGCGGGTGCCTGCCCCCCTCGTCTATTAATACCTTCGTGAGGTCCACATGAAGAACCTGAGACGACTCTGGATTCTGCCGGTTCTCGGGACGCTGCTGGCGGCCTGCTGGGCCTCCGGCGCGCCGGCGGCGCCGGTGACCGTGACCCAGCAGGACGGCAAGTACGTGCTCGAAAATGACTACCTGCAATTGCGCGTGAACCCGGCGCAGGGGGGCCAGATTGATCGCTACCTGGTCAAGGCGACCGGCCAGCAGGTGGTCGGCGACGGCTGCTTCTTGCTGGGCGACCACTTCTGGCAGCAGATCTGGCCGGGCGAGTTCCTGAGCGTCCCCTACGAGGCCCGCGTGGCTGCGCAGAGCCCCGAGTCCGTCACGCTGGAGGTCTCTCGCGTCTCGCAGGGCGTCGGCACCACCACCACGCAGGCCGGCATCCGCCTGATCCGGCGCATGACGCTCACCGCCGGTAGCCCGCTGCTGCACGTCGAAATCACTATGGAGAACGCCAGCCCGGTGGGTAAGCAGGCCGGCTACTGGAGCCAGAGCCTGCTCTATCCGGGCGGGCGCAAGGCGGAGACGCCGGTGGCCTTCCGCCCCAGCCTGCGCGGCGTGAGCATGTCCCGGTATGATCCGCTGAATATTCGCTACAGCTTCACCGCCGGCGAGCCGGAGAGCGGTTTCGTCCATGACCCGCAGCAGGGCTGGATGGCGGTGCTGGGGGCGGAGTCGCACCTGGGCATGGCTTTCGTGATGCGCTATGACGAGCTGATGTTCCTGTACAACTGCATGGCCTACTACACCAACGAGTGGCAGTACAACGCCGTCGGCTTGCCGGTCGGCAAGGCCTGGAAGACGGACTTCGTGCTCTACCCGCTGGCCGGTCTGGCGCGCGTGGACTACGCCTCGCGGACGCTGGTCGCCGCGGTGGCGCCGGCGGACCAGGGCGGCAATCTGACGGTGGCGCTGCAGCTCGCGGCCGCCGACACGCCCCTGACCAAGGTCACCGTGACGCCGGAGCTGATCCTGGTCCGTCAGGGCCGCCAGGCGCTGCCGCTGCCCGCGCAGGAGATCGCGCAGGTCGGTCTGCAGCCGACGGCGCTGAGCTTCTCCGCGCCGCACGACCCGGCGGAGCCGGTGGTCTTGCGCTTCCGGGTGCAGGGCCAGACCGCCGCGGGTCCGGTGGATGAGAGCTTCGAGACATGGTTTGGCGCGAAGTATGGCGACAACCGGCAGGTGGACGGGTCGCCGCTCTACGCGCTAGCGCCGCCCGAGCGCCACGTGACCTTCCTCAAGCCGGATCGCATCGAGAAGACCCGCAACGCGACCCCGCGCGTGCTGCTCTGCCAGGGCCCCTTCGCGAAGGAGTACTTGCCCTCGGGGAGCCTGTCGGCGTGGGGGGCGCAGGTCACGCCGTCCTACTTCAGCCCGGCGGGGACCTGGCCGGCGCAGGTCAGCTACTTCCCGGCCTCCTACGAGGACCTCATGGGCTTCGACGTGATCGCGGTGCTCAACGTGGACACGGCGGCGCTGGGGGCCGGGGGGCAGGAGATGCTCAAGGACTTCGTCACCCACGGGGGGACGTTGCTCTACGGCGGCGACCTGTGGGCGTATAGTCGCGGCCATCTGATCGGCAGTCCGCTGGCGGATCTGCTGCCGGTGACGTGCGTGCCCCGCGCGAAGGGTCCGGGCCAGCTAGAGGCGTTGGGTGCGGCGCCGGTGCAGGTCGTTGCCGGGGGCCAGCCGCTAGCCGCCGGGGCGGTCATGGAGTATGCCACGGAGCGCTTCACCCTCAAGCCGGGAGCCCGCGCCTTGCTCACCTGCCCGGGCCGGCCGGTGGCGGTTGTCTGGAAGGTGGGGGAGGGCCGGGTGATCGCCCTCACCGGCACGGCGCTCGGCGATGCGCCCGCGGGCCAGCGCCTGTTCACCCGCACCCGGGAGTGGCGCGACCTGCTGAGCAAGCTGCTGGCCGCGCCGCCGGCGGGCGGGTAGAGCGCCTGCCTCAAAAGGTCTTGCTATGGGTCAACTCCGGAGGCAGGGGCACGTTGCGGGCCAGGACCTCCGACCAGGTGGGCAGGAGATACGGTTCGCGGGTGATCGTCGCCGTGGCGGGCAGGGGCGCGTTCCCGTGGCCCCCGGCGGATTGCAGCCAGAAGCCCTGCACCAGCGCTCCCTCGGGCAGGTTCGGCGTGCCCAGCCGGAGCGTGGCCAGCGCGCCCAGGGCCTCCTGACGCAGTTCCCGCTCGCGGGGCTGGAGCGCCTCCGGGAGCGTCAGCGTGTCCGTGGCCGGGTCGTAGGTCCACTCGCCGACCGGCAACAGCCGGAGCGCGTCGTCCCCGGCCACCCCGCCGAGGAGGCGGTAGCGCCACCGGGCTGTGGCCAGCGCGTAGAATCTCGCTCCCAGGTACGGCGCGGGGCCGGCTGGGGTCGGGCCTGCGGGCAAGAGCGAGTCCGGCTGCCAGCCCAGGAACCACAGCATCATGTTCGGAATCGCGCCGGGCACCTGCGGCGAGAAGGGGCCGAGCGTCTCGGTCGGCTGCGGCGCGGCGGAGGCGTCGGACAGTCGCACCTCCGCCAGCGCCTGCGCGCCCGCGGCGGGAAGCGCGACACTCGGCAGGTAGCGGTTATCCACGTTCAGATGCGGCCCGGCCCCCAGCACCTTCCCTTGATCGTCGGCAGCGGTCACGGCCCGTCCGCCCGGGTCCAGGTCCAGCGCCAGGTATTGCCCGACCTCGTTCCGGGGCGACAGGGTCTGGAAGCGGTACACCGCCCGCAAGGTGTACTTCACGCCCCTGATCTCAGCGGTCGGCGGCGGGTCTAGCTTCTGGGTAAACAACACCTGGTCGCGGCGGCGGATCACGCGCATAACCACGTCCTGAGACTTGCCGGTGGTAGTGACGTCGTTGCCGTCGAACTGGAATTGGTCCGCCTCAATCCGTACTGGCTCGCGCGGCAATTCGGCGAGGCGAAAACGCCCGGCGGTGTCGGTGGTGGCCATCCGGCGGTAGCTGAACTGCCCCCCGATCCGCGATGCGTCCAACACGGCGCCCGGCACCGGCTTGCCCTTCTCGTCGAGCACCACACCCGTGATCACCACATCGGCGGTGGGGAGGGTTATGTCGCCCAGGTCGCGGGCCTCCGCGGTCTTGAGCGCGGGGAGGTCCCCCTCGTGCTCGGAATAGCCGCCGGCGCGAAGACGTAGCTTGAGCTGTGCTCCGGGCCAGACGGCGCGCAGGGTGAAGCGCCCCGCAGCGTCCGCGAGGGCGGTCCCGATCAGGAAGGCGTGGGCGTAGGGGCCTCCCGCGGGGTCGCCGACCGTCGAGTCCACGCGGACGATCGCGTAGGGAATCGGCCTGCCGTCGTCGCCCACCACGCGGCCGGTCAGGCTCGGGCGAGCGTTGGCGGTTAGGCGCAGGACGAACGGTCCGGTCTGGCCCGGCGGGACGACGGTGGGGCTGGTGGTCAGGGCCTCGCCCGAGTAGGCGAGGAGCACGCCGGTCACATCGGGGCGGATATCCAGGCTGAATTCGCCGCGCTCGTCGGCGATGAGGTTGTGCCGCGAGCCGAAGTCCTCATTGGCGTAGTACAGGGCGTGCGCGCCGGGTACCGGGCGGCCCTGGTCATCCACGAGGCTGCCCTTAAGCGGCGTCGAGCGGACAAAAACGAAATCCACCGCGGGGGGCGTCTCGCCGGTGGTCAGGGTGAAGCGGCGGGAATCCCCGCCCCATTTGCCGACGCCGCGCCAGCCGGGCGGGAGGCCGAACGGCCGCAAGGTGGCCGGGCCGGCGGGAGCGCGCAGGACATAGCGGCCGTCGTCGCCGGTCTTTACCACGGGCCAGCCCATGCCCGCGGCGGGCTGCTGGGCGGTGTTGCAGCAGACGCCGACGCCCGCCAGCGGCGCCCCCGTCGCCTGGTCGGTGGCGCGGCCGGTGATCTCGATACCGCGCTCCAACTGGAAGTCAGCCCCCTCCACGGTCGCGCCTTCCTCGACCTTGACCTCCAGCAGCGCCGGAGCCGTGAACTCGACCGGCAGCTCGTTGAGATACACCTGATACGCGCCGGGCGGGAGGTTGGTCAGGGCGTAGCGGCCCTGATCGTCGGTCGTGGCCGAGCCGGGGCCCCAGGATACGCCCGAGCCGGCGCTTTGCGCCAGAGCGGCGATCTTCAGCCCGGCGGCGGGCGTGCCGTCCGCGCGCCGGACGCGGCCGCTGAGCGTGGCCGGCTTCGGCAGGGTGACCGCCAGCGGCGCTCCGGTCATGAGCGTCGCCCAGTCGCGGTTCAGGCGAGTGTGGGCGTAGGCGGGGGAGTCGAAACTCAGCGAGACGTACACGCCCGCGGGCAGGCCGGTGAGGGTGAAGGCGCCACCCGCGTCGGTGGGGGGCGCCAGCAGAGCGGAGAGTTCCGCGGGCGGTTCGCAGGCGGCGCCGAAGTACGTAAAGGCCAGCGGGTCAAAGCCCGTGTCGTGCTCCAGGAAGCTCAGCCGCGGCTGCAGCCCGGCCACCGGCTGCCCCGCGCTGTCGGTGATCTTGCCCCGCAGGGGGAAGGCGGGCTGCAAGAGCAGGCTGAGGGCGGTATCGCCGCGCGTCAGCCGGTCGGTCCAGGCGAGGGCATACCCCTCGGCGCGGGCGCAGACGCAGTACGTGGGCCACGCACCGGGTAGCGCCGGGGTAGCGGGGAAGGCGAAGCGCCCCTGGGCGTCGGCGGTGGTCGTCGCCACGACCGTGGGCTGAGGGTACTGGTCCTGCCCCGCAGCGACCAGCCAGAGCTGCGCCCCGGCCGCCGGGCGTTCGTCCGGCAGCCGCACCGCGCCGGAGAAGACCAGCGGGGTCTCCTGGGCCACGGCCACGGTCGCGAAAGTCAGTACGGCCATGAGACTGAGGATGCGCATGGCACGAGCCTCCCTCACGGCTAGCTGGGCGGAGGAACCACTTCTCGGAGCAGCGGCGTTCCACCTGCCCGCCGGGCACTAGTTCATTCGTCCCGCATCTGCCGTGATTCCTCCCGCGCCTGCCGGCGTTCGCGACGATTTTGCGCGCGGTCGTCGCCGCCCTGGACCCCGCCCTTGATGTGCGCCCCGTGCGCGTGATCGTAGGCGATCGGGTTGCGGGTCTTGACGTAGCCCGCGGTCGCCAGGCGCTCCTTTTGCTGTTTGCGCAGGCGTTTCTTGCTCATGAGTGTTTGCGGCGAGCCCTACTTCGCCTCTCCGCCCACGATACACCGCACGCGGAAGCCGATGTCGTTGGCCTTCCGGGTGGGGTAGACCCCGTAGCGGGCGGCGAGGTTGCAGGCGCGGAAGTCGTTGTCCCAGCCGCCGCCGACGATCACGCGCCCCTCGCCCTTGTCCCACACCAGGTCCCGGCTGGTGTAGTCGCTGACGTTGACCGCGACCACGGTTCCGGCCGCGTCTAGCAGCGGCTGGCAGTCCAGACACCACTCCCAGACATTCCCCAGCACGTCGTACAGGCCCCAGGCGTTGGGCTGCTTGCCCCCGGCCGGGCCGGTCGCGGTCGGGCGCGCGTCGGTGTAGCTGTCCCGGCAGACGGCGACGGTGGCGATCTTCGTTTCGTCGTCGTTGCCGTAGGGGAACAGGCTGTCGCTCCCGGCGCGTGCGGCGAACTGCCACTGGCGCTCGCTGGGCAGGGAGTAGACCCGCCCGGCCGCCTTCTCGGCGGCCTGGGCCGAGAGGCGCTGGCAGAACGCCATCGCCTCGTCCCAGCTTACACTATCCACCGGGTGATTCGGCGCTCGAAAGACGGAGGGGTTGCTCCCCATGACCTTCTGGTACTGCTCCTGGGTGACCTCGGTGGTGCCCAGGTAGAAGTCGTGGTCGAGGGTCACCGTGAAGCTGGTCGGCTGCGGGAACAGGAACGGGTTGTCCAGGTGCTTGCCGGCGAACAGATACGTGCCGGCTTTGATCGGCACCAGCTTCATGCCCGCTGAGTTGACGAAGGGCGCGGGCGCCTGCGCGGATACGGCTCCGGCGAGCAGGCTGGCGGCGAACCAGGCGAGAGCCAGGTAAGGGGTCTTCCTAAGCATGAGGTGCCTCCTTGAGGGTGTACTGCACGCGGGTGCCGCGGGCCAGGGTGAGCTTGCCGGGCAGCGGTCCGCTTCCGGGGTAGGCGGGATTCCAGGAGAACACGATACTGCGGTCCTGGTCGGTGGGGTTGTTGGCGTCCAGGATCCAGGTCCCGTCCGCGAGCCGCACGGCGTCGTAGTGGATGTCCGGGTCCGAGCAGAGAATCGGGTGGCCGAGGAAGACGTCCACGTTATGCTTGCCTCGCCACAGGACCACGCGCCCGACGCCGTCCGGGTCCACGCCGATCGGCCGAAGCTTGTCGGCGCCCGGTTCCAGGTAATAGGCAGTCGCGTCCGTGCGCAGTCCGCGAATCTCCAGCGGAATCCACTCGAAGGGGATGCTGCTCAGGTCGGTGACGTGCAGCCGCGCCGCGCCCTGCGAGGCGGCGAAGGTATAGGGCAGTCGGCCGAGGACAGGCGTGCCGACCGTTGCTTGTAGGCCTGCGGGATCCAACATCCCGGCCAGGGCCGCCTCCGTCGGCTCGCCCTCCAGCGCATAGATCTCGGCGCGGTAGCCCGTGCCCTTCTTCCCCTGCTTGGCGGGGACCGGCCAGCCGATCTGCAGCGTCGCCTTGCCCGCCTCGGCGCGGAGACGCCAGGTCAGGTTGGCGCCGGTTACGTACCAGCTCCAGCCGGTCTTGCCCGCCTCGCCGGTCAGGCAGTACAGGCCGCTCGCCGGGGCGAGGCCCTCCTTGACCAGCGCCGGGGCGCCCGCCTCGGGCAGCGGCCCGGTGAGGCGCTGGCCGGCAATCCGGAAGTCGTAGGAGGCCTTTCCCGGCGTGTAGTCCTTGGTCACCGTCAGCGCCTCCACCAGAGGCTGCTGGAAAGTCACGTCGGCGGTCAGATTGCACTCGTTGAGCGTGTGGCCGGTGAGCTTCCATTGCGGGAGCGCTGCCATCGCGGGGTCTACGGGCCAGCGACACTCCGGATAGAAGGGCTGCGCCGGCTTGGGGAAGTCCCAGATGGAGTCGAGACCGGCGGGGAAGTATTCCTCGGTGAAGTAGATGTCGCCGCCGTATTGACCCCGCCAATAGTAGGTGGTGCGGTGCAGGTTCATTTGCTCCAGCGGCCAGGTCTGGTAGTAGGTGTGCCAGGGGTTGCCCCACATGTACTCGTAGCCGCCGCCGGTCTCGAAGCGGGTGTCCAGGTCGGCGCGCAGGGCCAGGACGTCGGCGGAGATGATCGGGCGATACCAGCGGCCCACGCACATGGTCTCGGGGCCCAGCTGGGTGGTGTAGGGGCCGGGGAAGTCGTACCAGGCGCCCTGGCCGCCGTTGCCCACGCCGAAGTTGCAGCGGTCGGCGCAGAGGTAGTGGCGGTTAAGCCAGGTCTCGGTCTGGAGCTCCGGCGAGACGGCCACGCCGCCCGCGGTGTCCTTGACCACCATGACCAGGTGGCGCGACTGGTCGTTGGAGAAGTCCAGGGTGGCCTCGAACTGCCTCTTCCCGCCCGGCAGGAAGCGGCGGTAGAGGCTATGGTCGCCGTCGTAGAGGAGAATCTCGGCCAGGCCCAGCGGGGAGGCGGCGGCCAGGCGAATCCGGAAGCGGTAGTTGTCCAGGACGAAGAAGTCCTCCTCGCGCTTGGCGACGTTCCAGCGCGGGACGACGTAGCCCACCGTGTAGCTGCTATTCCAGGTCAAGATGCTGGGGCCGGTGGTGGCGCACAGGCCGGAGGCGCGGCCGTTGTAGCAGTAGGCGCCGCCGTGGTCCAGCAGCGGGCCCATGTCCTTCTTCTGGCCCAGGAGGGTGAGGAAGGGGCCGCCGCGCTTGACGGCCGCCGGGATCTCCTGCGGAGCGTACAGGAGCGACAGGCCCATGGGACTGATGTGCAGCTTCTCGCTCTGCTGGGTGAGAAACTGCGGCAGACTCTGGCCGACGCTGTCGAGGACCTGGTCCCTATCCCGCGAGAAAACGGCGAAGGAGCCATAGCCGCGGTGGCCCCAGGACGGAGTGGGGTCAGTACCGTGGGAGAAGAACCCGGCGGTGTATTGGGTGCTGTTGAAGACCGGCTGATCGTAGCCCAGCCAGAGCGTCAGCGGCCCGGTGTTCTCGCCGAAAATGTGGGTGGTGGTGATCCGCTTGCCGTCGCGGGTGAGCCAGGTCGGGTCGGCGGGCCACATCCAGTCACGGTTGAGGAAGTACCCGCGGGTACCCAGTTCCTGCTTGTACTCAAAGCCGGGGTAGATGAGGAAGCTGTCGTCCGAGGCGGCTTTGCAGTCGGCCTTGAGCTGCTCCCACTTGGTCGCGTTCATGAAGGCCAGGTCCTCGAGGACGACGATGAAGTCCAGGCCCGCGGCCTTCCCGGCGGCGGCCCACTGCGCAACCGTGCCCTGGCCGGTGGAGTAGGCCGTGTGCGCGCCGACCAGGCCCCGCGGGACGGCGGGCAGGGTGGCGGTAGCCGAGGCCGCGCTGGCGGGGGTGATGCCTCCCCGCAGCAGCGGGTCAGCCCCGGCGAAGGAGGCGCCCAGACCGCCCTCAGCGCCGTTCTTCCAGTCGTAGGGCGCGGGCGGGCCGGGGACGGCGCGGAAGAGTTGCTCCTTGATGGTCGTATATCCGCCCAGCGCGCCGCTCGCCTGCGAGGGCTCGCCCAGGTAGCGGTAGAGGTTGGACAAGAGCTGCCAGCCGTCGCTGGGGCGGTCGCCGAAGCCCTTGTGCAGGGTCACGGCCCCCAGCGCGGGGACGTACGGGGTCCAGAACCAGTCCTGGGGGAAGCAGCCGAAGACGGCCAGCCGCCCGGCTCCGACGGGGCGCACGGCCAGCAGCGGTAGGCGGCCCTGCTTGCGGCCCGGCGCGGTGTAGAACTCCCCGAACACGGTTTGCAGGTCCTTGGTCATGAAGGTCGGCTCGTAGGCCGACTCGGACCAGCTCACCGTGTGGCTGTCCGGTCCGGTGCGGACCAGCGGCGTCCACTGCGCATCCAGCTCGAAAGGCGCGGAGAGCGGCTCAAAGTTGGCCGAGGCCCCGGTCCGGTACCAGATGGTCTTGACGCCGGCGGTGATCGGCGAGGGCTCGATCTCGGAGGTCCAGACGTACTCCGGCGCGCCCGGCCACTTGCACCAGTCAATGACCTGGCGGCGGTCCGGGTCGAAGACGCCCTGGAGCGGCTCGGTCGCGCCCAGGCTCTTCAGCCACTTCAGCATGGGCAGCAGGCCGCCGTTCATCACCGGCTGGTTGGCGGGCGGCACGATCAGGACACCGCCTCCCGCATTCATGAACTTCTCCAGCTTGGGCTGTAGGTCGGTGGCAAAGTTGGGGGCGACGGCCAAGACCAGCGCGACGTTGAAGTGCTTGAGCTGCTCGTCGGTCGTCTGGCCCGCGGGAGTCATGCCCACCTGAAAGCCGGCGTCGAGCATCTCCTGCAGCCCCACCGGGTTCCAGTACCCGCCGCCGCGATTCTCGTCAATAATCAGCAGCGACGGCCCGGCCGCGGCCGGCGTTCCCTGGGCGAGGACCTGCGTCCCCCCCGCCAGGGCCACCAGGACCAGCAAAACGACGATAATTCCCCGTAGGTGTTGACTGGGAGTCACGATCTCAACCTCCTAATCGAATAAGCCAAGCGGACAGATGTGAGGCTGTTCCCGGTCGGTGGTCCCGGGACCTACTGGCGCAGTCGATATTCGCCTTCCCCCAGAGTATCCAGGCATACGTACCGGTCCCCCTCGACTACGGCAGCAACTTCCGCGCCCCGCGGGCCCTCGAAGCTCGCCTCCGGGGGCAAGAGGCGCCGGTCCAGCACGCACGGCCCGCCGACCGTGGAGGTCAGGCGCAACTCGGTCAGCCGGCCCTGTTCCAGCGTCGCCGCGACCCGGAAGCCGCCGCGCGCGTGATAGTCGGCAAAGCTGCCGGTGTAACCCTCCGGCACGGCCGGGAACAGAAACAGCGGCCCCTGGTGGGACTGCAGCAGGTTCTCCGGGACGATCTCGCCGCCCGGATAGCGCCCCAGGCGGCGCTGGGCCCGGTATACGTGGCCCCAATGGGTGGTGGACAGGCGCACCAGGCCCGCCAGCGTGCGCTCGGCCACGGCTAGCTCCTCCGGCGCGGAGGCCAGCCCCAGATCGTCCCCGTAGAACACGCAGAACAGCGGCTGGAAGATGTTGTACTCCGTCATCAGCCGCGCCCCGGCCACGTCCACAAAGCGGGGTCCGGCGGGGGTCATCTCCAGCGGATACGGGGCCAGGTGCTCCAGTACCTCCTGCCAGTGGGGCGCGAGATCGGCGTCGGCCTGCAGGTGGCGCGCTCCCTCCAGGGCCGCGCGGAGCGTGAACTTGGCCATCGCCAGCCCCGCCTGCGAGTCGCGGTTGTAGCGCAGGTACGGCTGCAGCATGACGTGCTCGGAGGAGGTGCAGGGCCACAGGTGGTAGAGCCCGTCCGTCTCGCGCGTGAGGTAGTCGGCGTAGAAGCGGGCCACCTCGCGGACCACCGGGTAAGCGCGGTCGCGCAGGAAGCTCTCGTCGCGGTCGTACAGCCACGCCAGCCAGAAGGGCTGCGCGAGCAGCCCGCTGCACTCCAGGGAGTAGTCCCAATCCAGGTTCGTCATCGGCATCCGCGCCAGCTTCCGGGGGAAACTCGCCACGCCCCAGGCGGCGCCCGCGCAGCCGAAGGCCTCCCGGGCCAGGGCGCGCGCGGCGGGGAGGTTCTCCTCGATCATCTGGAAGAAGTCCTCGAACTGGGCCGTTTCCCCGCTCACCAACTCGTCGCGGAAGGCGAACTCGTTGAAGTGGAAATCGGCGTGCCAGGCGGAGGTGTCCTGGAAACAGAAACGCGCATCAAAGATGGAGGTCATGGCGAGCTTCTGCTGGTAGCGGTAGCCGCCGACGCGCTCGGCGAGGGGGGCGGTCTGGCTGTCGGCCTCCAGGTCCGGCGCGGTGAGCTGCTGGGCCTCCGCCCAGACGCGGCGCGCCTCCGCGGCCGGGTCCGGCTGGTCGGCGCTGGTGACCACCGGAAACAGCGCGCGGAACTCCGGGCCCGCCAACCGCAGGGACAGGTCGGCGGCGCTGCCCGGCTGCGCGTTGAAATGCCGCCAGTGCGTGGCGCGCCACAACTGCCCGGTCATGGGGTCCGACCAGTCCTCGTAGGGGCTGGAAGCGGGCGTACCCAGGTTCGTCTCCAGATGGTGGACGCCGGTCGCCACCGGCTCCGCGCCCGTCACGCTCCCGGCCAGGACCACCGCGAAGCCCTCCGGAAAAGTATCGTCAGGGTAGAGGTCCTGCCGTAGCTCCAGCCAGTCGCCCTCCGCGGCGGCCACCGGTGCGGGCAGCGGCCCCACTATTCGCCCCGCGGCCTGGTCGGCGAGATAGTCGTAGCCCGGCCAGGGCTGGGGCAGCGGCGCGTCCTGGTGGCGATACAGGCGTAGGCCCAGCGTCTGGCCCGTCAGGCCCTCCTGCCGCCCCTCCACGACCACCAGCGGCCGGCGCTTGTGGACGTAGAGGTGGAGCCGCAGCCGCGCCCCGGGGCGGCGACAGTCCAGGTCCACCGCGCCGTCCTCGCCGGGCGAGACCTCGGTCCGCCAGCCCGCCTCCGCACCGCCGGGGAGTTGCCAGATGATCTGGCCCACCGGCTTGGGGCCGGGGAATTGCTGATAAGCTTCGTACTGCTCGCCGCAGGCGCGGCGGCGCAATTCGTCCAGGCGCGCGGGATCGCCGCTCTGGGCCGCCGCGATGACCTCCGAGCGCGTAACGGCCGGCTCCTCGTTGCCGTACCAGCGCCGGTCGTAGACATCCGAGCGTCCGACGCTGAGCGTGGGCTGGTGATCGGGACCCCAGACGCTCAGGCCGATCTTGGCGTTGGCGTCGAGGTGATCCCCCGGCTCGCGGGCGAGGCCCGCCGGGGCCGAGGCCAGTCGGCGTCCGGTCAGCCGTTCCGCCACCGCCTCACGAGCCGCCTCGACGCGCGCCTGCGCGTCCGCGCCGACGGCGGTAACGCCCGGCGGGAGCAGCACCGCGTAGCCCCACCCCGGCATGAAAGAGCCATCCGGCGCGAGCCAGGCGTGGGTCTGCTGATCCCCGCGCCAGCCGCGGCCGAGGTTGAGACCAAGCAGCAGGCCGCCCGCGGCCAGGTCGCTGTCTACCTGCTCGCGAGCTAATCCCAGGCGCTCCAGAGGTACGACCAGCTCCGCCTGCCAGCCCTCCGCGCCGAGTGAGACCCGGCCCTCCCAGGACATCAGCGAGAGGTAATCGCCGCCCACTTGTCCCGCGCGCGTCTCGGACTTCTGCCCGGCGGCGTTGACCACGTACTCGCAGGCCTCGGGCATGAGGTGCTGCAAAGTGGGGTCCAGCCAGGCGTAGACGCAGTCCTCGCGGCGGGCCTCCAATCCCAGGGGCCGGTCCCGGCGCAGCATCTGCTCGGGGTGCGGCTCAGCGCAATGGAAACCCAGGTAGAGGTTGACGCCGTCGTGGCCCAGCAGCACGCGGGTGGCCGGCGTGGCGAGCGGGGGCTCCGGCTCCGGCAGGAATCCCGGAGGCGAGCCGGCGACGACATGGTAGTGGTGCTCGAGCAGCGAGGTGATATCCAGCAGGTTCTCGACCATACCGGCCTGCTGCCAGGCGTCCTCCTTCAGGCAACCGTCTACGAAGGGGGATGGCGAGACCCAGGGAAGGGCGACGACCGGCGGCGCCGGTAGCTTGGGGGTGAAGCCGGGATTACTCATGGTAAAGGGGAGTCAGCCCTTCTGTGGTGAGAATCAGTCCTGTGTAGGGGTATGCGCCGGGGAAGGCGCTGATTCCTTCTCTCTCGCGTCCGGGAGGTCGCCAGGGGCTGGCAAGCGATGGATCACTCGTCGGTAGGGCCCAGCAGCACGCGCACCAAGTGGTGGCCGCCATCGTCGATGTGCGCGATTCGCTGGTCGGGCAGAGCCACGCCGTCCAGTTCTACGGACACGACGCCGCGGTTGACGCCCTGCGGGTTTTCCACGGTGATCTCGTAGGTGGTGCTGAAGAAGCGATTGGTGACCGTGAAGCGCTCCCAGGAGCGGGGAATGCAGGGGTTCACGCGCATGCCCCCGGCGTCCAGGTGCAGCCCCAGCAGCCCCTCCATCGCGACCCGATACATCCAGGCCGCCGAGCCGGTGTACCAGGTCCAGCCGCCCCGGCCAGTATGCGGCTCAGCGCCATAGATGTCGGCGGCCACTACGTAGGGCTCCACGCGGTACAGCGCGACCTCCTCGGGGGTCCGGGCGTGGTTGATGGGGTTGAGCAGGCTCAGGTACTCGCCGGCGTTGTCCCCCTCCCCCAGGAGCGCCGCGGCCCACACCACCCAGGCCGCCGCGTGGGTATATTGCCCGCCGTTTTCGCGCACCCCCGGGACGTAGCCCTTGATGTAGCCGGGCTCCAGGGAGGACTTGTCAAAGGGCGGGGTCAGGAGCAGCACCAGACCCTCGAGACGCTTGACCAAGTTTTCGTCCACCGAGGCCAGCGCCTGGCGCGCCCGGTCGGGGGCGGCCGCGCCGGAGATGACGGCCCAGGATTGGCTGATGGAGTCGATCCGGCACTCTGCGCCTTGCGCCGAGCCCAGCGGCTCGCCGGCATCGGTGTAGGCGCGCCGGTACCAGGCGCCGTCCCAGGCTTCCTTCTCAATCGCCGCTACCAGCCGCGCCGCGGCCGCCCGGAACTCCCGGGCCCGCGCTTCCTCGCCCCGCGCCTCACACAGGGGAGCCATCCGGTTCAGCGTCGTGGCCAGGAACCAGCCCAGCCACACGCTTTCTCCCTTGCCCTCGTGCCCGACCAGGTTCATGCCGTCGTTCCAGTCGCCGGCGCCCATCAGGGGCAGACCGTGCTCACCCACCCGGGGTACGGCTCGCTCCAGCGCCCGCAGGAGGTGCTGGTAGAGCGTCTCGCGTTGCGGCGAGGCTTCCGGGACGCTGGCGCGGTCCTCCTCTCCGGGCTCCAGAGGCCGGTCCTCCAGGTAGGGGACCAGCTCGTCCAGGACCCCGGTATCGCCGGTGGTGGTGACATAATCGGCGGCCACGAAGGGCAGCCACAGGTAGTCGTCCGAGCAGCGCGTGCGCACGCCCAGGCCGGTCGGCAGATGCCACCAGTGCTGGACATCGCCCGCCAGGTACTGGCGCGCCGCCGCGCGCAGCAGGTGCTCGCGGGTCAGATACGGGGCCGCATAGACCAGGGCCATGACGTCCTGCAACTGGTCCCGGAAGCCGTACGCGCCCCCCGGCTGGTAGAACGCCGTCCGGGCCCAGAGCCGGCTGGAGACGGACTGGTAGAGCAGCCAGCGGTTGAGCAGCAGGTCCAGGGCCGGTTCCGGGGTGCTCACGTGCAGAACGTCCAGCAGGTTGTCCCAGTAGGCATACACGGCTTGCAGCGCGGCCTCGGCGGCGCCCGGCGTTCGGTAGCGCTCGGCAAGCGCCCGTGCTTCTTCGATATCGCCCGCCTCGCCCAGGACGAAGAGCAGTTCCCGGGACTCGCCGGGTGCGAGGCCTAGCTTGACCTGGCACGCGCCGCACGGATCGTAGCCGGCGCCGATGCGACCGGAGAGTTCGGCGCGGAAGAGGGCCGCCGGCGCGGACAAGCGCCCATTGCGGCCGATGAACTCGGTGCGGTCGGAGGTGAGGGTGCGCGAGGGCACCCCCACCGCGTCGAGGAAGGCCACGCGCCCGGCGTAGACCTCGGCCCGGTAGGCGTTGGTCGCCGTCTGAATGCCGCTTTGCAGGTCTACATCGGTTACCAGGAAGGGACGCGTGTGCTCGCGCTGGGAGCCCAGGACCCACTCGGCGTAGAAGGTCGCGGACAGCGACCGCCGCCGGGCGCTGTCGTTGCGCAGGCGCAGCCGGAAGATCTTCACCGGGCTGTCCACGGGCACGAACACGAGCAATTCCTGGTCCACGTCATGACTGTGGTGCTCCCATACCGTATAGCCCTGGCCGTGGCGAATCGCGTAAGGCTCCGGCTCGCGGACGGGCAGGGGGGTGGGGGTCCAGAACTCCCCGGTCTCTTCATCGCGCACGTATAGCGCCTCGCCCGGCGGATCACCGACCGGATCGTTGGTCCAGGGCGTCAAGCGGTTCTCGCGGCTGTTGACCGACCAGGTGCAGCGGGGGCCGGACTCGGACACCAGGCAGCCAAAGCCGGAGTTGGCCAGGACGTTGGTCCAGGGCGCGGGGGTCTGCTGCTCGCCCCGCAGGAGGACCCGGTACTCATGTCCATCCGCCGTAAAGCCGCCCAGGCCATTAAAGAACAGCAGCTCTCCGGCCTGCACGGGCCGCCGCGGGGAGGCCGCTTTCAGCCGGCGCGAGCGGAATCTCTCGGCCAGGGGCAGCTCAAACAGTCGCCGGTCCAGCTCCGACTGGAGCAGGCCGGGAACGGACATGAAGGGTACCCGCGAGACCGTCTGCAGCAGCAGGTTCTCCTGGAAGAGGACGCGCGGCAGCAGCGTCTCGTAGATTCTGGCCTCCAACTGGCGCTGCAGCGAACCGGCCGCCCCGTTGAGGGTGACCAGCGCCACCGTCTGCAGCAGCACCCGCTCGTCTTCCGTCATCGGCTCGCTCCGGCGGCTGAATACGCCCCCTGGTTTGTCCACCAGGGCCCGCTCCTCGCTGCTGTCGACCAGCATGCGGATCTGCTCCTGGAGCGCCTCGAAGTACTCCGTGCGGTGCTCGTTCACTATGACCAGGTCGGTCACCAGCCCCTTGAGGCGCATGAATTCATGGGCCTTGAGGGCTTCCGCTACCAGAGGCAGTTCCTCCTCGCGGCTGACGCGGACCAGCAGGAGCGGATAGTCGCCGGAGATCCCGAGCCCCCACAGCCCCGGCTGGCCTCGGTGGTTGCTCCGGATGATGTCGCTCCGCGCTTGCCGCGCGAGTCCCGGATAGCACATTCGCGACGCCAGGCGCTGCAGCAGATGGGCCTGATGCACGGTGATCCCCAGGTGGCGCAGCTCCACCTGGCTATGCGTCCAGGCCTGCACAAAGGCTCGTTCCACGGCGATGACCGTGTGGTATAGGCTGATCAGGTCCAGGGCTTCCTCGCGAGTCTGGGCATACGCGGTGGTGAAAGCCACCTGCACGCTCTCCCCGGGCGCTAAGACCACGCGCGTGCCCAGGCTCAAAATGGGGTCGAGGACCGCGCCGGCCGTGTTCGACAGGGGATGGCGCCGCTCCAAAGCCACGGGGTTGGCCGTGGTCCGGCCCCGACCCAGGAAACGCTGGCGGTCGGTCTCATAGGTGAGCGGCGTCGGCGACTTGCTCTCGCAGGCCACCACGTGGACCAGGTACGGCGGCTGCTCCTCCGGAGTACGCGGCCGCCGGGTGCAGAGCAGCGCGTCGCGATCCTCGATGAACTCGGTCTCCACGAACAGGTTGCTGAAAGCCGGATGCTCCAGATCGGCGGCCGCCGAACCGAGCACCACCTCCAGGTAGCTGATCAGGTCCAGCCGGCGCGTGCCGCGCCCGCGGTTGGTCAGGGAGATCCGCCGCACCTCCGCGTTGTGTTCGGGGGATACCACCACCTCGAGATGCGATTCTACGTCCTCCACGTGCCGGGTGAACTCCACCCGGTCGACCGAGAATACCACGCTCTCGCTCTCCGCCTGGGTCGCCGGCTCCGTGTAGTTGCTGCCGATGGGTTGATAGGCGGCCGACCAGACGTGCTTGCTGTTCACGTCCCGCACGTAGAAGTACATCCCCCAGCGGTCCTGGGTGAAGTCCTCGCGCCAGCGGGTGAGGGCCGTCTCGCCGCAGTGGCTGAAGCCGGCGCCCGTGGTGGTCACCAGCACGGAGTAGGTGCCATTGGAGAGCAGGTGCCCCTCCGGCTCGAGGGTGTGCGGGGTGGGGAAATGGCGCAGGATCGGCACTTCCACCGGGCTGGGAGCCCGGCCGGGCCGCCGCTCCTCCGCGGGGCGGTAGGCCGAGGGAACGGCTCGCTGGGGCAGCTTCTCCTGGAGCAGAAGCTCCGTGGCCTGCACCATCCGCTCCCGGTGGAACCGCTCCTGCATGGCGTTGCCGCTCAGCGCGTTGTACATGGCCACCAGGCTCATCCCCTGATGGTGCGCCATGAAGCTGCGCACGATCTCAAACGACTGGTCGGCCGGCACCCGCTCGGGCGTGTAGTCCACGGCCTCATACAGGCCATAGCGCCCCTCCAGGCCCCGGGCCTGCAACGTGCGGAGGTTCTTCATCGCGGCGGCGGGGTCCACCGCGAGGGCCAACATGGTGGCGTACGGGGCCACCACTTTGTCCGAGGACAGGTTGCGGCGCAGGCCGAGGTTGGGGAGCCCGAAGGCGTAATACTGGTAGTTGAAGTTCAGGTCGCGGGCGCTGAAACCGGATTCGGAAACGCCCCAGGGCAGTCCCTGCCGGCGGCCGTACTCCTGCTGGCGGCGGACGACCGCCGTGTAGGTCTCGTCCAGTAGCGTGTAGGGGAACCGGTGCATGACCAACAGCGGCATCAGGTACTCGAACATGGTCCCGTTCCAGGAGACCAGGGTAAGCTCCCCGCTCAGCCGCCGTAGACTCCGCCCCAGGTGGAACCAGTGCTCATGCGACACGTCGCCCTTGGCGATAGCCACGAAACTGGCGATCCGCGCCTCCGAGGCGAGCAGGTCGTAGTAGGAGGTATCCAGGAGGTCGGCCGTGGCGTGATAGCCGATGACGAACAGATGCCGCTGCTTGTCGTACAGGAACGAGAAGTCCACGGCGTCGGCGAAGGCCTCCAGCCGCGGGATTAACTGCCGGCAGCGCTCGCCGAAGTCCTCGGCCACGGCGGAGGCGCCCTCGTCCTGCGCGGCGAGACCTAGCTCCGGCAGCAGCAGATGTACGGGCAGCTCGGACAGCTCGATCAGGCCCTGCTTGATGGTCAGCAGGCTGGCCACCAGATTGCCGCTGTCCACAGTCGAGACGTAGCGCGGCTCCAGCGGCGCCAGGGTCTGGGTGTCGTACCAGTTGTACAGATGCCCCGCATAGCGGGGCAGGCCCTCAATAGTGCTGACGGTGCGCTCGTAGCGCTCTAGCATCTCCTCCGGCGTGATGAAGCCCAAATCGCGGGCCGCCATCACCGAGAGCAGGTACATCCCGAGGTTGGTGGGCGAGGTCCTATGGGCGACGGTCGGCCCCCCCCCGTCCTCCTCGGGCTCCGCGCTCTCCTGGTAGTTGTCCGGCGGCAGATCGTGATCCAGCGGGCCGACGCACTCTGCGAAGTACTGCCAGGTCTTGCGGGCGAGGCGTTCCAATTCGCGCCGGTCGGGAGCCGTGAGCGCCGAGACCCGCGCGCGCTCGGGCTGGCTGATCCTATATGCCACCCACGGGGAGAGGAGCCACAGCAGCGCCAGGGGCGCCACCCACACCGCGCGCTCGGGGCGCTCGGCGAGCGTCAGCGCCAGCGCCGCCGCGCCCAGGGCGGGGCCGGGCCACATGTAGGCCACAAAGCCCGCCAGCGAGCGGCGCGAGCGGCGGTCCACCATCGCCGCCGTCTCCCACTCCAGCAGGGCGCGGTGCGTCACGCCCAGGCGCACCAGCGTCCGGGTGAGCGCATCGACCGCCAGGTACGCTTCGAAAGCGAGATCGACGAGGGACAGGCACACTTGCCGCGTCCCCAGGAATAGCTCCGGCAGAAACCAGCACATGGACCCGCGCCAGGACAGCGGCAAGCTGGCGAGGGTGCCGTCGGCCAGGTGAGTGATGATCGGCAGGGCCACCGCCAGCAGCGCCAGCCCCAGCCAGAACGCCGGGCTGCCCGGCAGCACCGTCAGGCCCAGCGCCAGCAGCAGGAAGATGGTCGGCGCCACCAGGCTGCGCCGCAGGTTGTCCAGGATCTTCCAGCGCGACAGCGGAGTCAAGGGGTTGCGCAGGCGCTCCCCAACGGCCGTGCGGATCGTGGGGCGCAGCCAGGGCAGCAGTTGCCAGTCGCCGCGCACCCAGCGGTGCGTGCGGCGGGCGGCGGAAAGATAGCTGCTGGGAAAACCGTCCACCACCTCCACGTCCGTCACCATGCCGGCGCGCACAAACGCGCCCTCCAGCAGATCGTGACTCAACACGGCGTTCTCGGGGAAGCGGCGATCCAGCACCGCGAGGAAGGTATCCACGTCGTAGATGCCCTTGCCCATGTAGATGCCCTCGCCGAAAACGTCCTGATACACATCGGAGACGGCGGTGGGGTAGGGGTCCACTCCCCTTTGGCCCGCGAAGGTCAACGCAAACCGGGAGCGGCCGGCGGTTTCCGTGGTCACCGATACCCGCGGCTGCAGCACGCCGTAGCCGGACACCACCAGGGTGCCGTCAGCATTAAGTTGCGGGCGATTGAGCGGATGGGCCAGGGCGCCGATCAGCCGCCGAACGACCTGCCTCGGCACCTGGGTATCCTCGTCGAGGGTGAGGACGTAGCGCACTGGCCCCAGCGCCGCGAGTTCCTCCGGCCCGGCGGTGAAACTGGTCGTCGCGTCCCCGCGCAGCAACCGGTTGAACTCCTCCAGCTTGCCGCGCTTGCGCTCCCAGCCCATCCACTTGCCTTCCGCCGGGTTCCACAGGCGATGCCGGTGAAAGAGGAAGAAAACCGGTTCCTCGCCGGCGTATTGGGCATTCAGCGCGGCGATTTCCCGTTGGGCCAGGTCCAGCAGCGCCGCCTCCCCGGGCAAGGCCTCCTGGGGCGCGTCGTGGAAGTCCGACAGGAGCGCAAAATGCACGTGCTCCTCCTGGTTCGCCAGGTAGCAGACCTCCAGCCGCTCCAACATCTCGCGGAGGTGCTGCTCCGTCGAGAACAGCGTCTGGACGACCACCATGGTTCGCAGGTCCCGCGGGATGCCCTCGCGCAGTTTGAGCTTGGGCAGCAGGCGCGGAGGAATTGCTCGGACCAGCAGGCGGTGCAGCACGTGGAGCGCCACATCGCTGGCCGGGATCACCAGGAGCAAGCTCATCAGCACCCAGCCCAGCGGCGACAGCCCGCCCGCCCAGTAATCCGCCCAGGAGGTCACCAGCCCCACGACAGCCGCCGTGACGGCCAGGACAACTACCAGGTACAACTGGATGGCGTGTCGGCTGGCACACCGACAGGCCCGCTGGGGAAAGCGGATACGCAATCCCAGCCGGGCGCCGAGTTGATCGCAGCCGCGGTCGAACAGGTAATAGCCCACGTGTTGCCGCCGGGCCGGGGGCTCTCCGTCGCGGACCGCCTCGTGGGCCAGGTTCACGGCATGCCGCGCCACATGCGTCTCCATGGTCCGGGAGGCCCGCGCCAGCCGCTCCACCCGGTGGCGGTAGCGGTCCCGGGTCGGGAAGTCCATGCCGGGGTAGGTCCCATCCGGGTCCTCGCGCAGGATCTGCTCCACGCGGCTGACCTGCTCGAAGAACTCGGACCAATCATAGGCGCCCAGGAAGCGCAGGGTGACGACGCAATTGCTGACGGAGGTCACGTTCGCGGCTTCGCTTTGGTGAACCAGGCGCGTGACGTCGTCAATATGCGTGCCCTGGCGCCCCAGACGCTCCTCCAACCACTCGACCAGGTAGGCGGCGTTCGGGCCTTGCTCCAGGAACCGCTGCAGCAGTTGCACGGCCTGCGCCGGCTCCAGCGTCTCCAGCCGCCGATCATGCCGGGCGATGACCGCGGGCAGGGGGCGGCGGCCCTTTTGCACCTCGGCGAGCACGCGGTCGGCCCAGGCGTCCGCGTCGGACCGCAGGCGCTGGTTCCGTACGATCTCGCTGCTCAGGCGCTGCAGATTGAGGATAATGGCAATCTGGCACATGATCGGCAGTGCCCACAACTCGCCGCTGGTCAGCGCTTTCTCCCGCTGATAGGCGGTCACGAAGCGGACCAGTCGCTCCTCGGTGAGCTGCGCGTTGGTGTGCGCAATCAGCTCGATAGCGAGGGCGTAGACCCGGGGATAGCCGGTCCAGGGAGGATTGACGAGCTTGGGCAGCTCGCGGTAGAAGCCCCGGGGCAGGTGCTGCCGAATCTGCTGCGCCTGCTCCTCGATCAGGTAGGAGCTATCCAGCAGCCACTCGGCGGAGCGGATCAGGGGCGTGCGCGCCCGCGCCCAGGCGGTGATGGTCCGCAGGGACCGATCGAGGACCCGGTATTCCTTCTCAAAACGGGCCAGCAACCGTACGGTGGTGGGGGGCCGGGGCGACACCACCTGCACCACCGCCATATCCCGGGCGCGCTGGTCCAGTTGCTCGGGCCCCAAGAGCACATCGCGCATCGGCGCCTGAGGGGGCTCCGGGTCGCGAGGCCTCAGGTAGCGTTGTAGAAAACTTGACATGCCCATAAAGGCAAACCCCTAAGAGGAGGCGTGTTCGTAGAATAGGAATCCACAGGAGCAACGCGGCGCCCGAGCAGCAGCGTCTATCTTCGCTGACGCCAAAGCGCTCTCCGGAGTTCTCAAGGGGAGGGCTTCGCCCTTGGTCGGGGCAGGACGCAGACCGCAGTTCTTGCATGCTTGCCTGGATCGTCGCGCGTCCGTCGGGGCAGATGAACAATATGGCTCGTGCGGGAGTATCCATCGCAGAAGACATATAACACATGAAATACTGTGTTCTGTACCCAGTGGGTCGGTGGTGGCCCGACGATCACCTCGGCTGGCCGCGAGCGGTGCACTGGTAGCTCAATGAAGAACGCAATGCCCGGGTTCCTTGATGAATACTTGCAGTGTTCCAGGAGAAGGGAGATCGTTGGTCATGCGTCACCTTGGAGGTCGTCTGCTGTTGGTCCTCGTCTTCGCGGCGTGCGTCTGTGGGGCCTACGCCGCCACTAACCCCTACACCAACCCGGGCTTTGAGACCGGGGACCTCA
Source organism: Armatimonadota bacterium (assembly GCA_036504235.1). Classification (GTDB taxonomy): domain Bacteria; phylum Armatimonadota; class Zipacnadia; order Zipacnadales; family Zipacnadaceae; genus Zipacnadum. The sequence continues at coordinate 18,413 of DASXVN010000003.1, read as the reverse complement.
CCGGCTGGACCGAGTACAATAATTGCCCGTCTCAGGTGGTCACCAGTTGGACGGGGGTAGACCGAACCTACGAACCCACGGCCGGAAGCTACTTCGCGGTCGTACCGTCCCTCCCGTCAGGGGGCTACGGGGCCCTCCGCCAGCAGTTCAGTGCGTCCGCGGGCGATGTCCTGAAGGGCTATGCCGCGCTGGATGCTCGGATCGCGGGCGACTCGTGGCTGAACTCTGGCGATGCCATAGCCTACGTGACGATTACCACCCTCGACGAAAGTGACTCCTGGACACCCTGGTATGCTGACCTGCACGCCACCTCTGGCCCCTGGGAATCCTGGAGCTGGACGGCGCCCGCCAGCGGCGTGTACGTGCTGGAGTACTATGTCTTCATCTTCTCGGATACGCCGGGCGCGGCGGTGGCGCTGTACGACGTCGGGCTGGAGAAGCTCGGCACAACGCCTCTAATGGCGGCCAAGACCACCGACGCCGGCACCGTGACTATCAAGCATATCGATGACAATCTGAAGGTTGTCTTCGACACCACGGGCGGATGGGAGCTACTCGCCACCCACGTATGGATGGGCTCCAGCCCCCCGACCGGGGTCCGCCCGGACAGCTTCACCAGCCTTAGCGAGGGCCTCGGGGGCGTAACTCAGAGTGTGCATTCCCTCGCTCTGAACGGCTACACGGGGACCGTATACGTGTCCGCGGAGGCCGACGTGCGGATAGCGACCGGCGTCAATAAGCGGGGCAGCCCGGTCTACCAAAAAGCCCGCGCCTGGATGAAGGGCACGCTCACCATAGCGGGGGCCAAGGGCGGCGGACTGCGGGGCGAGGCGACCTACTACAGCGTGGAGATTCCCGCCCCCTAGTGAGGTCTCCACTTGCCCGTCTCGCGGCGCGAGGAACGAATGACGCCCAGAACGCCGCCCGGACTCCGGGCGGCGTTCTGGCGGGTGTGCCGGCTCGCACCTGGCTGGGTAGCGGCGCGCTCGCGCTAGCGCGATATGCGCGTCGGCCGAACGAGGCGCTAGCCGCACCGCCTGGAGGATCGCATCGAGACGCTCGGCGACGAAGGCCACCAGTTCGTCCTTGGCCTCCCCGCCCAGGCAGGGAAGCAAGGGGGTGCGTGGTACCGAGAGTGGCAGTAGGAGAACGGGTCGCTCCCGGTCGCGCGGGCGCCCCGGCCGAGAGCGCGGCGTCGCGACGGCCGCCCGGTGGGCTACCGCAGTCTAAGTTCGCAGCCAGCTGGGGCGCGCCTCGTCGCTCAGGGCAGCCAGCTTAACACTGCTGCGGGGATCGGTTTGCTGTTAAGGCGCCTATAATCCGGCGCGGTGAGGGACGCCGGGACCCAGCGCAGGATGTTTTCCCCGTCGCGGCGCACCAGCCGGCTAATGTCCAGCGAGCGCATCGCCGCCGGGGTCTGCACCACTTGGTCATTGAGGACGATCCAGCCCAGGTGCGCCCCGGGCGATTCCAGGAAGAGCCGGCGGGCAGGCCACGCGGGCGGGAGCGTGAACCGCGTTTCCAGATAGACATACTTTCCCGGCTCTGCTGGTGCCACGGCAGTGAGCACATTGTTCTCGTTCGCCGCGTACCAGGGGCCGGCCAGCGGCGTCGACTGCACCGGCCTCGGCCAGGCCTGCAGGTAGAAGAGCCCGGTGACGCCGGAGGGCACCTCCCGCGGCTTGGTGGGATCCGGCAGGGCGCCGGCGACTTCCAGCGCCAGCGTGAGCTTGCCCGCGGCCGCCTGCTCGGTGACGTCGATCGTGTAGCTATCGGCCCCCTTGGGTTGCACCAGCGCCTCTTGGCCGTTGATCCACAGGTGCCCCTTCTGGTGGATACCCAACGGCCATTGGCTGTCGAACACCAACTGCACCCGCTGGCCCCGCCAGGCCGTCGGCAGGACGATGTCCTTGTGGAACCGAGCCGTCGCCTCCTCGGGTAGGTCCAGCGCGGCGAACGAGCCCAGCTTCACCGATCTTCCTCCGGGCGCGGTTGCTCCCGGCTGCGTCCAGTCCCCCGCCGGCTCCCCGGTGGTCAGGGTCCAGTCCTCCCCCAGGGGCAGAACATTCGCCGGTTGCTCGACTCTCTGAGGCTGAGCCGACGCCGGTATGGCCGGCAAGCCCCGCCACAAACGGCGTTGCACGTCGAACCAGGACAACGCCGCGTTCTCCAGGTCCGCGCGGGGCGCGCCGTACAGTCGGTACTGCATCAGCCCGTACGAGGACTCCGGCAACGTGAAAGAGCCCTCCTGCCACCGCACCGGATAGCGGGGATGTCCGTCGGCGGAGAGTTCCACCACCTCGGTGAGCTGCCCCTCCCGCCGCAGCGTTACGCTGACCGTCGCCTTTTCCTCCCCCTTCTGGGTCATGTACGCTACCGGGTAGAGATCATAGACGCCGTTCTTGCTGGCCCAGCGTTCGGCCCAAACGTCCGGGTTCCCGGTCCGGCTGTCGCGCGGGATCTGGAGCGAGGTAAGGAGTTCGTCCAGAATGCTTTGCGCCCGGTCGGAGTCTTTGTATTTGCCGAACGAGTCGCGCGCGTCCCGCCAGAAGCTGGAACCCAGCAGTATCACCTGCCCCTTGCCGAGCCTGCGGCGGGCGACGGCGATGCGTCCCTTCCCGGCGGGAACGTCCTTCCATTCCGCCACCACTTCGATGCCCTTGTCTTCCGGCTCCAGGCCGATCGCCCCGCCCCCATTTTCTTGCTGCAGGTAGTCAATCAGCATCCCGTAGCCCTTTTCCTCCGCGCCGCGCAGGGTGGGCCACAGGGTCTGGTCATCGCGGAATTTCAGCGTACCGGCCGCGACGGTGCCGTTCACCACGCGCAAACCGGTCAGCCGAGAGATCGGCCAGGAGAAGGCGCGGTCCGGGGTGTGCATGCCGGTATTGTGCAGAGCGACGAAAGTGCCGCCGGCCCGCACGTAGCGCTCGAGGGCGGCCACGTCCTCCGCGGTCAACAGGACCGTCCCGTCGTCGATCAGCACCGGGAACCGGTCCACCATGCCGTTGGTGAGGTCCGGTACTTCCACATAGACGAAGTTGCGGCCCACGCCCTGCACCGCCCCGCGCCCCAGGTCCCAGTTCCACGGCTCGGGGAACCCCAGCCGGTCCGCGCGGCAGGAACGGAGGATGCCGATCGGCGGCAGGGGCAGGTCCAGCTTGCCGATGCAGTGCATGAGCGTAAGGTTGCGGTCCACCCACGCGGCGACGTCCGGCTTCGTGCGGTAGGCCCACACCGAAAAGACCAGATCGAGGGCGTGGTTGCCGTACATCAGGTAGTAGGTCATCGCGCTTTGCAGCGCTGCAGCAGTGCTGGGCGGACCGCCCTGTTCACAACTGAAGGGCACGCCGTGCGCCGACCCCAATCGCGCCCCATACATGGGGCACCAGTAGCCGCCGGCGCCTCCGGTGTTATGGGGATAGGCGCCGTATTTCTCGCACAACGGGATGATCTCGTCCAGGTAGTCGATGGTGGTGGCCAGCTTAAGCGGCCGGTTGGGATCCGCCGACCGGAAGGCGCTCAACGTCCGCTCGTAGGCGCGGACCCGCAGCGCGGTGTCGAACATAACCGCATCGTACCATAGCCGATTCTCCGGCTCCGTCATTCCGGGGTAGAGACGCAGGGGGGTTCGCCCCAGGAAGAGGTAGCCCGGGACCGGACAGCCCAGGGTGTTGATCACCACCAGGTTCTCCCCGGCGTGCAGGGCGTCGCCCACTTCCAGGCACTGGGAGAAATTCGACTCGAATCGGTCCACCCCCAGCTTCTTCAACTCGGTGCCATTGACGTACACGTCAAACAGCGGCGTGGTTGGGGTGGAACCGTACGGTATGCTCCGGGAGATGTGCAGGTACTTCAAGTCTGCCACCTGCGCCGCGGTGAGGGTGACCGTGCGGCGCAACCAGTAGTCCGGGGTGTTTTCCCGTCCGGTGCGCATGCGGTTCGCCGCCCCGCCATAGATCAGGAGCATCGGATCATTGCAGTGTACCGGCCGCCACCCGTCCTGCGGAGCCCCCGCGACGGTGTACCAGCCCGCGGCGGCGCCCGCCTTCTCGCGGTCGGCGTGTCCCTCCCACGTACCCACCAGGTCGACGCAGCCCGCCTCCCACCCGAGAAAGTCCTGTGGCTCAGGGATCTTGACGTCCTCCCAGTTCCGGTAGTAGTCTGCCCGACCTTTGTGCCTCAAGCCTACTTGGCGCAAGTCCCATCCGAGGGTGGTCTTGAGGTAGTCGCGCCACAGCGCCTGGAACTCCGGCATCCCGGTGGCCGTGGCCAGATGCAGCACGTTGGCGCCATTGTTCTCGCTGACTACCATAGTCCCGCCCAGAAAATTGGGATCGTCGTTCAGATGCTCAGCGAAACGCCGGCGATAGTCCCCCAGGTAACGGTCGGTAATCCCCGGCGTTTCCGAGCCGCCGGCCGGGACGAACTGCCCGGCGACCACCGCCTGTTGCCAGTTCATACCTGGGTAGGCCACCTTGAGCGTTCCCGGGGTCTGCCAGGGGAGCGGGTCGTAATTCCATCCGGCAGCGGAGACATTGGGCCAGAGGTAGATGCGGTACGGGCGGTCGTATTTCTTCATCACCGCGGCGAACCAGTCGGAGGGGGAGAAATCGACCACTCCGGGGAGGACGTAGCGGGCGTTCTCCGGGCCATGGTGCGTCAGTGTGAATTGGCGGTCCCGGGCCCATTCCAGGTCCACCGGGTAATCTTGGACCCCGGCGCCGCCGCCGGTGCGTCCCCACCAGACGCCGGTGGCGGCCTCATCGAAGCAGTCCAGCCAGCGCGGGTAAGCGTGCGCCGGAACCGGCTGCCATCCGGCGATCTTCTCTCGGGCGAGGAAATCGGCGAGGGCCGGCTCCGAGCGGGCGAAGAGCACATGGCAGTTGGATCCCTCCAGCCCGATCAACCAAGCGCCGGCCCCGTCCAGCAGAATCTCCGTTCCCGGCAACCCGGTCCCGATCTTCTCCTTAAGGTCGCCAAAGCCCAGCAGGTCGGCCGCGAACTTGGACCCGAGGAGGCGGGCGTGCGCGGCATCCTCCGCGGCGAAAGTAACCCAGGACTGCTTGCCCTCCACGCGGGCGTGCTCCGCTACGCGGACCGCGCCGAATCCGCGCAGGGGCAAAGACGTGGTCTCGGCCGACGCGGCGACGGCCCCGAGGATCAAGGCTGCGCTAATCAGCGTGAGGGGCAACGTGTACTGCCTGACCAAGGCTCGGAACTGCTCGAATCTGGGCATCTTCAGCCTCCTGGGTGGAGTTCGTTTGTGAGCGAGCCAAGGGCGGGGGGGCCTGATGACCTGCCCCTTTTCGTGCTACCATCAACTTTTTCTTAGCCCAGTAGTTGGGGCAAATAGCGTCAGTCGCCCTCATAGGGCGTGGCCCGCACGGTGTCCGGCGCCGTTGGGTACGTCTTGTTCACGCTGCTGAAGGGCGGTACTGTGAGGGTCTCGCTCAGACCGGCCAGCGGGGTGAAGCCGGCCACCGCCGCCAGCGTGACCGCCTGGGGCGTCGCTGTCGGGTTGTGAATCTCCAGCCCCAGCGCGTCAGCGCCCGCCTGGACACAGGAAAGTCGCACCTCGGCGTTGTCACAGTGGAATAGCTCACCCACGTAGAGCCGGGTGTCCCCTCGTGTGGTGTTGACACTGGTAGTGGCGCTGCCCTCAAACACCGGGAGAATCAAGAGCTGCCGCCGCTCCAGATCGTAGCGCCCGGCCACCGCGTTGGCCCCCAGGCCCTGCGCCTGAACCAGCAGGTTGTGGGGCAGGCGGTACTTACCGATCTCCAGCGTGACGCCACCACCCTCGGCCTGCAGTTCCATGACGTAGTTGGTGGAAAGCAGCTGGCCCTGGCGGAGGGTGAAGGGATAGCCGGGGCGCTCGGCGCCGACGCCAAAGTCGGCGAGGAACTGCTGGAGCCACTGGTTGTTCGTTTGGTCGCCCCAGGGACGCATGAAGGTGAGGAAGCGTATGGCGATGGTCTCGCCCGCCTTCACTTCGCGGCCCCCGGCGACGAACAACTGAGACCGCTCGCCCTGGCAGGCATAGTCGATCGGGGTCGGGCCCAAGTTGATGATACCCACGGCTCCCCCCCGATAGTTCGAGGGGTAGAGATAGCCGCCTGCGTCGAGAACGCCTTTGCGGTTGAAGTTGTCTCCACTGCCGACCAGCCAGGCGAACTCGCCGCCGCGGTCCTTGATCAGCACCAGCGGGTCCACGCGCTCGCTGCCGCTGCGCATGCCGCCCAGCCGGATCTGCTCAAGCCGGACCGCCCGTTTGAAGGTCACCGTGAACTCATGGATATTGGCGGCCACCGGGGCCAGATAGCGGCCGCGGACCGCGCGGGTGCGGCAGAAGATGTCGGCGATTTCGTTGGGCGCCTGCGGATCGGGGGTCTCCCACCAACCGGTGGCGCCCGTGCGCTTGTTCACGAGGAACTGAGCATCGCCGCGGAAATCCATAACGCCATAGTCGAAAGAGGCCAGGGCGTCCCGGAACCGGAAGCCGGGCACCTTCGGCTCGGTCCCGGCGTCGGTCACGACCGCCGGATTCAGATCAATGGCCGCAGAATGCACGGCGCCCCCGTCGATCCCCTGGATCTGGAGTTCGTTCGCCCGGGGATTGGGCGGGTACATCCCCCCCGCCAGGTACGGCTTGGTCCAGGGATGCCCGATCCAGCCCCCGAATTTCATCAGTTTCTGGCGCGCCTCATCCCAGCCCATGCCGTGCTCCATGCCCATGAGGCGGTCGCTCATCATCCAGGTGCGGTTGCCGTCCTGGTAAGTGACGAGCCCCGCGCCCACGGCGGTGCGGCCGTCCACTCCGGTGACCACCGGCACCAGGTACCACTGATGCTTGTGCTCTTCGTCGATGACCACCGAGAACGTCTTCGCGCCGTTGGGCCGGAACTGGCGGAACACGGTCCCCGAGTTCGCGTCGAGGATTTTGACCTCCGCGATACCACCTGAGTACTCGGCCTCCAGACCGAAACGCACCCGTTCCTTGCCGGGCCAGAAGGGGTGCCCCAAAGGGTTGAGCGCGCCCCAGCGGGTGAGGACGGGGCCGTTGGAGAGGTAGACGCGATGGGGATGCTGGGCCTCGCGGTTGAAGCAGGCGGCGAGGTCGTCGAGTTGGACGGCATGAACCACCGTCAGGTGGGCCGCGGCGGCCGCGGCGGCGAGGTCGGCAGGACGCTTGGTGATCACGAGGCTCATCGGCACGTACTGGTGCCCCAGACCCTCCGAGTAGACGTAGGCCGCCAGGCCGTCGTCCACCAATTTGCCGTTCTCATAGACGTAGGGCGCCACCGCGGAGAACAGGAAGAGATAGGCCAAGTCCACCTTGAGCTTGCCCAGTTCGGCGAGGCCCTGCCCGTTGGACCAGCCGTTCTGGTCAACGATCATGTTCGGGGACTTCACCCGGCGCTCGGGGGTCATGAACTCGGCCAGGGGCAGCTTGTTGACGAAGTAGGCGTAGTGCAGATTGCCGCCCAGATCGCGGTACAGATAGCCGGGAATCGCGGCGAAGTCGGCAGTGGTCTGCGCGGCGCAGTCCGCCACCAGTTTCGCGTAGCGGGCGTCGTCGCACTTTTCGAGGTTCTCCAGGAAGACGAGGTAGGAAAGGCCGGCCTGGCGGGCGGCCGCCACCCACTCCGCCACCGTACCCTCCCCATCGCTCGCTGCGGTGCGCGCACCGATCAGGCCCTTCCAGTCGCGCGCGCCGGGCGTCTCCAGGCTCATAGGCATGTCCCGCTGCTTGACGTCGTCCCACCAGCCGCCCCGCCCGCTCCAGGAACTGGCCTCCCAGGTCGCCTGGGTCCAGTCCAGCGGGGCCAGACTGGCGCGCGAACTCTGCGCTGGCGGCGCGTAGCCGCCCAGCCCGGCCTTCGTCGCTGGCGCGGCCAGCCACTTACAGCCGTTGAGTAGCAAGCGCAGCCCGTCGCTGGGGTGCACTCCGTCGCCCTTGAGCATCATCGCATCGTGGAAGGCGAAATGGTTGAAATTGCGCCACGTGTGGGTGCTGTGGAAGGGAAACACCATCATGCGGCCCGCCCCGTCCCTGCTGTCCCGAACTCCTACGAGTTCCGGCGCACCGGCGTACCGGCCCTTCACCTCGGGGCTGAACTCCTGCTTACCACTTCCGGTGGGCTGGCGATTGCCCATGGTGACCGTGGAGTCCATCCCCCGCACCAGCACCGTCCAACTCTTGCCGAAAACCATCGGCACGGTGCCGGGCCAGGACCATTCCCCGGTCAAGGGCAGCAGCAGGCCGCGCACGCCCTCCGTTACCGGGTGGGGGGCCACGTTCGTCGTCCAAATATAGCGATAGACCGGGTTGTTGAGGGCGGGATTCACGTCGACTTGCTTGGGTGGGTCGTACAAGGCCTCCTCGAGGCTCTGGACATCGTAGCGCTCACCCACCACCTGGCTCCAGAGTGTGCCCCAGTGCTGGAAAGACATGGGCACCCAGAGGACTCCGCCGCCGGCCCGGTGGTAGGCGTCGAGGCGCTCGCGGAAGGCGGCGACCTCGGCCTTCTCCGCCTGCGAGGCGGTGGCCGCCACGTCGGGCAGACCCGAGTACACCACGACCTGGAATTTCCGCAGCAACTCCGCGGTGTAGAGGCTATAGCCCAGGCCGCGCTGAGGGTCGTCGGCGAGAATGTACATCCGCACTCCCTCGCGGGCGCCGGCGGCCTGAAACTTGGGCCACCAGGGCTCGAAATCGCGGGAGATGTAGTGACCCACGAACAGCACGTTGACCGGCGGCTCGCCCGCGGCGCCGGCCGCCGTCACGATACCCGTCAGCAGGGCCAGTACGATCAGGAATCTCCACAGCATGGTGCTTTTCATTTGCTTTCTCCCTATGAACTGCGTCTGAGAGGTGCTTCGAAGTTGAGCAAGTTGGCGCGGCCCTCCTCGACCGTCCGCGGGTTGTCCGTGAGTTCCCCGCCCCGCACCAGCGAGGCGGTCGCCAGCGTGACCTGGTTGTCGTTGTAGCCGTGGTGCTGCAGGTCCAGTCCGGCTCGGGATTGACGCCGGGCGGGCTTTGCCAGACGCCCTGCGCGTCGACGAAGGGCCGGAAGCTGCGGCGCACCTGGTCGAAAGTCCCTTCCCGGCGGGGCTGCCTCCCGACAGCGCCCCGACTAAGTGCATCGTTAGATTCGCGAAGGGGAGGCAGCCTTCCTCCCCGCCGGCGGTCTCGCCCCCGGGTCCCGAGAGGGTCCTGTTGCCGGGATTGCCCACCTGGCCGCCGTGATCGGGCCGCCCCCCGCTATTGGGAGGCGGCCGCCCTAGAACAGCCGTAGGCGAGGTTCATGATGGTGGTGTCGCTGTGGGCAGTCGTGGTACTACGCCCCCCCGATCGTCGTCCCCTGCGCCAGTGCCACCTCCGCCTCCCGCAACTTCTGGATGGTCTGCTCCGTCGCGTACCGCTTACTCGGCCTCCTACTTACCCCTTCAATTAAGCCTCAGCTGCCTGTATACTAACGCGGCGGTTGGACTCGGTTTTGGGGCAGGGTCACAGGCAATACCACTAGCTCGGAAGGAGCCATACCATGCAACTCAGTCTCACTGGCCGGTTCGGCGGCAGGTCACAACGACGAGGAGCGAATCGAACCCTGTCGCTCGGATGTCTTGCCCTTATTGCTCTGAGCGCCGGACTGGCGCACGCGGCCGCGCCCGAGCCCGCCGCAGCGCCACGGCCCTCGGTGTTGGTCTACGCGCAGGGACCCAACGCGGTTGATTTCGCGCTGCTGCGCTATCTGAACCGGCAGGGCTTCAACGTGGACTACGCCGGCCGGGTCGGCCAGCAAGCCGTCCCGCTGACCTGGGAGATGGTGAAGAACTACAACTGCCTGGTCATATCCCTGGTCCAGCCCGGTCCGGCTGCGGACACCAAGCTGAGCACCGGGAACAGCAAAGTCGTGCAACGGTTTCTCCAGGCCGGCGGTGGCGTGATGCTGGCCCCCGATCTGATGATGTGGGACGAGGTCGACCGGTGGCGAGGGTGGGCGGAAGGCTACGGCCAGCCGTTCGGCGCCTGGTTCCTGAGAGGGCAGACGCTGGCGGAGGCCGATGCCGCCAAGGTCGCGGTCGGAGGGTACTTCAGCATCCGCTACCACTATACGGAGAACATCCTGGCGCACCCGGTGACGCAAGGCGTCAAGCGGATCTGGTATCCCATCTACGGGAACTACCTGGCGAACGGCCAGACGAGAATCCAGACCCGGGGGGTGTCGTGCTACCCGCTGCGTCCCGATGCCAACTGGACAGTGCTGGTCCGGGGCAGCGACACCGCTTCCACCCAGGCGAACGTAGCCGAAGAGTTCCCCACCCAGACCGGAACGCCGATGAACTCTCGCGAGGAGATCAAGTCGGCTCCGGCGCTGTTCGCCGTCCGCGACTATGGCGCGGGGCGCATGACCTTCTTCGCCATGAATGCCGAATTTCATTTCACCGCCGGCATGCACCACAACAAGGGGGGCGATATGGAGGCCCTCAGAGGCGGCTACAATCTGGAGCGGGGCTTTGACACCCGCCCCAGCGACTTTCTGAAGCTGCTGGTCAACAGCCTGCGCTGGATGGCCGAGCCCAGCCTGCGCAACGGCGCGGTGGGCGGGTATCAGCAGGACGCCGCGAAACTGGATGAGCCGCTCGCCCCGCCTACCGATGCGGTGGATTGGGAAAACGCCCAGTTCCCCAATCACAACGATCTGACCACCATGACGACGGAGAGCAAGAGCCCGGATTTCCAGGTCTTCAAAGGTGTGATCGGGGCCCAGACGGCTCTGTCCGGCGGCGCCGGCACGGTGGCCGATTACAAGCGAGCGGCGCTGGCGGCGGGGTTGCGTTACGTGGTCTTTCTCGAGGACTTCGTGAACATGACTCCGGCGAAACTGGAACAGCTCGTGAAGGACTGCGCCGCACAGTCGGACGATAAGGTGTTGCTCCTTCCGGGCTATCACCTCCGGGACAATCGTGGGCATCATTTGTTCCTGTTCGGGCGGAACGGGGGCGGGGTCCCCTGGCCGTCCAATAAAGGTCTCCTGACGGACGATGGCAAGCTGATCAATGCGGCCTCGCAAGCCGGCCGGGGCGGCCTGCCGTTCCTGGATTTCGCCTTTGGCGGTCGGCTCACCGGCGTCAACGAGATCGGCTATTTCGATCTGCCCTCATCTCCGATAACCCGCATGTGGAATCTGAAGGTGTATAGCGCCGTCGGCCTCTTCCACTATGCGGACAACCAGCCCGTGGATGGGATGAAGGAAAACTTCCGTGACTTCCTCGAGGTTAACAACGCGGGCTGCAACATCAAACCGTATTCTATCAGTCTGATCAGCTCCCCGGAGGGGCTGAGCCGAGCGGTTGCCCGCGGCGAGATGCTGACCTACGTGCGTGCTACGAAACTGGCGGACATCGACAGCGAGTATGGCGGGATCCGCTATGACTATCTTTCCGAGCCCTACGTCTTCGTCTCCAACGGGCCGGAGATCCTGGACTGGAGCTGCCGGAACCGGGACTGCGTCGTGCATGCGGAGAGTTTCGTCACGCCTAACTACCGCTGGCAGGTCCGGCTCAAGGTCCGCAGTGACGTCGGTCTCGCCGAGATCAAAGTCTGGGACGGCCTGAAGACGTATCTGCGGATTCTTCCCGGGGGAGCGCAGGACTACGAGCGAGTCTTCGAGCTCAACCACAACCAGCAGAAGAACCTGATTCTAGAGGTGACGGATACCCAGGGCCGCAAAGCCGTCAGCGCCGAGCAGTTCGACCGCAACCACCTGAATATGCACTACTGGTGCGGGGATCGCATCAACGGCGCGTTGAAGCACGGCCCCCTGTACTTCTTCGGGGCCTATGGGGAGTCCGGTATCGATTTCGTTTCCAAGGGACAAGACAGTTTCAACCTGTTCGCGAGTCCCGGCGCGTCCGGAGACCCGGAAAGCACTAAGTTCGTCTCGTCGGCCGGCACCTTTCAGAACTCCCGGCTGGCCAACCGACCGCTGCAGGGGATGGTTTCCGAGGACGGCGGCGTGTATCTGAACAACTGCTGCGCGTATTATCCCGACAGCGAGCCGATTGTCGGGGTGTGGGGAACCTATGGGCCGTTGGTGGACACCTCGCTGTACGACCTGAACCAACGCTATGTCAACTTCCGCGACCACTACGCCCGGGCCAATCCCTACAATCCGTCGGTGGCCGGTATCTCGAACCCGGGAGACATTGTCCCGGGGTTGAACGTCGAGGAGTACCGTTTCAAAGCCGATCAGGTACTGGAACAGCTTCCCGTCGGCAGCTTCACCTACGGCTCGTACTGGAATATCAAGGGCAATGACATGACGGTGGCCTTGTGCCGGAGCCCGCGCGAGTTGCCGGTGGTCTTTACGCTGAACGATACGGATTTGTACAGCCGGCGTCTGACGCCGCTGCTGAACGACCCGGCCAAACCGTTCCGCATCGAGCGCGGGGGATATTTCGCCGCGTTCGGCAGCAAGGGCGGGGCCGCCACCCGAGTCGGCTACAACGTCTGCGACGTGCCGTTCATTGTCAAAGCCGAGAACGGCGGCATCGTGATCTATGCGGACGTCAAGGGCCGGCAGGTCAAGGCAGGGGACTCCTTGACCATCGCCACCTTGGGCCTGATCGGGCAGGTGCCCTATCAGCCGGTCAGCGCGACCCGGTATGACCGGGTTGCGGAGTATCTGGGGCTGAACGGGACCCCGGGCTACCAACTCGCGCTGTCGAGGGGCGAGCAGCGACCGGTAAGCGTCGGCTTCTGCGACCTGACGGCGAAAGACGGAGCGGTCGCGTTTGATCTGCCCAAATCCTCGAACGAGCTGCAGTTGGCCCTGCCCGTGCGCGTGTTCGGGCTGAACGACAAGTGGAGCGCATATTTCTACGACAAGGCCAAGGGGCAAGCGCGGCCTCTCGGGGTGTATGAGGGCATCGGCTATGCCCGCCTCGATCCGTTCTATCAGGAGACGCAGGCGGCCCTCGGCCATCCCGTGACCGCCGACAACCCGGACGTCGTGATCGTGTTGACCGTGCTTGCCGACGGGAAGTATCCGATCCAGAAGGACGGGAAGCTGCTGTCCGGCCAGGGGCTGTATGCCCTGCAAGTCAACAATCCGACGGATCAGGACCTCACCGTGACCCTGACCAACAACATGGATCTGCCGGGGTTTCCCTTCAAGACCAAGACCCTCGCCCTCCAAGCCGGGGAGTTCGTGGACGTGCTCCCCGCGGCCGGAGTCAAGCCCTAGCCGCCGGCGCGGACCATCTTCGCCGCTGACTCGGTAGCGGCGCGCCGTCTGCATGTAGAATGCCAAAGGGCCCTTCTGCGGGTGGCAGAAGGGCCCTTTGGGCGGGGCATACGCTACAGCTTTCCGAATTTCCTCAGAAGCCATTCGCCCGTCTCGGCGGTTACCGCGCGGCTAACGGCTGGGCAGTGCCGGCATCAAGGGTGATCGTGTTCACTCCGCCCAGGGGGGCCAGGTTGCGGACGCCCCCTCCCGGCTGGGGCACGAGCACGGCGGTGGCGCGTGCGTGCAGAAGGACCTGGCCGCCCACGGTCTCCGCCCAGACCTGGTCAGCGCCGACCGAGGCCAGCAGGGTGTCGGTGACTGGGATCAGACCACTGATCCGACCGGTGGCGACCGATATGACGATCAGCACGGCGCCGGGGTAGGCGCCGCCAACCTGGCTCAGCGCCACCTTGGTTGGTGCTATCCCGGGGCCGCTGTCCTGGAGAACCGCGGAGACCCCAGCCGCCGTCAGTTGCACGACCAGCACATCGGCGCCCGTATGCAGTACCTTATCCAGGATGGCAGTGGCCGGCGTCGCGGTGATGTCCGCGGTAATCGCTGTGTTCAGGCCTTTCGAGCTGTACCCGACGACCGCCACCGGCCTCGAGAGCCCGAACGGCGGGTTCTTGCCGCCGGTATCCGTGCCGGCGGGCCCAATGAGGGTGCGCGCCGGCGCCGTATTCCCGGGCCACGGTGTGTACCCCAGGCGCAGAATCTTCGACCCGTAGTACCCGACATATCCGTAGGGTGAGGTATCGGGGGCGGCCAGGTCAGTAGTGTGGAAGGTTGCCGTCGCCAGCGGCACTACCTGAAGCGTCCCCGCAGTGCCGGGGGTACTGGCCGGAGTTCCGGCTCCTCCACAACCCACAACCGCGACTAGCACGAGCAAACCTAAGACCAGACTAATGCTTCGTGACATTCTTTCATCTCCTTTTGGTATGGTGCATCGCGGGCCGCCCCGTAATGCCTTGAGCAAAGGCTAGAACCCAACAACATAGCCCACTTGCACGATGTTCTCGCGGTAGCCCAGGCCCTCTCCGGTGGTGGACGGAGCCAGGGAGGAGACCCGAGCCGTATTGTCATCGCGGGTCCAACTGAACTCGACCCGATGCCGGCGATCCAGCTGGCGTTGGTAGCTGAGCCGCAAGATGCTCTCGCGGTCGCTGCGGCCGGAGTGCCAGGGATCGAGATCCGGGCTGAGCGCGGTGGTATAGCGGCGCCAGTTGGGCCGCCACTGTGCCTCATAGGACGAGCGCTGGTCGGCGTCATAGCGGATACCGAGCGCCCCGCCCGTCTCCACGTAAGTGACATCCGCGTGCCTGCTTGGCGCCCAGTCGTGCCCCTGAGCTTCCGACCACTCCCGGTACAGGTCGAAGCGGCTACTCCATCGGTCGCTGATCGCGTAGGTGGTGCGGACGAAGGGACTAACCGCCTGGCTGTCCCGCTCGGGGAAGGCCTGGTTATAGTCCCGCTGTTCCCAGCCGACGCCGACCTGGCCGGACCAGAGGGGAGAAAGACGCTGGCCCCAGGCCAATTCCATCCCCTTCGTCGCGTAGGTAGCCGGCAGGTGGGACCCAGTCCCCCGGTCGTAGAGGCGGCGCAGGAACGTCCGGGGCGTGTAGTACACCCGCCAACGCAGCCAGCGCGAAGCGTCAAAATGGTGCTCGAGTCCCACCCTAATTCTCCAGTTGTTAGCCTCGGTGTCCCTACGGTACACGGTGGCCCGCAGATCCAGGTCCAGATCGGTTGAAGACTTGCCGCGCCGGCTAATCGTCTTGCCGGCGTCCGCCTCCCAAGTCGAGAAGAAGTCCCCCACGGAGGGGAAACCGAACCGATCGGGGGAGGTGTCGGCCCGGAACAGCGCGATATCTGCCTCGGAGTACTGGAAGACGTTGTCGTCATAGCCCAGCGACACGCCCAGCTTGGTCTTCCACTGGTCGCCGGACGCCGCCTCCGCCGGACCGCAGCCCCACACCACAGCGGCCACCCAGATCAGGAGCAGTCCCCTCGTCTGGCGTGTCATAGGGAGGGGCTTTCCTCACCCGCGGGGGGCGTCGCGGACGGCTCTTCCGGCGCCGCCTGGATACCGCGCGGGATCACTCGGTTCAAATTGAGGGCCACAATCAGCAGAGCGACCAGGCCGATCAGCAGGCCCACCAGCGCCGGCAGATTGTGCTGCTTGGCGTTGTACAGTCCCGCCGGCTGCCCGAGCGGCGCGGAAGTGCGGTAGCTCAAAGGCAGCCCCACGGCGCGTTCCGCCTCGAGAATCGGGTGGATGGTGATGACCGGCACGCCCTCCTTAAGCATCTGGTGGATCAGCCCGTGGGGCGACAGGGCGGGGGCCAGCGAAGGCTGCAGCAACGGCGTGCGCAGGCTGACCCCGTTGAGGCGAGTCCCGTAGCTGGCGGCGCCGCCCCCGATGTTGATGAAGACCTTGGGCAGCACCCCAAATGCGCTCACGAAGGCGTTCCGGCGGTAGTCAACGGCCCCGGTCAGACTACTAGGGACGTGCCAATGGACCTGATTGCGGTGCGCAGCCGCTCGCATCAGATCTAGACTCTCCACCGGCAGGCCCCCGGCGCCGTCACCCTTCCCGCCCGGCGTGGCCGCCAGGTAGGCATCATCGAGGATCCCCTGCGCTTTGAGTAGTGAGGCCATGTCCAGCCAGGTGAATTCCGGGTCGGTCGCCCCCCAGGCCGAACTGCCCAGGGAGGCGATGACGACCGTCTTGGCGCCCACCACCTGTAGGGCGCACAGGACCGCCAGATTGGCGCCCGGTATCGACCCCGTCAGCGAAACGGCGACCGGGTCCCCTCTCTGGACGCCCAGGCGGTGCAGCATCCCGACCATGGGGGCGGCGAAGTTGGGGTTAGTGGCGGCCTGTTTGGCCGACAGATCGGCCTTCTCCGTAACCAGGGCGGCGGTCCGGGGCCCGATTAGGCCGGTGCCCGCCGGGTCATCGTGGGGGTCGATGGTCAGTCCGCGCCGCAGCTTCTCCGCTTTGATGGCCGCTTGCGCCCTCTGCGCCAGGGCGGCGGCGGCCAGCCGGTCCTGCCCATCAGAGAAGGGAACCCACGTGATCATGCGCTCAGCCACCACGAGGGCGATGAGGCAAGCGCCAAAGGAAAGCAAGAGGCGAGTGCGGAGGAGAGCAGTCTTAGGAGAGGGCGTGGTCATAGACCTCCCACCCCTGCGATTACCAGTAGCGCCAGCCGAGTCACGACGGCGACTACCCCGGCGCCCAGCAAGGTCGCCAGCGGCCCCTGGCGGACCATGGTGCTCGCCAGCAAGCCCGGCACCAGGTACCCGACGGCCGCCAGGGCGTCCGGCTGGGCCGGGACCATCCGCGCCGTGGCCACCGCCAGGGCCCAGGTGAACACGAAGCCGAGCAGGATGGTGAGGGTTGCCCGCCGCCGGCCGTACAAGACTACCCGCTTCTCCATCAGCCGGGTACAGCCGTAGGCGAGGAGCGCTACCAAGGTCGTCCCGACCAACCGCCAGGGCTGCCAGGCGTACAAGGCCAGATAGCCCGGCACCACTAAACCGCCCGCCACCAAGCCGGTCAACTGCTCAAAGCCGAAGCCGAACCCCAGCCCCAGGGCTATGGCGACTGTTGCCAATTCTCCGCCTCCTGACCCACCGCGTATTCCCACAAATCAGCGGCCGCCCCCACGATGTTGCCGACCCCGATGACGCAGGCGTCGCCGCTGACGTCTTGGCAGATTCGCTCGATGACCCGGCCGTGGGGCTCCCGGCTGAGGTTGACCACGGGCAAGTCGGGCGCCTGTTGGCGGACCATCCGCTCCAGGAGATTCGCCCCGTCCCCGATCAGGAAGGCCCCCGACAGGCCTAGTCCATTGCTCATCATGGCGGCCATGTCCACTGTGCGCCGGGGCCGGTCCGTCCGGGCGCTGGCCACCACGAACACCTGTTGCGCCAGGGTGGTGGAGCGTACTTGCTGGATGATCTGCTCCGTGGAGACCACATCATTGGCGGCGAAGGCATTGACGAAGGGCACACTGCTCTCGCCCCGGTCGAGGTTGATCACGGCCAGGGCGCCGGGATCGGGCGGCGCGGCGAGGATGCCGGCGAGCGCCACGCTGCGTTCCACCCCATGCAGCGCGCATACCTGGAGGGCTACCGCCACGTTCTCCGGGAACTGCAGGCCGGTTTCATCCGGGGGCAGGACCCCGTCGGCAGCCTCCACCTGCAGCAGCCGCGCCGCTACGCCAGTCGCCCGCGCCCGCAACTGCGCCACCGCGCCCTCCTCCTGCTCGGCCGTAACCAGCAGGCCCCCCTCCGGCGCGACCCAGCCGAGATTCCAGGCGATCTCCGCCAACGTCTCTCCCATCTCCTCCTGGTGGTCCGGCCGCACGTTGGTCACCACGCTGCATGTGCCGCGGACCAGATGCTGCTGGCTGATGCGCTGCAGCTCCGGCTTGACCGCCATGCACTCGAGGACCAGGACCTGCGCGTGGCGCCGGGCGGCGAAAGCCACGATTTCCATCTGCTCCCCTATGTTCGAGGGGCCCGGGCGCTCCAGTTCCAGCTCCGAACCGTCCTCCAGCAGGAGACGGGCTGAGGTGCCGGTGGTCTTGGCTATCGTGCGATAGCCCGCCTCGCGAAAGCCCGCGGCTATCAGGCGAGTCACGGTTGACTTGCCGCGCGTACCGTTCACGTGAATGCGAATCGGGATGGATCGGAGGCGGAGAGCATGCCGCCGCGAGCCGCAGGCCAGATACAGCACAAACAAGAGCAGACAGCCCGCGCTGATCATTGCGCCGACCTGGGGGGATAGGTTTGTCAGGCTGAAGTCTGACACGGGCTAGTCTCCAAGGGTGCCGGAAGCGCGAGCTAGGATTACCACCCGCTCGCGTTGAGCAACTCTTGAAGCTTACCGCCATTGACGGGGATAGTACACTGACAAAGTATTATTAGTCTACTATAAGCAGACTCTATTGCCCTCTGGCTGGCGTTTGCTGGGCAATATGCTCGTGTTGAGGTACAATAGCGGCTAGAAGAACCATGGATTTGACCACTCTAGAAGGCCGACGTGAACTGGGCCAACGCATCCAGTCCGCCATCGCGGAGAGCGGATGCCGCTCGCTGCCCGCTTTT
>DASXVN010000002.1:0-43388 GCA_036504235.1 Armatimonadota bacterium | reverse complement strand
CCGCCGTCGCTAACCAAACGTTAGTCCGGCGGGGTACGAGCCCCCGCCCTACAAAAGGCTACGGCTAACGGCAAACGGCTAGACAACCGGGGGCTGGGGCGGGCCGGGCGGCGGGATGATGTCGTTGGGAGGGGCGATGATGGTGTTGGTGTCGGGCGGGATGACGCCTCCGGACGAGCCGGGCGCCAGCGAGGAACCGCCGCCGCAGCCGACGATCGCTACGGTCAGCACCATCACGAGAAGGAGCAGAGCTACCAAGAGCAGATTGCGGGACATGATCGTTCTCCTGGCGGACAGAAAAATGGCGCCTTGACTGGGTAGATGATAGACCGGGAGGGCGGGGGATGTCAACCGGGGAGGCGCGGCAGGCCGGCCTCACCCCCCGGCCCCCTCTCCTGGCAGGAGAGGGGGGAAAGGCAGAGGCGACGGCGAACGGCCGGGCGCGGAGCCCTTCGGCAAGCTCAGGACATTCGGCAAGCTCCGCCCCTACGGGAGGAGCAGCGGCTGCCCTCTAGTACTGGCTGACTACGTTGCCGAACATGGTGGGGAGGTCCCAGTCCTCGCCGCCGCGGGCTACCCATTTGGCCGCCGCCTCGATCATCTCGTCTACGCCGTCGCGGTAGGGGCCGAAGGTGGTGGTGCAGTAGTCATCGTTGCCGATACGCGCTACCTCCGCTTCGTCCTCTACGATATTCGCCGACTGGCCGAGATGGAGGGCCAGCTTCTCTACCAGGTCGCGGACACGTACCGCCGGACCGTTTACGTTGATCGGGCGGGGGGGGTTGGCGGCTACGCTGAGGGCGCGGAGGGCGCGGTCGTTGGCGTCGCGCTGGGAGATCAGGTTTACGTAGGGCATCGCCAGAGAAATCGGCTCGCCCTGGACGATCATTTTCGCCAGGTCCACCACTACGCCGTAGGCCAGATGCTGGGCGTACATGAGGCGGTAGAGGGCTACCTGCTGGTTCTTATAGCCGGCGGCGGTGGCGCGGAAGGCGGTCTCGCGGCCCATGATGCTCCAGCCGTAGAGGCCGTGCGGGACGAGCGGGCTGTCCTCGCGGGAGCCGCCGGTCTCGGGGCGGACGTAGTCGTAGGGGTTGCCCGAGGAGAAGATGACGAAGCGGGAGTCGGGGAAGTTGATGCCGACCTCGGCGGGCAGGACGCAGTTCATCTGAATGGCGCGGCCCGGGTCCGCGGCGGAGCCGAACTTGAAGCCGACCATGTAAATGATATTGCGGGCCTGGGGGAGGCTCGCCAGGAAAGCCGGGTCGGTGAGGTCGCCGTCGAGGACGCCGACGCCGAGCGCGTGGAAGCGGTCAATGACCTCCTGCCCCCGCGGGGGCGGGAAGAGGGAGGCGACCGTCACGCGGGGGGCGTGGCCGGCGACCTGATCGGCGCGGACCAGGGTCTCCACCAGCTCGGGGCCCATCTTGCCGCTGCCGCCGAGGACCAGGACCTCGCCCTCGAGCTTAGTCATCATCTCGACGAGGCCGTCAGTCGGCTCGGTCATGAAAGTGTTGAGGTCCTGCAGGTTGGTCAAGTCGGTCATGCGCATGGGTCGGTTCTCCTTTTTTCTCGGTGTGAGACTTACGGCGGACGGCCCTACCCCGTCCTGCGGGCACCCCTCCCCAAAAGGCGAGGGGCTTGACGGCTAACGGCCGGGCCGACCTCGCTGCGCTCGTGCGGCCCCTCCGGGAATAGGCTACGGCTAACGGCTCTGCTTCTCCGCCTCTACCTCGGCCAGCAGCGGCTCGTATAGTTCCCAGAGGCGCTGCTCGTAGTCCTTTATGTCGTACTTGGTTACCGCCAGGTGGCGGGCGCGGTCGCCGAGGGCGCGGGCTTGGTCGGGGTCCGCGTACAGCTCCAGCAGGGCCGCGGCCAGGGCGGCCGGTCGCGCGGGGGGGACCAGGAGGCCGGCGTCGCCACCGGCCAGGAGTTCGGGCATGCCGCCGCGATTGGTGCTTACTATCGGCAGGCCCATCGCCATCGCCTCGTGGACCGCCAGGGGGTCGGACTCGATCCGGGAGGGCTGCGCCAGGACGTTGAACAGCGACAACCAGCGGGCCGTCTCCAGCTGGCGGCCGGCGAAGATCACGCGGTCGGTCAGGTGGTGGCGGGCTACCTGGCGCTCCAGGGCGGCGCGGTCGCGGCCGTCGCCGACCAGCACCAGGCGCGCCGCGGGGAGGGCGGCGGCTACCGTGACGAAGGCCTGCACCAGGTAGCGGTGGCCCTTGTTGGGATTCAGACCGCCGATCGCGCCGATTACCCAGTGCTCGGGGCGCAGACCCCACTCGGCGGCGAGCGCCTCATCGCGGGGGCGGGGAGAGAACTCCTCCGTGTCCACCGCGTTGGGGAGCACCACTAGCTGCTCCGGGGCGTAACCGCAGTGCTGCAGGTAAAGCTCGCGCATGGTCTCGTTGAGCACGATCACGCGCTCCACGTGGGGGCGGAGGCGGCGGCAGTGGCGGGCGCGGCGGGCGCCGAGACGGAAATCGTGGAAGGAAACCAGCACATGCTTGATCCCGGCCTGCTCGGCGGCCTGGACCCCGTGCACGTGGGTGGTGTAGCTGTGGATGTGCAGCAGGTCGGGCGCCCAGGCGGCTAGCTCCGTGGCGAGGCGGCGCGTCGTGGAAGAGTAGATCGCATTCTTGGGGAGGCCCAGGGAACGCACGGGGACGTCCGTGGCAATCTGCACGCCCGGCTCGGGCGTGGAGATGCCCCAGATCTGGCACTCCACCCCGCGCTTGTGCAGGGCCTGGGCCATACGCGCGACTACGCCGGTGGGGCCGCCCGTGGCGAGGCTGGTTGTCAGAAACAGTACTTTGGCCAAGGGGTGAACCTGGTCACTTTCTTTGTGAGCGAAGGACGAACGGCGGACCCTCTCCCCCGGCGCAGACGCCGGGTACTCTCCCTAAATAGGGAGAGAAAGGCAAAAGGCAACGGCTAACGGCCGGGCCGGCCTCGCTGCGCTCGTGCGGCCCCTCCGGGAAACGGCAACGACTACTAGGACTGCGCGCCGAGGCTTTGCTCTACCTCTATGAGACGCTGCTCGAGGCTGGCCTGGCGGAGGGCGTTGGTTAGGTCGCCTCTCGTGCGCTCGATCATGCCTCTTAGATTGTCGCAGCGGCCGCGGAGGCCGCGGTCAATCGCTGAGGGGTAGTCGAAACCCATCAGGAAATAGTAGGTCTCCTCCATCGCCGCCAGGAACCGCTCGGCCTCCTGGAGGTCGCACTCGCGGATGGCGTCGAGCACGTGGCGGCGGAACTCGCCACCCGCCTCGGAGAGGCCGTTGAGCCAGGCCGCGCCGTCTACGCCGAGGGCGTTGTGGTCGGGGATGGGCGTGTCCTCGATGCAGGCGATGGTCAGGGCCGCCTCGGCGTATTCCTTCTCCGCATCGCCGACGAAACCGCCGAAACGGAGGGCCGGGGTCTCGGCCAGCGCCGCCAGCATCTGGGCGGTCAGGGCGCCGCACTGCTCGAGGTGCTGGTGCGCGGCCTCCGGCTCGTGGCGGTGGATGGACTTGATGGCCATGGAAGCGGCGCGGATAACCTGGCGCGAGAGGGTGAAAGCCGCCTCGCGGGCCACGTCCTGACGGTCCAGCTCCTGGGTGATTAGCGCGCCGATGTTCTCAATGCCGGTTAGCATGTGGTGGCTCCTTAAGGTGGTGCGGATGCGAACGGCGGGCCCACCCCGCCCTCGGCGGACCTCGGGCACCCCTCCCGGAACGGGAGGGGCTAAAGGCAACGGCGAATGGCCGGGACCGGTCGTTTCCCCGACAACGGACGAGCCCCGGTCCTACAAGCTGCGGTTAGAGTTGCTCCTGGGCGGCTTGGTAGCCGGCCTCCATCGCCTTTACGTTTAGCGCTACCAGGTCCGAGCGCTTGGCGGAGAAGAGCTTGGCCAGCGCGGCCTCCAGGTCCGCTACCTTGAGGACCTGGGTGGCGGCGGCCAGGGCGCCGAGGAGGACCATGTTGGTGGCGCGGTCGTCCATGATCTGCTCGGCCATCTGGGTGGCCGGGACGCCTACCGTGCGCACGGTGCTCTCCGCCGGGACCGTGGCCAGGGAGGTGTTGACGATCGCTACGCCCTCCGGCGCGATCTCGCGGAGGTGGCGCTCTACGGCGCCCTCATCCATGAGCAGCGCGGAGGTGTACTGGCCCGCGATGGGGCTGCCCACCGGACCGTCGGCGACGACGATCATGCAGGTGGTGCGGCCACCGCGGACCTCCGGGTCGTAAATGGGGTACCAGGAGGTGTTGAGGCCCGCCTCGACGGCGGCCTGGGCTACGATCTGACCGGCAAGGAGGACACCTTGGCCCCCACGGCCGGACATGAAAATGGCGTGTCGCATATGGTTCACTCTCTACTCTGAAGTGTCGGTAACGGCTAACGGCAACGGCGCCTCACCCCCGGCCCCTCTCCTGGCAGGGGAGGGGGGAAAGGCAACGGCTACGCGGTCGTTTCCGCGTAGGGGCGGAAGTTCGGCGTACTCGCCGAATCTCCGCCCGCGGCTACTGCTAGGTCACGGTCCTCGCCCTGACGCGGGCGGAGATTTTCGCGCGGACGCGAAAACTTCCGCCCCTACAAAAGGCAACGACAAACGGCCGGCGGGCACGAGTCCCCGCCCTACAGTACGGCTAACGGCAAAGGCTAACGGCCGGGCGGAGCGAGCTCCGCCCCTACGGGAGGGTCAACGGTTACTTCTCTACGAACGTGCCTAGCGGGTACTGCGGGAGAACCTCCGCCTCCATGCGCTCGAAGGCTTGGAGGGAGTCCATGTACCACCAGGCCGGGCAGATGCTCAGCAGCTCTACCAGGCCGAAGCCCTTGCCGTCAATCTGGTACTGGAAGGCCTTCTTTAGGGCGCGCTTGGCGCGCATTACGTACTTGGGCGCGATTAGCGTCTCGCGAGCCAGGTAGGACACGCCGGGGAGCGTGGCCAGGAGGGCGCAGACGTCTATCGGGTAGCCGGTGTCCTCGGCGCTGCGGCCGTAGGGGCTGGTGGTGGTCTTTTGGCCGATCAGGGTGGTGGGGGCCATCTGGCCCTTGGTCATCCCGTAGACGCCATTGTTGAGGAAGACGATGGTGATCTGCTCGCCCCGGGCCGCGGCGTGGATGGTCTCGGCCATGCCGATGCTGGCCAGGTCGCCGTCGCCCTGGTAGGTGAAGACGATGTTGTCCGGGTGGACGCGCTTGACGCCGGTGGCGACCGCCGGGGCGCGGCCGTGCGAGGCCTGCACGCCGTCTACCGTGAAGAACTCGTTGGCGAAAACCGAGCAGCCGACCGAGGCGATCAGGACGGTGCGGTCGGTGATGCCTAGCTCCTCGAGGACCTCCGCGCACAGGCGGTGGGCCAGAGGATGCGTACACCCCGGGCAGTAGCGCATGGGGATGTCGCGCTCCATAGACTCGGGCAGGGTGTAAACGGGCTCGAGGCCCGCGTCATTCATGATCTCGGTATCAGTGCTCATGGTTGCTCCTGTCGTGTTTGGGACTGAACGGCAGCGGCCCTATCCCGCCCTGCGGGCACCCTACATTTGGCCCAAAATACCCGCTACTTCTTCGGGCGTGTGGAGCACGCCGCCGGTGTGGCCGGAGAACTGGACGGGGCAGCGGCCCTCTACCGAGAGGCGGACGTCCTCTACGAATTGGCCCATGGACAGCTCTACGACCAGGACCTGCTTGACCCGCTCGGCCCACGTGGCGATCTGCGCCGAGGGGAACGGGAAGAGGGTGATGGGGCGGAACATGCGGACTTTGAGGCCCTGGGCGGCTACCATGTCTACCGCGGTCTGGCAGACGCGGGCGGAGATGCCGTAGGCGCAGACTAGAATATCCGGGTCCTCGGCGCCGTACTCCTCAAAGCGCAGGTCCTCGATAGCCGCCTGGGCGTAACGGGCATAGAGGCGGTGGTTGAGGTCCTCGAGGACCTCCGGCGCGATGTAGATGCTGCTGATCACGCGCTTGGGGCGACCGTTCCGGGGGCCGCCCACCGACCACTCGGGCTTCGGATATTCTACCGGCAGCGGCTCGCGGGTGACTACCGGCTCCATCATCTGCGCCAGGATGCCGTCGCCTAGCACCGAGACCGGGGCGCGGTACTTGAGGGCCAGGTCGAAAGCCTCGCAGGTCAAATCGTAGCACTCCTGGACCGACCAGGGGGCCCAGGTGATCATCTGGCCGTCGCCATGGCCGCCGCCGCGGGTGGAGAGCCAGTAGTCGCTCTGGGCGGCGGCGATATTGCCGAGGCCCGGGCCGCCGCGGACCATATTGACGATCACGCAGGGCAGCTCGGCGCCGTACATATAGGAGATGCCCTCCTGCATTAGCGAGACGCCGGGGGAGGAGGAGGAGGTCATGACCTTCGCGCCGGTAGCGGCGGCGCCGTAGCACATGTTGATCGCGGCGACCTCGCTCTCAGCCTGGAGATAGACCCCGCCGACCTCGGGCATGCGCTTGGACATATGCTCGGGAATATGGCTCTGGGGAGTGATGGGATAGCCGAAGAAATGGCGGCAGCCGCCGGCGATAGCGCCCTCGGCGGTCGCCCGATTGCCATCCATTAGGATACGTTCAGTCATGGTGTGATCTTTCCTTGGTTGTGATGACGGCAACGGCGAACGGCGGACCCCTCCCCGGCGGCGGGGACGCCGCCGCCCTCCCCTCAATAGGGGAGGGTAGGGAAAAGGCGAAAGGCACACCGGCGGGACCCTGCGACAGGCTCAGGGCGGGACGCCGGTGCCACCGATGGAAACGGCAACGACAAGGCCCTAGCTGGTGACCGGGTCGGCGGTTGGTTCGGTTACTTTGTAGATCTCAATGGCCACGTCGGGGCACATCAGGACGCACTGGCGGCAGCCGGTGCATTTCTCCGGGTCCACCTGGTGAATGGGGTGATAGCCGGCGGCGTTGAAGCCCTCGGAGGCGGCCAGGCCGCCCGTGGGGCAGAAGTGCAGGCAGAGATTGCAGGCCTTGCAACGATCGGGATTTACCTTGACGATGAACATCGAATGACCTCGAAACCGCAACAATAAGTGCGCGCCGGGGCGCGCTGCGCGACTAGGTAATGATACACCAAGGCGGCAGAGGGTGCAAGGAGGGGGAGCTTACGGAAACGGCGGCCGGCCGTTTCCCCCGTAGGGGCGGAGCTTGCGCCGCCCGCGGCTACCAGGAACCTGCGCGGCAGGCGCGGGTGGAGGTTTCGCGGGGCAAGCTCCGGCGTGAACCTGCGCCCGGTGTGGGTAGTCCTCACCTTCATCAGGACTCTGGGCGGAGGTGCGGTATGGGCGACTTACAGGTGGGGAAGGTCTTTGACCTGCCGGAACTGCGGGACCGGACGCCGGTGTTTCGGGACCGCGACGAAGTGGGGCGGGTGCTGGCCGGGATGCTGGCCGAGTATAAAGGGACCGACGCGCTGCTGCTGGCGGTGCCCCGGGGGGCGCTGGTGATTGGGGCGATCCTGGCGCGGGAACTGCGGCTGCCCCTGGATGCGGTGGTGGTGGCTAAGGTTACGCCGGAGTGGAATCCCGAGTTCGGCTACGGCGGCGTGGCCTGGGACGGGACCGTAGTGCTGGATGAAACCCTCGCGGCGCGGCTGGGGATCAACAAGCAGCAGATGGAAGCCGACGTCTGGCGGGCTAGCGATAAGGTGGAGTCGCGCTCGCGGTCGCTGCGCGGGGAACGGGCCTTTCCGCGGGTGGCGGGGCGGACCGTGATCCTGGTGGATGACGGGCTGGCGACCGGCTCGACTCTGCGGGTGGCGATTAGGGCGCTGACCAAAGCGGGGGCGGATCGGCTGGTGGTCGCGGTGGGGACCGGGCACCGGGAAGCCGTGGAGGCGCTGGCGCAGGACGTGGCCGCCGTCTACTGCCCGAACCTGCGCGAGACCCGGAACTTCTCGGCCGTGGGCGAGGCGTATCGGAACTTCGACCAGGTCAGCGAAGCGGAGGCAGTGCGGATCATTAAGGATTTTGGGGAGTAGGAGAGGGAGGCCTCGGGCAGCGGCCGGCCGGCCTCATCCCCCCCTGCCCCCCTCTCCTAGATCGCGCGCCACCAACTGGAAAGGAACGTCGCCACTAGCAGCCAGCCCCAGAGGCACAGCTTGAAGGCGCTTACCGACCAGAGGACTATCGTCCAGAACTGCTCCGGCGTGGTTCCAACCCAGACCTTGATCAGCTCCGGCGCGGAGTCGTGGACGTAGAGCGCCGCTAGCCAGGCGGCCGTCAGCAGCACTACCCCCATCAGCAACGCCACCCAGGCGCTGTACGCGGCTCCCGCGATCAGTCGCCGGTGGTTCTCCAGCTTTTGCTCCGCCATGATCGTGTGCCTCCCTGTGTGTGGATATGGCGTAGGCCCCGCCCTACAAACGGCAGCGGCACACCGGCGAGACGCCCGACGCCGACCCTCCTACCGGTTGATCGCGTCGCGGAGGGACTTTACGTACTTTAGGCTCTCGGGCGTGGGGACCGAGGGCTTGTATTCCAGGCCTACGTACTTGTCGTAGCCGCTCTCGTTGATCGCGTTCAGGACGTTGGCCCAGTTGATCTCGCCCAGGCCCGGCTCCATGCGGCCGGGGACATCCGCCGCGTGGAAATGGCCGATTTGATCGATGTGCGAGGTGATATTGGCGATCAGGTTGCCCTCGCTGACTTGCTGGTGGTAGATGTCGTAGAGGAGCTTGACCGCCGGGCTGTTGACCTCCTCGACTATGGCAAAGCCCTCGAGGCTGCTGACCAGGAAGTAGCCGGGGTGGTCTACCAGGATGTTGAGCGGCTCGAGGACCAGGGTGATTCCCGCGGCCTCCGCCAGGGGGGCGGCGGTGCGCAGGCAACCTACGATGCTGGCGTGGCCCCAGCCGCGGTCCAGGTTGGACTGGTCGCCCCAGCCGGTGGTGCAGATGAGCGTGGAGCAGTTGACCGACTGGGCGGCGGCGAAGGCCTTCTCGGCGTCCGCGGCCCACTCGTCGGCGCGGTGCAGGTCGAGCATGCCTACCGAGGACTCCAGGACCATGCCCGCCAGGGGGAGCTTGGCCTTCTGAGCGGCGGCGGCCACGGCGGGGAGGTCCTTGCTGGAATAGCCCCAGAACTCAAAGGCGTCCAGGCCCGCATGGGCCGCGGCGGGGATGCGGTCTACAAAGTGTTCTTCCTCACCAAAGAGCATCTCCAGGCAACCGGACAGCTTGATCATCGCGTCTCCTCTTTCTGAACTAGATTCCACATCGGATTGACCGGACCGACGCCGGCGCCCAGGTGCAGGCCGTAGCGGAGGGCCTCGGTGGTGAACTGCTTGGCGGCCTGCGCCGCCTTGAGCAGCGGGGCGCCAGCGGACAGATGGGCGGCGAGCGCCGCGGCGAAGACACAGCCGGAGCCATGCGTGGTCCCCGTCTCCAGCGCCGGGCCGAGCAGGTAGTGCACCCGATTGGTCTTGCGCTCGTACAGAACGTCGGTGGCTTCGCCCTTCTCCACGCAATGACCTCCCGTGATGATGACCGCCTCCGGACCGGGCTCCCACTGGTGGGAAAGCTCGCGGGCCGCGGCGGGGAGGTCGTCCACCCCGTGCAGGCTGTGGCCCAGCAGGGACTCGGCCTCCGGGACGTTGGGGGTGATGACGGTGGAGACAGGGATGAGCATCTCGCGGTAGGCCTCCCGGGCCTCCGGGGCGAGCAGGAGGGCGCCGGAGGTGGCGATCATCACCGGGTCCACGACGAGGTTCTTCAGGTGCAGGCGCGCCACGCAGGCGTAGACCGCCTCGACGATCTCGGCGGTGGCGAGCATGCCGGTCTTGAGGGCGTCGCAGCCGAAGTCGGAGACGTTGGCCTCGATCTGGGCCACGACCATCTCGGGGCTCGTGGGCACGATGGCGGTGACGCCCTGGGTGTTCTGGGCGGTGAGGGCGGTGACGGCGCAGGTGCCGTGGACGCCGAGGGCGGCGAAGGTCTTGAGGTCGGCGGCCACGCCGGCGCCGCCGCCGGAATCTACGCCGGCGATGGTCATGACCACGGGTGGGGTGGTGGTGTAAGGTTTGCGCATGATACAGGCCTCTTTCGGTGCGGCGAAATCGTACGGCTGATGGCACTAGAGACGATGGGGGACGGGTGGGTGGTTCGTTCCCGGAACGGCGCCTCACCCGCCTTCGCTAAAGCTACGGCGGCCAAGCCCCCGCCCTACAAACGGCAACGGCCGGGCCGACCTCGCTGCGCTTGTGCGGCCCCTCCGGGAGACCACCGAGGCCGCGACCGCGCGCCCCCTACTTCCCGGAGCTGGTGACGCTCGCCAGGAGCTTTTGCTCAATCGGCTCGAACTCGTCCCAGTGCTTCGCCGGGCCGGACGCGCTGATCTGGTAGGCGTAGTCGCCGCGGGAGGCGGTGGTGACGCGGAGGCCCTTTTGGGGGACCGGGATGACTAAGGCTACGGTCTTTTTGGTGGTGAACAGAGAGTAGGCGGCGGGGCCGCCGGACCAGGTGCAGGCCTGCATCTCGTCCTCCTGGTAGTTGGGGTCTTCCTTCTTGGCGCGCTCGCCGAGGGTCTGGTGGAGCTTGCCCTCGGGGCGGCGGTCGAGGGTGAGCGGGCCGCCCTCCGCACCGGCTGCTACGCGGGAGGCCGCGCCGGCGATGTCGCCCAGCGTGCCCACTACGGCGCTGCCGTGGACGTTGATCTTGTAGGGGCCGTCGCTAACCGTGAAGTCCTCAAAGGTGCCCGAGGAGGAAGCGGTGCGGAACTTCCAGTTGCTGGGTACCTGGAGGGAGAAAAGCTTGCCGTGGCTCTCCGCCGCGACCCAGTCCTGGGGGGCGGTCGGCGGGGCAGTGGCCTTCATATAGGCGAAGACGCAGGCGCCGCCGATCAGGAGCACCAGGACGCCGGCGGCGAGGAGGTAGTAAGGCCAGACGACCAGTTCCTTCTTCGCGCGGTCGGCGGCCAGGAGATGCTGCGCGGCGCCGGCGTGGGGTGAGGACGGCGTGGCGCCCTTGGCCTCCGGCGCTGCCGCCGGGGCCTCCAGAGACTTGCCGCACCACGTGCAGACGCGGTCGCGGTCGCTGTCCATACCACAGAAGGGGCAATGCTTGGCCATGAAGGAACCTCCTCTTTGAGGTGCGAGGGAGGCAAGGCGAACGGCTTCCTCACCCCCTGCCCCCTCTCCCTCGCGGGAGAGGGGGGAAAGGCGAAAGCAAAAAGGCTACCGGCAACGGCGGGGTGAGACGTCTCCCTATCTCTCTCCCGCGCTAGCGGGAGAGAGATAACGGCTTCTCTTCTTTTGGTCGCTTCGCGGAAAGCGATGGTTCGGCGGATAGGCCGTTTCGTTCGCGGTCCGCGCGGGCGGAGACTCGGCGAGGACGCCTAAATTCCGCCCCTACCACGCCTTCCTCTACACACGCTAGCGCGGAAGGCGGTCTATCGTTATCGGGCCAATTATGCCGCCCCAGGAGTCGTGGCTTTGGATCGCTATTAGTACCGCGAACTCCTCGCCCGGGGTTAGGGCGTCCAGCGGGACCAGACAGGCCATGCCCGGGTTGGCGTGGGTCTGGCGCAGGGCGCTGTCAATGTAAACCTTGGTCACCTCGCCTACCGGGTCGGTGAGGCGGAGGGTGAGGCGCTCGGTGGCCGGGTCGTAGGCGGGGGCCGTGGCCCTCGTGTGGAAGGCTATCCAGCCGTCACCATTGGTGAAGAAGTTGGTGAAGGTGGGGCTGACTACGTAGGGCTCCCAACTGTTCTGGTCGTCTACCGCCGGGGCCAGGTCGCCGGGGGGCTCCTGGGTGAGGACCGGGGAGACGCGCCAGGTGGCCAGGCGCTGGGCCAGGGTCACCGAGCCCAAGCGGGGGCGGACGGGAGCGGCTTGCGCGGGAATCGCCAGGCGCGTCGGGAGCAGGCCCTCGGCGCGGGCGGTGAGGACTACCTCGCCGGGCTCGCGGCCGACCTGCACCAGGACCTGGGCGAGGCCGTGGAAGACGCGCCGCTGCGTGGCCTGGTCGGGCTCGTGGCTGGCCGGGTCGCCGTTGCCTACGCCGATGATCCTCGCGTGGGGGGTGACCTCGAAGCGGATCAGATCGTCGGCGAGGGGGACCAGACGGCCCTCCGCGTCGTGGACGGAGACGGTTACTACCGCCACGTCCTCGCCGTCGGCGAGCAGCTCCGGGCGGCGGGGGGTGAGCTGGATCGTGGCGGCGGGGCCGGTGGTCTCGACTACGGTGCGGAGGACCTCCGCGCCGGCGCGGTAGCCTACGGCCTCCAGGCGGCCGGGGGTGTAGGGGACCTGCCACTCCAGGTGGCGGTTCGGCTGCACCTCCTGCGCGCCGAGGCTGGTTCCGTTGAGGAACAGCTCTACGCGCTCGAGGTTGGAGTGGACCCAGACGGGGATCTCCTCACCCAGGCGCTCGGGCCAGTTCCAGTGGGGGAGCAGGTGCAGGACCGGCTCGTTCTGCCACCAGGCGCGGTAATAGTAGAAGTTGTCCTTGGCGAAGCCGCAGGTATCGAGGATGCCGAAGTGGGAGTTGATGCAGGGCCACTCGAAGGGCTGGGGCTCGCCGCGATAGTCGAAGCCGGTCCAGATGAAGATGCCGGACATGAAGGGGCGCTCGGCGATGGCGCGCCAGCCGTCCTGGGCGAGGTTGCCCCAGGCGGTGGCGTTGACGTCGTAGGCGGAGAGGTAGCCGGCCTGCTCGTCGTTCCGGTAGACGCCGCGCGCGCCGAGGGTGGAGCAGCACTCGCTGCCGACCATGGGGTGGGTCGGGTGGGCCTGGTGGTACTCGTCGTAGCGCTGGGGGCTATAGTTGTAGCCCTCGACGTCGAGCAGCGGGGAGACCGGACCCTCCCAGCCGCCGCTGAGGGCGCCGGTGACAGGGCGGGTGGGGTCGAGGTCGCGGACGACGGCCTTCATGGAGGCGTAGATGCGCGCGCCGCGCTCGGTGCCCTGGAGGCTCTCCTCATTGAACAGGGACCACATGAAGACGCTGGGATGGTTGCGGTCGCGGCGGATCAGGGACTTCAGGTCCTCGCGGCGCTCGCCGGTGCTGTCCAGGTAGCGGTTCTCGTCCATGACCAACATGCCCAGGCGGTCGCAGGCGTCGAGCAGGGCCGGGGCGGGCGGGTTGTGGGCGCAGCGGTAGGCGTTGCCACCCATCTCCTTGAGGCGCTCGATCCGGTACTCCTGGACGCGGTCGGGGACGGCAATGCCGACGCCGGCGTGGTCCTGGTGGTTGCAGGTGCCCTGGAGCTTGTACGGTTGACCGTTGAGGAAGAAGCCCTGGTCAGCGTCCCAGTCGAGGCGGCGGACGCCGAAAGTGGTCTCCACCTGATCCAGCAGGCAGCCCTCGTAGACGGCGGTGGTGACGACGCGGTAAAGGTAGGGATGCTCGGGGGACCAGAGCTGCGGGGCGGCCAGCTCCAGCTCCTGGCGCAGGGCGAGGCCGCCCTCGCGCATGACGAACCCATCGTCCTCGGCGCGGGCGACCTCGGTTCCGTCGGCGTCGAGGACTACGGAGGTGAGCAGGCAGCGGTAGTCCTGGTCGCCGTCGTTGAGGAAGTCGGTAGCGACGCGGAGATCGGCGCGATCGTAGCTCGGCAGGAGGCTGGTGACGAAGACGCCCTCGGGGGCGACGCGGACCGGGTGGGTCTGCTCCAGCCAGACGTGGCGGTAGATGCCGCCGCCCTCGTACCACCAGCCCTCATAGCCGGTGGCGTCCACGCGGACGGCGAGGACGTTGTTGCCGCCGTATTCGAGAATATCCGTAATATCGTAGCGAAAGCCGATGTAGCCGCTGGCGTGCGTGCCGAGCAGGTGGCCGTTGCACCAGACGGTGGCGTTGCGGAAGACGCCCTCGAAGACGACCGCGGAGCGGCGGCCGAGGTCCTCGGCGGGGACGAAGAAGGTCTTGCGATACCAGCCGACCGCGCCGGGGAGGAAACCGTGGTCGCAGTTCTCCCGGGGATCGTGGGTGCCCTCGACGACGAAATCGTGCGGCAGGTCGAGCAGTCGCCAGTCGGAGTCGTCGAACTCGAGGCCGGCCGGGCCCTGCGCGCCGCCGGACTTGACCATGCCGTAGGTCGCGCCGTGGCCCTGGGGGCCGGCGCTGGTCAGGTCATCGCGGTGGAAACGCCACTGGGGGTCCAGGAGTAGTTGGGTGCGCGGCGAAGCGGCGGTGCAGTCGGCCATCGAGAGTGCCTCCTTAAGGTAAACGTGCGGCGGTAGTTTTGGGCGTAGAGGGGCGGAATACCTTCCTGGGGGAGAACGGCAGACGCGGACGGCGGGCAATCGCTGCCCCTCCCGTAGGGGCGGAGCTTGCTCCGCCCGCGGCGGGCGGGAAGCCAGGGTTCTCGCCAGGACGCGGGTGGACACTGCGGGCGGACCCGCAAAGTCCACCCCTACAGACGGCCAAGGCAACGGCTAACGGCCGCCGGGCGGCTCGTTCCTTGACAGCCGGGGGGCGGACAGGATATAAGCTGTATTGATATTGATAGCTTCATTACTCCCTCTTTTGGAAGGTTGAGATGAAACCCAAAGCAGACATTGCCACTATCGCCGGAATCGTGGGGGTCTCTAAGACCACGGTGCATTTTGCCCTGCACGATAAGCCCGGAGTTAGTCAGCCCGTGCGCGAGCGGATTCTAGCCGTGGCGCAGGAGATTGGCTACCGGCCTAACCGGCTGGCTATGGCCCTGCGGACCCGGCGCTCGGCTACGCTGGGCGTCGTTATGGGGCAGATGGGGTCCTTCCAGGGGGAACTGCTGGCCTCGCTGGAGAAGAGCGCCCAGGCGCGGGGCTTCAACCTGCTGTGGGCGAACGCCAGTCTGGAGCCGCAGCGGGAACGTGAGCAGATGGAATTGATGCTGGAAAAGGCCGTGGAAGGGCTGATTGTCACCCCGACCGACTCGGAGGCCAACCGGAGCTACTACGAGGACCTGTTGGAGCAGGGCACGCCGCTGGTGTGCGTGGACTATGAGGTGCCGGGACTGGCCGCGGACCTGGTGGCCAGCGACCACTTCCGGGGCGGATACCTGGCGGCGGACCGACTGATTCGCGGCGGGCGGCGGCGGCTGGCGATGCTGCTGAAGGTGCGCACCGAGCCGGCGGTGGTGACCTCGGATCGGCGCGACGGCTTCCGGGCAGCGGTGGCGGAACACGGGCTGGAGCCGGCGGCCGAACTGGGCGTGCCTACCGGGCCGCCGCAACTGGTGATGCGCGCTGCCTATGAGGCGGTGCGCGATCACCTGCAGGAGGTCCCGGACCTGGACGGGCTGTTCGCCTTCAACGACGGGCTGGCCTACCCGGCGATTGCGGCGCTGCAGGCCGCGGGGCGGAACGTGCCCCGGGACGTGGCCGTGATCGGGCACGACGACTGGGAAGCCAGCGCCTACTATAGCCCTCCCTTAAGCACCATCCGCCAGCCGGTCGAGGAGATCGGCGCGCGGGCGACGGAACTGCTGATCGGCCGGCTGCAAGGCGAGATCACCGGCCCGCCGCAACGGATCCTGATTGAGCCTAGTCTGGTTACGCGGGAGAGTTGCGGGTAGGGGAGAAGGTCGGGGGTGGGTGATCGGTGGTCTAGGGTGAACGGCGACGGCGGGGGCCGTTTCCCCGTAGCCCGCGGCTGCCGCGAAGCCACAGGCTAGCGCCCTGACGCGGGCGGAGACTATGGCGGACGCAGGCGTCCGCCCCGTAGACGTCCGCCCCGCAGACGAAGCAAATTCCGCCCCTACCACGGCCGGGCCGGCCTCGCTGCGCTCGTGCGGCCCCTCCGGGAAACGACCCCCTTCCCTATTCCTCATAGTCCCGGCGGCGGCGCAGGTGCGCTCCTCGCGGCAGGGAATCGTCCTCCCCAATTGGTATCAGAGCCGGGCGGAGGCGTTTGGGCTGCCCTAACCGCTATCCCCTTGGAGGAGTGAGCGCTATGATCCGTACCCTCGTTTGTCTGCTGGCCGCCGCGGCTGTTAGTTTGGTTTGCGCGGCCGGCAACTTGCTGCAGAGTCCCGATTTCTCTAGCTTCGGCACCGGCGAGGTCGCCTGGGTTACTTCCGCTAAGACCGACGGGGTCGCCGAGGCGGGAGCGGGGCGGGACGGGGCTAAGGGCCTGCACCTGAAGGCTGCCTCCGCGGCGCAACTGGTGCAACTGCCCGCGGGGCTCTATGAGCTTACCGTCTGGGCGTCGGGCGCGGGGGACTTGCGGCTGGGGGCCTCCGACGCCGGGGACCGCTGGCAGAGCCTGAACAAGACCGGGGGGTTGTACGGATACCTCTTCCAGACTACCGGCGGCGCGGTTACGATTACCGTGGGGTGCCTCGGCGACGGAGTGGTTTCCGAGGCCTCTTTGCTGCCGGCTACCGCGGAGCAGCAGACCGCCTGGGACCAGGGGCAGCAGAGTCTGGTGCAGTTCGGCTGGATCGCCGTCTCCCCGCAGCGGCCTACGCCCGGGGCGGCGCCGCTGGAGTTCGCCGCCGCCCAACCCCTCCCCGCCCTGACCCGCTGGGCCGTGCTGGACGAGCCGCGCATTGACCTGAGCTATGGCAAGAACCTGGACCGGGCGCTGCAGTGGCTGGGCGAGAACGGCTTTGAGCGCCTGGACGGCGCGAAGCTGGCCGCATGGATGCAGGCGCGGGTGGCCGCGGGGGACGCTTACGGCAGCGTGGTGCTGCTGTGCCGCGGGGTCAGCCCCCTGGAGATGTTCGAGGGACCGCAGAACAACCCCCTCTGGCTGCAGTACCTCAAGGCGGGGGGCCGGATCGTCAACGCCGCCTCGGTGCCGCTGTACTACGCGCAGCCCTCGACCGTGGAGCCGGTGAGCATTGACGTGGCCGCTCGGGGCCTGGGGCTACTGGGCCTGGAGGGCGGCTGGAGTTCGCCGTACTGGGGGCAGAACCTGCCGACTACCATCACCCCGGCCGGTAAGGCCTGGGGGTTGGAGAGCTTCGACGGGTCCATCATCGGCTTTGCCGTGGAGGCGCTGTCCATTCCCTTTGACACCTACGTGGTCCCGGCGACGGGGAAGCTGGGGAGCGCGACCTGGTTCAAGAACGTGGCGCCGGATAAGCCCTGGAGCGGGCTGCTCAAGTTCCTGTATTACTTTGATGGTAACAACGACTCGAACCTGCGCGACGTGTGGCGGGCCACGCATTATGTGGGCCAGCCGGTGACCATCCCGCCGCTACCGGCCGCGGCCGTGGCGGCCGTGCCGCAGATAGTGCTGAACACGCTGACCGGGCTGGCGGCCGGGCAGCAAGTGACGCCGGGGGCGGTGGACCTGACCGCGAAGGCGGAGCCGGCGGCGGGGATGCGAGACCGCTGGGAATGGGTGCGCGGGGAGCAGGTGACATTGCAGGCGACGCCCGCGGCGGACCTGCAGGCCACGTCGGTGCGGCTGGTGCTGCAGCGCGCGGGCCAGCCGGTGTGGGCGCAGGCGCAGCCCGTGCAGCCGACCGGCGGCAAGCCGGGGGCGGCGTGGTTTGTGCTGCCGACGGCCGGCTATGCGTACGGCGCTTATGAGCTGAAGGCTACCGCCCTGCGGGACACCGCGGAGGTGGGGAGCGTGACGCAGACGGTGGGCGTGCGCTTCATCGCGCCGGAATACTTCAACTGGGAAGCGTGGATCGGGGCGTCGAGCAACGCGATCCGTACCGACCTGCAATTCGCCGACCTCGCCCAGCACGGGATGGAAGTGTACCTGACCGGGGCCTCGGCGGCGGGTGTGGACGCCTGCGTGCGCAATGGGCTGGGCTTCTCGCTGCGCGGCGAGCCGGACCTCACCGGCACCGCCAGTTGGACCTTCGAGAAGAACCCGGACCACTACCGGCTGGACCCGCAGGGCAAGCCGCTGGGCAACCCCTACACCGCGGGGCGGCCCGGGCTGGGGATCAGCCACCCGGACGTCCTGGCCAACCTGCGCAACGGGATGGCCGCGCAGGTGCGCACGGTGGCGGGCATTCCGGCGTTCCGGCCGTATGTTATCTGCAACGACGACTGGTCCATCTACTACGGCTGGGACTACCAGCCGAGCGTCGTGGCGCGGTTCAAGGCCGACACGGGTCTGGACGCGCCGCGCGAGATGAAGCCGTTTGTGCCGGCGAAGTTCGGGGCTATCCCGGACGACAACGCCTGGGTCAACTGGTTCCGCTGGACGTTGATCAACCTGGACGGGGCGGCGAACCGAGCGGAGACCGAGGGCTGCCGGCAGGTGCGGGCCGACGTGCGCTGCGGACCGATCCCCGGCGGGATGCAGATTCCGCTGATCCAATTGTGGGAGCCGTCGCAGTACCCGCCGTACAACTTCGGCAAGCACGGTTTCAACCTGCTGTGCTCGTACTACTACAACACCTACTGGCAACCGGTGATGACCTCCAGCTACTGGATGGAAATCGGGCGGATGGGGAACCGGGACCTGCCGGAATGGAACATGCCGGACAGCTTCATGACCGCCGGGTACACGCGGAACAATCTCTTCCACTACCTGGCCGGCGGCGTGAGCGGGCTGGCGTATTTCACCTACGACAGCCGCAACGACAACACCTGGCCGGAGTTCGGGAAGCTGGGGGCGATGCTCAAGCGCGTGGGGCCGGTGCAGGCGGCGCTCAAGCCGGCGCGGCGGGACATCGGCATGCTGAACTCCTTTACCACGAACTGCTTCGACGCCGGGCACGACCTGGTGCAGGTCTACGGCTACCACAACCTCAAGCAGGCGCACTATTCCGTGGACATGATCTGCGAGGAGGAAGTGACCGGGACCGAGGCCGACCGCTATAAGGCGATCCTGCTGTACAACGTCAAGTACCTGCCGCAGGCGGTCTACGACGCGCTGGCGGCGCGGGCGAAGCGGGGGCAACTGGTGCTGCTGGACAAGACGATTCCCTTTGACATTCCCGGCGCGAAGCGGGTCGCGACGGACATCGGCATGGGCGATCAGACGACGCTGGGGATGCCGCCGGAGGGCGCGCACCTGTCGGTGCCGGGGCTGAAGGACTACGGCCGGGCCGACCGGATCGCGGTCATCGCGAAGGCGCTGGCGCCGTTCGTGAAGCCCGGCTTCGAGAGCACCGACATCAAGCTGGCCGCCTGGGACTTCGCGGCCGGCGGCGTGCCCTATCAGTGGTACGTGAATGTGCACGACGGCGACGAGTACATGTTCTGCCGCGAGCGCATGGGGGCCGGGCAACCCGGCTCGGGCACGCCGGAGAAGGTGCAGGAACTGCGCGCCTGGGAGCAGACCGAGATGGCCAAGGGGCCCTATACGACGACGATCATCGTCGCCGCCCCGGGCGGCGGGGCGCGGGTGCCCTACGACCTGGTGGGGATGAAGAAGGTCCCGGCGAAGAAGCTGGCCGACGGCCGCTACGAGCTGACCCTGAGCATGGAGCGGTTCGGCGGGGAGCTGATCGCCTGGCTGCCCGAGGAAGTGCAGTCGGTGCGCCTGAGCGCCCCGGCGGCGAAGCTGGGCCAGCCCTGGAAGGCGACCGCGACGATCATGGGCGGCAAGCCCGCGCAAGGCATCCTGGCGGTGGCCTACACGCTGACCGACCCGGCAGGCCAGGTTTCGCCGGTCTCCGGCGTGCGCCAGGCCACCACGGGGACGGCGGCGCTTGACTGGACCCCGGCGGGGAATGACCCGGTCGGCGCCTGGACCGTGACCGCGCAGGAGCTGGTCACGGGGAAGACCGCCAAGACTACCTTCAAGGTAGGGAAGTAAAGGGGGGAGCCTCACCCCCCTAGCCCCCCTCTCCCTCGCGGGAGAGGGGCTAACGGCCCGGCGAACGGCAGGGCCGGCCTCGCTTCGCTCGTGCGGCCCCTCCGGGAAACGGCTAACGGCCCTCGCGGTGGTCCTCGCGGCAGGAGTCTTTTGGCGCGCTGGCGAAGAATGACCTCGGGACGCTTTGCATGCCTGATTGCCCAGGAGGTGCGCAGATGAGACGGACCCTCATCGTGGCCGTGACCCTGGCGGGGCTCGCGCTGTTGGTCTATCAGTCCGGTCTGTTGGCGGAGGCCGGCCTGTTCGCCAACGGGCTGCTGCCCCCCGTGCCCATCCCCGTGGATAACCCCCAGACCGACGCCAAGCTTCGGCTCGGCAAGCAGCTCTACTTCGACAAGCGGCTCTCCAGCGACGGGACGGTGGCCTGCGTTACCTGCCACCGGCCGGACGCGGGCTGGGCCGATACCGAGGCTACCTCCACCGGCGTCGGGCACAAGCGGGGCGGGCGCAACTCGCCGTCCGTGCTGAACGGCGGGTACTTCGTGCCCCAGTTCTGGGATGGCCGGGCCCTGCATCTGGAGAAGCAGGCGGTGGGGCCGGTCCAGAACCCCGTGGAGATGGACCAGACCCCCGAGCAGGTGGCGCACACGCTGGGGGGCATCCCCGGGTACGTCACGCAGTTCCAGGAGGTCTTCGGCGAGGCGCCGAGCCTGGAGCTGGTGGCCAAGGCGATTGCCTCGTTTGAGCGCACCATCGTCTCCACCAATTCGGCTTACGACAAGTACCTGCAGGGCGACGACGAGGCACTCAGCCCGGCGGCGCGGCGCGGTATGGACCTGTTCAACGGCAAGGGCCATTGTACGCCCTGCCACAGTGGACCCCTGTTCAGCGACCAGCAGTTCCATAACCTCGGCATTGGCTACCAGGACGGCAAGTTCGCCGACGTGGGGCGCTTTGCGGTCAGCAACCGGCTGCCGGATACCGGCGCCTTCCGCACCCCCAGCCTGCGCAGCGTGGCGCTGACGGCGCCCTACCTGCACGACGGCTCGGCCGCGACGCTGCTGGAGGTGATTGAGCTGTACGATCGGGGCTCAATCCAAAATCCGTACCTCGATCCGCTGATGGAGCCACTCAACCTCACCCGCCGGGAGAAACTGGACCTGGTGGCCTTCCTCCAGTCGCTGACGGGGGAACCGATCAAGGGGGACCCGCCGGTCCTGCCGGAGTAGCCTAAGGAGGGTGATGATGCGAAGCTTACTGCTGCGCAAGTTGCTGCTCGCCGCCGCCTCGGGGGGGCTGCTGCTGGGAATCCTGGCGCCCGCCGGCGCGGTGCCCATCTTTGCCCGTAAGTATGGATTCGAATGCACCATGTGCCATTCGGCTTTTCCCCGGCTGAACGACTGGGGGCAACGCTACCGGCAGAACGGCTATCAGATCCCCGGCAAGGAGCGGGAGGACGAGTCGGTATCGGAGTCCGCCACGCCGGTGTCCCTGCGGGCTATGGCGGGCTTCAACAGCGACAAGTTCTCGCCGGACGGGAGCGCCAACGTCAGCCAACTGCAGGTCGGCAACGTGGACCTACTCTCCGCCGGGCTGGTGGAGCGCAACCTGGGCTACTTTCTGCTCTACCGGCCGCAACTGAACGGCTCCCGGGGCGTAGTCGCCCAGCCCGGCACGCTGGAGATGGCCAATGTGGTCTTCTCCCACCTGGCGCAGCGCTGGCTGAACCTGCGCCTGGGGCGGATGGAGCCGGCCGTCGCCGTCTTCTCGCCCGCCCGCCACCTGTCGGTCACACCCTACGAGGTCTACGACTTTACCTTCCCCGGCGGGCCGGCCTTCTCCGACACCCAGACCGGCCTGGAGGTCAGCGGCTGGAGCCGGACCGCGAACTGCCAGTGGGCGACCGGCTGGCTGAACGGCTCGGACACCAACAAGGACCGCGACACCCCTGCGGATTGGTACGCGCGCGTGGCGCACGTCTTTGGGCGCGGCGAGGGCCAGACGACCGGGCAGCGCGTGGGCCTGGTCGGCTACTGGGGCCAGGCGCGACCGCTGCTGGATCCGGACGCCGGGCGGCAGAGCTTCAACCGCTGGGGCGCGGACGCCAGCCTGAATCTGGGGCCGGCGAATCTGGCGCTGCAGTACCTGCGGGGCAGCGATAACGCGCGCCTGTGGGG
This sequence comes from Armatimonadota bacterium, assembly GCA_036504235.1. Taxonomy (GTDB): domain Bacteria; phylum Armatimonadota; class Zipacnadia; order Zipacnadales; family Zipacnadaceae; genus Zipacnadum. The sequence goes on along the minus strand of DASXVN010000002.1, from coordinate 21,551 downwards.
CACGGTGGAGGACGTGGACTTCAGCGGCGGCTTTGCGGAGCTGACCTACCAACCGGCGATCAACCTGGTGGGCTTTGCACGCTGGGATACGGTGTCCACGCCGGACGAGGTCACTCGCGACGTGCAGCGCTGGACGCTGGGCGGGCGCTACTACTTCAGCGACCAGCTCGCCGGGCACCTGGAATACTCGCACCGCACCCAAGACGGCGGCGTGCCCGCCAGCGCGCAGCTGAAAGAGGACTTCTTCACCGCGCGGCTGGATGCGGCGTTCTGAGCCTCGCCCCCCGGGCCCCTCTCCGTGGCGCTCGCCGACGAGCGCCCGCAGGAGAGGGGGGGAACGGCAACGGAAAAGGCAAGGCCATGGCCCCTAGCTCTCTCCCGCGCTAGCGGGGGAGAGTGGCGCCGCGCGTTAGCGCGGTGACGAGCGGGGGCAGCCGTTGGCGCTAGGCGCGGACCCCCTCCATACCCTCGAAGACCGGGAGATACCTATGCCCCCAACTGGATTCGTCGTACTGCTCCTGGCCGCGCTCGCGGCAGCGCTGGGCTTGGTGGTAGGAGGGGCGCGACCGGAGGCGGCGCGGGTTTTGCGCTGGTGCCAGGGGGCTACGGCGGGGCTGGCGGCGGTGGCGTTGGGCCTATTGACCTGGCTGGTGGCGTCTGGGGACCTGTCGGTGGCCTATGCGGCGGAACATGCCGCGCCCCCCGGGGCGGGGCTGGGGTATCGGCTGGCCGCGGTGTGGGCGGGGCAGGCCGGAGGGCTTTTGCTGTGGTGCGTGGAGACCGCGCTGGTGGCGCTGGCGGTGCGGCCGCGAACCCAGCCGCGGGCGGTGGCGATTTTGTGCGGCCTCCAGGCGTGTCTGCTGGGCTTGGCCGCGGTGGCTAATCCCTTTGCCCCGGCAGTGGCGGGGGCGGCGGCGCCCGGGCTGAATCCCCTGCTGCAGCACCCCATGATGCTGATTCACCCGCCGATGCTCTTCCTGGGGTACGCGCTGCTGGCCGTGCCCTTTGCGATTACCCTGGGGGCGCTGGCGGAGCGGGACCCGGCGGCCTGGCCGGCGCGGGTGCGGCCCTGGGTGCTGGTATCCTGGCTGGCGCTGACCGCGGGGAACGGGTTCGGCGCGGTGTGGGCGTATAAGACTTTCGGCTGGGGCGGGTACTGGTCGTGGGACCCGGTGGAGAATACCTCGTTCGTGCCCTGGGCGCTGGCGGCGGTGACGGTGCATGCGCTGGGGCTGGCGGCGCGGGACCGGCGCTGGCTGCGGCCCGCGGCGCTCGCGGCGCTGGGCGGGTTTCTGGTGGTGCTGTACGGGTCGTTCCTGTCGCGCAGCGGGCTGCTGGCCGGCGCGAGCGTGCATGCCTACGTGGAGGGCGAGCCCTTCTTCGTCTGGGCGCTGGGACTGCTGCTGGCGGCGGGCGTGGGGCTGTCGGCGGTGCTGCTGCTGCGGGCGGGGCCGAAGTGGGCGCCGGCGGAGGCCGGGGAGCCGCCGGAGTCGGCCGCTACGGCCTGGGGCATGCGGCTGGTGGCCGGGCTGGCGCTGGTGGTGCTGGCGGGGATGTCGCTGCCGATGGTAGATCTGGCGCCCCAGACGACGGCCTACGACACGGCGGCGCTGCCCTTTGCGCTGGGATTCATGCTGCTGCTGGCCTGGCCGAAACGCTGGCAGGGGCCGGGGGCGGAAGCGGTCGCGCGGGTAGTGGTGATCGGGGTATTTGCGCTGCTGCTGATCGGAGCGGGGCTGGGGGTGGCGCTGGGCGCGGGCGCGCCGCTGGGGGTGGGGGTGCTGCTCGCGCCGCTGCTGGCGGTGGCCTGTCTGGTAGTGCTGGTGCGGAGCCTGGGGCAACTGCTGGTGACGCGGCGGTCGCTGCGGGAACGGGGCGCCGCCCTGGCGCATTTTGGGCTGGCGGCGCTGCTGCTGGCGGCGCTGGTCTCCGGGTATTTGGCCTTCAGCCAGCAGGAATTCCTGCCGCTGGGCGGGGAGATTACGGCGGGCGGGCATACGGTGAAACTGGAGCGCCTCAGCCAGCCGAATCCGGCGGTGGCGCGGGCCGACATCACCGTGGCGGGACGTCCGGGGGTGCTGGAGGAAGAGCAAAGCCCGGCCTTCGCCATGCCGCTGCGCCGGGCGTGGATCCTCAAGGCCGCCTGGGGCGACCTGTACCTGACGCCGCTCAAGATCCTGCTGGCGCCCAGCGAAGTGGAAGGCCAGCCGGTGCCGGCCGGGGTGATGCTCGAGTACACGATCAAGCCGGGCATGCGGCTGCTGTGGCTGGGAATGTGGTGCCTGGCGGCCGGGATGCTGGGGGCGGTGGTGGGCAAACGGCGAACGGCCGGCGGGGGACGTAGCCCCCGCCCTACAAACGGCAACGGCCGTTCCCCGCGCCCTAGCGCATGGCCCACTCTACGGAGCGGTCCAGGTAGCGCTTGATGCCCTCGGGGGTTACGTTCCAGGGGATATGGTTGCCGACGCACATGAAGTAGCCGCCGGTCATCTTGGAGGTCTCTACCATGCGCTTGACCATGGCGTCGATCTCCTCGGGGCGATTGCGGGTGAGGATGCGGTTGTCGCCCTCGCCGGCCAGCACTACGTTCTCGTACTTGCGGGCGATGGTTTTGAAGTCCGTATAGGGCTCCGTCACGAAACCGCTGGCGCCGCAAGCCATTACGTCGTCTGCGTAGGCGCTAACGTTGCCGTCCACCATGAAGATGACCCGCTTGCCCGCCGCGCGCAACAGGGACCAATATTCCTCGTAGCAGGGGAAGATGTAGCGCTTCATCCAGGCCGGGGAGCAGACCGGGCCGCGGGAGTTCACGATGTCGTCGTGGCAGATGACGAAGTTGACCGGCAGGCGCGCGAAGACGCGGAAGACGCGGCGGTTGATCTCGGCGAATTCGTCCATGATCCGGGCAAAGCGCGGGTCCAGGCAGGTCTCCAGGAACAGCTCCCATCCGAAGGTCAGCAGCGGCCACATGAACATCGTGTTGTAGAAACCCGCCGAAGCAGTGGACCCCTCCGGGGCCTCATCGCCCCACTCGGCCGGATACTGGGCCCGGAAGTACTCGTAGAGCTTCTCCTCGTCGCTGTAGTCGCGGCCCTCGTTGCGCACCCACTCGCTCATGTCCAGGTGCTCCAGCGGCGAGAACGCGAAGACCTCCTCGGCCGTGTGGAAGCGGCTGCCGAAGTCCCAGTCGGTGCTGGTGGACTCGCCCCAGCGGACCTGAGGCCCGCCCCGGTCGTCGGTGCTGCTGCTCTCACCGTGGAGGTCGAGCGTCGGGCGCGGCTTCGGGTCGTCACTCTCGGGCACCGGCAACTCGAGCTGCGGGTACAGCTCCGCGAGGCGCTGGCGGCACTGGCGAGGATGATCGTAGTAGTCAATCCCCGTCAGGTAAGTCTCGGCGTCCGGGCAGGACCAATGCTCCCAGTGGGGCACGCGCCTCGGCGCCTGGCCCAGGAAGGCGAGATAACGGTCGGTGTATTCCATGAGGTGGCCTCCTTGCGATGTCGGGAGAGGGATGTTTCGACGAGGGGGGGCGGGAGTCCTTGTGGAGGGGGAGGCGAACGGCTGCCTCACCCCCCGGCCCCCTCTCCTGGCAGGAGAGGGGGAGTGAAGGCGAAGGCGTAGGTGGGTTTTGGCTCGGTCCGTTGGTCTCGCTAGGGCAACGGGACGTTCCAGTTGAGCTTCTGGTCCCACTGGCCCAACACGCGCAGGTCGTCCATGGCGGCGACGGCGACTCCGTTTCTGCCGCCCGGCGGGACCACGTTGGGCAGGGTATCCAGCGGGGTGTCGGTGCAGATGTTCTGGAAGAGGGTCAGCCGCACGTTGCTCCCCGCGGTGATCACCGGCGGCGTCAGCCACCACATGTTCCCTGCGAAAGTCAGGTCCAGCGGCGCCGTCCCCGTGCAGACGATATTGTGGGTCGCGTCGGCGTCAAACTGGCCGCCCAGGAAAGCCACGCGCCCGTTGTAGTCGTTGATCTTGATTAGGATATTGTCGCCGGTACCCCAGGCATGGGCCCGCACCGGCTTGATGGTCACGCGCCCCGGCGGCAGCGCGGGGCTGCCCTGCAGCCGGCAGTAGGAGTTGGGGGCCTGCTCCATGTACCAGTTGCCCATCACCACGTCCTGGTTGTCGTTGACTACCAGGGTGTCGTCGTCCACCGCCGTCACCCGCGTATTGAAGCCGAAAAATCCGGTGTGCGGGCTGGTCCCCGAGACGCGGACAATGCCCTCGTAGGAAACATTGCTGAAGATGATCGCCTGCGAGGAGTTGATTGAGTTGACCGAGCCATCCCAGTGATCCATGAGCACGGTGGCGTTGGCGGGGAGGTTGACCAGCTCCAGCCCGCGGTCGTTGGGGCGGCCGATCAGACCGCGGACCCAGGTGTAGACGCCATCGTACTTGATGCGGGTGGGGGTGGCGCCGCTGCAGGTCTGGACAATCTTAGCGACGGAGTCCGGGCCCTCCATCGCGAAGTGCTCGAGGGTGATCCGGTGCGGGTCGGTGACGGTGAACATCACGCCGCCCGGGAGGCCGGACCAGTACAACTGGGTGTAGAAGCCCGCGCCGCCGATGTAGTAGTTGACCCCAGTGATATTGATGGTGCGGGTCAGTTTGTAGTAGCCGGCCGGGATGTAGGCCAGGGCCCCCTGGCCATGCAGCCGGGCGGCGGTGATGCAGGCCTCAATCGCGTTGGTATCGTCAGTCACGTTATCGCCGACCGCGCCGAAGTCAATCTTGGCGTCGTAGATCACGCCCGGCAGCGGGACGGTGCTCTTGAGGAACCGCCGAGTGGGCGACTTGATGGTGGCGAGTGCCGTCCCTGGCGCCAGGCCCTGATAGGAGCCGCTGAGCCCGGTGTCCACCAGGCCCGAGCAGCCCAGCGCGCGGACGTTGGAGACCATCGCGATCTGCTGGGAGTAGGTGCCGTTGATCATGGTGATCGGCGGATGGGTGTTGGGCGGGTTGGTGAAGACGGTGTCCATGACCGTGACCGGTCCGCGGAAGACGTTGGTAATCGCGCCGGTGAGGTTGGTCCACCTATCGATGCGGCAATCCTGCACGGTCATCTCGCAGGTCGAGGCCCCCGAGGGCGCGGTCATGATGAACTGGGCGGAGCCGATCGAGGTGCAGCGGCGAATGGACTGGGAATGTGGGCAGAGCCAGATATCGGACTCGGTGCTGCGCTCGAAGTGGCAGTCGCGCACGTAGACGTTGCCGATGGCGCAGTTGATGCCGATGCCGCAGTCATAGAACTCGCAGCCGGCAATGTCGTTGTCGTAGTCGTTGTAGTACAGGAAGGAAATGCCGGCGGCGCAGTTCTGGAAGAGACAGTTGTCGTAGTACATCTCGGCCGAGGCAATGTCGGTGGGGTCCTTGCCGACGCGAATCCCGGACTCGGTGAAGTTCTTGTAGTTCTCATGCTGGTGGCGGATGCGGGTCTCGTAGTAGATCTTGGAGTGGTGGTCAAAGCCTACGGCCGCCGTGTTGTCGCCGTCCCAGGTGAGGCCGACGTAGCGGGAGTAGGTGGAGCCGTTGCTGGTCAGCATGATGCCGCCGACCTCGCCGCCCCACTTGAGGGTGGTGGTGCGGCCGGTGCCGATGAGCAGGATGCCGTGCAGGCGGGTGAGGGTGAGGGTCTGGGTGATCAGGTAGGTGCCGGCCGGGAAGTAGACCGTCTTGAAGCCGGGCAGCCCGTCCACCAGTTGGTTGAGGGCGCGCTGGATAGCGGCGGTGTCGTCGGTCACGCCGTCGCCCTTGGCGCCGTTGGGGATGGTCTTGACGTTGATCCAGTCGGAGCGCGGCTGCCAGTTGAGGGTCGGGATCTGCGGAGGCGGGAGAACCTGCGGAGTCACCTGGGCCTGAACTCCGACCGCGAGGACGAAGAGCAGCAGCAGGGCAAGGGCCAGTGTACGGGTCATCGGGACCTCCTAATAGCAGCTACCAAGATAACAAGTGCAAGTAGCAGGGTAGCGCAAGGGAAAGCGGAGCGCAAGAGGGGAGGGGGGAACGTGGCGGCCGGCCCCGGCGCAAAAGAACGGCGGCGCGCACTGGGGAGGTACGCGCCGCCACCTCGGAGGGTGGGGGGGAGAAAAGCTACGGCCGGACCAACGGGCCGGTGTTCACGACCTCGAAAGCGCTGCCGGGTACGGTCTTGAGAGCGTTGAGCTCGTCATCGCTCCAGCGGTCGTCGTGGGTACCGCTCAGAAACCAGTTGCTGCCGTTGTCGGCCACGATCATTCCGTACTTCTGCAGGGCGAGCAGAATCACCTGGTTGTGCGCGGAGAAACCGGAGATATTGTAGCTGGACTTCAGCCGCACGCGCAAGCCCATCGGCGGCAGGCTGGGGTCGGTCAGGCTGCTGGCCCAGTGCGTGGCCGGGTGGATATAGGCGCGCTGGGTGCGCTGGACGGTGAAGCGCAGCGCGTGGCGGATCGCGCCCGCGGCGACCTCGTCATAGCGCACCAGACCGGGCAGAATCGGCAGCCCCGCAGCGTCGGCGGAGGTCCAGCCCTCCGGGCGCAGGGCGTTGCTGGTCAGGTCGAACTTCGCGCCGGAGCCGGCCTGCCAACTGCCGTCGGCCAGCCGGTGCGAGTCCCACATCTCGTAGAGGACCTTGTGCCCGCGGTCCAGCACCAGCACGTGCCGGTCGCCGGTGGAGGCGGCCCCGCCCTCAATGGGCACCCGCGGCGGAATCGGGTAGGGGCCCGGATCGCTCTGGTCGGCGTAGTCGAAAGTCACCCGGACCAGCGGCTGAGTCCCCTGCACCACGACGTAGGGGAAGCCGATCGGGGCGCCGTTCCAGACGGTGCCGAAATCGGGATGCAGGTGGCCGGTAAGGCCGATGGAGGCGATATACGCCGCAGAATTGGGGTGCACGGGATAGGCGGAGATGTCGGTGTTCCAGGGGTTGGTGGCCGGGAAGAGCGGCACGCCGCAGAGCGTGGGCCGGGTCGCGAGGGCCTTGGGAGCCACGTCCTCCGCGCCCAGCACGGCGTCGGAACTGAGCAGGGCTTCATCGCCCGCGCCGCAAGCGCTCGCGAGCACGAGTAGCAGCCCCGGGACCACCACCAGCAGAAGATAGCGCCAACTTCGACCCCAAACCACAGTGACAATCCACCCTCTCGGCGCGCCTGGGGGGAAGAGCAAACGTAGTGTACCCGATGGGGGGGCGGTTACACAAGAAAGTTGAGGGAAGGAAGCGGAGGCCGGCCTCACCCCCCGCCCCACAGTACGGCAACGGCCCTAGCCCTTCATCACCGCCAGCGGGCGCAGCCGGGCTACCTTCCGGGAAATCCCCGCGCCGTGGCAGACCGCTACCACCCGGTCCACGTCCTTGTAGGCGCCCGGCCTTTCCTCGGCGACCGTGCGCTTGTCGGAGGCGCGCAGGAGGATGCCGCGGGCCGCCATCTCCGCGAAGACTTGCGCGCCGGTCTGGGCCCGGACCGCCGCGTGGCGCGACATCCGGCGGCCCGCGCCGTGGCAGGTGGAACCCCAGGTCTCGCGCTCCGCGGTCTCCGTGCCGACCAGCAGGTACGAGCCGGTGCCCATGTCGCCGGGGACGATCACCGGCTGGCCGACCGCCCGGTAACGCGCGGGCACGTCCGCATGGCCGGGGCCGAAGGCTCGCGTGGCCCCCTTGCGGTGGACGCAGAGTTTCCGCGCCTGCCCCCCGACTTCGTGCGTCTCGAACTTGGCGATGTTGTGGGCCACATCGTACACCAGCCGCAGCCCCAGACGTCCCCAGGATTGGCCCAGCACTTCCTCGAAGACCAGGCGCACGCGGTGCATGATACCCTGGCGGTTGGCCCAGGCGTAGTTGGCCGCGCAGGCCATCTGGGCGTAGTAGGTGCGGCCCTCCGGCGAGTCCACCGGGGCGCAGGCCAACTGGCGATCGGGGAGGGTGATCTCGTAGCGGCGGGCGGCGGCTAACATCACGTCGAGGGCGTCCTCGCAGACCTGGTGGCCAAAGCCGCGGGAACCGCAGTGGATCATCACCGTGATCTGGCCGGGCTCGTGCAGGCCCATCGCCGCCGCCGCGACCGGGTCGTAGATGGCGTCCACCGCCTGGACCTCGAGGAAGTGGTTGCCGCTGCCCAGCGAGATGAGCTGCGGGAGCGCGCGCTGCCGGGCGCGGTCGCTCAGCGTGCTGGGGTCCGCCCCGGCCAGGGTGCCGCGCTCCTCGGTGCAGTCCAGGTCGTCGTCGGTGGCGAGGCCCTGCTGGCGCATCCAGGCGGAGCCCTGCACCAGCACCTTCTCCAGCTCGGCGAGGGTGAGTTTGGGCGCAGTCTTGTCGGAACCGACGCCGCTGGGGACGGAGGAGAACAGGCGGGTGAGGAGCCGCTCCAGGTGCGGCCCCAGGTCGGCCTCGGTCAGGTCGGAGCGGAGCAGGCGGACGCCGCAGTTGATATCGTACCCGACGCCGCCGGGGGAGATGATGCCGCGCTCCCCGTCGAAAGCCGCCACCCCGCCGATGGGGAAACCGTAGCCGTAATGCGCGTCGGGCATGGCCATCGAGGGCCCGACCAGGCCGGGGAGGCAGGCGACGTTAGCCACCTGGGCCAGCGCATTGTCCGCCCGGATGCCGGCCATCAGCTCGTCATCGGCATAGACCAACCCTTCCGCGCACATGCCGCCAGCCGCGTCGCGGGGGAGGCGCCAGCGGTAGTCGTCCAGTTTCTCGAGGGGGCCGGTGTAGGTTTGCATGGTGCTGGAGGGGCCGTCTCCCCTACTGTAGGGCGGGGGCTACGCCCCCCGCCGGCCGTTGGCCTTTCCGTCGGTGGCACCGGCGTCTCGCCGGTGTGCCGTTCACTACCCGCCGGCGGAGTACGAGCCCCCGCCCTACAAACGGCTAACCTTCCGCCCTACCCCAGCGCCTCGACCTCCGGCAGGGTGATCGGGAGGCCCTGCCGCTCCATCGAGAGGTCCGCCGCCAGGCAGGCCAGGGTGGACTGGTAGGCGTCCTCCGGCGTGATGGACTCCGGGCGGCCCTGCTGGACGCGGTTGACGATGTCCTGGGTCTCATCGTTCACGTTGTGATAGAGCTTCCAGGTGGGCAGGTCGGCGTAGTCCTCGTAGCGAGCCACGCGGGGGTAGTACTTCTCGCCCACATAGTTGTGGACCACGCGGATATTGCTGTGCCAGATGTCCACGAAGGCCGAACCCTTGGTGCCCACCACCGTGTACTCCAGGCGGTGCCCGGCGCGGTAGCAGTCGAACTCGCCGCCCTCATAGGGGAGGCCGGTGCTGGTCTGATTGAAGAGGATGTGGGCGATCGCCCCGCCCTCGAAGTTGTACGTCGAGAAGGCGTTGTCCGTGAACTCGTAGTAGGGGATGACCTTGGGCGCGCAGGTGCAGGAGACGCTGACCAGAGGCTTGCCAATCAGCCAGCGCAGGATGTCCACGTAGTGGTTGAGCTTGTTGGCGAACAGGCCGCCCGAGGAGGCCTTGACCTTCCAGGCCGCGTGCTCCAGGGTCCAGGCGCCGGGGCTGTAGTTGAAGTAGATCTGGACCACGTCGCCCAACTCGCCGGCGTCGATCATTTCCTTGACGCGGGAGTAGAGCAGCGAGTAGCGGCACTCGAAGCCGATCTGCAGGAAGACGCCGCTGTTCACGGAGGCGTCGCGCATGACCTGGGCGTCCTCGAGGGTGATGCCCATGGGCTTTTGGCAGTGGACGGCGATGCCGCGGCGGATCAGCTCCTCGGTCATGTAGCGGTGAGTCTCGTTGGTGGCGGCGATGGCGACCAGGTCGAACTCGTGATTATCCAGCATCTCCAGCCAGTCGCGGTAGATGGGCACGCCGAAGCGCTCCTGCAGCGCCGCGGCCGCCTCCGGCGTGCGGCGCACGCCCGCCACGAATTCGGCGTTGGGCATCTGCCGAACGATCTCGGCCTCCCCCGCGCCAAAAGCGCCCATCCCGATGATTCCGACCCGCAGCTTGTCCATTGGTTTGAGTCTCTCCCTTGAGTGATGTTAGCGGCAGCCGGGCCTCACCCCCCGGCCCCTCTCCGTGGCGCTCGCGGACGAGCGCCCGCAGGAGAGGGGTCCGCGCCGTCCGCGCCAACGGCCTCCCCCTCTCGTCACCGCGCTAACGCGCGGCGCCACTCTCCCCCGCTAGCGCGGGAGAGAGATAGGGGAGACGTGCGGTCGTTGCCTCTGCCTTTCCCCCCCTCTCCTGCCAGGAGAGGGGGCCGGGGGGTGAGGCCCGGCTGCCGCACAGGCCGTTCCCCCCCGCCTTACTTCAGATCATAGCAAGCCAGGGCCGTTTTGTTGCGGACAATCAGCTTGCCCTGCGCGATGATCGGCGGGGTCCAGGACTGGCCGCCCAGGGGGGTGAACTCGCCCAGAATCTCCTGCTCGGCGGAGGCCGTCATCATGGTCATTACGCCGCTGCCGCCGTTGAGGATCAGCAGAACGCCGTCTAGGCCGACGACACTGACTTGCTCCACGCCGCCCCGCTTCCAGAGGGGGGCGCCGGTGGCCGGGTTCAGGCAGGCGAAGAAGCCGTCGCCGCCGCCGAAGATATAGCCCTGGTAGGAGATCGGGGCGTTGAACTTGCCCAGGATCTCCTTGTTCTCCCACTTGAGCTGCGGGCCGGCGGCCGTGATCTCGAGCATCGCGCAGCCGTGACCGTAGCCACTGGTGATGAAGATCTGGTTCGCGCTGACCAGCGGGGTGGCCGAGTTGACGTTGTAGCTGGTCTTCCAGGGGTAGCTCCACAGGAGCTTGCCGGTGTCGGCCGCTACGCCCTGCAGCATGGTCCCGGTGAAGCAGACGTACTGCTTGACGCCGAGGATCGTGGCGACCACGGGCTGGGTGTAGCCGGCTTGATCGTCCGCGCCTCCCTGCCAGAGGGTGGCGCCGGTGTCCGGGTTGAGGGCGACAATCGAAGTGGCGCCGCCGGGGACGACGACGAGCTGCTTCTCGTCCAGCAGCGGGGAGGCGCTGTAGGCCCACTGGGGCTGCTTGCCGCTGAACTCCGCCTTGATATCGCGCGACCAGACCAGCGCGCCGGTCTTCTCATCGAGGCAGTTGAGCTTGCCCAGGCGGCTCTGGGTGTAGACCTTGCCGCCGGCGACGAGGGGAGTGGCGCGCGCGAAACCGTTGTCGGCCTGCGCCGTGTCGGCGTAGGCGAAGCGCCAGACCTCCGAGCCGTCGGTGAGGTTCAGGGCGCGGACGACGTCCTGGTCGGCGACGTGGTCAATGATGAAAACGACGCCGTCGGCCTCCGAGGGGCCGGCGTAGCCGCCATCGGTGAGGGCGACCTTCCACAGGAGCGCGGGCGGCGTGGCCGTCCAGTTCTTGTTGATCCCGGTGAAGGGGGAAATCCCGTCGCCCAGCGGACCGCGCCAGCCGGGCCAGTCCATATTCGGGGGCGGCGCCGCCATCGCCAAGCTCAGAGTGAAAGCCAGGAGCAGAGTGACAGTTACCAGCAGACCTAGTCTCATGGTGGGTAGTCCTCCCGAGTGATTTCGAGTCCCGTGCAGTGTGTAGACACCCGCGCCCCGCCGCCGGTTCGCGCCGGGAAGGAGGTTCGCCGGAGGAGGCGGGGGGGCCTTTGTCGGAGGGGAGGCGGAACGTGGCAGGTGGAACGTGGAAAACGGCAACGGCGGGGAGACCGTTTCCGCGTAGGGGCGCGTTTGGCGGAGCGGAGCGGAGCCACACACGCCCGCTCGCCAGGTTATGGGGAACGGACGAGCCTGGGAGGTCGGACGACGGTTTCGCCTCCTCCGCCTTCGCTGAAGCTACGGCGGACAGGCCCCCCGGCCCCCTCTCCCGCGCAGACTGGGGAGAGGGGGGCAACGGCAACGGCCAAGGGCCTGGACGCCAGCGGGGGGATTCCCCCTCCCTTTAGGGAGGGGGTTAGGGGGTAGGGCCGTTCGCTTGCCTCACCCACCGGCTACGTGTCTACCGAGACCAGCTCGCCTCCTCCTCCTTCGCTGAAGCTACTGCCGGACAGGCCCCCCGGCCCCCTCGCCCGCGCAGACTGGGGAGAGGGGGCAACGGCCAGGGGCCGGGACGCCAGCGGGGGGATTCCCCCTCCCTTTAGGGAGGGGGTTAGGGGGTAGGGCCGTTGGGGCAGCGCCGGGCCGGCTACTTGTCTACCGAGACCAGCTCCGCGTCGTCCAGGTCCAGCCAGCCGCCGCTGAACCAGAGGTAGGCGTTGAACCAGACGATCCGGTCGGACTCGCAGGGGGTCTCCATTTCTAGCTGCTGCCAGGTGTCGGGCTGGAGGCGGTACTCATTCACTGCCGCTCCCGCCCAGGCTACGCGGCGGGCAGTGTCGAGACGCATCGCGCCCCAGTCGCTCGGGGCTAGCTTGTGCAGCCCCAGGGAGACCGTTCCCGGACCCCGGACCCAGGCGCGGAAGCGATAGAGACGGCCGGGCTGGACTGGGACGTAGGGCAGGACCAGGATGGTCGGCTCGGACTCGACGTGCAGGTAGCTTCGGCCCCCGTGCGGGCGGGCGGCGGCCAGCGCCACCGTCTTCGGCTCCCGCGTCCAGAAGGTGATATCCTGCTTAGTTTGCTCGAAGCCGCCGTCCCAGTAGAGGTTCCGCCCCGCTTCCTTGACCATCATCACGTCGGGGGCGATGCGGAGGTCGTCGAGCAGCGTGGAACGACCCAGAGCCTGGCCGGGAACCAAGAGGGTGAAGGTGAGGCGGGCCTGGGTGCTGTCAGGGAAGGCGCCGAACAGGCCCGAGCCGCCGCCGTCCGGGAAGACGTAGTAGGAGCCGGGCCGCCAGCCGCCGGGAGTGTTGAACTCCACCGCGAACCGCACCTCCGCGCCCCGGTCGGTGCTCTGGCGCAGGGTGACACGGTAGATCGTCCAGGGCTGGACCAGGAACGCGGGGGAGGTGGCGCTCACCTGCGCGACCTGCTGGGGGAGCGTCAGCCGCAGGGAGCCGGCGCCGGTTAGCGGATGCGCGGTCTCCATCGTCATCTGGTCGGGCGCCGGGCTGGTGAAGCCCTGGAGGTCGCGGTCAAAGCTGAAGGCGGTCACCTGCGCCCCGGCCGCGGTGAGGGCCGAGGCGATCAGGACCAGACTGGCGAGGAGCAGGAGAAGCTTTCTCATGAGAGGGCCGGGGCGGGCCGGAGGCGCCAGGCCCCCAGCCCTCTCCCCGCTTAGCTCCTAGCTGAGCTTGAATTTGGCCTGAGCCGTGGCGCCGCTGAGGATCTCGCGGGCCTGCACCGTCCACGTGCCGGGCTGGTCGTTAAGGGCGGTGTGAATCTCGCCCCGCCAGGCACCCTCTTTCGTGTTGACGTTCTGGGTGTAGAAGAAGCTCTGCCGGCCGTCGGGCGCGGTGACCACCAGACGCACCACGTGGCGGCCGGGCTGCGTGGTACCCTGGAAGGCGAGCTTCACGCTGAGCGCGACGGCCGCGCCGCGCGCGGCGGGCGCAGCGGTGACGCTCACGCCCGTGACGGTGTAGTCCAGGCGGGCGAAGAGCGCCGCGCCGAAAGCCTTGAGGGGAACCGCGGCCTCCTTGACGATGCCCAGGTACCGACCGGCGCGCACGTCGTAGGTGGCGCGGGCCTCGGGGAAGACCACCTTCATCTGCTCGGGATAGTCCGGGCTGGTCTCGCAGTAGACGCCGACGTACTGGACCGGGCCATCTTGCAGGACGTTGGTCTCGTAGTTTTTGAGCAGCGAAGCGCCGGCGGCGTCCACTACGTCCACCGGCGGGGTGACCCCGGCGGCGCGCAGGAAGGCCTGGATCAGCTTGAGGTCATCGTCCTCCGGCTGACCGTTGCGGCGAACCGTGTTGGTCTGCAGAAAGTTCATGAGCAGCGCCTGGCCCTTACCGGTCTTCTTGGTGACGAAGGCCGGGATATCGAGGAACCAGTGCTTGCCCAGGGCGGTGCCGTCGGTGACCTGGAGGCTCTTTTCAAACCACTCGCCGATATACCAGCCATTGGCCGGGACCAGCGGGTCCGTGGCGGTCACGCCGACCAGGTAGTCGGGGTAGCGCTGATCGTAGACGAAGCCGCTGCGGGTGACGCCGAAGAGGTCGTCGAGGCCGCCGTGCGCGCGCAGCTTACCGTGCTCGTCGCAGACCGCGGGGGCCAGGTCGGAGATGACCGTGCCGCCGTCCACTACGAACTGCTTGATCGCGGCGCAGGTGGCGTCGGAGAGGGCCATGCTCATGAAGTGCGGGAGGAAGAGCAGCTTCTTGCCGGCCAGACCGCCGCGGACGACCTGGCCATCGGTGACATAGCCGAAGGGGATCCCGGACTGGGTCAACTCGCGCTCGAAGGACTCGCGGCTCCAGCTCGCGGGACGCCACATGACATGGTCATTGCCCTTCTCGCCCTCGACCCAGACCCCGGCGGCGGAGCACGTCATCATCGAGGGGTAGCTGTAGAGAATCGCGACGGGCGCCAGTTGCCGCCGCGCGCCCATGAGGGCCTTGCCTACGCCCTCGCGGAGTTCCTTCGTGCCCTCGCCAATCCAGCCGCCGGCCGGTTGCACCCAGCCGAACTGGCTGAAGAAGGTGTGGCCGAAGAAGCGGAAGGTGCCCCACTGGCCGCGGAAGGCATCCCGCCAGGGGTAGCCGAAGTAGGTCGGCTGCGCCATGCCCCAGCCGATATATTTGACCATCGGCCCCTGCAGCAGGGAGGCGATCATCAGGTCGTCGCCGTAGGGGCAGTAGAAGTTGAAGACGCCGGTCTCCAGATAGCGGCCGATATCGGTGCCGCCATAGGGAATGACGTGGCCCGAAGTGGTGAAGCCGTCGATGCCGATGTAAGTCTGCGGACCGAGCGCGGCGCGGACCTCGTTGGCGTGCCGCTGATCGGCCTGAAAGACCTGGTCGGCGACATAGAGGCGGAAGTCCACCCAGGGCGCGAGGTTCTTGGTCTGCGGGGTCAGGTCCTTGGTCAAAGTGGCCGGGATCGCGTTCCAGTCGGTGTATTGGGTGTCCCAGGAGGCGTTCAGCGCAGCGAGCGTCTGGTACTGCGCCTGAAGGTACGCGTGGAAGCGACGCAGACCCTCCTCATTGGGCGGCCCGGCCTCGCCGGCGTTGCGCTCATCCTGGAAGGCCCAGCAGATCGCGCCGTACTTCTGCGCGGCGGCGATCGCCCCGGGGAGATTCAGGTTGGCGTCGCCCGCCGCCGGGTCGGTCTGGATCGCGGTAGGGGAAATCGCCCCATCGTTCATGCGCGCCGCGCGAATGCCGTAGGCCGACGCGTTCATCGGGGTCATGCGGTCCTCGCCCCAGCCGTCCAGGACCGCGGTGATACCCGCCACGTCGCGGGCGTCCGTGGAGAGGTCGCTGAAGGTGCCCGCCCACAGTATGTTCTCATAGTCGGTCCAGTCGCTGAGCGGAACGTAAAAGGTGGTCTGCTCGCGTAGCAGCGGCGCCGCGCCCCGGGAGGCGGTGAGGATCGCGGTGTGCGGCGAGACCTTGGCGTCGGCGATCTTGTAGTCGAAGCTGAAGTTCGCCTGCCCCGTGGTCGGACTGGAAGCTAGGACGCGGCCGGTGGCGTCGCGGATCTCCACCTGGAGGGTGCGCTCCGGGGAGGAGTTGCTGAGGGTGCCGGTGAGGTGGACCGTGTCGCCGATTTTGTAGGACTGCCGGTCGGTAGCCAGGGTCGCCTGGAGGTCGCTGGTCACGGTGAGTGGACCGCTGCCCCAGCCGAGGGAGGCGCCCTGGGGGTTGCGGGCGATCACGTCCAGCCAGTACTTACCGGCGGGGAGGGCCGGGAGCGCGAGGCGATAGTCGCCGGCGCTCGCGGCGGTCTTGCCCTCGGCCAGGGTCTCAAACTGGGCGTCGCGGACGGTCCAGTAGAGCGTACCGGGGCCGGAGAGGGCGACGGTGGCGGCGCCCGGAGCGCCCGCGGCGAACTCCGCGGGGGCCGGGACGACCGCGACGGCCGGCTCCTTGCCGGCGGCGTAAGTGATGGCGCGCAGGGTCGTGGCCAGGCCGTGCTCGTACTGCAGGCGCGGCCGGTCGCTGTTCACCGGGGCGAGGGTGCCGTCCCAGCCGAGCAGGACGGTGCGGCCCTGCCCATACTGGCCGCAGACGACGAGGGGCCGGCCGCTTTCTGTGGCGGCCACCTGGCTGCCCGGGCGCGGCGTCCAATCGTAGACCGGCAGAGCGTTGCGGGCGGCTGCGGTCGCGGCCCGGACGGGCAGGTCGCCGAGGGGAGCGCCGTCCAGGAACTTGAGGTCGGGACCGGGCTGCACGTTCGGGACGTCGACGTAGCGGCCGGTGCCTACCAACGTGGCGGGCGTGGCCTCCTTGAGCGGCGTCTTGTCCACCCACCAGCCGCCGAGGTTGCTGCCAACGAAGACCAGACCGGTGCCGGCGCGGGTCTTGTCGAGGATCGTCTGGTACACGTCATCGGGGAAGGAGTTCCGCGCCTGGGGATAGCCAAAGCTCGGCGCATAGGTGCCCATCGCGAGCAGGATGACGTCGTACTCCTCCCGCAGGGCGGTGCGGGCCTGCTCGGCGAGGTAGCCCAGGCGGTAGGCCTCGTCCGCGCCCCAGTCGGTGTGGGTCGCGGTGTCGGCGATGAGCACGAAGCGCATATCGCAGTCCAACTCACGCGCGACCTGCGCGATCTGGCGCGTGTCGTTGGGCGCGTTGCCGAACATGCAGATGGTGAGAATCTTGAGCGGACCCTGGGCATAGGGCCGGGCCCAGGGGATATGCGCCGCGGGCGCGATAGGTATCTGGGAGCCCAGCAGGATCGCCTGGTAGCCGCACTCGATGGACTTGTAGCCATCCCGGCTGAAGTTGAACAGCGCCGGTATGTCTTTGCAGGCGGACATCATCGCAGGCACGTCGCCGGGGACGTTCCAGATGGGGGAGGAGGCCGCAGGGGCGGGAGCGGCGCCCCCCAGGCCGGGCAGCAGGGCGAGCAGCAGGAAACCGGCGCACGGCACCGCAAGTCGGGCGAGGCGACTCGGCTGGAGCATGGGTTTTCCTCCTGGGCAGGGGTGCAGAGCAGTTGCCCATACCATTCGCCGGGGAGGGCGGGAGATTCCTGCGTGGGGATGCGGAAGGCCGGCCTCACCCCCGGCCCCTCTCCTGGCAGGAGAGGGGGGAACGACAGCGGCTGGGGGCGAGGCCGTTTCCCCGTAGGGGCGCGTTTGGCGGAGCGTTAGCGGAGGCACACACGCCCGCTCGCTAGGTTACAGGCAGCGAGCGGGCGGCAGTCGCGGTGCGGACACCGCGGGAGCCGCCCCTACAGCGGCTGACGGCAAACGGCGACGGCTACCCGGCGACCCTAGGCTGCCCGGTCGAAGTCGAGGAGTTGCTTGGGGCAGGCCTTGATGCACTCGTGGCAATGGACGCAGTCGCGGTTCTCCAAAACTCCGGCCTCCGCGTGCTTGGCGATCTCCAGGTTCAGGGGGCAGACTTTCTCGCAGCGGCGGCAGGAGACGCAGCCCTCCGCGATGGTCAGCGCGTGTTTGTGACCGCCGACAGCGCCGGCGAAAGTGCCTACCGGACAGATCGCGCACCAGGCCCGGGGCTGGTAGAGGACGCCCAGGAGCAGACCGATGCCCGTGGTGATTGCGCACATGGAGACAAACACCGCGCCCCAGTGGGCGGCGCTGTCCGGCTGGAGGGAGATACGGTAGACCATGAAGCTCATCAAGGCGGCGAAGACCGGCCAGCGAAAACCGTAGCCGCGCAGGAGGCCCGGGACGCGGCGACGGAAGCTGAGGCGGGCCATGAACCGCTCCAAGAAGCCGCCGCGTGGGCAGATCCAGCCGCAGGCCCAACGCCCGCGGAAAGCGCCGCTGAGCATCCCGGTGACCATCGCGACCGGCACGATGAAGCCCAGGTAGGGGTGGAACTGGCCGCCGATGATGACCAGGGGAACGGCAATCCAGAGCAGCCACTGCAGGCGAGCGCGGTGGGCGGTGGTCCGGCGGGCGCGAGCGTGAAGGGGCATGGGCGTCACCTCGAGGGGATTAGAGTATAGATAGTATATTCAGTGTATTGCCTACCTGTCAAGGGGAAGGGGGGAGGAGAGAGGGCGGAAGGGGGAGGCGGGACGCCAGTTCTGGCCTCACCCCCCGGCCCCCTCTCCCGCGGGGGACCTTGGGAGAGGGGGAGCAACGGCAATGCCTAGGAATGAGCACGCCAGCGGGAGGATTCCCCCTCCCTTCAGGGAGGGGGTTAGGGGGTAGGGCCGTTGGGGCAGCGCCAGGCCGGCCTCACCCCCGGCCTCTCTCCTGGCAGGAGAGGGGAGAGGGGGGAAAGGTAGAGGCAGGCCGTTTCCCCGTAGGGGCGGAGCTTGCTCCGCCCGCGTCGAAGCGGAAGGCGGAGGCAGGACGCCAGTCTTGCCTCACCCGCCTTCGCTGAAGCTACGGCGGACAGGCCCCCCGGCCCCCTCTCCCGCGGGGGACCTTGGGAGAGGGGGAGCAACGGCAACGGCTAACGCCGGAGACGCCAGCGGGAGGATTCCCCCTCCCTTTAGGGAGGGGGTTAGGGGGTAGGGCCGTTGGGCAGCGCCGGCCCCTCTCCCCGCGCGGACTGGGGAGAGGGGGGAACGGCAAAGGCTATTGGCGAGGACATCAGCGGGGCTAGGGGGCTCGCCCGCCGTAGCTTTAGCGAAGGCGGGTAGGGCCGTTCTTTACCAGCAGGAGCGACGGCACCCCGTATGATCCCGGCAGATCCCGCGTCGTTTTGCCGGCCTTCAGGTACAGTTGCGAGGAGGGGCCCCCGTCCAGGTTCATCGCGTCTACGCAGCCGACCGCCTGGAGCGCTCGCGCCCAGTCGCGGAGGGACAGCGAGCCGCGCGTGGTTACCGCCAGGACGACCTGACCCTGCGCCGTGATTCCTATGCCCGCCCGGACCGAGTCGCCCGGCTTGAACTGGGGCACTTTGCCCGCAATCACCAGGCGCGGGCCGCACTGCAGCGCCTCCTGCGCGCCGCGGGGCACGCCCTGGCGGGTGTGGGTAATCTGCGCCCCGCGCGGGCCGACGCTGAATATGCCCCAGTCCGCGCGGCGCAGCGGGTGGGTCTGTTTCCCCTTATGTATGAGCAGGCCCAGCGGGCGCCACTGCTCGTCGAAATAGCCGCCGTTGATCGCCGCCAGCGCGCCCTGCTGCTCGGCCAGCGCGCGCGCGGTGATCGGCTCCTGCTTCGTCGCCGCCCGGTCCACCACTTCCACCCGCACCTGCTTGGGGTCCAGCCGCACCGCGGTCAGCCACGCCAGGCCCTGCGCCAGCGACTGCACGCGGAGGTCCACTCCCGGCGCGACCGGCTCCCAGCCGCGCGTGGCTACCGGGGGCGGGGCCTCCTGCCGACCCGGCGAGAGAGTAGTCTCCGCGCCGGCGGCGGGCCGGGCGTTCTCCAGGGCGTTGCGCAGCGGAGCGGCCGGCCGCAGGTCCTCTCGGTGGTAGATCCACCACCCCGCCACGCTCACCGCCACCAGCGCACCCAGACAGCCTAGCGTACGTCGTAAGGTCATGCCGCCAGATTTCGCCCTCCCGGGGCTGCCGCCCTGCCCTCCGGTAGCTGGGCCGTTTCCCCGTAGGGGCGGAGGCTCCGGCCTCCGCCCGCGGCCACCGCTCACCTACCGCCGGGGCGAATAGGCCTGCGTTCAGCGGCAGGCGCGGGCGGAGGCCAGAGCCTCCGCCCCTACAACGGCAACGGCGAACGGCTACGGACGACTTGGCGCGAGATATGCTGCTACGGAGGTTTCGCCCCCCTCCGGTGGCGAAGATACAGACGAAAGGGGTCCTTATGCCTGAACCTGTCGGTTGTTTCGCGCTGATTTTGCATAGCCACATCCCCTACGTGCTGGGGCACGGCACCTGGCCGCACGGGAGCCAAATGCTCTACGAGGCCGCCGCGGACACGTACATTCCGCTGCTGTGGATGCTGGAGGAGCTGGAGTTTGAGGGCATTCCCGCCTCGATCACCATCAGTTTTTCGGCCATCACGCTCGAGCAGCTTACCGATGACCGTTTCCGCGACTGGTTTCTCAACTACCTGTGGGAGAAGGTCCACGCCGCCGAGCGCGATGAGGGCGAGTTCCGCGCCTGGGGCGACGGGCACCGCGAGTACCTGGCCCGCCGCTGGCAGGACCACTACCGCGCCCTGATTGACTCCTACGATAACCGTTACGGCCGCGACCTCATCGCCCAGTTTCGCCGCCATCAGGACGCCGGGAATATCGAGCTGATGGTCTGCGGCGCGACCCACGGCTACCTGCCGCTGCTCCACGAGGACGGCTCCGTGCAGCTTCAGGTGCGCCAGGCGGTCAGCACTTTTGAGCGCTGCTTCGGCCGGCGCCCGCGCGGCTTCTGGCTGCCCGAGTGCGCCTACCGGCCGCGGGCGAACTGGGCTCCGCCCCCCGCCATCCGCGGCCCCGAGACTCCCCAGCCCCGCAAGGGCGTGGAGGAGTTCCTGGCCGAAAACGGGATTGACTACTTCATCGTGGACACCCACATGCTCACCGGCGGCCCGCCGGAGCCGGTGGACATTGACTGGAGCGACACCCTGGGCAAGGCCTGGGGTCGGGTCCGCAAGTCCCGCGAGCCGCGCCCCTATTACGGCACGAAGAGCCCCTACTTCCCGTATTTCGTGGGGCATTACTACGAGAATCACCCGCCCGTGGCGATCCTGGTCCGCGACCCCGCGACCGGGCTGAAGGTCTGGAGCGGCGAGCACGGCTACCCGGGCGACGGCGACTATCTGGAGTTCCACAAGAAGCACCTGCCCGGCGACCTGCGCTACTGGCGCGTCACCGGCGGCGACTGCGCCCTGGGCGACAAGGCCGAGTATCACCCGGAGTGGGCGGAGGGTCGCGTCCGCGAGCATGCCGGCAACTTCCTGTGGTCGGTCAAGGAGACCCTGCGCTCGCAGCCGCATCCGGGCGGCCGCCGGCCGGTGCTGTGCGCGCCCTTTGACGCCGAACTGTTCGGCCACTGGTGGCACGAGGGCCCGCGCTTTTTGACTCACGTCCTACGCTGGATGCACCAGGACCCGGAGATCGAGGTGGTCACCGCTTCCGGCTACCTGGCCCGCAACGCGCCGGAGACCGCGCTGGCCCTCCCCGAGGGCTCGTGGGGCGCGGGCGGCGGGCATCATGTCTGGCTGAACCCGGACGTCAACTGGGTCTGGGGTCTCATTTACGACGCGGAGCAGGATTTCCGCGCCCTGCTCGCCGATCACGGCTACGGCCACGACCCGGCGATGTCCGCGCTGGTCCGCCAGGCCGAGCGGGTGCTGCTGCTCCTGCAGGCCTCCGACTGGCCCTTCCTGATTACCACCTGGTCGGCCCGCGACTACGCCGGCGAGCGGGTGGCCCATCACCACGGCGACTACAAGCGCGTGGCGGATATGGCCCGCCGCTACGCCCGGGGCGAGATGATCAGCGAGGAGGAGTGGTCCTACTTCGGCGACCTGCAAAGCCGCGACCGCCCCTTCCCGGAGATAGAGCCGGCCTGGTTCGCCGAGGTGCAGAACCCGGCGTGAAGGCGAGGTTCGGTGGCACCGGCGTATCGCCGGTGCGCCGTTGCCGTTGCTGTACTGTAGGGGGGGGCTCGTACCCCGCCGACGCTAACGTTGGCTTACCGACGGCGGG
>DASXVN010000001.1:0-57675 GCA_036504235.1 Armatimonadota bacterium | reverse complement strand
CCCTCTCCTGGCAGGAGAGGGGGGAAGGGCAAAGGCAGACGGCAACGGCCGGGTGGACAGTGCGGTGAGGCTGCAAGGTCCACCCCTACATACGGCTACGGCAAACGGCCGGCGGGGGACCCTTCGACAGGCTCAGGGCCTGCGGCGTAGCCCCCGCCCTACAGTACGGCAACGGCAGACGGCGATGGCGCCGTCACTGTGAACCTCCTAAGTCTATGGCAAAAACATCCTTCACTGTTGAGCAGCTTACCGAACCCTGGGCCGCGCAGCGGCGGAGCGGGGCGGCGGCTTTGGTTACCGGCGTCGCCTCCGACTCCCGGCAGGTCAAGCCGGGATTTGTGTTTGTGGCCGTGCGCGGGTTTGCCGTGGACGGGCACGAGTTTATCGGCGAGGCCCTCGAGCGCGGGGCGGTCGCGGTGGTCTACCAGGACCCGGCGGCGGGGGCGCTGATTCCGGCGGAGGTCACGGCCGTGGCGGTGGGCGACAGCCGGCGGGTGGTGGCGGAGCTGGCCGCGGAGTTCTGGGGACAGCCCTCCCGCGATTTGACCCTGGTGGGCGTGACCGGGACCAGCGGCAAGACCACGGTTTCGCTGATGATCGACAGTATCGCGCGCGCCGCGGGTCTGAGCACCGGCGTGATCGGGACGCTGGGGATCAGCGTGGCCGGGGAGCGGCGGCCGAGCGCGCATACCACGCCGGACGCGGTGGAGCTGCAGGGGCTGCTGGCCGACATGCGCGACCGGGGCGTCAAACACGTCACTATGGAAGTTTCCTCGCACGGACTGGCGCTGGACCGGGTCTGGCCCTGCCGCTTTGACGCCGCGGTGTTCACCAATCTGAGCCAGGACCACATGGATTTCCACTCGGACCCCGACGATTACTACCTGGCCAAGCAGCGGCTGTTCACCGACTACGCGCGGCTGGCCGCGCCGGAGAAGAACTTGGTGGGCGTCGTCAATCTGGATGACGCGGCGGGCGAGCGGCTGGTGCGCGACGTGGTGGGGCCGGTGGTGACTTACGGACTGGGGGCGGCGAACGTGCGGGCGGGGCAGATGCACAATCGCAGCAACGGCCTGCAGCTCATCGTGGAGTTCCCCGACCGGCGCGACCCGCTGCCCTTGGATCTGCCGGTGCTGGGGCGGTTCAACGCCTACAATGCTTTGGCGGCCGCGGCCTGCGCCTGGGCGCTGGGCTACAAGCTGAGCGCCATTCGCGAGGGGCTGGAGAAGCTGCGGCCGGTGCCGGGGCGCTTTGAGCGCGTGGAGGCCGGGCAGGACTTTACCGTGGTGGTAGACTATGCGCACAAGCCGGACGCGCTGCACAACGTGCTGGCCGCGGCCCGCGAGCTACAGCCGCGGCGGCTGCTGTGCGTGGTGGGCTGCGGCGGGGACCGGGACAAGATCAAGCGGCCGCAGATGGCCCAGATTGCGACTACCGAGGCGGACTGGGCGATTCTGACCTCCGACAACCCGCGCACCGAGCAGCCGCAGGCGATTATTGACGACATGCTGGCCGGCGTGGTGGGCGACAACTACCAGGTGGTCGGGGACCGGCGGGAAGCGATTTTCGAGGCGATCAACCGCTGCGAGCCGGGGGACCTGCTGGTGATCGCCGGTAAGGGCCACGAGCGCTACCAGATCGTGGGCGACCGGATTCTGCCCTTTGACGACCGCGAGGTGGCGCTAGAGGCCCTGGCCTCGCTGCCCCCTCGGTAATTCAGAGACTGCTATCGCACTCATCAGCATCCACTGCGGCAAGGAATGAAGCTATGTTACCGTCCCTGACCGACCTATCCGCCCTGCTGGCGGCTCGGCCCGGCGCGCAACTGCCAGCGGCCCCGCCCGTGGGGGTCAGTACCGACTCGCGGGCTCTGGCGCCCGGGGAGCTGTTTTTCGCGCTGGCGGGGGAGAACCATGACGGCCACGACCATGTGGCGGCGGCGCTGGCGGCGGGAGCGGTCGCGGCCGTGGTCTCGCGCCGGCCCGCGAACGTGCCGGAGACCGCGCCGCTGCTGCTGGTGGAGGACACCCTGCGGGCCTACGGGCAACTGGCCGCCTGGGTCCGGGCGCAGTACCCGGGGGCGCTGGTTCTGGGGCTCACCGGAAGCACGGGTAAGACCACGACCAAAGCGCTGGCGGGGAGCATTCTCACCCGGCTGGCGCCGACGTTGGTGGCGGAGGGCAACCAGAATAACGAGATCGGGGTGCCCCGGACTCTGCTGCAACTGGACGAGAGCTACCGCTACTGCCTGCTGGAATTCGGCATGCGGGGGCGCGGGGAGATCGCCTACCTGGCGGAGATCAGCCGGCCGCAGATCGGGCTGATCACCAACATCGGCGCCTCGCACCTGGGGCGGCTGGGCGGGCGAGAGGCCATTGCGCAGTCCAAGGCGGAACTGCTGACGGCGCTGCCGCCGGAGGGCCGGGCGGTGCTGCCGGCGGATGACTTCTTCTTTGGCCTGCTGCGGGAGATGCCGGCGTGTCCGGTGGTCTCGTTCGGGCTGGAGTCTCCGGAGGCGGAGGTGCGGGCCGAGCGGGTGAACCTGCGGGGGCTGGAGGGCAGCGATTTTGAGCTGGTGCTGGCGGGCGAGCGGCTGCCAGTGAGCCTGTCCTTGCCGGGGCGGCACAATATTCTCAACGCGCTGGCCGCGGCGGCGCTGGTCTGGGCGGCGACCGGCTCGACAGAGGGGATTCGGGAAGGTTTGGAGCAGGCCGCGGTGGAATCTATGCGCGGCGAGGTACTGACCTTGCCGGGACCACTTACGGTGATCAACGACGCCTATAACGCCAGCCCCACCTCAGTCGCCGCCGCCGTTGATCTCCTAGCTTCGCTCCCGGGACGCCGTATCCTCGTGCTGGGCGATATGCTGGAGCTGGGACAGTTCGCGGCCGCCGAGCATCGGCAGATCGGTCTGCAGGTGGCGCGGCAGGGCGTGGACTGGCTGGTGACGGTGGGGCCGGCGGCGGCGGAGGCCGCGACGGCGGCGCGCGAAGCGGGAGCCGGGGCGGATTCCGTGGAGGCGGCCGGAGACGCGGTGGAATTGCTGCGCGGACGCCTGCAGCCGGGCGACGTGGTGCTGGTCAAGGGCTCGCGGCGCATGGCCCTGGAGCAGGTTGTGGAGGGGCTCAAGCATGTACACTGATTGGAGCGCGTTGCGGTCCGTGACCGGCGCTTTTCTGGCCGCGCTGGTGGCGAGCGTCCTGTTGACGCGCGTGGTTTTGTCTATAGCGCGGCGGCGGGAACTGCGGCAGCAGGAGCGGGAGGACGGACCGGCGACGCACCTGACCAAGCAGGGCACGCCCTCGCTGGGCGGGCTGGCGCTGGTGCCGGCGATCGTACTCGCGGCCGCGGCGGTGCTGCTGCCGCATTACGGCCCCGAGCGCTTCGGGGCGTCTCCGGCGCTGCTGGTGCTGGCGGTAGGGGCGCTGTTTGCCCTGCTGGGACTGGCCGATGACTGGGCCAAGGTGCGCGGCGGGGACAGTCGCGGGGTCAAGGCGCGCTGGCGGATTCTCATCGAGATTGGGCTGGCAGCCGGCTTCGTGTGTTTGTTGCGCGTGCCCGCGGGAGATAGCTCCTGGGGCTTTGGCGCGCTGGTGAGCGGGCTGGGGCCGTACGGGGACCTGCTGTGGCGCGCGCTGGGCGTGTTCGTCGTGGTGGGGGCGGCCAACGCGGTCAACTTCACCGACGGGGTGGATGGGCTGGCGGCGACGACGGTGGCGATCTGGGGCGGAGTGCTGGCGCTGGCGCTGCTGTTCACCGGGAATCCGGCGTACGCGGCGCTGGCCGCGGCGATCACCGGTGGGGCCGCGGGGTTCCTGTGGTTCAACTCCAACAAAGCGAAAATCTTCATGGGCGACGTGGGCAGCCTGGGCCTGGGGGCGCTGATGGGGGCGCTCGCGGTGATCACTGACCTGCAGTGGTTCCTGGCCCTCAGCGGCGTGGTGTTCATAGTGGAAGTGCTGAGCGTGGTCCTGCAGGTGACTTACTTTCGGGCCACGAAGGGCAAGCGACTGTTCCGCATGACCCCCATTCATCACGCGTTTGAACTGCGCGGGTGGTCGGAGCCGCAGTTGGTGGCGCGATTCGCGATCATTGGTCTGGCGGCGGGCGGGCTGGCGCTGATGTTGTTTGGGTATTACACCTAGGCGGCGCGGCGGCCGGTGGCCCACCCCGCCCTCGGGGGACCTCGGGCACCCCTCCCGGTGCGGGAGGGGCTGAAGGCGGACGGCAACGGCGGACCCCTCCCCGGCGGCGGGGCGCCGCCGCCCTCCCCTAAATAGGGGAGGGAGGGGAGAAGGCTGACGGCGCCTCACCCCCGGCCCCTCTCCCTGCGGGAGAGGGGGGAACGGCTAACGGCAGGCGGCCTCGCGTTGCTTGTGCGGCCCCTCCGGGAGAAGGCAACGGCAACGGCCGGCGGGGGACGTAGCCCCCGCCCTACAGGACGGCTGACGGCGACGGCGACGGCTGTTTCCGCGTTGGGGCGGAGTTGGCTCCGCCCGCGGCCGAGACGAACCGACGCGGCAGGCGCGGGTGGATGTTCCGCGGGGTACGGCGCCGCGAAAGATCCACCCCTACAACGGCGACGGCAGGGCCGGCCTCGCGTTGCTCGTCGGCCCCTTCGGGAGGCGGCAACGGGCAAAAAGACAAACGGCACACCGGCGAGACGCCGGTGCCACTGACGGCGAACGGCAACGGCCGGCGGGGTACCCTTCGACGGGCTCAGGGCGGGAAGCTCGCGGAGCGAGCTTCGCAGGCGTAGCCCCCGCCCTACAGAACGGCGACGGCAAGCGGCTCGTTCGACATTCTTCTTCACATTGGCGGTGACGTTTCTATGGTTACTGAGAACACTGGCGACCGAGAAGAGACGGTGGTGGCCGGGCAGCGAATCGGCGTGGTGGGGTTGGCGCGGAGTGGGATGGCGGCCTCGCGGTTTTTGCTGGGGCGCGGGGCGCAGGTGGTGGGGGTGGACGCCAAGCCCGAGTCCGAACTGACCGAAGAGCGGCATCAGCTTCTGGAACTGGGCGGGGAATTCGTGCCCGAGTTTCAGCGGCGCGAGCAGATGGGACCGGTGGACCTGGTCGTGGTTAGCCCCGGCGTGCCTGATGACCACCCGGCCTTGCAGGCGCTACGGAGCGAGGGCGTCCCGGTTATTGGTGAATTGGAGCTGGCCTACCGGTTCTGCGGCGCGCCGATGATTGCGGTCTCGGGGACCAACGGCAAGGGCAGTACTTGCGTGATGATCGGCAAGATTCTGGAGGCCGCCGGGATCGAGCATCTGGTGGCCGGCAACATTGGGCTGCCGCTGATTAGCCAGGCGGACCGCACGCATGAGGTGCAGTTCGTGATCGTCGAGGTCAGCAGCTTCCAGATGGAGACCACTGAGCGGTTCCGGCCGTACATCGCGCTGCTGCTGAATATCTCGCCGGATCACCTGGACCGGCATCCCGATTTCAGTTCGTACCTCCGGGCCAAGGGGCGGCTGTTCATGAACCAGCACGCCTCGGACTACGCGATTATCTCGCTGGACGACCCCGGCCTGCAGCCCCTGGTGGGCGATCTGACCGCGCAGGTGCTGACCTTCAGCGCCGCCAATCCCGCGGCGAACGCTCGGTTGGAGGGCGACGATCTGGTGGTGGAGGTGGAGCCGGGCGCCGAGGAGACGGTGGCGCGGGCCTCGGAGTTGCCGGTGTGCGGGCAGCATTTCCTGCGCAACGCGCTGGCGGCGGCCCTGGCCGCGCGGCTGGCGGGGGCCACGCCGGAGCAGATCCGGGCGGGGCTGCTGGCCTTTGAGCCGGCCGATCACCTGCTGCAGAACGTGGGCACGGTGGCGGGCGTGCGGTTCGTGGACGACTCCAAGGCGACCAACGTCGCCGCGGCGCTGGCCGATCTGGAATGTCTGGGCCGGCCGCTGATCGTCATCGCCGGCGGCATCAGCAAGAACGTGGATTTCCGCGATTTTGGGCAGCGTCTGGGGCAGGAATGCGCGGCGGTTTGCCTGATCGGCGAGAGCAGCGCGATCCTGGCCGAGGCGATCGGGGAGGCGGCCCCCAAGTTCCTGTGCGCGAGCATGGAGGAAGCGGTGCGGACGGCTTTCGCGGAGGCGGAGGAGGGCTACACGGTGGCCCTGCTGCCCGGCTGCGCGAGTTTTGACATGTTCCGGGATCAGGCCGAGCGGGGACAGGTCTTCACGCGGATCGTGCGCGAGCTGAGCTTCGAAAACGCCGCAGGAGACCGAGACGGAGGCAGCGAGGATGGCAGCGCCGGCGCGTGAGGCTCCAGGCCGCGGGCGGGAGACTAGCGGGGCGCGCCGCACCACCTGGCTCTGGCCGGGGGGGCGGAGCTACTTCCTGCTGGTCTGCGGACTGGTGGCGCTGGGGCTGATATTTGTGTTCTCCTCCAGCTACCCGCTGGCCGGGCGCCCGACCATGACGGGGACCAACAACCCGTATTACTACTTCTGGCTGCAGGTGCGGTATGCGAGCGTCGGGCTAATCATGATGCTGCTGGTTTCGCTGCTGCCGGTCAAGCGGATTGCCTGGCTGGCGTGGCCGGGGTTCATCGCGGGTGCGCTGGGGATGATCGCGGCGGTGATTATCGGCAAGAAGGTCGGCGGGGCGTACTGCTGGCTGCCGCTGGGGAGCTTCCGCTTCCAGCCCTCCGAGTTCGCCAAGGTGGCGTATCTGGTGCTGATGGCGATCACCTTTGCCCGAGGACCAATGCCGCGGGCCAGTATCGGCCGGATCTGGGTGCCGGCGCTGGCGTTGACCGGCGTGATGGCGCTGATTTTGGCCGCGCAGCGCGACGTGGGGATGGCCATGCTGGTCTGTAGCCTCGCCCTGGGGATGGCGCTGCTGGGGGGCATGCGGCTGCGGTACTGGGTGCCGCTGGCGACGGGGTCGGCGCTGCTGGGGCTGCTGGTGGCCCGCGCTACGCCCCACGCGTGGGTGCGGTTTGAGGACTGGCTGCACCCGGAGGATCACCTGCAGGGCGGCGGCGCCCACGTCTATAGCATGCTGGTGGCGCTGGCGCGCGGGGGACCGCTGGGCCTGGGCCTGGGCATGAGCCCCGATAAATGGACCACCCTGCCCGTGCCGCACACCGACAGTATCTTCTGCGTGGTGGGGGGCGAGCTGGGTCTGTGGGGCGGTATCGGAGTGATTCTGCTGATGACGCTACTTGCCGTGTGGGCCTTCCGCGTGGCCCGCGCTTGTCCGCATCGCCTGGGGTTCTTCATCGCCGCGGGCGCCGGTTTGTCCCTGGCGCTGCAGGCCTTTATTAATATCGCGGTGGCCACGGCGCTGCTGCCGGTCACCGGCTTGACGCTGCCCTTTATGAGCGCGGGGGGCAGCAGTCTGATGGCCTCCCTGCTCTGCGCGGGGCTGGTGCTGGCGGTCGCCGCCGAGAGCCGCCCGCGGGAGGAAGCGTAGCTCTTGCGCCTCGTCCTGGCCGGTGGAGGCACGGGGGGACACCTGTCCCCGGGCATCGCGATTGCCGAGCGGCTCGCCGAGCAAGACCCCGAGCTGGACCTCACTTTTGTCTGTAGCTGCAAGCCCCTGGACGCGCACGTGCTCTCCGCGGCCGGGCTGACCTCGTGCGACTTGCCGACCGCGCCCTTCCCGTATGGAGTATCGCTGCAGGCGGCGGTTAGCGGGGTGCGGCTGCTGGGGTCGCTGGCCCGGGCGCATCGGCTGCTGCGGAAACTGCGGCCGCAGGCGGTCATGGGGGTGGGCGGGTACGTGTCGGTGCCGGTGGTGCTGGCGGCGCGGATGTTGGGTATCCCCACCGCGATTCACGTGCTGGACGCGCAGCCGGACCGCGCGAATCTACTGCTGGCCAGCCGCTCGCGCTGGATTACCGTGGCCTTCCCGGAGACGGCGGCCCGCTTTCCCGCCGACCGGACCGAGGTCACCGGCTGCCCGGTGCGGCGGAGTATTTTGGAGGCCTCGCGGACCGCGGCTCAGGAGGAACTGGGGCTGGACCCGGCGCTGGTTACCGTGCTGGTGATGGGCGGGAGCCTGGGCGCGCACCAGATCAACGCGGCGCTGGTGGGGGCGCTGCCGGTGCTGCTGAGCCGGCTGCCGGTGCAGATCATCCACCTGGCCGGCGCGGGGGACTACGAGCAGATCGCGGCGGAGACCGCTACGATCCGGGCCGACCAGGGGCGCTATCGCTTGCTGGCTTTCTCCGATGAGATGGGGCAGTTGCTGGCGGCGGCGGATCTGGTGGTGGGGCGGGCCGGTTCGAGTAGTATGGCGGAGGCCAGCGGGCGGGGACTGCCGCAGATTCTGGTTCCCTATCCCCACGCGGGCGGCCACCAGACGGCCAACGCGCTGTCGCTGGAGTCGGTCGGAGGGGCGATCATCCTGCCGAACTCGGAGTGCACGCCGGCGGCGCTGTCCGCGCAGATCTCCGCGCTGGTGGAGAGCGAGTCGCGGCGGCAGCAGATGGCGCGCATGGCGCTGCGCTGGGCCGCACCCGAGGCCGCGGAGCGTCTGGCCGCCGGGCTGTTGGCGCTGGCGCGAGGCGAGAAGCCGAACTAGGCG
Source organism: Armatimonadota bacterium (assembly GCA_036504235.1). Lineage (GTDB taxonomy): Bacteria > Armatimonadota > Zipacnadia > Zipacnadales > Zipacnadaceae > Zipacnadum. Next base: position 49,132 of record DASXVN010000001.1, on the reverse strand, counting down.
ACCGGGGGCAACGGCAGGGCCGGCCTCGCTGCGCTCGTGCGGCCCCTGCGGGAGACGGCTGACGGCACACCGGCGAGACGCCGGTGCCACTGAGAGAAGCGGCTAACGGCACACCGGCGAGACGCCGGTGCCACCTAGAGAAACGGCAAGGGCACACCGGCAGGCAGCCGGTGCCACCGAGAAACGGCGCATCCCTTCCTCACGGTCCCGCCACCCAGCCTCGTTTCCTCAGACTTATCCCTACCTCAAGGCCGCCTCGGGGGCCTCAGTGTGTCCTCAAGGTGCGTTGTGCCTCTCCTCAATGGCTATCCCTGGGCTCTAGTGAAACACCGGCGCAAGCGGAGGCCATCCCGAGAATGACTCACGGGAGGCGGGCGCTAGCTGCGACGAGGGCGAAGCGCAGATATGACAGAGCTGAGAACGACCTTGAGACAGGGCGCGCACGAGAGGTTGTCTTGAGGATGACACCGGGGGTTTACGGCATAAATAAGCTCGAAATGGCGAGTGTCCCCGGAAGGACTCAAGAAAAGCACAAGTCGAGAAACTCTTTAGTTAATGATTTCGTAAACCATCTTCCGTCGCTGAGGCCGGCGCGTATAATGCAACCCAGACGAGCGGGGACAGCAGGAGTCGCGTTCGTCGACCAGGTGAAATCCCTGGGGGGGAGAGTCGGAGAGAGAGACCATGGGAACCATACAGGCCGCCAATCTTCAGCAACTCGCTCTGGTCGCCGTCGTGCTGCTGGCCGTCGTTGCTTTGCTGGCCGCGATCCAGATGTTGCTGTCCGGGCACGGCGAGCAGCGGCGCGAGCAGGACGCGGTCCCGGCGACGCCGAGCGGCGCCCGCCCCGACCGCCTTGATAACGCCGCCCGGACGCTGGCGAGCTTGATCGCCGACGGCCGGCCCGGGGGCGTCGAGGCCATGCGCCAGCGCCTCTGCACCGTGGAGGGCGAGAGCGCTCCCCAGACCACCGGCGAGGTGGCCGAGGGCATGGTCATGATCGCGCGCGTGGTACCGAGCGCTGCCCGCCAGGCGACGACCCTTTCGCTGCTGAGCAAGCTGCACCGTCAGGTCGGCTCGCGCGACTTCCTGTACGTGTGCGGGCAGATCGCCGCCGCGCTGCGGCAGCCGGAGTATCGCGACCTGGCCGCGGGATTGCATGAGGGAGAACTAAGCTGGGTGGAGTTCCTGTTCCTGCTCCGCAGCCTACCGCTTGCTGAGGTGCCCGGTCTCTATCAAACGGGATCGGCCGCCAGTCGGTTCGAAGCCGCACCTGCCGCAGACGTACCGTCCGTGAACATTCGTATGCTCTAGTCGTACCTGCCCCCCGCAGGAAGTGTCAGGGCCGGACTACCCCACAGTCCGGCCCTACGTATTTTACGGGATATTGGTCGGTTCGCCCGGTGCTCAGGGGCGGATCATGGTGCCGACACCCTGGTCGGTGAACAGCTCCATAAGCAGGGCATGCGGCACCCGGCCGTCAATGAGGTGCACGTAGGGCACGCCGGCCTCCACGACGCTAATCGCCGACTCCAGCTTCGGAATCATCCCCTTGCCGACGGTCCCATCGGTCAGCGCCACGCGCGCCTCCGCCACGGTCAGTTCGCTGATGAGGCTGGAGGGGTCGTTGACGTCGCGCAGGACGCCGGGCACGTCGCTGAGGGCGATGAGCTTGGTCGCGTCGAGGGCGACGGCGATATCGCCGGCGACCGTGTCCGCGTTGATATTGTAGCTCTCCCCCTCGGCGCCGATGCCGATGGAGGAAATGACCACGACGTAACCGGCGTGGGTGAGCACGTCAATGGCGGTGCGGTCCACCTCCACCACTTCCCCGACCATCCCCAGATCGCCGACGGGCGACTCCTTTTTGATGGCCTCGAGCAGGTTGGCGTCCTTGCCGGAGAGCCCGATCGCGCGGGCGCCGGCGGCGTTGATCTGGGAGACCAGGTCCTGATTGACGTCGCCGACCAGCACCATCTGCACGATCTCCATGGTCTCGGGGTCGGTGACGCGGCAGCCGTCGATGAACACCGGCTCCTTGCCGAGGCGGCGCATCATTTCGCTGATGCGGGGGCCGCCGCCGTGCACGACCACCACATGGGCGCCGACGTAGCGCAGCAGCGCCAGGTCGCGGGCGACCTCGGCCTTGAGGGCGGGGTCCACCATGGCGGCTCCGCCGTATTTGATGACGAGGGTCTGCCCGGTCCACTGCTGGATGTAGGGCAGGGCCTCGATGAGAATCTGGGCGCGATTGTGCAGGTCTTCCATGTTGGCTCCTTGGGAGGGGAGACGGCTGAATCGCGAGACGCGAGACGCGGGACGCGAGTTGGGACGCTAGGTAGAATATACACGCAAGGGGGGGAGGCTGCAACCGCGGGGGCGGCGGCGCTTGCCTTGGGGGCGGTCTGTATCTACAATAGGCGCAGATTTGCCACCCGCCGGGCCTCACCCCCGGCCCCTCTCCCCGCGCGGACTGGGGAGAGGGGGGAGCGGCGAACGGCAACGGCTGACGGGAGCCGGCCTTTTCGGGTAGGGGCGCGTTGGGCGGCGTCGGTGCCGACATACAGGCCCCGGCCGCTAACTGACAGACAGTGAACGGGCGGGTATCGGCCGCCCGTACGGGCGGCCGAGACGCGCCCCTACGTACGGCAAACGACAACGGCCGGCGGGGTACCCTTCGACGGGGCTCAGGGCCTCCGGCGAGCCCCCGCCCTACAGTACGGCAACGGCAGGGAGCCTCACCCCCGGCTCCTCTCCGTGGCGCTCGCGGACGAGCGCCCGCGGGAGAGGGGAGAACGGCAACGGCAAACGGCGCGGAAGACTGCTTCTCAAGGAGTACCAAGATGACCCAAGCTCTGCCCATTCTGCAAGCGCGGTCGCCCCTGCGGGTGGATTTTGTGGGGATGACTGACTACCTGCCCGCCTGTCGCGAGTTTGGGGCGAGCATTCTTAACGTCACTATCAACAAGTACATCTACTCGTCCGGGCGGCTGCTCTGGGACCAGCGGGTGGTGCTGCGGGCGCCGGATCATGACGATCTGGTGGTGACCCTCGACAGCGCTGAGCAGTTGGACCCGGACGGCGAGTTGGGGCTGGTGCAGGAGGTGCTGCGGCGCTTCAACCTGCCGTCGGGGATCGAGATGACTACCTACTCGGAGATGCCCGCGGGGGCCGGGATGGGGTCGTCGTCTACGCTGGCGACCTGCGTGATCGCGCTGCTGGATGCGCTGACCGGGCGGCGGCTGTCGAACTACCAGATCGCCGAGATGGCGATTGACTGTGAGCGCACGGCGTTGAAGTCCTCCTACGGCTGGCAGGATCAGTACTCGCCGGTGACCGGCGGGGGCGTCAAGTACATGCGCTACTGGCCGCACAGCAGCGACAACCGCATCGAGGTGGACCGCCTGCCGCTGAACCCGACGGCAATCGCGGCGCTGGAGAAGTCGCTGGTCGTCTGCTATACGGGGCTGTCGCGGCCGGCCAAGCAGATTCTGGACGCGGTGGCCGAGGGGTTCCAGAGCGGCGATGCGACGGTGCGGGACGCGCTGGGGGAGATGAACGCGCTGGCCGACCAGATGCGCGGGGCGCTGCTGAGCGGGGAGCTGGCGGCGCTGGGGGAGATGCTCAATGCGGTCTGGGCGGCGCACAAGCGGCTGCATCCGGCGGTGACCAACGACACGCTGGACTCCTTCTATGAGGCGGCGCGGGAAGCGGGGGCTCTGGGCGGCCGGGTCTGCGGCGCGGGCGGGGGCGGGACGATGATGTTCTGGTGCGACCGGGACCGCGACTTCGCCGTTAAGCGCCGCCTGCGCGAAATGGGCGGCACCATCTTCGACTGGAGCGTGGACACCGAAGGGCTGATGATCTGGTAGGGGGGCGCGGGACGCGGGAAACGGCAAAGGCAACGGAGCCTCACCCCCGGCCCCTCTCCCTGCGGGAGAGGGGTGAACGGCAAAGGCTACGGCGGAGGTAGGGCGGAGAGGAACTCGCGTATTAGTCGGGCCGTTTCGTCCGGGTTTTCTTGCTGTGGATAGTGGCCGCAGTCCTCGAGGATTTCCAGGCGGGCGTTCGGGAGCGCCGCGGCTAGGGATTGGCCTACGCGCAGGGGGACTAGAGGATCATGGCGGCCCCAGAGTAGGAGGGCCGGGATCGTTAGCTCTGGCGCCAGGTCGCCGATTTGCTCCGCGGTCAGGGCGCGAGCGGTGGCGACCAGGGCGGCGCGGGCGCCGGGGAGATTCATACAGCGAGCGTGCTCGGCGACCAGGGCCGCGCTGATCCGGCGACGGTCGTGATAGGCTAGCAGGAAGGCGGCGCGGACCGCCAGCGGCGCGGGCGTTAGGTGCGCCGCCAGCTCGCCCAGCACCGGCAGCCGCAGGACCTGCAGCGCCCCCGGAATCCGCTGGGGCATGCTCATGGAGCCGACCAGCACCAGCCCCCGCGGCGGCGCTCCCGCCCGCTGCAACTCCGCGGCCGTGGCCAACGCGACCGCTCCCCCTAGACTGTGGCCGACCAGGACGAGATCGCGCAGGTCCAGCGCCTCGATTGCCCCCCGCACCAACCGCGCCTGATCGCTTACCCGGTACGCCCCGTCCGCCGGCTTGTCCGACTGGCCAAAGCCCTTCAGGTCCAGCGCGACGCAGCGGCGCCCCGGCAGGCGCGCGGCCAGCTCGCGCCAGCAGTAGGACGACTGGGCAAAGCCGTGGAGGAAGAGCAGCGGCGGACCCGCGCCGGTTTTCTCGTGGTAGAGGCGGAGGTTATCGACGGTGACAAACACGGAGGGAGTATGGCAGGTAAGAGGGGTGGAGGCAAGCGATGCGGCTGCCCGGCCTCACCCCCGGCCCCTCTCCTGGCAGGAGAGGGGTGAACGGCGACGGCGACGGCGCACCGCCGGGCGCACCGGACCCGGAGTTTGAACCTTCCCCAGTGGCTGCCGACCCCCGCCGACGGCGGGGTACGAGCCCCCGCCCTACAGTACGGCAACGGCACACGGCCGGGCGGAGCAAGCTCCGCCCCTACGGGAGAAGCAGCGCCAGGCCGTTACGTTCCACGTTCCACCTTTCCACGTGCCACTGTCCCCCCATCCCCTCCTTGCCCCTTACTCCGTTTTCGCCTACAATGACCCTTAGCGCTTTTACCTGGGAGGAGACGGAAATATGAGCAGTTCTGTGAAGCAGATTATCTTTCTCGGCGACGGAATCGGGGACCGGCCCGTGCCTGCGCTGGGTGGCTTGACCCCGCTGGAATACCAGGCTACGCCCGCTCTCGACCTGGTCGCCAAGGGCGGCGAGTGCGGCTTGATGTACCCCATCCGGCCGGGTCTGCCCGCCGGGAGCGACACCGCGCATATGGCGATTCTGGGTTATGACCCCTACAAATACTACATGGGGCGCGGGCCCTTTGAGGCCAAGGGCGTGGGGCTGGATGTGCGGCCCGGGGACCTGGCGTTTCGCTGCAATTTCGCTACGCTTACCGACGGGATCATCACCGACCGCCGCGCCGGGCGCATCAAGTCCGGGACCGAGTCGCTCGCGCAGGCGCTGAACGAGGCCTTCGCGGACGGGATCGAGGGCGTGCAGGTTATCGTCAAGGAGTCCGTCGAGCACCGCGCGGCTATGGTGCTGCGCGGCGAGGGGCTGTCCATGCTGGTGACCGACGCCGACCCGCACGAGGTGGGTCTGGCGCCGCTGGCCTGCGCGCCGCTGCCGGAGGCGGCGGGTGACCCGGCGGCGCTCAAGACCGCGCGGATCGTCAACGAGTTCGTGCGGCGCAACCAGGAAATCCTGGCTGCCGCGCCGGTCAACGTGGAGCGGGCGGCGCAGGGCCTGCCGCCGGCGAATGTGCTGCTGCCGCGCGGGGTCGGCTCGGCTCCGCACCTGGCGCCCTTCGGCGAGCAGTGGGGCCTGGACGGCGCGCTGATCGTCGAGGTGGACCTGGTGCGCGGCCTGGGGCTGTACCTGGGCATGGATATCATCTCGCCGCCGGAGGCGACCGGGGGCATGGATACCGACGAAATCGCCATGGCCAAGGCCGTGGTCGCGGCGCTGGAGGACCACGATTTTGTGCTGTGCAACATCAAGGCCCCCGACCTGGGCGGCCATGACAGCACCCCGGACGGCAAGTGCGCGGCCATCGCCAAGGTGGACCGGGCGGTCGGCTACCTGCTGGACGCCCTGGACTGGAACCAGCACGTGATCATGATCGGCGGCGACCACTGCACGCCGATTACCGTGGGCGACCATACCGGCGACGGGATTCCGGTGGCCTACTACGGGCACGGCGTGCGGACCGACAGCGTCGAGCACTACGGCGAGCGCCCCTGCGCGCAGGGCTCGCTGGGGCGGATTTTGGGCGCCGATGTCATGTACCTGCTGGGCAACTACGCCGGGACGGTGCATAAGTTTGGGGCGTAGAGAATGGTTCGCGGCGGGCGCGGGTGGATGTTGCCGGGCGGGGACGCTCGTCAAAATCCACCCCTACATGGTTGCCCTCGTGCTGTGCCTGGCGATGCCCGCGCTGGCGCAGACTATTCCCGTTGGCTACCACGAGCAGTTGCGGGTGGAGCTTACTAATCAGGCCGGGGCCGAGGTGCGGGCTAGCCGCGATGGGGGGCGGAGTTGGATTGTCCTCGGGCACGTGCTGAGCGCGGCGCGCAAGGTTAATCCGCAGGGGTTTCGGGCGGCCATGTGGGTGGCGGATAGTTGCGTTGCGGCTACCGCCGTGAACGCGGTGCATCTGAAAGTCGCCACCAACCCGGCTACCGGGCGGGCGATTACGCTGAGCCTGGCGCCGCACGGGGAGCTGGAAGGGGACGTGCAGCCGCAGGCGGCGATTGTGCTGGACACCAAGCCCGGGGAGGGCGTGTTCGGCGGGCTGGGGCCGACGGTCGGGTCGCCGGTGTGCCTGTGGCAAGCGGGGCAGTGGCAGGCGTTTCCGGCGGACTATCAGCCGCGGGACGGCGACCGGCTGCTGATCCTGCGGCTGGTCCCCGAGCGGCAACTGCGGTATGTGGATTTCGAGAACGTATTCGGCGGCAAGATCACGGCTACCTACCAGGATGGCGGGCAGGAGGTCCTGGGGCACGTGCTCACGCCGGTGACCGGGATTGGGCGCTTTGACGGGACCAAGTACGCCGACCACGGGCGGCTGCGGGCGAACCATCCGGGCGTGCTGGACGTGTCCACCTCGCCGTACGGGATGGTGGGCGGCTTCCAGATCATCCCCTGGGAGCACGCGAACGACCCGGAGATGGACTACGTGCGGACTAACCGGCAGTGGATGGTGGTCGGGCCGAACGACCTGAGCCGAGGCTGGGACGGGCAGGCGCCGCTGTTCTGGGGGAACCTGTACCCCAGTTGGCGGGCGGACGATTTCGACCAGGCGGACGCCTGTGACCGGCTGCTGTCGCGGGTGCTGGTCCTGTGCCAGCGCCGGGGGAAGACGGCCGGGGACGAGTGGGAGGAGCTGCCGCGGATCGCGTTTTCCGGGACGGCGCCGGTCAAGTCGCCGCGGCCCGCCGGGGATAGGCTGTGGCTGATTTACGAGCCGCCCTCGGGGTACGCGCCCCTGCCGCCCGCGGCGAGTTCCGCGTTGGCGGACGTCGTGGCGATCCGATTCAGCCTGCCGATGGAGATGTTTTGGCCGGGGGACGAATAGGGGCCTCACCCCCCGCCCCCTCTCCTGGCAGGAGAGGGGGAGAAAGGCAACGGCAAACGGCGCCTTACCCGGCGGAGACGAGGAGAGAGGCTCTTTATGTCGCGAACTGAGACCCTGCTGCGGGAGCGCCCGGCGCTGCTGGTGAGCCTGCCGCGCAACGAACTGGTCCTGGCCGAGGCGGCGCTGGAGGGGGGCGCGGACGGGCTGAAGGTGCACCTGAACGTGGTCCACCACGCCTCGGGGACCTACTTCGGTCCCTGGGCCGAGGAGGGCGAGACCATTCGCCGCATCCTGGCGCTGGGCGCGCCGGTGGGGATGGTGCCGGGAACCGCCGCGCAGATGATCACACCGGCGGAGGCCGCGGAGATCGAAGCCGCCGGGGTTGACTTTGTGGACGCTTACCTCCAAGATATGCCTGCGTGGCTGCCGGCGCAGCTCACCCGCACGGCGGTGATGGGCGCGCTGAGTTGGACGGACGGTCCGGAGTGGAGTCTCGGCTCGCTGGCCGGGCGCTGCGCGCTGCTGGAGGCGTCGGTGGTGCGGCCGGAGGAGTACGGCTCGCCGCTGGCGGAGGCGGACCTGGCGGCATATCGCGAGATTCACGCCCGCCACCCGGAGCTGCCGGCGATCGTGCCGAGCCAGCGGGCGCTGCGGCCCGCGCAGGTGGAGAGCATCCTGGCGACGGGGATGCGGGGGATTTTGATTGGCGCCATTGTGACCGGCAAGACTGCCGAGGGGATACGAGAGACGACGGCTAGATTTGCGGAGGCGTTGGGGTAGAAGGCGACGACAACGGCGGGAGCCTCACCCCCGGCCCCTCTCCCTGCGGGAGAGGGGGGAACGGCTGACGGCAACGGCCGGGCCTACCCCGCCCTCGGCAGACCTCGGGCACCCCTCCCTAAAGGGGAGGGGCTTACGGCTAACGGCGACGGCGGGAAACGGCCGGCGGGGTACCCTTCGACAGGCTCAGGGCCTGCGGCGAGCCCCCGCCCTACAGTACGGCAACGGCACACCGGCGAGACCCTTCGACGGGCTCAGGGTAGACGCGGGTGCCACCGACGGCGACGGCGGGAAACGGCCGGCGGGGTACGAGCCCCCGCCCTACAGTACGGCAACGGCAACAACGACGATAGTGTACCGATCCCTGGCGGAGAGGACCTGCCTATGACGCTTCGACATCGCGTCCACCGAATCTTATACGTGCCGCTCGACGATCGGCCGGTGAACTTGGCTATGCCGGTGATGCTGGCCGGGATCGTGGACTACGAGATGGCCGTGCCGCCCCGGGAGCTGCTGGGCTCGTTCCATACGCCGGGGCAGCCCGAGGCGCTGGCCGAGTGGCTGCTGAGTCAGAATGAGGGGCAGGATTGCCTGATTCTGAGCCTGGACATGCTGCTCTACGGGGGCCTGGTGGCCTCTCGGCAGCCGGACACCTTGCCGGAAGTGGCGCGGCGGCGACTGGGGCTGCTCCCGGCGCTGCGTGAGAAATTCCCCGAGGCGGCCATCTATGCGAGCAGCATCCTCAGCCGCCTGGACTTCTCGATGAGCCCGGAGGACCGGCTGCGCTACGGCGACGCTTTCTACCGCTACACCCGGCTGGGGGGCGCGGCGCAGCACCGCGCGGAGACCCGGCAACTGCTGGCGAGTCTGCCGGAGAGCCTGGTGGAGAACTATCGCCAGGTGCGGCGGCGCAACCATGAACTGAACGGGGCCGCGGTGGACGCGGTGGCCCGTGGGCACCTGGATTTCCTGCTGCTGGGGCAGGATGACGCGGACGCCACGGGCTTCCACGTGGCTGAGCAGCGGGCCCTGCGCGCCCAGATTCGCCGGGAGAAGCTCAGCGACCGCGTGGTCACCTGCGCGGGGGCCGACGAGACCGCGGCGACGCTGCTGTCGCGCTTTGTGCACGCGCACATGGAGGCCCAGCCGCAGGTCGCGGTGCTGTATCTGGACCCCGAGGCGGCTGAGCAGATCGCCCCGTATGAGGACCGGCCCTTTGCCGAGAATCTCCGCGCCCAGGCCGAGGCCGCCGGGGTGCAACTGGTGGACGACCTGGCTGGCGCGGACATGATTCTGGCCATCTCGCCGCCGGTGCTGGAGCCGCGCCAGGGCGTGAAGGGCTGTCCCGAGAATCGCCTGCGGCGCAAGCGGCTGGCCCAGTTCGCCAAGCAAGTGGCCAAGCTCAGTGAGCGGCGCGGGGTGGCCATCTGCGACGCGGCTTTCCCCAACGGCGCTGAGGAGGCCTTCGTGGAGGCGCTCAAGAACGCCGGGCTGCCCTGGACCCGGCTGCTGGCTTTCTCCGCCTGGAATACGGCCGGCAACTCCCTGGGCACGGCCCTGGCGCATGGGGCGATTCGGCTGATTGGGCTGCGCGACAAGGCCGCTTTCGACCTGGCGCAACTGGTCACCAGCATCTCGCCGATGCGATATTTTGAGCTGCTCAACTCGCTGCTGGGGGCCGAGAAGGCGCACCTGAGCCTGCTATTTACGCGCATCGTGGATGACTGGCTGTACCAGTCGCGGGTGCGGCCGGTGGTCAAGGAGCGGCTGGCGGATATGGTGGGCATGTCCAGCCTGGACCTCACCGAGGTCTACCCGCGCGCCGAGGAGATGGTGCGGGAGCTGCTTACCCAGGACGCGGTGAACCTGTGGGTGGAGGAGTTCATGGGGGAGGGGGCCGGTACGATTGGGCCGCCCGACCAGCGCAGCGGCCTGGCCCTGGCGGAGCTGCAGGAGACGCGGGTGCGACTGCCCTGGCGGCGGCTGTTTGAGGTGGAGTTGGAGTTTGACCTGGGCCTGGAGCTGACCGTGTTCAGCAAGGAGTAGGTCCGCGGGTGAGGGGAAGTGAGAAGGGCGACCCCAAAGGGCGTCGCCCTTTTTTGTGGTTTGCGGCCGGCCGGGCCTCACCCCCGGCCCCTCTCCTGGCAGGAGAGGGGGGAACGGCAAAGGCTGAGGGCAAACGGCGCACAGCCGGCCCACCCCGCCCTCGGGAGACCTCGGGCACCCGCCTTCGCTGAAGCTACGGCGGGCGCGCCCTCCCGGGGCGGGAGGGGCTTAAGGCGAACGGCCGGGGGGATGTAACCCCCGCCCTACAGAACGGCGACGTCAAACGGCGGTGTCTTCCCGGAGGGGCGGAGGCTACTTTCCCCCGGCGGTAGGCAAGCGGCAGCGACGGCGGGGTACGAGCCCCCGCCCTACAGAACGGCAACGTCGAATGCCTAGTGCGCGGTGAGGCTGGCCGTGTCGCGGGCGATCATTAGTTCCTCGTTGGTGGGGATGACCAAGATGCGCGCGGGGCTGTCCTCGGTGGAGATGTCCGCGGGACGGCCGCGGAGGCTGGCGTCCTCGTTCTTGGCCGGGTCCAGATGCAGGCCCAGGAACTCCATGCCGTGCATGGTCTGGGCGCGAATGATCGGGTCATTCTCGCCGATGCCGGCGGTGAAGACCAGCGCATCCAGGCCATTCATGGCGGTGGCGTAGGCGCCGATGTACTCCTTGAGCCGGACGCAGAACATGTCCTGCGCTAGCTGGGCGCGGGCGTTGCCGGCCGCGGCGGCCTGGTGGATATCCCGCATGTCGCTGCTGATGCCGGAGATGCCCAGCAGGCCGGATTGCTTGTTCATCAGGTCGTCCAGCTCCTGCGCGCTGAGGTGCAGGTGGTTGATGAGGAAGGGAATGACCGCCGGGTCGATGTCGCCGCAGCGGGTGCCCATGACCAGGCCGGCCAGGGGGGTGAAGCCCATCGAGGTGCGCACGGCCTTGCCGCCGTGGATGGCGTCCACGCTGGAGCCGTTGCCCAGGTGGCAGGTCAGGAGCCGCAGGTTCTCGGGGGCCAGACCGCGGTTCGCCTGCAGGAACTTGGCGGCCTCGCGGGAGACGTAGCGGTGGGAGGTGCCGTGGAAGCCGTAGCGCCGGATCTTGTACTCCTCGCACAGCTCCAGCGGCAGGCCGTAGGTGTAGTCCGCGGGGGCCAGCGTCTGGTGGAAGGCGGTGTCGAAGACGGCGACCTGGGGGACGCCGGGCAGGCGGTGCTTGCAGGCGCGGATGCCCAGCAGGTTGGCGGGATTGTGCAGGGGGCCTAGCTCGGAGAAGCGCTCGATGGCCGCCTCGACGACCCCGCTGATCAGGACGGGCTCGGCGAAGGCGTCGCCGCCATGCAGGACGCGATGGCCGATGGCGTCTATCTCCTGGAGCGACTGGACCACGCCGTGCTCGGCGTTGACCAGGGCCTCGAGGATGTAACCGAGCGCGACCTCGTGGTCGGACATGGGCGCGGTGAAGAGGTACTCGGCCCGGCCGGCGGGGCGGTGCTGGAGTTGGGACGCGGCCCCCCCGTTGACCGCGACGCGCGAGGCCAGACCGGAGGCAAGACAGGCACTGGTTTCAAGGTCCAACAGTTGATACTTGACGGAAGAGCTACCGCAGTTGACTACTAGAACCTTCACAAGATCACCCAGGGTCCGCCGGGGCGTCAGTCGTCCACGTCAATATGAGAACGGGAATCGTAGACCCGTCCGCTCGAGGGGGGACTCTGCGCGACCAGCGCTTTCTTAGTTTTGTCGATGGTGGACGAGATGCGTCCGACGTAATTCTCGAGGCGCTCGACGACGCCGCGGGCCCAGGTCTCGGCCTCGGCGCGGACGGCCTCGGCGTCAATACGCGCCTGGGCCAGAATCTCCTCGGCGCGCTGCTCGGCCTGGCGCACCAGTTCGTCGTTGGAGATGAGCAGTTGGGCCTGCTCGCGGGCGGCCTCGAGGATCTTGGCCCGCTCCTCATGCGCCTCACGGACGATGCGCTCGCGGTCGCGAGCGATCTGCGAGGCGGTGGTCATCTCCTCGGGGAGCGAGGAGCGAAGTTGATGCAGCGCCGAGAAGAACTCGTTGGCGTCCAGGATCGTCTTGCCCTGAAAGCCGGTGGGAAAGCGGGTGTACCACTTCTCTCCGGACTCCCCCAGGGCTTCCAGATCTTCGAGTATGCGCAGGATTTCCATCTAGGCCCCTCCCTCGCTAGGCAACGGACTGGACTGACGGCTCGGTGGGAACTGGGGGCTGCCGTGCCTCAGGTGGCAGGCAAGCCCCTTAGCCCGCGGGCGGCAGTTTCTCCCGGAGGCGCGCAACTACGTTGGGTGGCACTAGATCCTCGATCTCGCCGCCCAAACGGTGTATCTCCTTGACCAGACTGGAACTGAGGAAAGCGTAGTCTGGGTGCGTAACCAAGAAGACGGTGTGGATCTCCTCGGCTAGCTTGCGGTTCATCAGCGCCATCTGCACCTCGCGCTCGAAGTCGGAGATGGCCCGCAAACCGCGGACCAGGGCGACCGCGCCCTGTTCGCGTGCGTATTGTACCACAAGACCGCGGAAACTTGCCACCTCGACGTTGGGCAGGTCGGCGCAGGCTTCGCGCGCCATGTCCATGCGCTCCTCCACCGTGAAGAGCGGCTGCTTGTCGGCGTCCACGCCGACGGCGACGATGACGCGGCCAAACAGGCAGGCGGCGCGACGGATAATGTCCAGATGCCCCTCGGTGAGGGGGTCAAAGCTGCCCGGGCAGATCGCCAGATGTTCCCGAACGGTGGTGCTCATGGGGTCGCCTCCTCGGCGGGAGGGGCAATTTCAAACCAGCTTAGTTGGGTCTCGCCAAAGGTCTTGGTGCGCACCGGCTCCAGCGGCGGGGCCGGCGGCTGGCGGCGCGAGTGCTCCAGGATCACCAGGCCGTCGGGCGCGACGCCCCAGCCGCGCGCGAGCAGCAGGTCCAGCAGCGGCTCCCAATGGTCCCAGGCATAGGGCGGGTCGGCGAAGACGATATCGAACTGGCCCCCGGTGGCGGTCACCCGCGGCCAGTTGGTCAGCACGTCGCCCGCGACCAGCGTGACCTGATCGGCTACGCCCAAGTTCTCCACGCTGGTCCGAAGGGCCTCCAGGCAGCGCGGGTTCTTCTCCAAGAAGGTGACGTGGGCCGCGCCGCGGCTGAGCGCCTCCAGACCCACCGCGCCGGTGCCGGCGAAGAGGTCGGCAAAGCGCGCGCCGGGCAGGTCGTAGGCGAGGCTGTTGAAGAGGGATTCGCGCACGTTCTCGGCGGTGGGGCGCAACTCCACGCCGGAGGGGAAATGCAGCGGGCGACCGCGGAAGCGGCCGGCGACAATCCGGGGCGGGCGGACACCGCCGGGGCGATGATTCATAGGGTCCAGGTCTCCTCGCGGCGGGCGGTGCGCTCCAGGGCTTGGCGGAGCGGTTCGTGGGCGGGCTGCGCCAACTCGGGGTCGGCGGCGAGCAGCGCGAAGGCGTCGCCACGCGCCTGCAGCAGCACGCGGGTATCGGCGGCGAACTCGGCAATCCGCACGTCCAGGTAGCCATGCTGGCGGTCGCCGAACAGCTCCCCGGGGCCGCGGCGGATCAGGTCCTCCTGGGCCAGCTCAAAACCGTCGCCGGTGCGCTCCAGGAGTTGCAGGCGGGTGAGGACCTCCGGGTTGGGCGAGCCGGTGATCAGGTAGCAGGCCGCCGGGGCGACGGCGCGGGCGACCCGGCCGCGGAGCTGGTGGAGCTGGGCCAGGCCAAAGCGCTCGGCGTTTTCGACGATCATCAGGGTGGCTTCCGGCACGTCCACGCCGACCTCCACCACACTGGTGGCGATCAGGGCGTCCAGGTCGCCGCGGCGGAAGCGGTCCATGGTTTGCTCGCGCTCGGCGGGGGCCAGCCGCCCGTGCACCAGGCCCCAGCGCAGGCCGGGGACCTCCCGGCTGAGGCGCTCGTAGAGGTCCTCGGCGGGCACCAGGTATTCCTTCTTCCCCTCGCCGATTACCGGGCAGACGACAAAGGCGCGGCGGCCGAGCAGCACGTGGTCCACGATGGCGCTGTAGGCGCGGCGGCGCTGGCGGGGGCTGAGCACCTGGGTATGCACCGGACGGCGGCCGGGGGGCAGCTCGTCCAGGACGCTGACCTCGAAATCACCGTAGGCGGTGAGCGCCAGGGTGCGGGGGATGGGCGTGGCGGACATGACCAACAGGTGCGGCGCGACGCCCTTGGCGGCGAGGTGGGCGCGCTGGCGGACGCCGAAACGGTGCTGCTCGTCCACCACCACCAGGGCCAGATCGGCGAAGCGGACCTCCTGCGAGAAAAGGGCGTGGGTGCCGATCACCAGCCGGGCCTCGCCGGAGGCGAGCGCGCGGCGGACCGCGGCGTTAGTGGCGGCGGGGGCGCTGCCGGTGAGCAGCGCCGGGCGCAGGTCGAAAGGCCGGAGCAGTTCGCTCAGGGTGCGGTAGTGCTGCTCGGCGAGGAGTTCCGTGGGGGCCATCAGGGCGGCCTGGCGTCCGGCCAGTGCGGCGGCCAGGAGCGCGGCCCCGGCGACCGCGGTCTTGCCGGAGCCGACGTCACCGTGCAGAAGCCGCTGGGCCGGGTAGGGCTCGTCCAGATCGCCGAGAATCTCGTCAATCGCGCGGCGCTGGGCCCCGGTCAGGGGGTAGGGGAGGGCCTCCTGCCAGCGTTCCACCAGGCCCTCGCTGGTGATGCGGCAGCCGGTGAGGGGGCGGCGCTGGTGCTGGCGGCGGCGGGCTAACTGGGCCTGGAGGAGGAACAGGGACTCGTAGGCCAGCCGGTGGCGGGCCGCGGTGGCGGCGGCCAGGTCGGTGGGGTGGTGCATCTCGGCGACCGCGGCGGACAAAGGCGCGAGGCCGCGTTCCTGAGCCAGTTCGACGGGGATGAGTCCCGCGGGCCGCTCGGGGCAGCGCTCCAGGGCTTGGACAATCAGCTCGCGCAGCCAGGTGGGGGAGACGCCCTCCGTGGTGGCGTAGACGGGGACGACGCCGGTCTCGGCCTCCGCGGGCGCGCGCTCGCAACGCTGCACCAGGATCTCCAGGCGCTGGGGATAGCAGCGGGCCTGCCCGCGGACCAGCAGGGCGTCGCCGGGGGAGTACTGGTTGACCAGATAGGCCTGATTGACCCAGACGAGACTGCACAGGCCGCTCTCATCGCGGGCGGGAATCACGGCGCGGCGGCTGCCCCGGTACTCGACGCGGCCGCGCTCGGTGATCGTCACGCGGGTGAAAATCGGCTCGCGGTGGCGGGCGTCGGCCAGGGTGGCCAGGTCGCTGCGGTCCTCATAGGCGCTGGGGTAGTAGCAGAGCAGGTCGCCGACGGTCTCCAGGCCCAGGCCGAGCAGCAGCTCCGCGCGCTGGGGGCCGACGCCGGTCAGGGCGGTTACGGGACTGTCCCAGGTGAGCGGCGGCGGGGGCTCGGGAGGGGGAGGAGGAGGCGGAGCGGGTTGCGGCGGGTCGCCCGCGAGCTGCCCCAGGGCCCAAGCGACCAGGGAGCGGCGCTGCTTGAGCGGGGCGGTGGCGTAATCGCCGAAGGCCGCGGCGATCTCGCGGGCGAGAGGCGCGGCGGGCTGATCGGCCTGCTCCAGGGCCGCGGCCCAGGTGCGCAGGAAAGCGCTGAGGCCCCCGAGCACGGCGCGGTCCGCGCAGCCTTGCTCCAGTTCTAGCTGAAGCGGCTTGCGCGGGCGGTCGAGGAGCGCGGCGCTGCGGGTCGGGCGGGCGGATTTCATAGGCGGGAGGAGCTGGGCCTTACTTGGCGGCCGCGGCGGCGGCGCGGTAGGCTTGCACGGCGCTGTAGGCGTACAGGCCGAGCAGGAGCAGCAGGGACAGCCAGCCGAGCGGACCGGGGCCTGCCGCGGCTTTGTGGGTCAGCGGCTGCATCATAGACTCGACCAGGGGCGAGACATAGTAGATGATGGTGGGGAGCAGCAGGACCAGGAAGGCAATCGCCAGGGTGATGCCCAACTCAAAATCGCCGTTGTAGAGCTGCCCCAGGCCGGGAATGAGCAGGGAGCGGAAAGCGGCCGCCGCGGGCTCCTTGTGGGGGGCGCCACGGAAGCGCTCCAGGTCGCCGGCGAGCAGCGCCTCGCGGTCAAATTCGTTCTGGTGGAGGGCCAGGCTCAGCTCGGCGTATTTGCGCTCCGCGTCGGCGTTGGCCGGCTCCAGCTCCACCGAGTGGTGGTACGCCTCGCGAGCGGCTTTGCGGTCGCCCTGGGCGAGTAGCACGTCGCCGTGTAGTTCGTGCGCGGTGGTGGACTCGGGCGCGCGGAGCAGCAGTTGCTCCACGCCGGCGGCGGCGGCAGCGAGGCGGGCAAAGTGCAGGTCGCGAGCGACCTCCTCCGCCAGCCGGCCGAAGGCCTCCGGGTCGAGAGGCGCGGGGGCGTCCGCCGCGGGATCCACTAGAACCCTCCGGTAAGTCCCGTTTCGACGTGGGGGGTCACCAGTTCCAGCGGCACTACCGCGGCATCGGACCACAGGCGCTCGAGGCCGTAGAACTCGCGAGCGGTCTCGCTGAAGACATGGACGACTACGTCCAGGAAGTCCAGGATAACCCACTCGCCGGTGTTGTTGCCCTCGCGGTGGTGGGGGTGCAGCTTCTCCTCGTGCATGCGCTCCTCGATCTTGTCGCAGATCGCCGTGCTGTGCAGCGGCGAGCGGCTGTGGCAGATGAGAAAGTAGTCGCAGACGGGAAGCAGATCGCCGATGGCGAGAATTTTGATATCCAGCGCCCCGGCTTCATCGGCGGCCAGGGCCATGCGCTGGGCGCGGTCATAGGATGCGGACTGCACTAGGCAAGTCACCTCTCTGAGTTATGGTCGGATCGGGCGAGCGGCGCGGACCGGTCCTCGGGCGGCGGCGCCCGAGAAATCTCGCCCCAGGATAATCGTCAGGTCGGGCTGGGTCGTCCCCGGGGGGACGGATACGGCTTGGAGCTGGGCGCGCGGGAGGTTCAGGCGGGCGGCGACGCGGCCCGCGGCCGCCTGCTGGCCCGGCGCGTATTGGATGATGGTGGCTGCGTAGTCGTAGCGGTCGGCGTTGCCCGCCGGCTCCAGGCGTACGGTCTTGTCCGCCACCAGGTCGGAGGCGGTGCGGGCTACGCCGGGGGTGCCGCTGCCATTCAGGATGCGCACGCGCAGGGGGTGCGCGGGGGTGGCGGGTTTCGCCGCCGCGGCGGCCGGGGTCCCCGGGGTGGCTGTCCCGGTGGGGCCGAGCTTGAGGTAGGGCATATTGCCCTGCGGGTTCTCCTCGGTGGCGCCGGCCAGGAAGGCGTCAATACGCCGGCGCAGCCCGTCAATGCTGCCGGGCTGAGGAGCGCTGTAGTAGATGCCGCCGATCGTCTTGTCGTCCACGGGCGGGGTCAGGTGGAGAATCTTGGAGGTGTCCAGGCCGCGCATGACGTTGGCCAGGCCCACCATGGTTTTCCAGTCCATGTCGGTGTCAATGTGCTGCATGATGTAGGAGGCAGCGCGCATCAGCGCGGGGAGGTTGCTGACCTTGGCCTTCTGCTCCACCATGGCCTTGAGGAAGAGCTGCTGGTTGCCGGCGCGCTCGGAATCGGTGATGCCGATCCAGCCGCCCTTCTTGGTGTGGTTGTCGGACTTGCGGTAGCGGACAAAGCCCATCGCCTGGCGGCCGTTAAGGTGCTGGAAGCCGGGCTTGAGGTGAACGTGGAGGTTACCCCAACTGTCGTCGTAGTTCATGCCTCGGCCCTGGCCCTCGTAGTCGGGGATGTTCATATCCACGCCGCCCAGCATGTCTACGACCTGGACGAAATCCTTGAGGCCGATCTTGGCGTAGTGGTCAAAATGCAGGCCGAACTCGCGCTCAATGGTGCGCTCGGAGAGCTTGACCCCGCCGAAAGCATAGGCGTGGTTGAGCTTCTGCGGGTAGGTCTGCACGCCCTTGGGGACCTCGGGGATGGTCACCAGGAGGTCGCGGGGCAGGGAGAGCATCGCGGCGTGCTTGAGCTTCGGGTTGAGGGCCAGGACCATGACCGAGTCCGAACGGCCGCGGTCCACCTCGCCGTTGGGCAAAACCCGGTCGTCCGAGCCGAGCAGGAGAATGTTGAGGCGATCCAGATTGGCGATCGGGTTGAGGGCCCAGATCCCGATCTTGTCCGCCAGCCCCGGTCCGCTCTTCTGGGCGCCTCCGGGGGTGGCGAGGGCGTCAAACATGCCAAAGACGCCGCCGACGATGACGACGCTGGCCAAGATATACAGCAAAATGTCACGGAAACGATGCCTCATGAGGGCAGGTCATCCCTTGTGGTAAAGACTGTACTTGTTAATGTAGGCTTCCACACTGGGCGGAAGCAGATAGGTCAGGCTCCGGCCGCACTCGGCCCGGGCGCGCAGGGCGGTGGAGGAGATCTCCAGCAGCGGCATCTCCAGCCGTCGGACCTGGGCGGCGCGCTCGGCCCCCAGGGCGGTCTCCAGCGCCGCCGGGTCGCTCCCCGGTCGGGGGGCGGCCACGAGGGTGGCGGCCGCCAGGACGGCGTCCGGCTCGCGCCAGGTGGGCAGCTCCAGCGCGGAGTCAAAGCCCACCAGCAGGAACAACTCCGTCGCCGGGCCGAGCAAAGCATGCAGGCTGCGCAGGGTTTCGATGGTGTAGGAGGGGCCGGGGCGCTCGATCTCCGCCCGCGAGACGAAAAAGCGGGGATGGTCCGCGCACGCGAGCTGCGTCATGACGTAACGGTGCTCGGCGGCGCTGACCTCATACGACGGCTTGTGGGGCGGCTGCCCGTTGGGCAAGAAAATCACCCGGTCGAGACAGAGCTCCTCCAGTGCGCGGGCTGCGATTTCCAAGTGGGCATAGTGCGGCGGGTCGAAAGTCCCACCCATTAGGCCCACGCGGAGGACGGCGTTTTCCGACCTCAGTCCTGGCTCCATCAACTGATATTCTACCACAAAAGGGGGGCGGGCGTCGAGGTGAGGGGGGCGGGGCGTCTCTTCCGGAGGGGCCGAATACGAGGGAGTCTGCCGAGCAGACTCCACGAAGTATCTGGCCCACGGCTAGCGCTAGGCCTGGGCCGGATACTTGTGGCGGCCTGCTACGCAGTCCGTCCTCGTATTCGGCCCCTCCGGGAAAGCAAGCGGGGGAAGGAACCCCTCGCCTCCCCCGCGAATAGGCCCCCACACATTCGCCCCAGGGAAAGGACAGTGGTCATGAACGGTAAAGCACGCGTGGTTATGATCGCCCTGCTGTTGTCGTTGCTGCTTACGTCCCTGCTAGTTGCCGGAGTCGCGGCGCAGGCGCCGCCCCAGCCGATCGTCTCGATTCTCGAGAAGGACGGCAACCCCAAGACCGGGCCCATCCCCGAGCCGCCTTATCTTGAGTTGCTGGCTAAGCAGGGCTTGATCGTGGGCTACTCCAATCCCCAAGCCCAGGCCGTGTTGGACTGGGAGTCGCTGCGCAAGTACAACGTGCTGGTCATGTTGTGGCCGCCGGAGGACGCCGGATACTCCCCGCTAAGCAAAGAAGACGGCCAGCAGCAGGCGGCGCTGGTGGAGCGGTTCCTGCAAGAGGGCGGCGGCGTGCTGGTCTTTGCCGGGATGCACGTGGGCGACTCCTACGACGTACACGTGCGGATGAACAACTGGCTGAAGCAGTATGGCGCGCAGTTCGCCTGGAAGGTCACCGACGACCCCACTCATCTGTACAAGACGCCGCCGCCGGTTCCCTGGCAGCGGCCCGAGTACCTGATTACCACCAACTTCGCCGCTTCTCCGATCACCGCGGGCGTCAAGACGCTCTTTCTCCCGCACGACATGTTCTGGGTGCCCTCGATCTCGCCGCTGGAGCTGAGCGGCGACTGGCAGACGATCGTCAGCACCGAGCCGACCGCCACGACCTGGGACCTGCCCCCGCAGTTGGGCGGCGGGTACCCCGCGAAGATTCCCGGCACCGAGAAGACCGGGGCGGCGCCGATCATCGCCGTGCGCCAGGTCGGCAAGGGCCGCCTGGCGATCTGTGGCGCACAGGCCAGCGCCCTGTGGTTCGACCTGGGCAAGCCGGTCGGCGCGCAGGTGGCCTCGGTCAAGGGCGACGGGCAGCGGACCTCCGATTGGCTGCCCCTGCTGCGCAACCTGGCCGTGTGGCTGAGCGAGCCGGGGCGGGCGGCGGGCAAGCCCGGCGGCACGACCGAGCGCGTGAGTACCTACATCAACCCGGAGTACGGCAGCCGGACGCCGATTGACTGGGACCGGCCCGACATTTCCTGGCCGGACAGCGAGATCTATCGCCTCTATAGCATGCACGCGGGGCCCTTCGACACGGAGTACTTCCGTGCCGCGGCCGCGGGGCAGTGGCACAGCTACAAGTTCCTGGTGGGCGCGCACACCGCGGCCTCGGGCGGCAAGGGCACCGTCGCTGACTGGAAGGCGGCCGCGATCAAGGCCGGCTACAACGGCGTCGTCTTCCGCGAGCTGATCCTGCAGATGACCAAGGAGCAATGGACCGCCTTTGAGGCCGAGTGCAAGGCCGCCAGCGATAGCAAGTTCCTGGCGCTGCCGGGCCAGGAGTACACCGACTGGATCGGCCAGCGCTTCATGCGCTACTACGATACCATTCCCTACCCCAACGCGGAGCGGCTGACGCCGGACCGCAAGCTCGTCAAGGACCAGCTTTCCTTCTTCTTCGACGCGGGCTGGCCGGCGCATTTCCCGCTGACCCCGCAGAAGAACGCCACCGCGTACTGGAACTACCGCGTCTATAGCTGCTACCCGGTCGCGGTCTATCAGGGCGGTAAGCTGATCGAGGACAACCGGCCCCAGTGGCATAGTCTGGTGGACCGGATGGAGTATCCCACCCCGATCGGCGTGCATCTGCTGGAGGACCCCGCCGAGGTGGCGGGCACGGTCAACGACTGGAACCTGACCATCCTCGCGCCGAGCCTCACCGACGTGGAGACCAATCCCCGCTGGCACAATAGCTCGATAGGGACGGGGCAGCACAACATCGCCGTCTCCACCGCCTCCAACGGGCCGGAGATTCAGGCCTTCTTGCCGCTGAATCACTACCGGGCCACCGTCGGGGGGCGCGACGTGGCGGGCACCTACCGCTACCGCATCCTGGTGCGCGCGCGCTCCACGGCGCCGATTGACACCGTCGAGGTCTGGGGCGGCGGGCAGCTCCTGCGCCGCTGGCATCCGCATACCACCAACTTCCTCGGCACCATGGAGGAAGAGCACGCCCGCCAGCGCGGCATGCTGCTGCGGGTAGTGGACGACCAGGGCCGCGAGGCCCTGGCCAGCGCCATCATGGTCCACGATAAGATGATGGAGTTCGTCTGGTGCGGCGACCACTGCAACGCGCTGCCGTACGGCCAGGGGATGACCGCCAACGGGTCGCCGACCGGCCTGGGGCTCGTCACGCACGTCAAGGGCGCCTGGCAGCAGGGCGGCGGCCCCGGCGGCTCCTTCGCCGAGGCGATGGACTACATCCCCAGCGGCACCGACACCTCGTTCCCGAGTCTGAACCTGTTCGCGCAGATGTCCTTCGCGACGGACAAGGGGCGGCTGCCGGCGGCCAACGTGGACCTGATGAGCGACAACCACTTCTGGTACGCCAACCGGGACCTGCTGGTGCATCGCATGAACGTGGACACCTGGGCCGACCTGGACAAGTACGTGCCCAAGGAGCAGCCGACCATCAACGGCTGGTATCCTTACGTCTTGACTGCGCCGATGCAGGACTTCACGGTGCAGGCCGACGACATGGACTTCCACCGCGACTCGGGGCAGCCGGCCTTCCAGATGTGCCGCGGGCAGGTCACCTTCAAGCACGCGGTCACGCTCAACGACAAGGAAATGATCAGCGTGCTCCTGTCGAGCCTGGGCTGGAACTCGGTCAAAGAGGGCATGTACATGGCGACCGGCAAGCTGGCCGAGCCGGGCAGCTTCTCCGGCAAGCTGGGCAAGGGTAACTATATTTCCTGGCCCGCCGCGCTGGGGAATGGCACGATCTTCGCGCTGGACGACGACTTTGCCGTCACCGCAGCGGTGGACGCCACCGGCAAGCAGAATGGCATGCCGAACTTCGGCTACTCGCTGGGCAAGCGCAGCTTCCGGGCGGGCGAGGTCTTCAAGTATTCGTACCTGATCATGCGCTGGCCGGTGGGCACGACCATGGCCGACCGTCTGGACGCCAAGGCGCAGGTGGCCCTCAACCTGGCGCGCGCCGATAGCGGCGCGCATATCGCCCCGCAGTGGGGCCGCGTGCTGGGTACGCAGTTCGTCCAGAGCCTGGAGGCCCGCGACCATTCCTTCCGCGGCGTCCTGGCGAAGGGCGACTTCGGCATGCGCATCCCGGTGCGGGTCACGGGGCTCAACGAGAACTGGACCGCCGCCGTCTGGCAGGCCCAGGCGCAACTGCTCGAGCCCTTCGGCAACGATCCGGAAGGCTGGGCCTGGACCTCGGTGGACCCGGTGACGCAGGCGGGGCCGATCTTCCTCGGCAACGTGCTGACCTGCAACGAGTCCGGCGTCCTGCTCCGCCTGCTGCAGCGCACCAACGGCGGCTGGGACGTAATCGCCCACAACCCCCTGGGCCGCACGGTCAACGTGCGCGTGCGGGGCACGGAGGGCGGGCCGGCGGCCGGTCTGGACAAGCGGCTGACCCTGACCTCCGGTCAGGAAGTCCGCTGGACCGTGCCGTAGGCGGAGCGCGGGAGATGAACGAGAAGGCCCTGTCCTCATGGGAGGACAGGGCCTTTTTGTTGGGGCCGAGGGCCGGCGGAGGGCGTTCCGTTGACGGCCCTACCCCCTAACCCCCTCCCTAAAGGGAGGGGGAATTCACCCGCTGGCCTCCACGTCGTTTGCCGTTGCCGTTACTCCCCCTCTCCCAAGCCAGAGGCGCGGGAGAGGGGGCTGGGGGGTGAGGCTAGACTGGCGCGAGCCTCACCCTTTCGCCCCTACCGTACCACGATTTCCACGCTGTCGCGTACTGTCGCACTCGGGACGACCAGTTCTACTCGGCCAGGGCGGCCACTGCGGCGGGTTCGGCGGGCATGGGGGACGACCTTTCGCTGCGGCGAGAATGGTGGAGGATTGACGACGCTGGGGGTGACTTCGCTAGCGCGAGGCAGATTCCTGCCTGCTCCCGGGCGGGGAGGAGGCGCCGGGGCCGCCGGGGAAGGTAGTGCTGGGCCCGGAGCGGTCGGGCAGCGATTTGCGGTGGGAGGTGGGCATCATGCCTGAGGATAAACCCGGAGATTTCCGCTACAATACCGGCCCGTCGGCCATCCCCTGGGCGGCGGTGGGGGAGGCGGTGGGCGGGGCGGATCTGCTCAATCTGGTGCGCTGCCTGGTGCGTCCCGGTGACGATGAGGCCGCCTATGCCGAGAAGCTGGGCGGAGTCGGCGCGGCGCTGGCGGAGCTGCTGGCTTGCGGCGAACTGGCGACCAAGCTGAGCCTGGGCGAGCGGGTGGCCGAGCTGGAGGAAGAGTGCAAGCGGCTGCTGGGCTGCTCGTATGCCTGCTTTGTGACCAACGCCACGGGCGGGTTTGAGATGGCTGAACAATTCGCCAACCTGGGGCCCGGCGACGAGGTCATCGTGCCCGCGATCACCTTCATCGCGACCGGCTCCTACCCCCTGGCGCGTGGCGCGAAAGTGGTTTTCGCCGACGTGGACCCGCGGACTATCAACCTGGACCCGGAGGACGTGGCGCGGAAGATCACCAGCCGCACGAAGATGATCATCCCCGTCCACATCGGCGGCTATCCGGTGGACATGGACCCGATCATGGCCTTGGCCGAAGAGCACGATCTCCTGGTGCTGGAGGACGCCGCGCACGCGTTCGGTGGCTCCTACAAGGGCCGGATGACCGGGACCATCGGGCATTTCGGGGCGTATAGCTTCCACGAGGTCAAGAACATCAACGCCCTGGGCGAGGGCGGCCTGTTGGTGAGCAACACGGACTATGGGCGGCAGTTCGCGCAGGCGCGCTTCCTGGGCGTGAACATGACCCGGCAGATTCCCGACTGGCTCTACGATGTGGACGCCCTGGCGGGTAAGTATGGCCCCGCCGTGGCCGGCAACCATTCCTCCACGGAGATTCAGGCGGCGGTGCTGCTCAGCCAGATCGGCCGGCTGCCGGAGATCATCGAGCGGCGGCGGCAGGCTGCGGAGTACCTGAGCCGCCGCTTTGCCGGGGCGCCGGGCCTGATCACGCCGCCGCTGGACACCGACGAGATCAAGAGCACGCACCACCTGTACCTGCTGCAAGTGGACCCGGCGGTGCTGGGCGCGGATATCCAGGCGCTCAAGGCCAAGCTGGAGGAGCTGGGCGTGACCCAGATTCCGCACTTTGCGCCGCTGTATCACTTCCGGCTCTTCCATGAGTTCGGCTACAACCAGGCGGAGATCGCGGCGACCTGCCCGCAGGCCGAAGAGGTCTTCCACCATCGCTTCACCCATCTGCCGCTCTACCCGCTGGACGAGGAGCAGGTCGCGCTGCTCGCTGATCTGGTTCTGCGCGCGGTGGAAGAGGTTCGCGCCCGCTAACCCGTTGCACCCCAAGGAGATGCCGCTATGCCCGCTCGCCTCTGGACCGATCTGACCGTGGAGGAGTTTGCGCAAGCGCTGGGGGAGACCTCCACCGCGCTGCTGCCGCTGGGGGTGACCGAGCAGCACGGCTTTCATCTGCCGCTGAACGTGGACATTCTGAACTGCGAAATGCTCACCCGGCGCGCCTCCGAGCAGACCGGGGCGCTGGTGGCGCCCACGCTGAATTATGCCTTCAGCGGTGGGGAGCTGCCGGGGACGATCAACATCTCGCCGGCGGTGTACTCGGCCTTTGTCGGGGAGCTGATCCGCGAGATCTTCCGGCAGGGGATCCGCAACCTGGTGCTGGTGCCGGGTCACGGCGGGACCGATAACAGCTACGCCATCCGCAACGCCGCCGAGATGTTCTTGCGGCTGAATCCCCAGTACGCCGACCGCAACCTGGCGCTGTTTTACTTCTGGGAGTACAGCCCCACTTTCCAGAGCCACGCCGCCAAGGGCGATTTTCATGCGGCGGAGACTGAGACCTCGCTGATGCTGCACTGGGCCGGGGAATTGGTGCGTACCGACCGAGTGGTGCTGGATGAGCCGGAGTTTGCGGAACTGATGCGCAGCGACCAGGACGCTTTCGAGGCCCGGAAGCAGCACGTGAATCACCCGGCGATCATCGCCCGCCGCTACCAGAGCCCGCGCATGAAGGTCGGCGTCATGGGCTATCCGGAGTTGGCCACCGCCGAGTTGGGCGAGGTCATCGCAACGGAATGTGTGGCCGGTTTGGTGGAACTGATTCGGAAGCTGGAGGAGTCCTAGGGTCGGGCCCACCCCGCCCTCGGCGGACCTCGGGCACCCCTCCCGGAACGGGAGGGGCTAACGGCAGAGGCAACGGCCATTTCCCCGTAGGGGCGGAGCTTGCTCCGCCCGCGTGGGTCGCGAAAGCTGGTGGTTGCCGCGGGCGGAGCAAGCTCCGCCCCTACGCAGAAACGGCATCGGCAAGGGCGGGAAGGCCAGCCGCAAGCGGAGACGATCATGACCCAGAAACCAACCGACAACTGGATGGAATACCGCTATCAGCCCTCGGCGCGGATCGAGAGCCTGCGCGAGCAGACCTTGGCGTGTCCGCCGCAGGACTCGCCGGACGGCTGGTGGCGCGGGTACTTCTACCTGTCCGGCTGGGAGCAGGCGGCGGGGCAGCCGCTGCCGCTGCGCAACGCCGCGGCGTTGGCCGAGGTCATCGAGAACATGCCCCCGCGGCTGAGCCCCGGCGAGCTGCTGGTCGGCATCCATGCCAACGGCGGGCCAATGGTCAACTTTGAGCCGCACGCGCAGCCGCCCTCGCCGGAGGCCCTGGCCGGCAGTCCGTTGAGTGCCGAGCAGCAGGCGCAGTACCGCGCGTGGCTGGCCGCAGAGCCTTTTGCCTGGCAGGAACTGGCCGCGGCGGACCGGCAGTTGCCGGAGATGCGGCGGGCGATGGAGCGGGGCGTGATCGTGGTCTGGGGGACGGACCTCAACCACAGTATTCGCGGCTATGAGCGGGTCTTGTCGCGGGGTTTTGTGGGGCTGGGGGAAGAGGTGGAGCAAGCCCTGCGCGACCTGCCGCTGACCGATCCGGAGGCGCCCCACCGGCGCGCCAACCTGCTGGGCCTGCGGCGGCTGTGCGCGGCGGCGGCGACGCTGGGCGCGCGCCACGCGGCGGCGGCCCGGGAGCTGGCGGCCGGTTGCGCGGATCCGGCGCAGGCCCGGGAGTGGGCGGAAATCGCCGAGATTTGCGAGCGCGTACCGGCGCAGCCGGCGCGGACCTTCCGCGAGGCCGTGCAGGCGCTGTGGTTTGCGCACATGATTACGGTGTGGGAGGACAGCGTTAACGCCAACGGTCTGGGGCGGATTGACCAGTTCCTGTGGCCGTACCTGGAGGCCGATCTGGCCGCGGGGCGGATCACGCGCGACCAGGCGGGCGAGGTGCTGGCGGCGCTGTGGCTGAAGCTCTACCAGACCTACGACGTACAGCAGATGATGATCGGCGGCCAGACCGCGGCGGGGCAGGATGCTAGCAATCCGCTGAGCTACCTGACTCTGGCGGTCACCGAGGCGCTGGGCTTGGTGCGCTGTCTCTCAGCCCGGCTGCACCGGGGCAGCCCGCGGGAGTTGGTCGCCCGGTGCGTGGATCTGATCGCGCAGGGCGGCGGGATTCCCTTCTTCTTCAACGATGAGGCGCTGGTGCCGGCGCTGGTCAGCCGGGGGATTCCGCGGGAGGACGCGCTGGGTTACGCCGCCATTGGCTGCATTGAGATCACCCTCCCCGGCCAGGCCAGCCCGCACGCCGTCAGCCACTGGATCAACCTGCCCAAGGTGCTGGAGTTGGCGCTCAACGACGGCCGGGACCTGCGCGACGGGGAGCAGATCGGGCCGCGCACGGGGACGCTGGCCGAGTTTGGCAGCATGGCCGAGATTCGCGCCGCCTACACGCGGCAACTGGAGTACTTCGCCGAGCTGGCCGTCTATGGCTCCAACGCCGCCGAGTCGGCCCACCGGGCGCAGTACCGGCTGCCCTATTTGTCGCTGCTCACCGCGGACTGCGTGGCGCGGGGGCTGGATATCATCGAGGGCGGGGCGCGCTACAACTACCACTCCAGCGCCGCGATGGGGATTCCCAACGTGGCCGACAGCCTGGCCGCGCTGGAGCTGGCGGTGTTCACCGAGCACCGCGTGACCGGGGCGGAGATGTTGCAGGCCCTGCGCGAGAATTTCGCCGGACGCGAGGAGTTGGCCGGGTACCTGCGCCACCGGCTGCCCAAGTACGGCAACGACCAGGCGCTACCCGACCAGTATGCCGCCGACCTGACGCGGGAGTACTGCGAGCTCTTGGGGCGCTACCGCACGCCCTCCGGCGGCGGCTTTTTTGTGCACTTGTTCACCTTTACGCTGATGCTGGAGTACGGCAAGCATGTGGGGGCCAGTCCGGACGGGCGCCGGGCCGGGGAGGCGCTGGCCTACAGCGTTTCGCCGGGGCAGGGGCGCGATCGCGAGGGATTCACGGCGGTGCTCAACTCGCTCAGCCGCCTGCCGCACTACCTGGCGGCGGCCAGCAGTTCCGCCATTCTGGAGGCGCATCCCAGCTTGCTGGCGGGAGCGGCGGGGCGGGCGGCCTTTGTGGACCTGCTGATCACCGCGGTGGCGCAGGGGGTGGGGCAGCTCCAGATCAACGTGGTTAGCGCCGAGACGCTGCGGGAGGCGCAGCAGGAGCCGGAGCGCTTCCGCAGCCTGTGCGTGCGGGTGTCGGGGTTCAGCCAGCAGTTCCTGCTCCTGGACCCGGCGATGCAGGAGCACATCATCGCCCGCACCAAGCACGAGCGCTAGTCGGCGGTGGTGGGCCAGAGGATTTGCGTCGCGCCGGTCGCCCGGACTAGCAATCCCTCGCGCACCCCGCCGCGGCTGATGGTGAGGCAGGGTCCGGGCGCGCGCTGGGCCAGGGCCTCCAGGATCACCAGGCCACCGACGATCACTTCCGCCCGGTCGGGGTCGAAAGCCAGGGACAGTTTGCGCTCCGCCGGCGACAGGTGCATCAACCGGCGGCGCACGGTCTGCAGTTGGCTCAGCGTCAAGCACCAGCGGCTCCCGGCCAGAACCACCGCGGCCAGGGCCGTCCCTCCGGTGACCACCACGTTGTCGGCCCCGGCGATCAGGGCGTGGGCTACCTCCAGCTCGGCGCGGGCCGCCCGGTGCGCCGCGCGCAACTGGCCGGCGCTGGGCGGATCGTCGGTGAGGTACGTCTCGGTCCACGCGCGGGCGCCCAGGGGGAGGCTCAGCGCACCGAGCCGGGCCTTGACGCGCGTGACTAGCTCGGTGCTGCGCCCGCCCACGTCCGCCACCACCGGCTGCCGCCCCAGGAAGACGCTCCCGGCGGCCACCGCGCCCAGATAGGACAACTCGCCCTCTTCGGCCCCGCTGATGACGCGCAGTTCCGCGCCCGCCTCGCGCAGAGCGGCCACCAGGTCCGCGCCGTTGGCGGCCTCCCGGGCCGCGGCGGTCCCGGCGGCCAGCACCAGCGCTACCGGGCCGGCGGACCGCAGGAAGGAGCGCACGAAACTTGCGGTGTCGCGGATCGCCGGGGCGCGGAGGCGTCCGCTACTCGACACGCCGCGGCCGAGGGCGGTCATGCGGCTGGCCTCGCGGGTGACTTGCAGGGTCAGGTCGTCCCGCAGGGTAGCCTGCAGGCCACGCACGGTGTTGCTGCCCACGTCGAAACTGACCAGGGAACTGCCGGGCTGCAACCGCGGGGTGGGGCTGGACATGGCTGGAACCTCCTCTTGTCGCTGGGGCGGCGGCGGCCTATAATGGCCGTGCCGTTAGATAATTCGCGGCCGCAGGAGCTGTCTCCTCGGTCCGTGGGGGGCTTCCTCAATGGTTCCGCCGAAAGCCGACTACCCCGGCAAGCTCTTTGTGGTCGAAGGGATCGATGGCTCGGGCAAGAGCACCCAGATCAGTCTGCTCTACAAGTGGCTGCTCACGCAGGGCTTCAGCACCTTCTACTCGGAGTGGAATTCTTCGCCGCTGGTCAAGCGCACGACCCGCCGGGGCAAGAATCGCCGGTTGCTTACGCCGCTGACTTTCTCTCTGATTCACGCCACCGACTTCGCCGACCGCACCGAGCGCAACATCATTCCGCCGCTGCGGGCCGGCGCCGCCGTGCTGGCCGACCGCTATGTCTACACCGCGTTCGCGCGCGATGTGTCTCGGGGCTGCGATCCGGCCTGGACGCGGGAGCTGTACTCCTTCGCGGTCAAACCCACGGTGGGCTTCTACTTCCGGGTGCCTCTGGAGGTCGCGCTGGAGCGCATTCTCAGCGGCCGCCCGGAGCTCAAATACTATGAGGCGGGCATGGACCTCGGTCTCTCTGACGATCCGGAGAAGAGCTTTGCTCTCTTCCAGGCGCGGATTCTCGAGCAATATGACCAGGTGGCCGAGGAGTTCGGCCTGACGATCATTGACGGCACCAAGCCGATCGCGGAACAGCAACGGAGAATGCGCGAGATCGTCAAACCGCACCTCCAGGGGCTGCTGCGTCGTCCCGAGGACGGCGGCATGATGTTTTCGGTGGCGGGAGGGGAGCGCTGATGAACTCCGAATTCTACTGGGTTCCGATTCCGGGCGTGCAACTAGAGGAGCAACTCCCCGGCAAACTGGTGGTCCTGGAAGGCACCGACGGCGTGGGCCGCAGCACCCAGACCCGGATGCTCCGCAACTGGCTGGAGAGTTCCGGACTGGCCGTCTACGACACCGGGCTGACCCGCAGCAACCTCGCCGGCCGGCACATCCAGGAGGCCAAGCAGGGCCACACCCTGGGCCGGCGCACGCAGTCGCTCTTCTACGCGACCGACTTCGCCGACCGCCTGGAGATGGAGATTGTCCCCGCACTGCGCGCCGGCTACGTGGTGCTGACCGACCGCTACATCTACTCGCTGATCGCCCGCGCCGCCGTCCGCGGCGTCGAGCGCTCCTGGGTGCGGCGCCTCTACGGCTTCGCGCTCAAGCCCGATTTGGTCCTGTACATGGAGGTCTCCCTGGAGAAGCTGTTGCCCCGGGTGCTGGCCAGCGGCGGCTTTGACTACTGGGAATCCGGCATGGACTTCCTCCACGAGGACGACATGTACGAGGCCTTCATGAAGTACCAGGGCGAGCTGCTGCACGAGTTCGGGCTGATGGCCGAGGAGTACGGTTTCGTGACCATCAATGCGGATCGGCCCGTCAAGGACGTCTTCACCGACCTGCAGGCGCAGGTCCGCGCGGTCGTGGAGAGCATGGTGCCGGGCCAGGAGATGGCCACGGAGTTTGCCATGCCGCTGACCGAGATCGAGGAGCCGGTGGAGGAGAAGCGCTCCATGGCGGAGATGCTGCGGGAGTTCTTCTCGTCCCTGATGGAAGATCGCTAAGCAAAAGCCCACCCAGCGCACTTATGTGGGCGTGGCGACGTCATTGCCTAACGGGTTGGCCCGACCAGCCGCCGGCGGAACCGTGACTGCAGCTTGAGGTGAGGGAGTATGGCCAAGAAGCCCAAACATTTCGTGGGAGTAGACGTCGGCGGCACTAAGATCTACGGTCTCGCCGCCGATGCCGCCGGGGAGATCCTGGGGCGCTACAAGCGTAAGACCGACCCACAGGCCCCCCTGGTGGACCAGGTGGCGGAGGTGGTGGAGGGGGTGCTGCAGGCGTCCGGTCTGACCCTCGACCAAGTGGCCGGGCTCGGGGTCGCCATGCCGGCCGTGGTGGATAGCTGTGCCCGCCGGGTGGTCCACGCTCCTAATCTGGCCAACGCCGACCCCGACCTGATTGAGCAGCTCCAGGCGCGGTTTCCCGTGCCGATTTCCCTGGGTAACGATGTGAATCTGGGTACCCTCGCCGAGGTCTGGCGGGGCGCCGGGCGCGGCTGCACCTCGGTAGTCGGCATCTTCGTGGGCACCGGGATCGGCGGCGGGGTAGTGGTGGACGGCACCCTGCTGGCCGGCTCCGAGGATCAGGCCGGCGAGATCGGCCATCTGGTTCTGGCGGTGGACGGTCCGGTCTGCGGCTGCGGCAATCGCGGCTGCTTTGAGGCCCTGGCCAGCCGCACCGCCATCGAGAAAGCCATCCGCGAGGGCTTGGCGGCCGGACGCACTTCTTCCCTGAAAGCGGCTGCCGACCACGGGCGGATCACCAGCGGCGCGTTGCGCAAGGCCCTGGACGAAGGCGACGAACTGGCCGTGGAGATCATGACCCGCGAGGGCCATTACCTCGGCCAGGGGGCGTTGACTATCCGCCATATCCTCGACCCCGAGCTGCTCATCCTGGGCGGCGGGGTGGTGGAGGCCTGCGGTGATTTTCTCCTGCCGCTGATTGAGGCGGAGCTGCGCGGCGACCAGTTGCAGCGGTCTCGCGACGTGCTGCGGGTGGTCCTGTCGGAACTGGGCGACGACGCCGTGGCGCTGGGCGCAGCCGCCCTGGCGCGCGGCGCGAGCACGAAGGCTCCGCGCTGCGACGTGGTTGAGGCCCGGCCGGAAGCGGCCCCCCGCGCCAAGCAACCGAAGCTTCCGGCCTATCCGAAACTGGAGGACGCCGGCTTTGGCGCCGTCCGGGTGGACGGTAAGGAAGTCGCGACGGACCTGTATGTGCGCGCCGACGGCAGTCTGGTGGAGCGGAAGAAGAAGCCCATCCGCAAGAAGTACGGTAGCTCGCACCTGGTCGACAAAGACGAACTGCGCAAGGTCCTGAAGGGCAAGCCGGAACTGCTGCTGGTGGGCTCCGGCCACAGTCGCATGGTGCGCCTGACCGATGAGGCCTGGGACTACCTGCAGGGCCTCGGGGTGGAGTGGCACCTGCTGTCCACGCCGGAAGCCATTGCCGCCTACAACGAAGCCCGGGGCACCCGGGCGCTGCTCCTGCACGTCACCTGCTAGCGGCTTCGCGGCAGAGGAGTGTTCATGGCCAAGGCCATCTTGCCGGAAGGAATGACCGCTGCCTCCCCGGCTCGCGTCGTGGCCGGCAAGTTTCTGGCCGCCAAGATGCAGGAGTATGCCGCCTTCCTGGAGCCGGCGCAGGCCGGCGACGTGGACGGCATCCACGATCTACGCGTGGCCATCAAACGCCTCCGCGAAGCCGTGCGCCTCTTCTGGCCTCTGCTCTCCCCCCGCGAACGCAAGTCAGCCCTGGCGGCGGTGGAGCGACTCAATGACTCCCTCGGCCAAGTGCGCGACCGGGATGTGCTGCTGGAGCACCTCCTGTGGCTGGCCCAGACCGCCCCGGAGGCCGCTCCCGCGCTGGAGCAGGTCGTGGGCGCCTGGAGCCGGCAACGCTGCTCAGACCACGAGCGCTTCGTCGAGGAGTTGCGCCACGCCGGCCAGCCGGGCGTCTTCGCCCGGCGGCTGAAGCGGCTGGCGCGGGACACACGCCAGCGCCGGAGCCTCCCGGGCACGTCCCCGGTGGACCGTTTCTTCTACCGCGCCGTCACCGCTCGCCTCGCCAAAGTCTTCGCGCGCGCCGCGGAGGCCGGGCCGATGGAGGACGCCGCCACCCTGCACGTCCTGCGCATCGCCATCAAGCGGCTCAAGTACAGTCTGGAGCCTTGCCTGACCATCCTGCCGGAGCTGGCCGGCCCCTATCGGGTGGTGGCCGCCGCGCAGGAGGCCCTGGGTCTGGCGCACGATTTTGACGTGCTGGAGTTGGCGCTGCGGGAGTCCTTCCCGACGGCCGACTCGCCCGGGGCGGGGCGGATGACCTCGGCCTGGCTGGCCTTGGAGAACCATCGCCGCGACCTGTACGCCGAGGCCCGGGTGAGCGCGCAGGCGCTGCTGCTGCCTGAGTGGAAGACCGCGCTGCTCGACGCGCTGGACTGACCGTTCCCCATTCTCCCCATCGGAGGCCCCCTATGCAGACCTGGAACAGCGCGACGGTCATGACCCCGGCCGAGGTAGACCTGATCCACCACCAGGCGCTCCAGATTCTCGCGGAGATCGGGGTCTATGTGGGCCATCCTCTGCTGCGCGAGTTGCTGGGGGACCTGGGCGCGGAGGTGGACCCGGCGAGCGCAACGGTGCGCTTCCCACGGGTCTGGACCGAGAATTTTCTGGCGGAGGCCACCGACGAGTTTGACGACGACGATTCCCTGGAGGTCAGTTGCACGCTGCCCTGGGGTAAGCGCTGCGGCTACGCGGGCGGGATCGAGGCTACCGCCGGGACTTACCCGCAGTACCTGCTCGACTTTGACGGGACCTTTCGGCCGCACACCCTCGCCACCGCCGCGGATCTGACGCGGCTGGCCGACGCCTTGCCGCACATCGACCGCCTCGGCGTGATGGGCTCCCCAGCCGACGTGCCGCCCCTGCTGGGGCCGCTTTACATGCGACTGATCGCCTGGCGGCATGCGGGGAAGAAGCTCTCCGGCTGCGGCGAGGTCCGCGACGTGCGGCTGATTCCGTACATCGAGGAGATGGGCGCCATCGTCGCCGGGGCCAAGGGCGAGCCGGTGAGCCGCTACGCCTTCGCCGAGGTGGAGCTGCTCAGCCCGCTGCGTTTCGGCGCGGTGGAGGCGGAGATCTTCGTGCATTTCTGGCAGGCGGGCCTCAAGGCCGGGATCGGCAACATGCCCATCGCGGGCGCCTCCGCGCCGGTCACGCTGGCCGCGACGCTGACGCTGATGCTCGCCGAATCGCTGTTCATCAGCGTGCTCTACCGCGGCTGCTACGGCCTGCGCAAGCTCTACCTGCAGGCCAACTCCTCGGGGCTCGATATGCGCTCGGGGATGTTCCCCTTCGGCCGGCCCGAGCGGGGGCTGCTGGCGCTGGCGATGGGGCAGATGGCGCGGCACTACCGGGCGGCGCTGTGGGCCAGCGCGGTGCATTCCGACAGCAAGGGCGTGGACGTGGAGGCGGGCTACGCGGCCAGCTTCAACGCGGTTCCGGCGCTCATGGCGGGGACGTTGGGGCTGGAGTGCTACGGGTTGGTCTCCGGCGCGGAGGCCAGTTCGCCGGTGCAGTTAGTCGTGGACAACGAGTACCTGGGCGGGATCAAGCGGTTCGCGGCGGGCTTTGAGGTGAACCACGATACGCTGGCCTGGGAACTGATCCAAGAGCGCGGTATCGGCGGGACCTTCCTGGACGCCGAGCACACCGCTAGCCACTTCCGGGCGGAGCACTGGCAGCCGGGGCTGTTCTCGCGCGAGGGGCTCAACGCCTGGCTGGAGGGCGACCGCAAGCTGGCCGCCGAGCGGGCGCGGGACCAGGCGCAGGCGCTGCTGGCCGAGTACCATCCCCGCGGCGTAGACGAGGACACCGAGCGCTCGCTACTCCGGGTCATCGGCGAGGCGCAGCAGGACCTGCTCGGCTAGCCGAAGCAGTAGATCGCGCCGTCCAGCGCGCCGAGGACCATCCGCTGCTGCCCGATCGCCGGGGAAGCGGTGATCTCCGCCCCCGCGGTGTAGCGCCAGACCTCCGCGCCATCGCTGATTCGCACCCCGTATATATTGCCGTCCGAGCAGCCGAAGTAGAGGTTCGCGCCGGCGATCACCGGCGAGGAATCAATCCCCCCGCGCGTGGTGAAGATCCAGTCGGTGCCTCCGGTCAGGCGGTTGGTGCGATACAGGGTGCGGCTGCGCGAGGCGAAAAATACCGCGTCGCCCCAGACTGCCGCCGAGGCGTAGCAGGCGCCGCCGTCTCGCGTCTCCTGCATCTTCCAGAGCACCTCGCCGTCGCTGAGCCGCACCGCCATATACAGCCCATTGAGCGCTCCCAGGTAGACGCAGCCGCCGGCGTACGCCGGGGCGGCCGCGAAGTTGCTGTCCACGAGGGCGGAGACGCGGCCCTTGCCGGTCGCCACGTCTATCGCGCGCACCCGGCCGTCGCAGCCGGCGATGATGACCGAGGACCCGGTCACGCAGGGGGAGCAGTGGACCTGCGCGTCGGTTTCGTACTTCCACTGGAGCGCGCCGGTGCCGGCCCGCAGGCAGTACAGGTAGTGGTCGTAGGAGCCGAACAGCACCACGCCGGTCGCCGGAGTCGCCGAGGAGATGATCTTGTCGCCGGTGCGGAAGGTCCAGGCGGCCTTGCCGGTGACCGTGTTGACCGCGTGGAAGACCCCGTCCTCATCGCCCATGTAGATCGTATCGCCCACCACGCAAGGGGCAGCGGTGATGCCGCCGCCGCCGGTCCGGTACTTCCAGCGGAGTTTGCCGGTGACCAGGTCCAGCGCCAGCAGGGCGCCGGTCTTGGTGCCCACGTAGACGCTGCCGCCGACAATCGCGGCGGTGGAGTCCACCTGCGAGCCGGTCTCGTAGGTCCACAGCAGGCGCGGCTGCGCGGCCAAGGGCGAGTGCGCCACGCCGGTCATCAGCGGGCTAGCCCGGAAGGAGGGCCAGTCGCTGCCGCTGCCGGCCAGCGCGCCCGTCGTCAGGACGAGCACGCCGAGCAGGCTCCCGATAATCAGCAAACGGATGCGCATACGAGTTCTATTCCTCTCTCAGAGCGGATAGGAGGTCGCGCCGGACACTGCTTGCGGCGGCCAGCGCCCCGGCGCCCAGCCCGACCGCGGCCATGGCCAGGAGCAGCGCTCCCAGCGCCGGCCAGTTGACTTGCGCCTCGCCCGCGGCCAGTTGTGGAGCCACCGCGACCAGCGCGGCCGCGGTCCCCAGCAGCAGACCGACCACCACCAGCGCCCCATGCTCCCGCAGCAGTAACTGCACGAGTTGCCCCCGCCGGAAGCCGCAGGCCAGCATCAGCGCCAGCTCCGCGCGGCGCTCCAGCACGCTGCGCAGCAGCACGGCCACCAGCCCCAGCGTGCCCAGGATCATCCCCAGCCCGCCCAGCGCCAGGAACATCGCCAGATACGTGTTCTGCACCTGCAGGTACCCGGCCAGCGTCTGCCGCGTGTCCTGTACAGTTAAACCCAGATCGCCGAGATTGGTTCGCAACGACTGCGCCACCGCCGCTGCTTGGTTGGGGGGCGCTTCAATCAGGAACAGGCGCGGGGCCTGCACGCTCGGGTACAGCCTGCGGAAGTTGTTCTCGCTTACCAGCAGGTAGCCGGCGAAGATGCTCTGGGGCAGTAGCCCCACCAAGCGCAGCGGCGCCGACTCGCCCTGCTCGTCGCGGACCGGGTAAGTCTGCCCCAAATTGGAGTGCAATGACCAGCGCACGCTATCGGCGTCGCCGAAGGCCGGGATTTCCGCGCCCGTTCCGGTCAGGAGTGGCCAGGGGTTGGCGGCCGGCTTGGCCGTGAGGACCCGAAAGCCGCCGCGCCCGATGAACTCCGGCGTGACCCCGAGTAGTTGCGGGGCCGTGGCCCGGGCCAGGTTGAGGCAACTGATGTCCTCGCCAGGACTGACCCGCAGGGAATAGACGCGTACGCCCGCGAACAGCGCCTCGTCGCTCGGCGGGAAGCCCAGCCGCTGTCGGCCGACCGGCGTGCCGGGATCATAGGGTAGGGGCACGGAGGAAATCGCCAGCAGCGCGAAGCCTCCCGTGCCCGAATCGCGGCGACTGGGGTCGAAGTTGGTTAGGTCGCGGGTGTTGGCGGCCACGGCGATGAGCAGGAACGCCGCCGCCGCGAGCAGGCCGGTGATGAGTAGGCTGCGGCCGCGCTGGGTCCCCGCGCCGCGCCAGGCCAGGCGGGCCAGCGACTCCACGGGGGCGCGGCGACCGCGGCCACTGAGGACCAGGTCAGTCGCCAACAGCCCCGCTACCAGCAAGAGCAGACCGCTGCCCAGGAAGGCAGTAGGTGAGGCTCCGGCCGAGTTGCCGGTCGCTTGCGTCCACCCGATCAGCCCCAGAGCCCCCAGCAGGCACAGGACCAAGGCGGCGACGGTCTTGCGGGAGGCCCGCGCCGGTCGGGGGAGAGCGGCCAGCGCTTGCCAGCCGCCGAGCAACTCCAGTACGCCGCGTTTGCGCAAGCCGCGGGCGGCCCAGGCGGAGGAGAGCACGCCCACCTCCAGGCCGGCCAGGCCGCCGCTGAGCAGGCTCACCGAGCGCACATGTAGCCACAGGGAGGTCGCCGGAATCGCGCCGCTCCACCAGCCGGTCAGGCCGGCAATCAGCAACGCCGCGTAGGCCACCCCGAGCGGAACGCCTACCGCCGCGCTGACCAGCGCTAGCAGCGCTCCCTCGGCCACGATCATCCTTGTGGTCTGCTTCTCGGTGGCGCCCACGGCCAGCAGCAGGCCCAACTCGGCGGCGCGGCGCTGGGCGGTGAGCCGCAGCAACATGGCCGCCAGGCCCGCTCCGGCCAGGATGAGGAACATGCTCATGGACAGCATCAGGCTGCTGAAATCGGTAGTGCCCGCCGCCGCCTGCAGCGCCAGCTCCCGCGCCGGGCGGAAGACCAGCCCCGCATCGGCGGGCTGCAGCGTGGTGAGCAGCCGCTCCCGGAGGCGGGCGGTCGCCTGAGGCTGAGCGCCGGGGGCCACCGGCATCTGCACGGAGGTGATCCAGTCGCTGGTGGGATTGGCGCCGCTTTGCCACATGGTGCGCAGGGTGTCCGGGCTCAGGAACAGCTTGGGCGCGGCGCGATAGGCGGCCCAGTACTGGTCATCGCGGGCGGTCACCAGCCCCAGGTCCACCGGGAAGGGCGGTTTCCAGTCCTCGATGCGGACGGCGTTGCTGATCCCCTCAAAGTCCGGGGGCGTCGCCGGGTCCGCGCCGAGACCCTTCATCTCGACGATGCCGGTGAGCTTGCGGCGCAGGACGCGCTTCGCGTAATCGCCGGCCCCGGTGGGGGCGAGGTACTCAATCTCGAAAGTCTGGCCAAGCTGCGCGCCGAGGTCCTCGGCGGCCCAAGCGTTCAGCCACAGGCCATCGCCGGGGCCCTGCGCGGAGCCGCCGGCGCGGAAGGTGAATCCCGCTCCCGAGGCGGCGCTCGCGGCCACGGAATAGGCCAGGAGACGCGGGGGCGCGCCCGCCGCCGCGACGGGCCGGAGGCGCGTGGCAAGGTACACGGAGCTGGCGGTGGCCTTCAGTCCCAGCCGCTGGGCCACCGTCTGGGCGGTGGTGACGACGCCGCTGGGCAGGGCGAGGGCCGGCGTTTGCAGGGAGAGATAGCCGCTGGCGGGCTTGGCCAGCAGCTTCAGATCGTAGTCGGTCAGGGTGCAGGAGCGCGCCAGCGCCGCGGTCAGACGCCCGACATACACCTGGTGTCCGGCGACCTGGAGCAGCAGGGTGTTGGCCAGCCCCGCTTGGCCCAGTTGCTGCGCCAGCCAGTTGCGGTCCACGAAGACATTGCGCGGCAGCTTGGGGGCCGAGTCCAGGCGGAACGCGCCCGCGCCGGTGTCCGGCAGGATCGTCGCGACCTGCAGGCGCAGCGTCCGGGTGGTGTCCTCCAGCCGTCGCCGGCCGAAGAGCGTATCCAGCGGGGCGGTCCCCGCACGGGCCACCGTGACCAGCAGCGTGTCGCCGATCCGGAGCCCCAAGTCCTGCGCCAGCGCCTGGTTGAGTGCGGCCTGGCGGCCGGACAACGCCGCGCCGGACTCGCCGGGGTACAGGCCCCAGAACTCCGCGCTGACGCCCTGGACGGCGACCGCCGGGACGACCGCGCCGGAGGTGGCGGACCGCGCCGCGCCGGTGACGGTGGTCAGCGCGGCGACGCGCGGCGTGAACCGCGCCAGATCGCGGTCCTTGGCCAGCGCAAACGCCAACTGCGCGCGGAAGGGGCGGGGCGAGGTGAGGGCGTAGTCAATATTGCCGAGCCGGGCCAGCGCTGTGTCGCGGAGGCTGCCGCGGACCGAGTCGCCGAGGAGCAGCGAGCCGGTGATTACCGCGGTGGCCAGCGTCAGGCCCAGCAGCGCCACCAGTCCGGTGCGCCAGTGGAAAACCAGGCTGCGCACCAGCAGACGCGACCAGTTCACGCCGCGCCTCCCGTCGGGACCAGCGTCCCGTTCTCCAGGCGGAGCACCCGGCCAAAGCGCGCCGCCTGCTCCAGATTGTGGGTGACCATCAGCACGGTGACGCCCCCGGCCTGCGCCAGCTCCAGCAGCAGCGACACGACCGCCGCGCCGGTGGTCTGGTCCAGGTTCCCGGTCGGCTCGTCACACAGCAGCAGGCCCGCGCCGTTGATCAGCGCCCGCGCCACCGCCACGCGCTGCCGCTCGCCGCCGGAAAGCTGCGCCGGAAAGGCGTGCGCCCGCGCCTGCACACCCACTTGCGTGAGCAACTCGAGCGCCCGGTCGCGCCCGGGTCGTTCGCCTCGCGGGAGGGTCAAAGTGGGGAGCAGGGCGTTCTCCAGCGCCGACAGTTGGGGCAGCAAGTGATGATCCTGAAAGACGAAACCCACGCGGCGGGCGCGGAACGCGGCCAGCGCCGGGCCCTGCAGGCCGGCGACCACCGTGTCGCCCAGCCGCACCTGCCCGGAGGTCGGCTGGTCGAGCGAGCCGATCAGATTGAGCAGCGTGCTTTTGCCGCTGCCGGAGGGGCCGACGAGGGCCACCGTGTCCCCTGGCTGCGCCGCCAGCGAGACCTCGCGCAGCACCGTGACCGGACCCTCCGGCCCCGGAAAGACGCGGCTGACGCCGTCCACCGTTAGCTTATCGCTCATCTTGGTCCTCCCCGGAATCGGTACAGGCGCTGTCCGCCGTCAGGTGCTGTCGCCACGCGAGCGCGCCCGTGGGGCAGGCCGCCACGCAGGCCGCCGCGGCACGGGTCAGCCCGCCCGCCAGGCCCTCGCCGAAGGGAACCGCCGGGCGCATGCCCAGCCCGCGCCCCACCAGGGCCAGGCCGAGCGGCTCGCCGGCTTCCTCGGCCAGGCGCACGCAGATGCCGCAGGCGATACATTTGCCGGGATCATAGACGACCTCGGGGTGCGTGAGGTCTAGATGCCCGGGTAACTTGTCGCCTCGAAAATGCCCCAGGTGCGCCTGGTAGCGGATCGCCTGGGCCCGCAGCGCGCAGGCGTGCAGCTTGGCGCATTCGCAATGCAGGCAGCGTTCCGCCTCCCCGGCGGCCTCCGTCGGGGAGAAGCCCGTCGCCTCGCCGCCGGCGGGGGTGACGCGCGCCGCGGAGCTGGATTCGCCGGCGCGCTCGGCCAGCTCCTCGGCGGAGAGCTTGCCCATGCGCACCGTGAGCAGGTCTTCGCGGGGATAGTCCGGCTCGCCGCGCAGGAAAGCGTTGATCGCTTGCGCCGCGCCGTAGCCCTCGCCGCAGGCGCGGGCGGCGTGGCGGG
This sequence comes from Armatimonadota bacterium, assembly GCA_036504235.1. Classification (GTDB taxonomy): domain Bacteria; phylum Armatimonadota; class Zipacnadia; order Zipacnadales; family Zipacnadaceae; genus Zipacnadum. The sequence goes on along the minus strand of DASXVN010000001.1, from coordinate 8,502 downwards.
AGGGGCTCAGCGTCGAGCCGGCCGCAAACAGCCCGGGTTCGTCCAGGAGCGCGTAGTCGTGGGCGAGCAGCCCCTGCGGGCCGGCGGGCAGCCCCAGCGTCGCGCCGGAGTTGGACTTGACCTCGCCGACCGCCAGCAGCACCGCGTCATACGAGGCGCGCAGGGCGGCCAGGTCCTCCGGCGTTACGCGGCGGCGGGAGACCAGCTCTACGCCCTGCCGCAGGATCAGCGCGGCCTCCGCCTGCAGGACCTCCGCGGGCAGGTCGGCCTGGCGCAGGCCGCCGCCCGGCTGGTCCGCTTGCTCGTAGATGGTCACCGCATGTCCGGCCTGGCGCAGGTAGGACGCGGCGGACAGACCGGTCGGCCCCGCGCCCACGATCGCCGCGCGCCGGCCGGTCGGCGGGGCGGCGGGCGGCAGGTACGGCTCGGCGGCGGCCAGGTCCACGTCGGCCACGTAGCGCTTCAGCAGGCGCAGCGACACGGGCGCGTCCACCGTGCCGCGGCGGCAGCCGCGCTCGCACATGGCCGCGCACACGCGCCCCAGACAGGCGGGCAGGGCCAGGCGCTGCTTGACCGTGATGAGGGCCTCACGCAGGCAACCGGCGGCGATTTGCTCGAGCATTTTGGGCAGGTCAAGGTGCGCCGGGCAGACGCCCTGGCAGGGCCCCAGGCAGTCGCCGCGGTGGTCGCCCAGGAGTAGCTCCAGCGCCATCCGCCGGGCCGCGTGGACCTCAGCGGACTCGGAGACCACCGTCATCCCCTCCGTCGCGACCGTGCCGCAGGCGGGGAGCAGCCGCTCGCCGCCGTTGACCTCCACCAGGCAGACCAGGCAGGAGCATTGCGCGGGCCGCCCCGGCAGGTGACAGAGTGTGGGGATGGGCACGCCGAGTTGGCGGGCGGCGTCGAGAATGGTCGCGCCCGCGGGGACGGTGACCTCCTGGTTGTCGAGGGTTAGCTTAGGCATGAGCGAGCGGGGCCTCCACGGATGGGCCGGAGACCACGTCTACCGCGCCCACCGGACAGACCCGGCGGCAGGTGTCGCAGCGCAGGCATTTCTCCTGGTCAATCTCCGGGCGCGAGAAGGGGAGCAGCGGAATGGCCTGCACCGGGCATTGCTGAGCGCACTTGGTGCAGCCGACGCACTGGTCGTTGATGGTGTAGTTGATCAGCGCCTTGCATTTGCCCGCCGGGCAGCGGCCCTCCAGGTGCGCCTCGTACTCGTCGCGGAAGTAGCGCAGGGTGGTGAGTACCGGATTGGGCGCGGTCCGGCCGAGCCCGCAGAGGCTGGAGCGCTGCACCGCGTGGGCCAACTCCTCCAGCCGTTCCAGGTCGCCGGGCCGGCCGCCGCCGGTGCAGAGCTTGTCGAGAATATCCAACATCCGGCGCGTGCCGACGCGGCAGAAGGTGCAGCGCCCGCACGACTCGCGCTGGGTGAATTCGAGGAAATAGCGGGCGATGTCCACCATGCAGTCCTGGTCGTCGAGTACCACCAGCCCGCCGGAGCCCATGATGGCCCCGGCGCCGACCAGCGCCTCGTAGTCCACGGGCACGTCGGCCAGCTCGGCGGGCAGGCAGCCGCCGGAGGGGCCGCCGATTTGCACCGCCTTGAAGCGCCGCCCGCCGGCCACGCCGCCGCCGATTTCCTCGACAATCTGGCGCACGGTCACACCCATGGGGACCTCGATCAGTCCCCCGCGCGCCACCTTGCCGGCCAGGGCGAAGACCTTGGTCCCCCGGCTGCGTTCGGTGCCGATCTCGGCGAAGGCTTCCGCGCCGGAGCGGATAATCCAGGGCACCAGCGCGTAGGTCTCCACGTTGTTGATCAGGGTCGGGTGGCCGTGGAAGCCGCTCTCCGCCGGGAAGGGCGGGCGCAGGCGGGGCATGCCGCGTTGGCCCTCCAGCGAGGCGATCAGCGCGGTCTCCTCGCCGCAGACGAAAGCCCCGGCACCCTCGCGCAGGTGCAGATGGAAGCTCAGGCCGGTGCCGAGAATACCATCGCCGAGCAGGCCTTCCGCCTCCAGTGCCTGGAGTGCGGTGCGCAGGCGCTGGACCGCCAGTTGGTACTCGGCGCGGACGTAGAGCAGGCCCTCCGTGGCGCCCACGGCGCGCGCGGCGATGATCATGCCCTCCAGCACGCGGTAGGGATAGGACTCCAGCAGCATCCGGTCCATGAAGGCCCCCGGATCGCCCTCATCCCCGTTGCAGATCACGTATTTGGTCTGGTCGGCGGCCGCCCGGACCAGCCCCCATTTGACGCCGGTGGGGAAGCCCGCGCCGCCGCGCCCGCGCAGGCCGGACTCGGTCACCAGGCGGACGATCTCCTCCGGCTGCATGTGTTTGAGCGCGTGGCGCAGGGCAACGAAGCCCTCATGGTGGCGGTAATCGTCGAGGTCCAGGGGGTCGAGCGCGCCGCTGGCCTCGGTCGCCAGCCGCTGCTGCGGACCCAGGAAGGCGCAGACCGGTGCGTCGCGCACCTCCAGCGCGTGCCGGGTCACCGGCTGCCAGCTCTCGTCGGTGAGCAGCTTGTCCAGACCCACGGTGAGCGCGGAACGCACCCGCCGCAGGACGCCCCGGGGGCGGAAATGCCGCCGGATGATGGCCTCCGCGTCCCCCGGCTGCACCCGGGCGTAAAGCGCGGGCGGCTGGTGGGGGAGGACGATTTCCACGAGCGGCGTCTGGTGGCAAATGCCGACACAGCCCACCGGCTTGAGCACCGCCGGCGCGGCCAGGGAGCGGACCGCCGCCTCCAGCGCCTGCGCAACCTCCAGGCTGCCGCCCGCGACGCAGCAGGAGCCGACGCCGATGCGGATTTCCGCCAGTCCGGAGCCGTCGCGGCCGCCGTTCTCAGCGTCCGCCAGCAGGCCGCGGTCGGCCAGTTGCAGGAAATCGTCCAGCGCCTGGCCCACGGAATCCGGGGTCAGGTGGCCGTAGGTCACGCCGTCAATCTGCATCACCGGGGCCAGGGTGCAGCAGCCCAGGCAGGCCACCGGCTGCACCGTGAACAGGCCCTCGGCGTCGGTATCCTCGCCCGCGGCGAGACTCAGCCGCCGGCGCAGGGCGTCAGTGACCAGCTCCGCGCCCTTGACGTGGCAGGCGGTGCCGTGGCAGATGCTGATGACGTGGCGGCCGGCCGGCTGGTGGCGGAACTGGGAGTAGAAAGTGGAGACGCCGGCGATCGCCGCCGGGGTGATTTCCGTGATCTCGCTCAGGCGGCGCAGCGCCTCGGGCGGGAGGTAGCGGAAGTGGCTTTGCAGGGCCTGCAGCAGGGGGATGAGCTGCTCGGGAGCGCCGCCGATCTCCGCGACCAGGCGGTCCACGACGGTCAGGTCTACCGTCGGCGCAACCGGGGGGGGAGCGGTGGCCTCGGCCATGCTAGCCGCTTCCCAGGCAGAAGAGATGTTGCGCGCCCCGGACGAAAAGGCGCCCGCCGACGTACGCGGGAGTGGCGCGGACGGCCTGCCCGAGACGCCCCATGCCGAGGGCTTTGAACTGCCGGTCCGCCGCGAAAATGTGCATCACGCCGTCGTTGTCCAGCAGGTAGACGTTGCCGCCGACCAGGGTGGGGGAGGAGCTGACCGGCGTACCCAAATCATGCTCCCAGAGCTTGGCGCCCTTCACCGCGTCGTAGCAGGTGACGAGGCCCTCACTGGTGGTCAGAAAGACATAGGCCTCGGTGGCGAGGACGCTGACGGTGTCGGGGATGCCATCGGTGGCGGTCCAGGCGACGCCGCTCTTGGTCACATTGCCGCTGCCGCCAGCCTGCACCGCGAAAAGGCCAGCCCCCTGGTTGGCCGCGAAGACCAGCCCGCGGGCGAAAGCCGGGGAAGGCGCGACCTCGCCGCCCAGCACTTCGGCGCGCCACAGCTCGCCGCCGCTGGCCGGGTCGTAGGCGATCACCCAGGGGTTGGCGACGGTGACCAGCTCCATCCGCGCGGTGGTGGCCGCGAGAATCGGCGTGGCCCAAGAGCTGCCCACCGGGCGCGGCGTGCGCCAGAGGGTCTGGCCGGTGTTGGCGTCCAGCGCCAGCAGCGTGGACTTGTTCTGGTCCGCGGAGTAGCCCTGGTCCAGTTGCACCAGCAGCCGCCCCTGGTACATCTCCAGTGAGCTGGCGTGCCCGTAGTTATTGTCCAGCGGCCCCAGGTTCCGCGCCCAGAGCAGCTTGCCGGTGAAGTCAAACGCCGCGACATCGCCGTTGGCGAAGATCGCGCAGGCCCGCCGGCCGTCGGTAGCCATGGTCGAGGCCGCGTAGCCGGTATCCTCACTCACGCTGGGCGCCTCGCGGCCCGCGCTCTCGGCCACCTTGACCGGCTGCTTCCAGAGCAGCTTGCCGTCGGTGGTGCTATAGCAGTACACCTCGCGCTGCTTCTCGTCCGCGCCGGAGAGGAACAGCTTGTCGCCCCAGACAATCGGGGAGTTCTGGCCGGGCAGGGCCACCGGAACCTTCCAGACCAGGCCCTGCTTCTTGAACACGTCCCAGTTCAGCGGATAGCCGGTGCCGGCCGCTACGGCCAGTCCACCCGGACCGCGGAAGCGCGGCCAGTTGACCGCGATCTGCGCCGGAGTGGGGAAGTCGGTAGCCGCGGGCGTCATGCCGCCGCCCGGGGGCGCGGGAGCAGTTCCGGAGGCGCCGGGCGTTCCGGGAGGCCCCACGGGGCCCGCCGGTCCCTGGGGACCAGCCACGCCCGCGGGTCCCGCCGGGCCGGCCGGTCCGGGAGGTCCTGCCGCGCCGGACGCGCCGGGAGCAGTCGTCGCGGCTCCGGCGGCCGCCGCCTCGGGGGGCGTTCCCGCCGCGCCGGGTCCGGCGCTTTGCGCCGCCAGGGAGGCCTGCGCCTGCTGGGCGTAATCCGCCGTGGCGTCATGCCGCGAGAGGACGGCGACCGTGAGCAGCAGACTCACCAGGAAGGCCGCGAGCACCGCAACCGAGCGCCGGCCGACGGCGAGGTCCAGCCAGGCCTGCTCGGTGGGGGTGATCTCCGGCACCGGGAGGGTCTGGTTCCACTGGCGGATCAGGTGCAACGAGAGCAGAAACAGCGCTATCCCGCCGACGAGCAGATACATGCCGCTCAGCGCCCGGGCGCGGCTGGTGAAGTACGTTTGGCGCATGTCCAGGTCCAGTTGCCGGACCTGCTTTTTGACCGCCTCATTGTCCGGCTGCTCCACCAGTTGCGCCTGCAGGGTCTGGATCTGCGCGGGTTTCAAGGGGTCGGCGGCCCGGGCGCGGGCGTAGTTGACCAGCAGCAGGCCCACGACGACCAGCGTGAAGACAGCGGCAATCAGGCTGGTCCGCACCAGGGCGCGGTACCAGCTTTCGGGTCGCTGCGGAGGGCTATTAGTTAGGGCAGTGTCCAGACTCATGACGGTTCCTTGAGTACGGTAACGGGCACGCCGGCTTTGCGGGCCTGCTCCACCGGGCACGCCGCCCAGCAGCGCCCGCAGGCCACACAGGCGCCCGGGTCGGCCACGTACTCGTCCCGGTGACGCCGCACCGACAGGCTAATCAGGCGCACGCCCACCACCAGCAGCAGCCAGGCGCCGAGCAACGCGCTGCCCGTGCGGAACTGGCGCTGCCGCGCCGCCGCCCGGGTGTACAGGTCGCTATTGGGCACGCCCAGCTTATAGAACGCATCGCTGGCCAGAGTAGTGCCCGTGACCTGCTGGTGCTCCTCCTGCCAGACGCGGTCGGCCAGTTGCACGGTCGGATTCGCGGCGGCAATTATACCACTGGCGCGCAGGCCCAGCCAACCGCCGCCGGCCACCATGATCGGCAGCAGCACCAGCAGCAGAGCCAGCGTGCCGCGCCCGGCGGTGCGGCGGCGGCCCGGCAGGGCGGCGACCGGCGGCCGGATCGCCCCGTAGGGGCAGGCGCCGGCGCAGAGGTGGCAGTTGATGCAATCCTCGGGGGTGATGCGTACTCGCCAGCGGGCCAGCGGCGCGAGCAGGCGCAGGATCGCCCCGTATGGGCATAGGAAGCGGCAGTAGGGCCGGCCGACCACCATGCCCAGCAGCAGCAGCGCCACGCCGAAGATGACCATCCCGTTGCTGCCGCCCAGGCGGAAGAAGGCCACAAACGGGTCGTAGCGGCAGATCAGGTAGCTGCTATCGGTGGCGGCCAGCAGCACCGCCGTGCCCAGGTAGAAGAAGGGGATCAGCCCCAGCGGCGCCTCCAGCCAGGCGGGAACGCGTACCGGGCGCAGCAGCACGATCTCCTGCGCGGCCCCCAGCGGGCAGACCCCGTTGCAGAAGGCGCGGCCGGCGATCAGCGCCGTGATCAGCGGCAGGCCAAAGAAGACCGCCACCACCGCGGGCAGCGCGTAACGGGCGGTGCTCGCCGCCAGCGTCACGTTCTGGAGCGCCCCCACCGGGCAGACGCAGCCCTTGCGGTAGAAGCCGAAGTAGAGCAGCGAGAAGATGGTGAGCACGACAATGTGCCGCCGCGAGCGTAGCCGGATCGAGAAGTACGCGGCCAAGGCCAGACACAGCGCCAGGACGGCGATATCCACGTAGGCGAAAATCGCCGCGCGGGCCGCGGGGGTGACCAGGCCGGGGAAGTGGTAGCCGCTGGTGAACTCCGGGGGCGGGAAGTTCTCCAGCGCCAGCGCGGCCACCGGCACGAGCAGCAAAACCAGCAGGTAGGTGAGTCGGCGAAGCAGGCGGCTCACTTCCTCGTCTTGTATAGGTAAGGGTGGTCCGCCGGAACGCGGACGAAAGCCTGCGCGGGGCAGGCGGCGGCGATGGCGCACTCGTTGCAGTTCAGGCAGCGGTCGTGCCGCACCTGCAGGAACAGCGAACCGTTGCCGAAAGCGCCGCAGCCCTTCACGCAGATGCCGCAACCGATGCACTTGGGCTCATCGATCACGTACTGGTAGTAGGGGTCCTCCACGAAGCTGCGCCGGATGGCGTCGGTGGGGCAGCGCTGGTTCTCCGCGCCCGTGCCGTTGTCGGCGCGCTGGTCCGTGAAGTAGCCGAAACACAGGTTGCAGTAGCCGCACATGGCGTACTGGTGGACGGCCTTGACCGCCGAGGGGGCGAGCACGCAAGCGGTGACGCACAGGCCGCACTGGGTGCACTTGGCGGGGTCAATCTGCCAGACCGTCTCGCCGGCGTTACCGCGCCGCACCAGCGAGCCCAGGGCTCCGCCGAGCACCACGACGCCCGCCGCGCGCAGGCCGGTCTTGAGAAACTCCCGCCGGGTTGTCGGTTTCTTCTTGTCGGACATAATCGCTCTTTAGGACCGCGCCTTCCGGGCTGGCGGGAGGGTGCAGTCGCCAAACTGCGGACACTGGCCACAGACGGGGGCCACGGTGCAGTCCTCGTTCTGGGAACGCCAGACCAGCCCGCCCAGGCCCAAGCCCAGCAGGCCCAAGGCCAGGAACCGGAGCAGGCTCCGGAGGAACTCCTGGCGGCTGATTCCCTTTTCCTCTGCGCTCATGGGCTGCTCTTTCTCGTGAAGAATCGGACGCTGCGGTGCGACGGGTCCAGAACCAGAATCGTCCCGGCGCCCTCCACCGCTAGATCCAGCCCCACCGTCTCGGGGCGGAAGGCCTCCGGTCCGGCGACTACACTCTGGAGCTGCCCGCCGGGGCTGTAGACCTTGACCCGCGGCACGCCCTTCTCGCTGGTGACGATCCCGCCCTCGGGCAGGACCGCGAGATCAGTCGGGTTGCAGCACCCGCAAAATCCGTTGATATCATACGCCGACTGGCTCCAGGAGGCCACCAGCGTATTGTCCGGCCGGAACGCGTTGACCGTATGCAGGCCGGGATTGGCGATCCACACCAGACCCGCGGCCGAGACGGCCACGTCCAGATGCGGGCTGGGTATCCGCAGGGCCGGTCCCTGCGCGGGGCCGCTGCCCGGGCCAAAAGCGCCCAGCAGCTTGCCCTCCGGCGTGTATTGCAGCACCACCCGGTTGCCGGCGTCCGCCACGAATACGCGGTCCGCGCTCAGGGCAATACCGGTTACGAACGTGCGCTTGCCGGGCACCGGCCAGGAGGTCAGCCGCTCGCCGGTGGGCGAGAGCACCGTCACCTGATCGGCCAGGCCGACATAGAGCCGGCCATCGCTCGCCACCGCCAGGCAGCGGGGCGGGCCGGGCAGGGCCAGATCGCGCTCCGGCTGGCGCTTACCGTTGTAGACCCGCACCAGTTGGTCGCCGGCCACATAGACGCGCCCCCGCGGCCCGACGGCCAAGCCGCGCACTTCCTGCAGGCCGGTCGCGAGCTGCCCGACCTCCTGCCACTGGCGCAGGGCCGGGGCGATCTGGGCGGGCGGAGTCGTCGTCGTAGCCGGGACGAATACCACCGGCGTCCGGGGACAACCGGCCAGCAACGTGAGCAGCCCCCCGGCAATCGCCAGGCCCAGGATACAGCAAGTGGCCCTCCGCCAGGAGGGCCGCCGCTTATGTTCAGCAAGTCGGTGCATATACTATTGGACGCCTCAGACAAGGCAAGGTTCCGGCGGTTTCGGGCGGTTGCCTTCCCTGTAGGGCGGGGGCTACGTCCC